>NZ_NUNF01000013.1 GCF_002585305.1 Bacillus sp. AFS037270 | reverse complement strand
ATTGATTGTCCGAAGGCAAGACATCTTCGGACAGGCCTCGTTGAAAAATGCTATTGATTGTCCGAAACCAAGGCGACTTCGGACAGAAACTGCTGGAAAAAGCTATTGAGTGTCCGAAGGCAAGGCGGCTTTGGACAGAACTCGCTTAAAAAAGCTGTTGAGTGTTCGAAGGCAAAGCGCCTTCGGACTGGACTCGCTGTCAAAATGCTTTGTATTGTCCGAACACAACGCCCATTCGGACAATACCAGCATGGATCCACTGAAGACAGTCCGAATATATAACCCTTATCTTTGTAGTTAATTTCATGACATTCACCTTTTTTTCCCAACTTCATAGAATAAAGTAGTCTATGAAGGAGCGTGAAATTTTACCATGGATAATGGGTTCTTTAAGAACATAGAAAAGAAAACAGGCGTTAATATGAAAGATATTTTTGATTTAGCTAACTCCCTACAAAATGCTAACTTTAAAGATGAAAAAACAGTTCGTAATGTCATCCGAAGAGTTTCACAAATTGCCAACAAACCGGTAAGTAAAGACATGGAAGATCAAATTGTGAAATCGATTATTAACGATGGAAAGCAGCTTGATTTTAATACGATTGCTCAAATGATGAATAAAAAATAAAAAGAGGAATGACCAATTGTTTTTACAAATTGGTCTTCCTCTTTTTATTGATGGGAGCTAAAAATCTGGAACGGTTAGCTTTCTTTCCTCGCCTGTTACTTGGAATGGAGATTAACAGCTCCTCCTTTGCTCTAGTCATCGCTACATAAAATAATCTTCTTTCTTCTTCAAGTGGATCATTATCGCCGGCTCGGTAAGATTCAAGGGCAAAATCGTGCGGTAAGCTGCCGTCTACAGCACTAATCATATAAACCGTTTTATATTCCAGCCCTTTAGCCCGGTGGATGGTACTAAGCGTGATCGCGTCAGTGAAATGTCTGCTCATATTCTTAATTTCCTTATTCATGGCCGACATATGGAGTGCGTGTTCCAACAAAGCCTCTATCGTTGTAAAGCTTTTTGCTGCAACTTTAAGATCTTTTAAGTCATCAGAGCCTTTTTCAAGCTTACTCGATTCATTCCCGCGTTTCTTTAGAAAATCAAGGAATCCAATTTCTTTTTCGATTTGTTCAATCGCAACAGACGGAGATAAATGTTTAAGCCCGCGGATAAGGGTAACCGCCTTTTTTAATTTTTTCTCTTGAAAAGCGTGAGCAGTTTTTAGGTGAGAAAGGGCCTCCAGAAGGCTGCAATCCTTCAGAATGCTTTCGGCTTTTAGGTCTTTAAGGACCGATTGTTTTAAAAATAATAAGGGCAATAAATCGCTCATGGCATTCGGGTCGTCTTCATTTAAACTTACCCTTAGAAAGGCAAGAGCGCTTCTAACGATAAAGCGTTCGTAAAATGCTTCGGCATCTAGATCAATTTTAAAAGGGAGGTTCGAGGCGGCTAATCTTTCAAAGACTGCCCGCGAGCTGACATTTGTCCGATAAAGGATGGCAAAATCTCCGGGTTTTGCACCTTGTGAAATTTTCTCCTGTATATCGGTAACAATCATTGTAGCCTCTTCTTCTTCATCATATGGAAAAAACAATTGAGGAAGGATTCCCGAAGCGTACTGTGCTTCCATGCGTTTTAATCTTCGTTTTTTGTTAAGAGCAATCATTTGATTAGCAGCAGCGACAATTTCATGTGAAGAACGATAATTCTGCTCAAGAGTTACTAATTTTGCCATAGGAAAGTCTTTTTCAAAATCTAAAAGATAACTTGGGTCACTGCCCCTGAATGAGTAGATGGCCTGGTCATCATCACCAACCGCACAGACATTTTTATGTTTGCCAGATAACAGTTTAATCAGCTCATATTGAACCCTGTTTATGTCTTGAAATTCATCAATTAGAAAGTATTGGAACTTATCCTGGTAATACTCTAGAAGGGGAGGAGACGAAATAAATAACTGATAACAGCCAATTAACATATCGTCAAAATCAAATAATCCTTCTTTTTGTTTATATTCTTCATACTTTTTATATAAAAAAACCGCGCTCTCTTCCCAATCAGATGTGGGTTTGACTTCATGCGGCATGAGAAGAGAATTTTTCCAAAAACCAATTTGCTGCAGTGCTAAATCATAAGCAAATTCCTTTTCAGACAATTGGAGGTCTTTCCCAGCCTCTTTAAGGATTTTATCGCGCTGCCAATCCTTCTTGAGTAATTTATTTGAGGACCAATGGGCGGCATCATGGAACATTAAGATTCGATAGAAGATACTGTGAAAGGTACCGGTAACAAGTTGATTGATCTTTCCCCGCTGCATATTTGGATAGGAAAGCAAACGATTTTTCATTTCTGCAGCCGCTTTGGAGGTGAAGGTTACAAGCATAATAGAGCCAGGATCGGCCTGTTTTACCTCGAGCATGTAAGCAGTCCTCGCCGTTAAAACACGTGTTTTTCCGCTCCCTGCTCCTGCTAGGACTAATAATGAGCCATCTGTTTCCATAACGGCATCCACTTGGCTTTTATCAAGAACTACTCCTTTTTCAGCAAGCAGTCTTAAATAGGTTGGCAGTTCCTGTCCAACATTTTTATTAGTTGGTGTATAAGGAAGGGAGTATTCAATCGGTTTAGCATGCTGAAATAGTTCTAGGTTTGCATTTGTCACGGTAATGGTCCGTCCTTGGGGGATTTTAAAACCATTCCGCTCGATATAAAGTGGAGTATCATCCGATTCTATAATGGGATCAGGATCAAGGCATTTTTTTTCGGGTGTATGGACATGAAAAAAATGCGGCTCCATTTGGATTCCAAGAAACAATTTTACCTTTTCCTGACAGGTGGGGCAGTCAAGTTCTCCATTTTTCCCCGCTAAGTAAATTTTTTGGTACTGATCTCGAGCCAATTGTGATAGTGTAATTAGCTGTTGTTGGTAGATAGCTGTTTTCATATATTTAAAACCTCTATTTCACGAAAATAACACATGTTCTATCTTAACAAAACCAGCCAGCTTCGGAAAGTGTTTGATTAATTATCCAGCTAAAAGAAGCACCTGCCAGTTAGTCGGCAAGTGCTTCTGTAGGAATTTGTTTTACCATCGTTTTATGAGGAATACCTGCATCCAAAAATTCTCCCGATACTATCTCATAGCCAAGTCCTGCATAGAAGGGAATCGCATGGGTTTGGGCATTTAGTTTTAGTTTGTGTAAGCCTTGTTTCCGAGCGAAGGTTTCGATGGCATTCATCATTAATCTTCCTGCTCCGGTCTTACGGGCTTCTTTTAACACACAAATTCGTTCGACTTTACCATAACCATCAACAACACGGAATCTACCGGCAGCAAGGGGGGTGGCTGTATCTCCATACATAACAAAATGAGTTGCTTCATCCTCGTATTGGTCTATTTCCTCTTCGATCGGAACATTTTGCTCCTTAACGAAAACAATTTTTCTAATAGAAAAGGCATCTTCAAGTTCTTTTTGGTTTTCAACCACTTTGATTTTCACGTCTTACTATTCCTTTTCAAGCCGAAATGTTTCATATACGGTCCAAGAACCATTTTCTAATTGATAAAGCAGATGAAAGCGGTCAATCGTTTCTTCATGATCAATCTTTGTCATCCGGAGTGAACCATAAACATCAGAGTGTTCATCGTTTGACAGCTTTTGGCCAATCGTAATATGAGGGACAAAGGCATATTCTGTATTTCCATCAATCAATTCTCGATTGATTTCTGAATGTAGGGTGGAAAGCTCGTTCGTTGGTTCCACCTTAAAATAGATTACATTATTTACTGGCTTGAAGGAACTGATTTTCGCCGTTTTTAATGAAAAGGGGCCCGTCTTTTCAGCAATTTTACGTAGTTTATCAGCAAAAATCTTGGCATTTTCTTCTGTTGCTTCAAAAGCACTTTTTAATGTCAAGTGCGGAGGAATAAGAGCATAATGCGGATCGTAACGTTTACGATAAGAATTCACTACATCTTGAAGCTTTTTCGATGGGAAAATGACAACACCAAATTTCATGCGGTTACCTCCAATATTGAGATTATTTTACAAAAACATTGATAAAATCGCTTTCAATCATTATAGCAAATTTTCTAAATACATTAAATAAATTAAAATTTCTATAGAAGTTCTAAAAAAACATTTTAAGCGCCCGCTTTAAATCAGGCTGCCAATAGGTCCATGTATGGGTACCATTAAATTCTTCAAAAAAGTATGTAATTGGTTTTGCTTGTATTTTATTGGCAAGTACTCTGTTTGGACCTAAAAAGTCTTTTACTTTCCCGTCCGTAGTTGGGACCTCTGTTTCTTGAGTTCCAATCACATGATAAATTTCTAAAAGCTGCCCTTCTTTAAAATTTTCTACTAAATTGAGGACGTGCTCATCGACATATGGTGATTGAAGCAATACTTTTCCAAAGGAATGCGGATAGTGGACTGCCGTCATTAAAGAAACAGTGGCTCCAAGAGAGTCACCAATTAATGCCCTGGTGGAACCCATCTGATAGGTTGGAAATTCCTTATCTAGAAAGGGAACTAATTCGTGTGCTAGAAAACGAATATACTGGTGGTTTTGATCACCATCGGGATGGTATTTCCGCCGTCGGTCTTGTACATTCTTATAGGGTACCCCAACAATAATTAAATTTTCAATTTCTTGTTTAAAAAGTAACTCATCTGCTAATCGCCCAATCCGTCCAAGCTGAAAATAATCTCTGCCGTCCTGAGCAATTAACAGTGAGTATTTGAAAAGTGGTGAAAAGTTTGCTGGCAGATAGATAAGAAGCTGCGTGGTTTCTTGTAGTTCTGAGCTATGAAAGGTATATTCTTTGATTGTGCCTTTTGGATACTGCATGGAAATCCCCCCGTAGTTCGTTTGATACAAGTGCATTTTATCATAACTAGAAAGAAGTTGTTAATAGGGAAGGGAATGGTTGTGGGAGGTGGGGTATGTTTAATGGAGGTACGTTCTAGGTGAACGAGTTTCCGGCATAATTGATAAAATGTTTTCGCGTTTAAACGTGCGCACTTGTTTCCGAAGCAGACAATAGGCCCGAATGTAGTCATCGTTTATTTCTTTCACGATTAGCTTTCTTTGGGAAAGCTCTTTGTTCTCAGCAAGATAAATCATTTCAATTGGCAGGTGTTCTTCGATTGAACGAATTAAAAGTCCATCCATGGTAAACACTCCTTTTTCGTTTATAGTTTTATTATAACCGAACATTAGTTCTTTATTCAAGTTAAATGGGAACGTTTGTTCTAAAAAAGTATTTTTTCGAAAAGTTGATTAAAATGGTATTGACATTCTGAGCTTTTTCACTATAATTAGATTTGTAGCTTAATAAGAGATCTGTTAGCTCAGCTGGGAGAGCGCAACCTTGACAGGGTTGAGGTCGGGGGTTCGAACCCCTCACAGGTCATTCATACAAAGCCTTGGTAACCGTTGTGTTACCAAGGTTTTTTTGTATATAACGAAAACTTTATGTCGGAACAATTGTCACCACTTATCCGTGTGTCGGGTAAAAGCCCATTTGGGACATGCACGTTTGGTGGGCCAGGCTGGAATACAGAACAATGACTTTCAAAATGGAACAACTGCATTTTTTCGCATGATTCGCCCAAGATCAAGCAGTTGCGTGGTCTGCTGAAATATCTATAATTCTAAACACCCTAGATTCGCTAAATAAAATAAAAACCCCGGTGAATACCGAGGTTATCTGTTAATCTGTTAACATCATAGGCCTTTTTATAAACTCACCATAATATGTGGTACAGTTCTCATACAAAGGACTAGTTTACTTTTTATACAAAGATATTTAAAATCTCAATGAATACTAAACCAGCTACCGCAATAATTGTTTCTAAAGCAGTCCATGTCATTAATGTTTCTTTCACAGATAGTCCGAAGTATTCTTTAAACATCCAGAAACCTGCATCATTTACATGTGAAGCTATTAATGAGCCAGCACCAGTTGCCAATACAAGAAGTTCAACGTTTGTGCCAGGGACTAAAGCTGCGATTGGAGCAACAATACCTGCTGCTGTCATCATAGAAACAGTTGCGGAACCTGTACAAATACGAATCATTGCAGCAATTCCCCATCCTAGAAGAATAGGTGATACATGAGAAGCTTGTGCTAATTCAGCAATGTAAGTACCAATACCTGAATCCAGTAACACTTTATTGAATGCGCCTCCGCCGCCGATAACTAAGATGATAGAAGCTGTTGGAGCTAAACATTCATTAGTGAATTTTAAGATTTTTTCACGGTTCATGCCACGGAAGAATCCAAGGCTAAAGAATGAGTAAACCGTTGCAATTAATAATGCAGTAACAGCATCCCCAACAAAGTGAAAGAAATTGTATCCAAAACTGCCTTTTTCTTTTCTAATACTAATTCTGATACAGAAGAAGCAAGCATAAGGAGAACTGGAACTAAGATAGTAAAAACTGTATTAAAGAAGCCTGGCAGTTCATGTAATTCTTTAGGAGCGACCATTTGCTCTGCTAATTCTTTTGGAACACCCTTGTGAATACGCTTTCCTATGAAACTACTAAAAACTGGACCAGCTAAGATTGCTGTTGGAAGACCTACAATTATGGAATAAAAAATAGTTTTACCTACATCTGCTTTAAAGATTCCTACCGCTGCCATTGCTGCAGGGTGGGGAGGAACCAATCCATGAACAACAGATAGTCCTGCTACAAGCGGAACACCGATTTTAACAAGTGAGACACCTGTTTGACGAGCAATTGTGAATGCTAGTGGTAATAAAAGAACGAATCCTACTTGGAAGAATACTGAGATACCTACAATAAATCCAACGAACATCATTGCCCAGTGAACTCTTTTTTCCAAAGCGGTTAATTAGTGTTTGAGCAATTCTCTCTGCTCCGCCTGACTCTGCCATCATTTTTCCAAGCATTGTACCTAATCCAAGAACAATGGCAAGGAATCCTAATGTATTTCCCATACCTGTCTTAATTGAATCAATAATACCTGGGTGTTCTGGATCTGGAGCAACGAGCGGCATACCTGTTGCAAGTCCAACGCCAATTGCTGTAATGATTAGAGCTACGAACGGGTTCAGCTTTGCCCAAGTAATCAACAGCAATAAAACGACTACAGCGGCTAGAACAATAAGTAATAACATATAAATCCCCCTGTGTAAAAATTTAAATAACCTAATATGAAAGCACTTACATTTTCTATCCCGATTATACGGAAAAATATTTCTTTAATCAATTAGTTTTTTTAAAAAAAATTTAACAATTTATGTCATACAAAAAACTAAGAGGAACCGCCTAGTGAAAGGCGGTGATGACACATAAACTACTTCTCTTACAAATTTTGGACTTTTTCAATGAATAGTTTTGCTAGTTTCTGAACTTCTTCATAGTTATCAGGTTCAATATCTTTTGTCAGAACGCTGCCAATCCCCACGGCAAAGCTGCCTTTTTGGAGCCATTCCCTTACATTATCTAAGTTGACTCCGCCTGACGGCATTAGGTTAATATTAGGCAGAGGTCCTTTGATAGTCTCGATATAGGATGTACCTGCGAGACCGCCGGGGAAGACCTTTACCACGTCAACGCCTGTTTTTAATGCCTCAACCATCTCGGTCGCCGTTAAACATCCTGGCATGTAAGGGATGGAATAAAGATTACAAATTTTACTAATCTCTTGTGAAAAATGAGGACTTACGATATACTCAGCACCATTCAACATAGCGATTCGAGCAGTTTCTGGATCTAAGACCGTTCCTGCTCCAATGACTGCATTCGATTTTATTGTTTCATCGGAAAGCATTTTAATGACTTCCAGGGCACCTGGAGTAGTAAAAGTTACTTCTATATTTTTAATCCCTCCTTTAATGCAAGCCTTTGAAATTTCATATGCATCATTTGCATTTCTACCTCTGACAACAGCGACAACTTTTCCTTTTTGAATTTTATTTAAAATATCATATTTTTTTAACATCTTATTCACCTCTATTAATCTATAATTCTGACTGCACCCATAGCTGCAGAAGCTGAACTAGCTGAATATAATCTTAAGAATTTACTAGCTTCATGTTTAAGTATTTCGAGATGCTCTTTTCTCATAGCAAGTTCTTGATCCCTTACATTTACTGACAGCATTCGATTCGCAATATCTATTTCAATAATGTCCCCGTCACGAACAAGGGCAATATTACCTGCTTCCGCAGCTTCCGGGCTGACATACCCAATGGAAAGACCTGCAGACGCTCCTGAAAATCTTCCGTCAGTAATTAGAGCGATTTTCTTAAACTTACCTAATACTTCCGTACAACGGTGCAGCTCTCTCATACCAGGACCGCCTTTTGGTCCTTCATAACGGATAACGACTGCATCGCCTTCATTAATGCCTCCCGAATCAAATACCTCAAGGAATTCTTCTTCAGAGTCGAAGACTTTTGCAGGACCAGAAAACTTTCTGAGCTCTTCAGGAATTGCCGATTGTTTAACAAGTGCACCTTGTGAAGCAAGATTTCCTTTTAAAACAGCAATTCCGCCTTCCTGGTCAATCGGCTTATCTAATGTATATATGATTTCACGATCTAATACTTTGGAACCCTTAATGTTTTCACGAACTGTCTTCCCGGTAACAGTCAATGCATCCAAATTTAAATATGGTGACAGTTCGTTCATTAGTGCCGGAATTCCACCTGCTCTTTGTAGATCGTTGGTAGTAAATTCATTATTGTTTGGTGTAACCCCAGCAATAAAAGGTACTTTCCGGCTGATTTCATCAAATAAATCAAAAGGTAGTTCCACTCCTGCTTCTTGGGCAATTGCTGGGAGGTGCAGACAGGCATTTAAGGAACCACCCATGGCTAGAAGTACGGAAATAGCATTCTTGAAGGCATCACCCGTTAAGATATCAATTGGTCTAATTCCTTTTTTGACTAATTCAACTGCTTGCCGTCCAGCATCTTCAGCGGCATCTAACTGCTCATCTGAAAGAGCTTGCATCCAGGATGATTTAGGCATTGCCATCCCTAAAGCTTCAGATAGACCTTGCATGGTGTTAGCGGTACCTAAGAAAGGACATGCTCCGGCACTTGGATAATACTTTTTCGTAACTTCTACTAACCCTTTTTCATCTAATTCTCCTGCAAGGAATTTCTGACGTGCCACTTTAGATTCTTTCGGTTTAATATGATTTGGCATTACACCACCAAGAACGACAAGACTTGGTAGGTTTAGTCGAGCTGCAGCCATTAGCATTCCAGGAACAATTTTGTCACAAGAACTCAGTACAACCATTCCGTCAAAGATACCGTGAGCATTCACCATCGTCTCTACACTGTCTGCGATAACCTCCCTGCTTGGAAGGGAATATTTCATACCATCATGGCCTTGAGCAATTCCATCACAAACGGCTATTGTATTAAATTCAAGTGGGAGCCCTCCAGCTTCGATTACACCTTTTTTAACACGATCTGCGAGCTCCCTTAAATGAACATGACCAGGTACAATTTCATTCCAAGAGTTGGCTATGGCAATCACAGGTCTGTCCATTTTATTGTAATCTACCCCACAGGAACATAAATGTGCTTTTAAAATTGCCCGTGTATAAGGCTTTATTGTAGAAATGCGGTTTTTCTCCATACCATATTCATCCTCTCTATTTAATCCATTTTTTCTGAAAATCAGCTATTTCGTCATACTCATTTTCTAAAAGTCTAGAAACTCGAATATAAATTTTTATAAGGTCCTGATAAATTTCAATATTTTCTTCTGATGGTTCATGTTCATAAGTAGATCCAACCAAATCTGACATGATAGAGAAGTCCTCAATTTCCCCAAGAGCATACATTCCTAGAACAACAGCCCCTAAGCAAGAACTTTCAAAGCTTTCGGGAACTACTACCTTTTGGTTAAAAATATCGGCCATCATTTGTCGCCATAACTCTGATCTTGCAAATCCACCTGTAGCCTGAATTTTGTTTGGTACGCCAATCATTTCTTGAAGAGCGAGTAGGACGGTATAAAGATTTAATATAACTCCTTCTAACACGGCTCTTACCATATGCTCTCGTTTATGGTGGAGTCCAAGACCGAAAAATGAGCCTCTTGCATTGGAGTTCCAAATCGGTGCCCGCTCACCCGCAAGATATGGATGGAAGATAAGGCCATCCGCACCCGGTGAAACACGGGAAGCAATTTTTGTTAACACTTCATAAGGGTCGATTCCGAGGCGCTTTGCGGTTTCTACTTCAGCAGAAGCGAGTTCATCTCTAACCCACCTAAATGTCATTCCGCCATTATTTACAGGCCCGCCAATGACCCAGTGTTTTTCAGTCAATGCATAACAGAAAATCCTTCCTTTCGGATCTGTAACTGGTTTATTTGTAACCGTTCTGATTGCACCACTTGTCCCAATTGTGACAGCAACAACACCTGGGTCTATCGCATTAACCCCTAGATTAGACAACACACCATCACTTGCTCCTACAACAAACGGAGTTTCTTTTGAAATATCCATTTCACAGGCATATTCGTCTTTTAGCCCCGTTAAATAGAATGTGGTCGGCACTGGTTCCGATAATTGATTACTTGAAATCCCGGCAACCTTTAAAGCTTCTTTATCCCATGAGAGATTTTCTAAATTAAACATACCCATAGCTGAGGCAATGGAGTGGTCGACAATATATCTGTCAAAGAATTTATAAAAGACATATTCCTTTATACCAATAAATTTACTGGTTCTAGAAAATAGATCCTGATGCTCAGTCCTTAACCATGCAATTTTGGTTAACGGTGACATTGGATGAATAGGAGTGCCTGTCCTAGAGTAAATATCAAGCCCATTCATTTCATTTTTTATTTTCTCTGCCCACCTTGTTGCCCGGCTATCTGCCCAAGTTATACAGCGGGTAAGTGGTTTTCCGTTTGCATCGACAGCAATCACGCTATGCATGGCAGAACTGAACGATACAAGTTTAAGGTCATCTGATTTAATACCCCCTTTGTACACAGAAAATTTTATTGCTTCTACTACTGCTTGAAATATTTCATCTGGATTCTGCTCCGCAATTGAGGGAGCAGGACTATAAAGCGGATACTCAACATGATGCATACTGATTACAGACCCATCTTTCTTAAAAAGCACGGCTTTCGTACTAGTTGTTCCAATATCAACGCCTAAATAATAGGATGACTTAGTCACTCTTACACCTTCCTTAAGTTTGTTTTTTTTTTAAATGAATTTCATTTTGAACATTAAAAAATATTTCATCAAAAAATAATGTAAAATAAAAAAAATTTCTACAAAGCTATTATACTAAATGTTACATCTTTAGGAACCGTTTTCACAAAATGTTAATAATTTTTATCTTTTGCCTTAACATCCCGTCAAATCAAATCAGCTTTCTCAAAAGAAGAAGCAGGGAACGAATCTGAAATAAAACTGGGGAAAAAGCTGTTTTTTGAAGAAACATTCGGCAATGAAGTTTTTTTAACGATATTATGGGGCTATTTGATGGATCCTTCTCAATAGGGAACATAACAATGGCTCTAATAAAACTGGGGGGGAAAGGGAACGACAAATTTAAAGGTCGAGGCAGCAAAATCCTTTCATGTCCTTGCAATGGTGAATAATACAGCATCTTATTTACTCATACAAAAATGAAAAGTATCAAAGAATTAATTGAGGAATTTACCGATGCAGAAGTAATTAAGTGGCCGCGGGGAAGTAATGATACAACGATTGATTTTAAAAATAATCCAGTCCAGATTCCAGATAGTTTAACTTTACGAGATCACCCGTATGGTTGGAGCGGGCAGGGGCAGATTGGTCCTTTTAAAGGCCATTAATAATGCTCACTCGCAGAATATGGATACTGTATCCCAATCGGAAATTAGTGAACCTGTTTTAAATTTTCAAAAGGAAGTTTATTTGAGGACAATTCTTCAGAAAGCTTCAAATAAAACTTGTATATTTTTAGTGCCTTGAAGGGTAACAGCCTTCATTATAAACCTTCAAGAATAGAAATTGTTTTCAAGACCTTCATATACTTGTATGTTCATAAATCAAACATTAATCAACCTAGTCCAGCCTGAGGATACAATAATAATGTAACTAGTAGAGAACCCGCCATAAGTAAAACGTAGCATATGCCTGCCAGCCGGACCAGTTTAATGAAAGTTCCATGAGTTCTTCCTTCGAAGGCTTTTTCTCCGAACCCCTCAAGAACTTAATGGCATTATGCAAACCGACATCATCTATCGGAAAAGCTGTCGGAAATCGTAAGCAGCGCATTAATACGTAATTGGCTGTCCATGGACCAATCCCGCGTATCTTAATCAAACTTTTTTCAGCGTCTTTAAAATCCATTGCTAATAGTTTTTCTTTAGAAAGTTCACCACTGTCCATTAACTTAGCAATGCCAATAATATATTCACTCTTTCTCACAGTCATTTTAATATCCGCTAAGTCCTCCGGTGTTAATTTAGCAATTTGTTTATAGGTAGGGAAGGTCCAATATTTCTTACCATTGAATTCTATAGACTCCCCAAATCTTTCAACAAACTGTTTTTTTAGAGTGTAGGCAAACGCTAAATTAATTTGCTGCCCTAAAACGCCCCAACAAAGGGCCTCGAACAAGTCGGTCACACCAATCACCCTTAATCCGCGGAATTCCTGGGCTGGTTTTTCAAGCAGCGGGTCTTCTTTGGCCATTCTGTAAAATGGAGATAAGTCCCGGTCTAAGTCAAACCATTCCCAAATGAAACTAAAAACTTTTTTCAATTCTTTTTCATCTGGTGTAGAATCTATAAACTGAACAATCATTTGGTTATTATCATTTAGGTACATTTCAACAAGTCTGTTGGCTACCCCTGAATGAACTACTCTTGTAATCACATTATTTTCAATGTCAAACATGCATTCATTCTTATTCCGTCCTAAATAGCCAAGATTTGCAGCCATATTAAAGTCTAGCGGTAAATGAATATAAAGCTTATCATTACCGTCAAACCAATGATTTTCTCTTACGTTTGTCAAAATAATCACCCGCATTCTTTTACTATTATTATCACAAAAAATGATTTCGTAATCTTGCTTTTCTATTTGCAAAACAGGCTATTTTTATTTGGGGTGCGTTATAATACGGTTAGAGGTGGAACAATGAGTGGACAAAAAGGTTTTGATAACGGAATGATAACAGCTGAAAAATGGCAGGCAATTATCGAAAACGACGCTTCGTATAATGGTTTATTTTTTTACGCGGTAAAAACCACAGGGATATTTTGTAAACCTTCCTGCAAGTCACGAGTTCCCAAAAAAGATAATGTTAGAATCTTTCAAAGTGCAGAAGAAGCCTTTGCAGCCAACTTCCGTCCGTGTAAACGCTGTAAGCCCAATGAAAAAAACTTGCCTGACCAACAATGGATCAATATGATTACTAATTTTATCAATGAAAATTATAATAGCAAATTGACGCTTGAAACGCTTGCGGACATCAGTCATGGAAGTCCCTATCATTTGCAGAGAACCTTTAAAAAAGTAAAAGGGATGACACCTGTTGAATATATTCAAGAAGTCAGGATCATAAAGGCTAAAGACCTTTTAATGAAGTCTGACAGAGCAGTTACTGAAATATCTAGAATGGCAGGTATCCCTAATACACCTTATTTTATTACACTTTTTAAAAAGAAGACGGGAGAAACACCTGCACAATACCGTCAGTCAAAATGTAACACGGAGGAATGGGAAAGTGAAATCTCAGACTAAGCCGACTATCTATTGGTCAATATTAAACTATAAAGATTGGAAGATGTACATTGCGGCTACCTCAAAGGGACTTTGCTTTGTAGGTTCACAGGGTATGCCATTTGAGGAATTAGCTGAATGGGCAGCGAAACGCTTTCCCGGAAGTCCTATTGTTGAAAGTCGGGAAGAACTCAAGCAATATGAGAATGAACTTGTTGAATACCTAGATGGCAAACGGAAATGCTTTACCATTCCGTTTGATTACAATGGAACAGACTTTCAACTATCGGTGTGGACCGCTTTGAGTGAGATCCCCTACGGAGAAACTAGATCTTATTCCGAAATAGCCAATACCATAAACAAACCCGCTGCCGTTCGGGCTGTTGGTACAGCAATTGGCGTTAACCCCATTTTAATAACGGTTCCTTGCCATCGTGTAGTAGGAAAGAACGGAGCGTTGACTGGTTATCGGGGGGGTTTAGAGATGAAGACTCGACTTCTGGAGTTGGAACGACAAGGATTATCACAATAAGAAAAGCGGAAGCGCCTTGGTCAGCCCCGACAAGCNNCTTTTTAACCTTTTGGACGGATTGGCTGTAGACCATCGAGGGGCTAGGCGCAGGAGCTAGACAATTCTCAAAGTCAAAAACTTATATACTCTCTAATCTCATAAAAAAAGGTGTCAAACAACTTATAATCATCAGTTGTTTGACACCTTTTACAAGTTTAAGTTTCTTTTTCAGTTAATGAATTGCTTTACGCAAATTGAAACCTCTATCTGCAAGTGGGAGTAGACTATCCGCAAATTGAAATACTCTATCCGCAAGTAGGAGTAGCTTAACCGCAAGTTGAGACACTCTATCTGCAAATTGTCTTATTTATTCTCTGCTTTTTCTAACATATCTATCATTTCATGTGCATCATGGCTTAGGTTTAATTTGGCATTGGATGATAAATAGGCCTGATTCGTTTTCTTGGTTAATTCAGAAGCGAATTTTTCTACAAAAGTCAGTGCAGTATCAACCGAACCTTTTTCTAAGTGGAATTGCGCCTGTTTCAGGGAATTTTCTAACAGTGGAATAATAGGTCCAGATAACTCCCCATTTGCTTCGTATTCCTTGATCTTATTTTCTAAAACCGACAACACACCAGGTGTCCAGTATACATTGATTGGAACGTTAGCCCAGTTGGTATCACTTCCAAAATAAAAGCTTGGGTAAGAAGGCTGATTATAGGCTGTGTTCTGCCTAGCTACTTCCGCGCGATATTGAGGATCATGCATTAATGTATACAATTTATGATTTGTCACTTCCGTGCTGAGGTAAACCCGGATGGCAGAACTATCGGCAGTACGGACAAGGAGTTCCTCACGCCAGTCACCGAATATATCAGCTACTAACCCGGGATTTCCCTTTGTATCATTATTAGTTCTTGTACCCTCAGCAGTGAGCACAGTACCTTTCTTCCAATCTTTAATAGTAGGAGTGACATCACGTGCCCCGTCTACAATCTGTGTAGTCATATCTGCAGCCCACTTAATATTCATATTAGTTCCTGGTGCAGTATTACTAATTTTTTGTCCATCCGCAGTCCATAAACCAACAGCCCATGTTTCTAAACCAGGATGTGATGGATCAACGTCTCCAACCATACCTCGTCCAGTATCTTTACCGGTATAGCCGCCATAAATAGTTTTCCCTGTTTTTGCATCACGCAGTGAATAGCCATATGGAGCCCAGGCAGCACCTTCGTGGACCATAAAAATCTCCATGCCAGGGCGGTTTGGATCGATATCTGTCACATGAAGGGCATCTCCATGACCAAGTCGAGCGGTAGTTCCAGGTGCTGCACTTTGAGGAGGCATAGTGTCTTTGGAGCTATACATTAAGGATCCATCATCGTCGATGGTTGCTCCACCATAAACAATTTCTTGCTTTCCATCCCCGTCAACATCTGCAGCACTTAGTGAATGGGCTCCTTGGGTAGTAATCGAACCATATACAGGGTCTGTACCGTTTCTGCCATGAGGACCATCATTAAATGGATTAGTCATTGGTGTCCATCCGCTGTCAACCGCCCAGTTTTCCTTCAGTTTTTTTCCATCCCAGCTGTATGTAACCAGATTGGTTCTTGTGTAATAACCGCGGCCAAAAACAGCATAAGGCTTTTCACCATCCAGGTAAGCTACACTTGCAAGGAACCGGTCGACACGGTTTCCCGGCTCAATCCTTGCCATCGCGTAGTCTCCCCACATCAAGCCATCGTCATAACGTCCAGGTTTATAGTCAATGGTATCCATTTCGTCACCTGTTTCACCATTAAAGACAGACAAATACTCAGGGCCGTCAACAATAAAACCTTCAAAGTTTCTTAGCTTGTTATTGCTGCTTCGGCTGGGGGCATATACATCCATAAAATAATCTGCTAAGCTTTTGGCATCTTCTTTCGAAAGTGGATAGCTATATTTCTTTTCGATTCCGAAACACTCTTCCAGTGTTTTTGGCCAATGCCCATTCATTACCTCTTCTTGCTTCTCCCAGTTCATAAACATTTTAACCACATGATTATAATAATCTTCTTTGCTCATTCGATAATCATCAGTATTGCTGTATCCAGCCTCAATGTCTTTTTGCTGCATGGTGATATATTTTTCAGAGGTGATGTTTCCTGCTTGGTCGTATTTAATCACCTTTGTTCCTGGCGCAGTTTTGAACATGATTTCCGATTTTCCGTCCCCATCAAAATCATATACAAGGAACTGGGTATAATGGGCGCCGGAACGAATATTTACTCCTAAATCAATTCGATAGAGGAGAGTGCCGTCAAGCTTATAGCAATCAATATACGTATTGCCGGTGTAGCCTACTTGTGATACATCCTTGGCATTAGAAGGATACCATTTGACGAAAAATTCGTATTTCCCGTCGCCGTCAACATCTCCAACGCTCATATCATTAGCCGAATAAGTGTAGGTTTCACCAGCTGGGGTTACTCCGTCTGCTGGTTTTTTTAGAGCCAAATCATAGTAGGCTTGCCCCCATGCTGTGACGGAAGCACTCTGGTCTAATTCTTTACCGTCTAAAACGGAACTTACATAGTATTTAGATGTAGTACTTCCGCCTTTATCTAAGAAGTTGGTACTGTCCGTTACCGTTGCGATCTTTTTCCCGTCGCGATAGACATTAAAATCCACACCAGTTAATCCTGTTTTAGAAGATCCTTTTACTTCATTTGCCAGCAGGCGCCAGCTTAAAAAAACCCCTTCAGATGTAGAGGCGGCTACTAAACCACGATCAAGGTATTCTAACTGTACTCCTTTTCCCTGGAACTTGGTTGAAGGTTGGTTGTTTTGGACCCCGCTGGCAGTGGCGGTTGAAACACTTGTTAATAGCAGGGGTAATGCGATTGTGGTAGATAATAGCTTTTTAGTGATAGAGCGTTTTTTCAAATTTTTATCCTCCTAAAAATTTCTTTTCGAAAAGTTGGCAGGTATGATTACGCTTACAATAAGGTGAATGAATCACCTCTCCCTCTTTAAATATCAAACGTAAGTGGATTCTAGGTTGAGAAAAATCATCTTCATTATATTTTAATTATTTTGAATACTTAATTTAAAATTCCGTTATTTTTGGTGAAAATACAGTGCGCTCTAAGCCCTAAATGACGATCTGTACCTATTTTCACAGTACAAAAGGACCGATTTTCTGCTGTTTCAAAAAGGTACTAACAAGGCAAAAAAGTACAACAAGGTAATTTGCAGGTGCAAAAATGTCTAATGGTAAGCAAGTTCTGGTTATGGTATTTGTTAAAAGACCGATATTTAAGCTGGTGGAATTGAAAGGGGGATTATACTTGACTATAAATAAAATTAGCATTTTTCTAGCAGCGGACTCGACTGTCCAATCCTATGGTCTAAGCGAAAAAGATCAGGGCGGCTGGGGAGAATTTCTCCAAAACTATCTAACAAATGATGTTCAGGTAATCAATCATGCCATCGGCGGGAGAAGCTCTAAAACCTTTGTTGAGGAAGGGCGATTACATAAAATTGCAGAGGAAATGAAGGAAGGCGACTATTTGTTGATCCAAATGGGGCATAATGACGCCACTGCAAATAAACGTGAACGTTATACGGATCCTTCTACTACCTATAAAGACTATTTAAAAATGTATGTGGACGGTGCCAGGAAATGTCAGGCAGAACCGGTACTCATTACACCTGTTGCCAGGCTGCATTGTGAAAATGACCAGTTTATTAATGATTTCCCAGAATACTGCCAAGCAATGAAAGAAATAGCCAAAGAAGAAAACGTGGTTTTCATTGATTTAATGGAAAAAAGTTTAAGGTTATTCGAATCCATTGGTTATGAGGAAGCTTTTACTTTTTTTATGGCATCTGTCAATGAAACGGATTTTACCCATTTTACCAAAAAAGGGGCTAAACAAATGGCTAAACTTGTTGCGGAAGGCATTAGTAGGACAAAGCTGCCCATTTCAAAGTTCGTATATGTGCTTGAAAATCAGTCTTAAGAAAACACTGTTTTTTAATAAAAGAAAACGGAATTTTAAATTTATTTAAAAAAAGGGTTTCCATATAATAAAAGGTGAATGCTTAACACTAAAATTTCATTTATTTACACGCTCTTTCAATAACATTAGTGGAGGTAATCAAATTGCACAGAAATGAAATTGAAAAGAAAATTGAATTATTGATTGATAACCTAGTTAACTTAAATGATCCAGACGGGAAGTATGCCATTCCGCTTGCCGATGGCAGAAAAATTGATAATAAGAGCTTTAACTATTGGGAATGGACAGCCGGTGTTGGCCTGTATGGAATGATGAAGTATTATAAACTGACAAAAAATGAAAACGTATTAAATATAATTGTAAAATGGTTCGACGATCAGTTTAAAGAACCGCCGGTCGAAAAAAACGTTAACACAATGGTGCAAATGCTAACACTTGCCTATTTGTATGAAGAAACCAACAATCCTACTTATCTTCCATACTTAGAAACTTGGGGGGATTGGCTGTATCATGATATGCCAAGGACAAAGGATGGCGGAATCCAACATGTCGTGTTTGGATCTGAGAATTATCAACAATTATGGGATGACACGTTAATGATGAGTGTTTTACCATTAACAAAAATCGGTTTATTACTGAACAAGCCGGAGTATATTGAAGAAGCGAAAAAACAATTCTTGGTACATATTAAATATCTGTTCGATAAAAAAACGGGATTATGGTTCCACGGCTGGACATTTGAAGGAAATCACAACTTTGCGGAAGCATTATGGGGACGCGGCAATTCCTGGGTAACGATTGCGATTCCAGAGTTTTTGGATTTAGTAGATTTACCAGATAACGATCCAGTCCGTCAGGTACTCATTGACACGCTAAATAGACAAATTGAGGCACTTGAAACTTACCAAAATGAAAGCGGTTTATGGCAAACGGTGCTAAACGACCCAACCTCCTATGTTGAGGCTTCTTGTACAGCAGGCTTCGCTTTTGGAACCTTAAAGGCTGTTCGGAAACGTTATACGGATAAAAAGTATTTAAATATGGGACTAAAAGCGATACAGGCAGTGGTTGAGAATATTGACGAAAAAGGGGAATTGCAGCATGTATCGGCAGGAACAGCAATGGGAGAAACACAAGAATTTTACAAGGAAATCCCTGTAACGGGCATGCCTTATGGACAATCCATGGCTATTCTTTCTTTAGTAGAGTACTTGTATTACAGAATTTAAATTTGAGGGGTATTAACATGAAGAAAATAGTGACGCTTGGAGAGATTATGCTGCGTCTCTCTACCAAATCAGGAGAAAGACTTTTTCAAGCAGATAACCTGTTGATGCATTATGGCGGGGCAGAGGCCAATGTGGCGGTGTCTCTTTCACAGTTTGGTCATGATGTTAAATTTGCCAGCAAGATCCCGAATAACCCACTGGGCGCTGCTGTGGAAAGACATCTAAAATCTTATGGTGTTGATACCCATTTCCTTATAAAAGGCGGAGAGCGGTTAGGAACCTATTATCTGGAGAGCGGAGTAGGCGGTAGAAGTGCACAAGTAACGTATGATCGAAAGTATTCCAGTTTTTCCAGTTTATCGATGGAAGAATTAAACTTTGATGAACTATTCCAAGGAATTGACTTATTTCACGTTACCGGAATCACTCTTGCACTATCACAGAATTTAAGGGATCTCGTGTTGTTGGCAGTTAAGAAGGCAAAAGAAGCAGGAATTATGACCAGTCTTGATTTTAATTATCGGGCATCGTTATGGAGCCAGCAAGCGTGCTCGGAAGCGATAAAGCCGCTCTTGGGCTATATTGATATCTGTTTTTGCGGAGAATTGGATGCTAGTCATTTACTAGGTATCGAACCTGCAAATGACTCACTTTTAAAAGAAGAAAAACTTAAATACTACTATGAAAAAATAACTGAGTTGTACCCGAATATCCAATACATGGGTTCCACTTTTCGGACGGTTCTTTCGGCCTCGACCAATAAGCTGCAAGGCAACATCTATACGAAAGGTGAGTTGATCCAATCCACGGAGCATTTGATCGATCATATTGTGGATAGAGTAGGAGGAGGGGATGCTTTTGCGGCGGGGGTGTTGCACGGCATTTTAGAAAAATGGTCATTATCTCGGACCATTTCCTTTGCGTCAATGGCATCAGTACTAAAGCATACGATTCATGGAGATTGCAATGCTTTTACAGTAGAGGAAATAGCGAAAATATTGGACAACGAAGCAGGCAAAATTGTCCGCTAAGGAATTTAAAAAAATAGAAACATAGAAAAGGAGAATGGAAAATGGAAACTCGTTATGCACATCATCCGGAAGATATGAAGAAATATAATACTGAGGAACTAAGAAGGGAGTTTTTAGTAGAAACACTCTTCGAAGCGGATCAGGTCCATCTAACTTATACCCATGTGGATCGCATGATTTTCGGTGGCGTTACTCCTGCTGAAAAGGAATTGACCATTAAACTTGATAAAGAGTTAGGAGTAAGTTATTTCTTAGAGCGCCGTGAGATGGGGATTATCAATATTGGCGGAAACGGCCTAGTCATTCTTGACGGTGAAGAATATGATATGCAGCGCTATGACGGCTTATATGTAGGAAAAGGGACCAAAGAGGTTTTATTTAGATCCAATGATTCTAAAAATCCAGCTAAGTTTTATATCAATTCCACTCCTGCACACCATAAATATCCTACAGTAAAAATTGATATTAATGAAATTAAACCGCTTGAAGCAGGCAGCGCTGGAACCCTAAATGAACGAAAAATCCACCAATATATTCATCCGAATGTATGTGAGTCCTGCCAGCTTCAAATGGGATTAACAATGTTATCACCTGGAAGCGTGTGGAATACTATGCCTTGTCATACACATGAACGCCGTATGGAAGTTTATTTATATTTTGATATGGAACCGGAAACTCGTGTCTTCCACTTCATGGGTAAACCGGATGAAACAAGACATTTGGTTATGAAAAACGAACAAGCAGCCATCTCCCCAAGCTGGTCCATTCATACAGGAACTGCTACAAGCAATTACACCTTTATTTGGGGGATGTGCGGTGAAAACATCACATATGATGACATGGATCATGTCAAAATGGAAGATTTAAGGTAGTTGCTTCCTAGGAATAAATTAACTCTCTGATAAGGAAGTTAACTTCCGAATGAGGTGTATTTCTCTCAGATAAGATGTTTTTATTTTCGAAAAACAGAATGTAGGTGATGGAGTTGAACATTGGCATACGAGCACATGATGTGGAAAATCGTCCCCTAGAAGAGTTAGTAGAAGAGATAGCAGGGAAAGGGCTCACATCTGTTCAATTAGCCTTAGGTAAATCCTTTGATTATATGAAGCTCGAACCAGGGGCATTAAGTCCTGGTTTGGCTCATCATATTGGCGCAGCGTTCGCGCGAAAAAATGTTCAAATTGCAGTATTAGGCTGTTATTTCAACATGATTCATCCTGTCCATGCAGAACGGAGAAAAGGGATTGAGCGTTTTAAAGAGCATATCCGCTTTGCAAGGGATTTTGGCTGCAGTATAGTCGGGACCGAAACGGGTAACGTCAATCCCGAAATTGTTTATACAGTTGAAAATTTTAAAGAAGAGCCGTTTCTGGAAGTGGTTGAAAGTGTTCGAGAACTAGTGCGGGAAGCGGAGAAATTTGGAGTCATAGTAGGTATTGAAGCGGGTGTGAATCATCCGATTTATTCTTCGAAAGTGATGAAACGGCTTTTGGACATGGTCAATTCCAATAATCTTCAAGTAATTCTTGATCCTGTCAATTTATTAACGGTTGATACCTATCAAGAACAGGACCAAATTATCCGGGAAGCATTCGAACTGTTAGGTGACAGAATTGTAATTCTCCATGCTAAGGATTTTGTTGTAGAGGATAACCAATTGAAGACACTTGCAGTTGGCCAGGGACTTTTAAATTATGATACGGTCTTGAAACAGGTTAAACAGAAAAAGCCTTATATCAATATTTTAATGGAAGAAACGACAGAACCTTTTATTAATGAAAGTCTCGTGTTCTTAAAAAATAAGTACGAACAAGCCTAAAACGACTTGTAAGGAGGAAGTAACATGAAATCTTTATTTTCATTAGAAGGGAAAGTGGCCCTTATCACTGGTGCAAGCCGGGGACTTGGCCAGGGCATGGCAATTGGTCTAGCCGAAGCGGGGGCAACCGTCATTGGTGCAGGCATGAGCGATATGTCAGCAACTCGTGAGCAGATTGAAGCAATCGGCGGAACTTTTCATGACCTTAAAATAGATTTGTCCAAGCAAGGGGCGCCAAGTGAGCTTGTTGTTGAAGCTTTATCCGTTGCCGGACAAATTGATATTTTAGTAAACAATGCTGGCATCATTCGTCGTGCACAAGGAGAATTTCTCAGATGAAGATTGGTATGAAGTCATTAATGTTAATCAACATGCCGTTTTTCAATTATGCCGTGAAGTGGGCAAACATATGATTGAAAAAGGCTCAGGGAAAATCATTAATATTGCCTCTATGTTATCTTTCCAAGGTGGATTACGTGTACCTGCCTATACAGCAAGCAAACATGCGGTGGCAGGTCTGACAAAATCATTTGCAAATGAGTGGGCAGGCAAAGGCGTAAATGTGAATGCGATAGCACCTGGCTATATGGTGACGGATAATACGGCTCCAATTCGTGGGGATGAAAGCCGGAATGCCTCTATTACCTCAAGAATTCCACAGGGACGTTGGGGGACTCCAGAAGATTTAAAAGGAGCGGTCGTTTTCTTAGCTTCTGACGCCTCCAATTACGTTAACGGTCACATCTTACCGGTAGACGGCGGCTGGTTAAGCTCTTAATTGAAGTATCTATAAAGTTCATTAAATCAAAATACCCATTTTAATTTTGCTTCCAAACAGAATTACGATGGGGATTTTTTATAGGTAAATAAGTGAAAAAACAAACTTAGCATGCGGCAATGGAGGGAACGAAATGAATAGAATCGTAGTTTGCGGACTAAGCAATCGTGCACTTGGGATGTTTATTCAGCCAGTATTAACACAATTTTCGCAGCAAAATGAAATTGTAGGGTTACTCGATCCGGATGGACGCAGAATTGAGATTGCAAAGGAAAACTTTCCGACTTTAAGTTCAATCCCTGCTTATCATCCAACCCAATTTCATCAAATGATTAAAGAGACTAATGCGAATACAGTTGTGGTTACGAGCCGGGATGATACCCATATCGATTATATTTTACAAGGTTTAGAGAATGATTTAACGGTTATCACGGAAAAACCGATGGTTACTACTGCCAATGATGCAAAAAGGGTAATGGAGGCGGAAGCAAGAAGTAATGGAAAAGTAATTGTGGCCTTCAATTACCGCTATAATCCTTTCCATCGAAAAATTAAGGAGATGATTTTAGAAGGGAAGATTGGCAGAGTTACATCTGTTGATTTGAACTGGTATATCGACACCTACCACGGGGCCAGTTACTTCAAGCGTTGGAATCGCGATCGAAATCGTTCAGGCGGTTTATCAATTCATAAATCAACTCACCACTTCGATTTGGTCAATTGGTGGATTGATCAAAAGCCGGAACAGGTCTTTGCCTATGGTGCCTTAAATTATTATGGTAAAGACGGAGAATTAAATCCAAGTCCAACTGATCATCGTTACTGCAGTACTTGTCAGGAAAGACAAAATTGCCAATATTATACGCGCTGGTCGAACCGCCGAAATAACCTGGCAGTAAAGGATGATCACATCAAATCCGAGGGTATTGAAAAGTCGGCGCAAAACTATACGAATTATCGTCCAGATTCTTGTATTTTCGACCATGAAATCGAAATTGAAGATACTTATGCAGTGACAGTTAAGTACGATAAAGGTGCTTTTTTAAGCTATTCAGTTAATTTTTCCCTTCCATATGAGGGTTATCGCCTAGCTATAAATGGGACAAAAGGGAGAATTGAAACGACAGAATTTCATGAACCAAGCAGAATTCCTTTCCCATTCCCGGAACAGACGATTGAATATTATCCGCTATTCGGTTCAAAGGAAATCATTCATGTATTGCAAAATGAAGGGGGACATGGCGGGGGAGACCCATTGCTACAGGAAGATCTCTTTATGGGGGTTGATCCGAGCCGTCCTTATCAAATTTTAGCGGGTGCCGAAGCGGGGGCTTATTCTATAGCAGTTGGTGAAGGTGTATGGCGGTCAGCTAAGGAAAATCGCCCATTTAGTATTAAAGAATTATTAAAGCAGACTAGTGATTCTTCACAATTAGTCTAGTGAGCTATTAGGGGCCAAACGGTGTTTTTTGTTTTTTTGCGATAAGACGGGAAAAAGCGCCGATAAAATTTCAAAACCGCTGATAAGTCTCAAGAAACCGCTGATAAAGCATTCAACTAAAGCTCTATTGAATTCGAAAGTTATGCCAACTATCTATTTTTATTAATTTTGGGTGGGATAAAGATGCCTCAACTTGTATTTGATGAAGAAAAAGTAAAAGAAGCTATTGAACTTGTCGTCGATAGAACCTCAAAAATGGATTTCAGCTGGGACTGGCCGGGCGGGGTTGCCTTTTACGGTGTTGCGGAAAGCTATGAAGCAACTGGTGAGAAACGATATTTGGAATTTATAAAGGATTGGGTCGATGAGGAATTAGAGGATGGACTTCCGAACTTAACGGTAAATGCCTCCTCCATCGGTCATACCCTCATCACTTTATATAAAGCAACGGACGAGGAAAAATATTTAGAATATGCCATTCAAATGGCAGACTTCTTATTAAATGATGCAGAGAAATTTGCAGATGGTGTTTTGCAGCATACTGTAAACGGTGTCAAAAACGTGTTCCCCGAGCAGGCATGGGTCGATACGATGTTTATGGCGGGCTATTTTCTCTTACGAATGGGGCATATGCTCGATCGGAAGGATTACATTGATTTCGGCTTAAAGCAATATCATGGTCATGAGCAGTTTCTCCAGGATGACTTGACCAACCTATACTATCATGGCTGGGACAATATCGCCCAAAACCATATGTCCGGCATTTTTTGGGCCCGTGGAAACAGCTGGGCTGCCTACACCATGGCTAGGGCATTAGAGCTTGTGAAGGTGCAGCATCCATCCTTTATGATTATAGAAGGGTCACTCCGTGATCAGCTAAGTGCATTGGTTCGCTTACAGGATGAATCCGGACTTTGGCATACGATCGTGACAGATCCTGAATCATATTTAGAAACGTCAGGTTCGGCAGGAATTGCAGCAGCGTTACTAACAAAAGGGAAACTGTATAACAAATATGTTCAAAAATCAATTGATGCAATTCTAAAGCAAGTCAAAGAGGACGGGTCCGTCATGAATGTTTCAGCCGGAACTGCGGTCATGGATGATGCTGAAGGGTATAAAGGAGTCCCATATAAAAGAGTTCAAGGCTGGGGTCAAGGCCTAGTTCTTGCCTTTCTATCCTTATTATTAAAACGCACAAAAAAAGATTAGAGTAAACAGATCGAACCTGCGGAGGGACATTCCTTCCACAGGTATTTTTACATAATTAAAAGTTAGGGGAGAAATATGTTCAATCACTCTTATGTTCTAATCGTTGAAAGTACAGTTATTTTTCCGCCAGAAAACATAACAACCCCAGTTCAATATGCCCTAGATATGATCGTCAGGGATCATAAAAAGGTATTTGGTAAGCCTCCTAAATTAACCTCCTCACTTGATGAGGCCCCTGATCTGATCATTCGATACGACTCAAAGGAGGATGATTGTCCCGAGTGGCCGGAGGGTTATTGTTTCCGGTTCAATTTTCAAAATGGAAAACCGGTCATGCACATCATTGGAAACGATGATCTAGGGATTATATATGGACTTCTTCATTACAGTAAGGATTATTTAGGCATTGATCCTTTTTGGTTTTGGGCTGATTTACCAATTCAACAAAAGACGGAAATAAAGATCCCTTTTAAAAATTTTAATTCGTACAAAGCCAAGGTTAAATATCGTGGCTGGTTTGTGAATGATGAGGTTTGTTTAATAGGGTGGAAAGAAGAGTATCCTCCTACAAAAGAAGTATGGTATCCCGTATTTGAAGCGCTATTACGCTGTGGCGGCAATATGGTGATCCCTGGAACAGATCTTCCAAGACATGGGATTCATGCCGAATTGGCTTCAGAGATGGGCCTATGGTTGACCCATCACCATGCGGAACCGCTGGGGGCAGAAATGTTTTTACGTGCCTATCCTGGGAAACAGCCAAACTATCAAGAAAATCCAGAGTTATTCGAGAATCTGTGGAAGGAAGCCATTGAAAAGCAAAAGCATCAAAAGATCATTTGGGTTCTCTCATTCCGCGGACAAGGAGATGCACCCTTTTGGCTGTATGCCCCGGAATTTGACACACCAGAAAAACGGGGTGACATGATTTCAAAGGTAGTAGCAAGGCAATATGAATTGATTCAGCAATCTGTCGAACAGCCGGTTTGTTCTATGGCCCTATATGGTGAAATTGCAGAGTTGTATAAAGAAGGGCATATCAAAGTGCCAGAGGGTGTCATCTACATTTGGGCTGATAATGGATACGGGAAAATGGTGTCACGGAGACAAGGGAATGAAAACCTTAGGATTCCTTCCTTGCCGACAGCGGACGATCATGGTGAACACGGGATTTACTATCATATTACCTTTCATGATTTGCAAGCATCCAATCATTTAACGATGTTCCCATCACCGCCAGAAATGATTATTGAAGAAATGGAGAAGGCTTTTGAAGCAGGAGCAGATTCGTATCTTTTATTGAACAGCGGAAATATTCGGCCCCATCTCTATCCTTTAGATTTAGTAAGTGAATTATGGAGCAAAGGAACTGTCAATCAAGAAAAACACTTAGAGCGTTTTATAAAACGTTTGTATCAAACGGGCAGCAAACAAATCGAACAGCTATATCAAAGCTATTTCAACCAATCCATCCTATATGGTGAAAATAAAGATGATAGAGCCGGAGAGGAATTTTATCATCATCCCGCCAGGAAAATTATCGGCCATTGGCTTCAGGGAAAAGTTGATATCCCTTTATCCAAACTTCATTGGGCAACAGGTGAAATTGCCTTTGAGGAGCAGGTCCTTTGGTTTAAGAACAAATGCGAAGATGGGCTTAGGGGCTGGGAGAAATTATTACAGCAATGCCGGAACTTGAGTGCCGAACTTGGTGTAGAGGATCAGCAGCGTTTCTACGACCAGTTTACATTGCACGTTGAACTACACGTTTCCGGATGTAATGGTTTTATAGCCTTATGTAATGGATATTTCCATTTTAAAAAGCAAGAACACGCGCTTGCATTTGTTCGCGTGTCACAATCGATACGCCATTATAACGATAGCATACTTGCATTAAAACGGGCGGAACACGGGAAATGGGAAAATTTTTACCGTGCAGATTGGTTAACCAATGTAAAAAGTACCCTGTATTCACTCGATGCTTTACGCAAATTTATCAGAATGCAGGGAGATAGCCCTGATTTCTTCTTATGGTATAAGGAATATTTGATGCCGGAAACAGAAAAATATATTTATTTGGAAAATACTCATCGTAATCCATTATCCGATGATGAACTTTCTAATAGACTTGAAGAATTGTTTATTCAGAGACAAGATATATGATGGGTTTATTTTTAATTGTGAAGTTTAACAAAAATGTACAAAGTAACAAGAAAGTCCAAGTTTTAAAAACGGGTCTTAAAACGCTACTATTCAAAAAAATGTAATTGATGGGCTAATCCTATTTCCATTACCCTTATGGTGTCCAACGATTAAACAATTCAGGAGGATCAAATGGATGTCAAATAATCGTAATAAACAATCAGTATCTTTACGTCAAATGGAGAGCTTAAATCGGGGGTTAATCGCAGTCAAAGTTAAGAATGGTGTTTATGTGGGGTGGCGCTTGTTCGGAACCGACCCGGAAGAAATTTCTTTTAATCTCTACCGCGATGGCATGAGAGTGAACCCTTCCCCCATTACCACAAGTACAAATTACTTGGACCATAATGGGGAAATCAGTTCACTTTATAGTGTTTGTGCCGTAATAAATGGTGAGGAACAGCCCCAATCAGAGACCGTCGATGTATGGGAAACCAATTATTTGACCCTTCCACTTAATAAACCAGAAGGCGGAATTTCTCCAGATGGTGTCTTCTATACCTATCAAGCGAATGACGCTAGTGTGGGAGATGTGGATGGAGATGGAGAATATGAAATCATCTTAAAATGGGACCCAACGAACTCTCATGACAACGCACATAAGGGATATACAGGAAACGTCTACTTAGATGCTTATAAATTAAATGGTTCCCATTTATGGAGAATAGATTTAGGGAAAAACATCCGTGCCGGAGCGCATTATACGCAATTTCTCGTCTATGACCTCGATGGTGATGGGAAGGCGGAAATTGCCTGTAAAACTGCTGACGGAACGATAGATGGAACAGGAAAGGTAATTGGAGAAGCTGATGCTGATTTTCGGAATAAAGATGGTTTCATTCTTGAAGGCCCAGAGTATTTGACTATATTTGAGGGAACCACAGGAAAAGAGTTAGTAACAACAGATTATGACCCGCCAAGAGGAAAGGGTTCCGATTGGGGGGATGATGAAGGGAACCGTGTCGACCGGTTTCTCGCATGCATTGCCTATCTTGACGGCGAAAGACCAAGTCTAGTGATGTGCCGTGGCTATTACACCAGAGCGGTATTAGTTGCTTATAATTGGCGCGAAGGCGAACTGTCAAAATTATGGAAGTTTGATAGCCTTGAACCTGGTAATGAGGGATATTCCGGTCAAGGAAACCATAGTGTAAGTGCTGCAGATGTAGATGATGATGGGAAAGATGAAATTATCTATGGCTCCTGTGTCATTGATCACAACGGAACTGGGCTTTATACCACTGGTTTAGGACATGGCGATGCCATCCATGTCGGGAATTTTATCCCTAGCAGGCCCGGTTTAGAAATCTTCCAAGTGCATGAGACTCCACAAGACAATGGCACAGAAATTCATGATGCAAGAACAGGAGAAATTCTTTGGGGAATTCCATCAGTTGAAGATGTGGGCAGAGGGATGGCAGCAGATATTGACCCGCGCTATGAGGGAGCGGAAGTGTGGTCATCCACCCATTGGAAGACCGGAGGCGCAGGACTATATAGCAGTTCAGGTGAAAAGATATCGGATGTGAACCCTCAGTCGTTTAATTTTGCGATCTGGTGGGATGGAGATTTGTTAAGGGAACTTCTCGACCATGATTATGATATTGACACAGGAATTGGCGTAGGAAAAATTGATAAATGGGACTATGAAAATGGCAGACTAGTGAATTTACTTACTGCAGACGGAACTAGGTCAAATAATGGAACAAAGGGGAATCCTTGTTTACAGGCCGATATTCTGGGGGATTGGCGCGAGGAAGTCATTTGGCGGACTGATGATAGTACAGCACTTAGAATCTATACGACAACTGATATAACAGATCATCGGATTTACACACTCATGCACGACCCAAATTATCGATTAGCCATTGCCTGGCAAAATGTGGCCTATAATCAGCCGCCGCATCCTGGGTTCTTTCTCGGACACAATATGGAAAAGCCGCCGGTACCAAATATTTATGAAGTAAAACCTGTACAAAAATCAAAAGTGAAAAAGTAATAGGAGGAGTTCTAGATGGTTTCGAAGAGGCCAGTCCAAATTTTTTTAGCAGGAGATTCTACAGTAGCCAACTGCCCGCCGCATGAAGCACCTATGGCGGGATGGGGGCAGGTTTTTCAATCCTTTTTTACGGATGAGGTAAAAGTCCACAATCATGCAAAAGGTGGAGCCAGTACAAACAGCTTTATTGCAGAAGGACGGTTAGAAAAAATCCTGGAATCGATTCAACCGGGAGATTATTTGTTCATTCAATTTGGGCATAATGACCAAAAACCATATGGGACAGAAGCCTTTACAACGTATCAGTCATACCTGACAGAATATATTAAAGGTGCTAGGGAAAAAGGAGCTACTCCAATCTTGATTACATCCGTAAATCGCAGACATTTTGATGAAACGGATACCTTAGTCCACTCACTGGGGGACTATCCTCAATCGATGATTCAGTTGGCTGAAAAGTTAGAAGTCCAGCTAATTGATTTATTAACAAAGACCAGAAAGCTATATGAATCATTAGGCGTAGAGGGTTCTAAGCAATTATTTACATGGTTTGAGCCTAATGTACATCCTAATTACCCAGAAGGGATTCAGGATAACACTCATTTTTGTGAACACGGAGCAAGTGAGGTCGCAAAATTAGTCATAGAAGGAATAAAGGAATTACAATTACCCATTACTGATTTTATTAAAAGAATAGATTGATAGATTCATTGAGCCTAAATACAAATACTGAGGTGAAGTCAATTGGGCAAAAAGTTATATCACGGAGCAGCTTATTATCCTGAGCTATGGGATGAAAACGTAATAAATGAAGACATTAAAATGATGAAACAAACAGGTATTAATGTCGTAAGAATGGGTGAATTTGCTTGGTCCAACATGGAGCCGAAAGAAGGCCAGTATGATTTATCCTTCTTTATAAATGTAATTAATAAACTCTATGAAAATGGGATTGAGACTGTAATGTGTACGCCTACTCCCACACCGCCAATCTGGTTCACAGACGGACACCCGGAAAGGATGTATGTCGAGCGGGATGGAAGAGTAATGGGCCATGGCTCAAGACAGCATGCCTGCACCAACCATTCCTATTTCCGTGAAAGAGCCGCGCTGATCACGGAACATATTGCTAAAGCAGTGGGAAGTTTGCCGGGTGTGATTGGCTGGCAGATTGATAATGAATTCAAATGTCATGTTAGTGAATGTATGTGCGCTGCATGTAAAGACTTATGGCATCAGTGGTTAGAGGAACGTTATGGGACGGTCGAGCAACTAAATGAAGCATGGGGTACGCAAATTTGGAGTGAATATTACCACAGCTTTGAACAAGTACCGCAGCCAGGCCATGCACCATTTTTACACAACTCATCATTAAGTACGATGTATCAATTATTCTCTATGGAAAAAATTGCTGAGTTCTGTGATGAGCAAGCAGCGATTATTAGAAAATATTCAGGTGCACCGATTACCCATAACAGTTCCGTTATGTTTAGTGTTGATAATGAGCGATTATTTAAAAATCTTGATTTTGCTTCTTTTGATACTTATGCAACGGTAGATAATTTCCCTGCCTATCTTATTAACAGCGATTTGTGGCGGAACTTTAAGAAAGGCAAAGACTTTTGGGTAATGGAAACCAGCACATCGTATGCTGCATCGCTCGAAAGCTACGCAAGCCCTCATCCCAATGGCTATTTAAAAGCCGAGGCAGCTGCGGCTTATGCATTAGGAGCGGAAGGATTTTCATATTGGCTGTGGAGACAGCAGCGTGCCGGCTGCGAGCAGCCGCATAGTTCGGTTATCAGTGCATGGGGAAAACCAACAGTTGGCTATGCCAATGTGCTGGAAGTAGAGAAGATGAGAAAAGAAATCGAACCTATTATCCTAGCGACAAGACCGAGTCAAGCAGAATTGGCCATCACCTATTCTGACCGGGCAAAGGCTTTTTTGAAAACGGAATCACACCGTGGGTTAAATCACCGCACGTTAGTAACAGATTTTTATGAAAAAGTATTATCAATGGGGATCCATCGCGACCTTATTCCTGAAGGGGCAAGCCTTGAGGGATATAAAGTATTATTGACACCGTTTATCCCTTATGTGTCATCAGAGTTTCTAGCTCGTGCGAAGCAATTTGTTGAAAATGGCGGAGTCTGGATTGCAGGCCCTTTAACAGGAGGAAGGACTGAGTCCCATACGGTCCATACAGATCAAGCTTTGGGGGAACTTGAGAATACCGCTGGTGTAGAGGTTTTATTTACTTACCCTATGGATAACAGCAGAACCATCGGCCGTGCCTTCGATGTATCTGCACCGCTTGGTTTGTGGAGTTCAGTATTCGAATTCGACCAAGAGAAGTCAGTTGGCATCATTGAAGAGGGGCTTTCTGAAGGAAAATCCTTTATTACCGAGCATCGTCTTGGTGCTGGAAAAATTGTTATGCTTGGTTCGATGCCACAAGGAACAGAAGGCGCCCTAATGTTACAGAAACTCGTCGACCATTATTCACAAGAAGCCAATTTATCACTTAGAACAGACGTAACAAAAGGAACCATTGTTGCTCCGAGACAGGGTGATGGATATTCTGTTTGGTTTGTGATCAACATGGACGGAAATGGTGGAAGCGTTACCTTGCCAATTGAAGGAATTGACTTACAGACGAATAGCAAAGTAAGCCCGGGAAAACTTGAAATCGGCAAATTTGAATATAGGGTAATTCGTATTAATGATAAGGAGTGTTTTAGATGATTCGAAAAGCAACAGTCATGAAGGTGTTTGAAGGATTTCACGAAGAATACAAGAAACGCCATGATGAAATATGGCCTGAGCTTGCACTAGAATTAAAAAAGCACGGAGCCCATCATTACTCGATTTTTCTTGATGAAAAAACGAATAATCTGTTTGCCTATGTTGAAATCGAAAGTGAAGAAAAATGGAATGCAATGGCTCAAACCGAAGTTTGCCAGAAATGGTGGGCCTATATGAAAGATATTATGGAAACCAACCCCGATAATAGTCCGGCAGCAATTGAATTAAAACATGTATTTTATTTAGATTAATAGAAACGAGGTATAGAGCATGGGGAAGGGAACTAAATGGCCATCTGAAAAGAAGGAATTCCGAGATCCAATTACGGGAGCGGCCATTACACAATTAACAGATTACTTGGCTCATAGTTATCATCTGTATTTTACCAATGACGGCTGGTATGATAACGGTTCTAAAATTTTAATTTGTTCGGACCGTGGAAACGCCACAAACTTATTTAGTCTGGACCTGAAGAACGGAGAATTAACACAAATAACAGACCTAGATAAAAACGTTTCGAAGGGAATACAAGGAACCTATATCAACCCTGTCAAAAATGAAGCGTATTTTACCTTTGGTAAGACGATTATCGCAATAGACCTAGATTCATATGAAGAAAAAGTGATTTTTACTTTGCCAGAAGGATATAACTTTAGCAATCTTAGCTGTACTGCTGATGGAAAACACCTGTGTTTTGGTCTGTCTGAGGATTTGTCCCAAACCATTAATAGTAATTTATCAGGCGGATATGTAGGGTTTGAAGAAACTGAAGCAGCACGACCGCACTGTCAAATATGTTTACTAACATTTGAGACGGGAGAAGCAAAAGTAATTCATGAGGAAAAACGGTGGATTGGCCATGTCAATGCTTCACCAACACAGCCGCATCTAATCACCTTCTGTCATGAGGGGCCATGGGAAAAAGTGGACCATCGTATTTGGGTATTGAATATTAATACCGGTGAAGTCTGGAAAATAAGAGAGGGAGAACCAAACCAATATGCGGGACATGAGTATTGGCATGCGGACGGTCTGCATATTGGCTATCATGGTTTCACCGAATCATTGGACCGTAAAGACGGAAAATTCCTTGGGTTTGCCAAATATGATAATTCAGTTTGTGAAGAATTTGAATTTCCTTATCAAAATATGCACATCCATTCCAATGATTCGAGCTTCATTGTAGGAGATGGTCAACAATCAAGTGCCTACCATGGTGAAAGGTATCAGGATTGTATCTTCTTATGGAAAAAAACAAACGAGGGAATGGAAGGACCGCGGATTCTATGTAAGCATCGTGGAAGTTTTCAGATTCAGCAAGTCCATGTCCATCCCCGGTATACTCCAGGTGGAACCAAGATTTTGTTTACAAGTGACCGCACTGGTTACGGGAATATCTATCTGGTAGAAGTTCCTGAATTTGATAGTCTGCCAGAGCTGGTAGAAGGAAAATTGATAAAAAGTTAATAAACATGATTAAACAGGCAAAAAATAACTGCCTGTTTTTTTGTTAATCATGCAAAAATGTCTTAGGCGATCATAATAAGTCAAATCATATTGCTCGCAAAAATTGAGCGTTGAAGGAAAGTAAAAGACTGAAAATAATAGAATTTGTAGCATATAAAACCAGCCAGTGGGAGAGTGGAACTATGAAATTACATTGGTTAAACAAAAGGCCGAAGGATCCTACAGGGATTTCTTGGGGAATTCCTTGGGAAAGAGGGGCATTAAAAAGGGAAGATACGATCTGTCTCCAGAGCAGCAGCGGTAAAAAAAGTTCGTTACAAACTTGGCCAATGGCTTTTTGGCCGGATGGAAGTGTGAAGTGGACAGGTCATGCCGCTGTACTTCAGGGCGATGAAGATATATATGAAGTATCGCTTAATGAACATGTAAAATCTGACAGTATCTTGCAGGTTAGGGAAAATAATCATACTATTGAAATCGACACTGGTAAACTATTATTCTCCCTTAACAAACAGGGGAAGAGGATAATTAATTTTATAAAAAGAGGCACAAAAACGATTGCGTTTGACGGTCAATTAAATGCGATTAGAGAGACTCGCAGTAAGGAAGATAGGAGTACACTCACTCGCGAAGACCCATTTGAAGGAATTATTAACAATGTGGAAATTGAGCAAAAAGGTCCTTTAAGAGCTGTTATTAAAATTGAAGGAAACCATCAGGCAGTATCAGGAACAAGCACATTGCTTCCGTTTGAATTAAGGCTTTACTTTTATGCAAACACTGAATCCGTTCGAACCGTTCATACCCTATTCTACGATGGCGATCCCGAAAAGGATTTTATTAAAGGTGTAGGCCTGGAATTATCAGTTCCACTTACGGGAGAAGCGTGGAATCGTAATGCTCGTTTTTCAGGAGATGAAGGGATTTATTCAGAAGCAGCCCAGCTTCTGCTAACGAGAAGACACAGAAATGTGGATGGCTTGTTTCAAAAACAGATAGCGGGTGAAATCGTCAGCCTAACAGAAGAAAAACACTCTCAATTATTAGAACATGCCAAACAAAATGCTATTTGGAATGATTTCAAAATTCTGCAGGATTCAGCTGACCACTATCGAATCATCAAACGGACACAAGAATCCTCTGCCTGGGTGGAATCCACACATGGTACTAGAGCAAAGGGTTTATTATATATTGGCGGAGAGGATCATGGGATCTCTGTTGGGATAAAGAATTTTTGGCAAAAGTTCCCCTCAGCACTGGAAGTTAGTGATTTAAGTAAGTCCGAAGCAAAGCTGAAAGCATGGTTTTGGTCACCAGATTCAGGAGCGATGGACCTGCGGCATTATAATAACGAGACACATGTTGTCAGTGCCTATGAGGGTTTTGATGAAATGCGTTCTACTCCGTTCGGGATTGCCAATACCAGTGAAGTCTTTTTACATTTTTATTCTGATTCTCCGTCAAACGAAGACTTAATTAGTCAAATAGAAGAATGGCAAGCTCCTCTATTATTAGTATGTGAACCAGAATATTATCACCATACGAAAGCATCAGGGGTATGGAGTTTAGAAAATCGAAGCACCCCTATCAAAGCACAGTTAGAAGAACAACTTGATAAAGCCTTCCATTTTTATAAGAAGGAAATTGAACAGCGAAGATGGTATGGTTATTGGAATTATGGTGACGTCATGCATACCTACGACCCGGTCCGTCATCAATGGATGTATGATATCGGTGGTTTTGCTTGGCAAAATACGGAGCTCGTGCCGAATATTTGGCTTTGGTATTCTTTTTTACGGTCAGGACGAGAAGACGTGTTTATCATGGCAGAGGCGATGACAAGACATACCAGTGAAGTCGATTGTTACCACTTTGGTGAATATGCTGGATTAGGTTCTCGCCATAACGTCGTCCATTGGGGCTGCGGCTGTAAAGAAGCTCGTATTAGTATGGCTGGATTACATAAATACTATTATTTCTTAACAACAGATGAAAGAGTAAGAGATTTACTCACGGAAGTAAAAGATGCTGACCAAGCATTAGCCAACCTAGATCCAATGAGAGAGTTTTATACAACAGAACAATTCCCAACACATGCCCGAGTCGGTCCGGATTGGGCTGCCTTTTGTTCCAATTGGTTATCAGAGTGGGAACGAACAGAAAACAATGTGTACAAAGAAAAAATCATTACGGGAATCAATACGTTAAAGCAGCTCCCATTCCGCTTGCTCTCAGGACCAACCTTTGGATATGACCCTAAGACAAGCACTCTCCTACATATGGGGGACGGAAATGAAGGAGGCTATCACATGGTGATTGCTTTCGGGGGTCCCCAGGCGTGGATGGAACTTGCACAGGTTCTCGGAGATGAAGAATGGGACGATATGTTAGCCGAATTTGGCGAATTTTATGTCCTAAGTAATCAGGAAAAATTATCTAGAAGTAATGGAATCCTTCACGATAAGCTATTTAGTTTACCTATGCTAGCTTCTGGAATGGTGGCTTATGCCGCGGCCAAGAAAAAAGATAAAAATCTTGCCCGAAAAGCTTGGAATCTATTATTAAATGAAGAAATCAGTCAAATGGTGCTGCCAATAAAAGAGGAAGTGGTCCAAAGTTGGAGGGCGATGAACGAGGTTCCAAGTATTACGACTAATACTACCTCACAGTGGTGTCTAAATACGATTATTTCGTTGGAGTTAATTGGTGAATACCTGCCAAATGTGGATTTCAAGAAAGTATTAGTCCAACAATAAAGTGTTTAAAGGCGTAAAAACCTTATTATATCAAGGTTTTTGTTAGGACAAAAAAATGTAATTGTCAGAAAAATGAAAGCGATTTAATTTTAAGGTAGATCATCACTCAGTTATCGAAAAGGGCATAATAGCCGAAAGTTGAAATAACTGTTTAATGTCGAAACTGCGATTATAGTAAAATTTGGGGGTATTTAAATGAAAAAAGGTAAAAAGTTTACAAGTAAAGCAGTAGCCATTCCAGTCCTATCAGCCATGTTACTTTCTTCTTTAGCAGCATGCAGCAGTTCCGAAACTTCTAGTGGTACAAGTAAAAAGGATGGAAGACCTGAAATCAAAATCATGACAACCGCTTATACACCAGAACCACCAGCTAATAACAGCCCCGCTTTAAAGGCATTAGAAAAGTTTACAAATACAAACATTACAATGAACTGGGTACTTGATAGTGCGTACAGTGATAAATTGAATATTACGCTGGCATCAGGCAACCTGCCAGATATTATGATGATTCCAAGCAAGATTCCTAGTTTCGTAAGTGCAGTTAGAGACGGAGCCTTTTGGGATTTAACCCCGTACTTAAAAGATTATCCAAATTTAAGCAAAGCCAACGAAATAACTTTGCAAAATAGTTCAATAGATGGAAAAGTTTACGGTATTTATCGTGCACGTCCGTTAGGAAGGCTCGGAGTTACGATCCGAAAAGACTGGTTGAAGAAGCTTGGCTTAGAAGAACCAAAGACAATTGATGAATTCTATAATGTCTTGAAAGCATTTACACATGATGACCCAGATGGAAATGGCAAAGATGACACCTATGGAATGGTTATTTCCAAATATACTGGCCCGTTTGACATCATGCAAGTATGGTTCGGGGCTCCAAATAAATGGGGTGAAGATAAAGACGGTAAACTGCAGCCTGATTTTACGACGAAGGAATACATGGATGCATTGAAATTCTTCAAAAAATTATATGATGAAAAACTCATTAATCAAGACTTTGCCGTGATGGATCCGCAAAAATGGGGAGACCCGCTTATGAACGGTCAAGCGGGTGTTATCGTGGATGTATTGGACCGCGGTCACCGTGCGGATGAAGATATGAGAAAGGCACATCCTGAATTAACAGAACCTATTGATATTTTTGGCGCAGTGGAAGGTCCTGAAGGTCTCCATACATTGCCTACATCCGGGTATTCTGGTATTTTAGCAATCCCTAAATCGAGTGTGAAAACAGAAAAAGAGTTGAAACAAGTGTTAACATTCTTAGATAAATTAAATGAGAAGGAAGCCCAAATTCTTTCCTATAACGGTGTAGAAGGCCGTCATTATGAAATCAAGGATGGTAAATATCAAACACTTATTACTGACTCGAATAAGTCCCTTGTCAATGAATTTACGGACTTGAATCAATTCCAAATGGGTATACCTGAAGATCGTTCCCTTAAACCAGACTTAACACCTGTAAGAGAAAAGGAGCAGCAAATTCTGAAAGATAATGAAAAGATTGTCGTACCGAATCCAGCCGATGCGTTACTTTCAGAAGTATATGCTCAAAAAGGACAACAGTTAGATAATATTATCAATGATGCAAGAATTAAATTTATTGTTGGCCAAATTGATGAAAATGGATTTAAAGATGCAATCAAATTATGGCGTACTTCCGGTGGAGACGATTATATTAAAGAAATCAATAAATTATACAAAGAAAATAAGAAATAATTGAAGTTAAAACAGGCGGTGTTTTTACACTGCCTGTTTTAGAAGATACCTGATTACCTAATCCACTCGTATGAAAGGAGAGATCGTATGGAAAGCCTTAAACCACAAAGTGTTGATACTGTTGTTTCGAATCAAGCGGTTACTGCAAAAAAGGCATCAAAGGCAGAAGTGAAATCCGGTATATCCAGGCTCAATCGTTTAAAGAGAGATAAATGGCTCTACCTATTATTACTTCCAGGCATCCTATATTTTGCTATTTTTAAATATGCTCCAATGTGGGGGATCGTGATTGCCTTTCAGGATTATTCACCATTTCTCGGGGTACTTGGAAGTAAGTGGGTGGGATTTGAAAACTTTATGGATTTCTTTAAGAATCCAGACTTCTTCAGATTATTAAGAAATACTGCGATTATGGCTTCGCTTGATTTAGTATTTTTCTTCCCTGCACCAATAATCTTATCGCTATTATTAAATGAATTAAGAGTGCAGTCTTACAAAAAAACGGTCCAAACATTTATCTATGTACCGCATTTTATGTCATGGGTTATCATTGCAAGTATTACCTATATCTTCTTTACCACTAGTGGAGGAGTAATCAACGAAATCGTTGCCCATTTCTATGGAAAAGAAATTAATTTCTTATCCTCTCCGGCTTGGTTCCGACCGTTAATGTTATTCCAAATCATGTGGAAAGAAACGGGATGGGGGACAGTTATTTTCTTAGCAGCCTTGGCGTCTGTTGATAAGGAACAATACGAAGCTGCAATTGTTGACGGCGCTGGACGAATGAGACGCTTGTGGCATGTTACACTCCCAGCTGTAAGAAGTACGATCATTGTGCTACTTATTTTAAGACTTGGGCACTTCCTTGATACAGGATTCCAGCAAATTTACTTAATGTCCAATTCATTGAACCGCAGTGTTGCCGATGTATTTGATACGTATGTGTATTTTGTAGGGATTACACAAGGTGCCTATAGTTATAGTACAGCGGTAGGATTATTTAAATCAGTAATTGGGGTGCTCCTTGTTTTAGGTGCGAACAAGCTTGCCAAAAAAATGGGGCAAGAAGGTATTTTTTAAGAGTTTGTTATTAATTAGGAGGTGGGAATTATGGCTATGCCAAAAATGCACAATACCCCTGCCGGACGGGTATTTGATGTTTTTAACTTCATACTATTAGGAATTATTGGTCTGGTAATGATTTGCCCATTTATATATATTATTGCTGGTTCATTTGCTACAGAGGCTGAACTTACTCGTAGAAGTTTCTTTATCTGGCCAGAGACATTTTCTTTAGATGCCTATAAGTATATTTTTTCTACCGCAACATTCACGAGGAGTATACTCGTATCCATCTGTGTTACCTTGGTAGGGACAGTCGTTTGTCTGTTCTTTACCTTCTCCATGGCGTATCCATTATCAAGAAAGCACTTAATGGGCCGGAATGTGTTCATGAAGCTGATTGTTTTCTCCATGTTGTTCAGCGGGGGGATGATTCCTACTTATATCGTCGTAAAATCACTAGGATTATTGGATTCCTATTGGGCATTAATTTTACCGATTGCGATCAATCCATTCAACCTGGTCATTGTTAAAACATTCTTTCAGAACATACCTGTTGAATTAGAGGAAGCGGCAAAAATTGATGGCTGCACAGAGGTAGGCATATTCTGGAGAATCATGCTGCCGTTGTCGAAACCTGTACTTGCAACGTTTGCTTTGTTTTATGCCGTGGCTATTTGGAATGACTTCTTTAGTGCATTATTATATATCAGTGATAATACAAAATGGCCAGTCCAAGTACTGTTGCAGCAAATTATTCTCCTCTCCCAGTCACAGATCGGAGATGCTGCTTCAATGGGATCATCGTATGTGGAGCCGCCTGATCAATCATTAAAACTAGCTGTAGTCGTGATAGCGACTTTACCTATTTTAATAGTTTATCCTTTCCTGCAGAAGCATTTTGCAAAAGGGATGCTGTTAGGGTCCGTAAAAGGCTGATACGCACTTTTCAAAAGGAGCAATTGCACCATGCATGAATCCAATGGTGTAATTGCTCCTTTTTTATTTGTGTAAAAATTTCGACAATCACTTTTAAAGCGCCTTCATTTTTTGACAAACGTGTGTCATAATAGATTAATAGAAATGGCAGTGATTCAACCAGGAGGTGTACTAGTGGGTTTTCAGAGCATAATAGGTAAACTAAAAACACTTCAGTGGAGAGGAAGTTTTCATCGAAACAGTTTCATTCTCATTTTACTTATTGCCAGTATTCCTGGCTTAATAACTGGTCTATGTATTTATTTTTTTGCTGTTGGAAAAGTGGAAAATGAGTTAAGGACGATTCATAATAGTCAAATCGAACAAAGGGCAAAAAATATTGATGATCAGTTTAAGTACCTAGAGTACTCCACCTCCCATTGGGCATTCGAACCCCGGTTTGGGGAATCTTTAAAAAATATTGATTTTGTTAAGCAGTTTCCTGAAACGTATGATATTACTAAAACCTTGCTATTAGTACAAGGAAGCCATTCCTTAATTAAGAAAGCAGAATTATATATCGATAGAGAAAAACCGATTTTGTTTAATAGCGAATACCAAGTACTAAATGATGAAGCAAAAGTTTTTTATCAAAATACTTTACATACCGGAAAGAAATTATTTTGGGAAGAGTACCCTTCTGCAGGTGGGAATACATTAGCTTTTGTTCATAACCTCCCGCCAACAAGCAAGGAACCGTTCGGATCGCTTATTGTTACCATCGACCGGAATAAAGCCTTAGAGCTGTTAAAAACATTAACACCTTATGATAACGGAGCAACATTTATCCTTGATGGAAAAAAACAAGTTTTACTCTCTGCCAACAGTACTAAGGACTCCTCTTTTGAAAAGGCTTTAATTAAGGAAATGACACAGAGTAATAGGAGTAAAGGCTCGTTTGAAATGGAATATAAGAAAATCATGTACTCAGTTTCATATGGGCAATTTTCAAGAGCGGATTCTGAGTGGACCTATGTATCTGCAGCACCTATGTCGTCCATCACCGCTCCATTAGTATTTGTTTCTCGATTAATATTGTTATTAAGTATCTCTGCACTTGTTCTAGCTTTTATTCTATCTTGGTTTACCTCCAATCGTCTTTATTCACCTATTAAGAAACTTCTAGAGAAATTGGGGCACGAGGATGATCAAAAGGGGTTATGGGAAAAGAAAGGCAGAGACGAATTCACTTTGATCGAACAACAGTGGCAATTGCTTACACAAAAAAGTGACTCCCTTCAGACTCGTCTTGTTGAACAAGTCACAGAACTAAAGAGTAGTTTTATTTTGCAATTGATTCAAGGTTACTTATACGATCATACCGAAGAAGACCTGAAGAACAGAATGGAAAATTACGGGTGGACTGTGGATGGTAAAGGGTTTATAGCTCTAGACCTCCAATTAACCGGTCTGGACGATTCGATGGTTCATTTTTCAAATAAGGATGAAGGATTAGTAACATTTGTCGCCGCGAATATAATCGATGAAATAGCAAAAGAAATGTTTGAGCAGTTTAATGTGATAAAATTCTCGGATTTAACGGTGGGCATATTATTAATATATAATCAGGAACAATCACCTCGAGAAGTATTGTACCAGTTTGCTAATAAAGTAACAGAAACAATTAATGAAATTATTAAGATGAATGTAACGGTTACGATAAGTGAACCCACTGAAAATATGAAAAAGATTCCTTATATTTTTGAAAAGGTCAGAAGTGGAAAACGGTTCCGTATCTTTGAAAACAGCAATCAAATTATCGACCTGCAGGAAATACAGCAAACGGGACATACTACCTTCCACTATCCATTTGCAATTGAAAAAGAGATTATTCAAGCCATTCGAATGGGACAAGCTGAAGAAGTGGAGAAATTAGTTCAGCCATTCTTAAAGGAACTAACGGAAAATGGAGTAAATGAAATTAATATTCAGCAAGGTGTTATGCAGCTTTACAGCAGTATTCAACATGAAATCTTACATTCTGGAATTCATCCGCATGAATTGTTTAAAGGTAAAAATATGTTTGAGGAACTTTCGCAAATCCGTGAACCAGGCCGAATTATCAAATGGTTTACGGAGGAAGTCATCTGTCCGTATATCCAAAAGATTGAGGGCCGGATGAATATGGAGTTGAAGCGTGTAATTGAGAAGGTCGTCATTAAAATTCAGGACAACTACATGTATGATATTTCATTAGAAAGTTGTGCTGACGAGGTTGGAACGAATCCATATTCGTTAAGTAAAGCCTTTAAGCAGATTATTGGTATTAATTTTATTGATTATCTAACCCAATTAAGAATTGAAAAGGCAAAGGAATTGTTAATTCATTCCGATATGAAAATTAATGATATTGCGGAAAGTGTTGGCTATAGGCATAGCTATTTTAATCGTATATTCAAGAAGCAAATTGGTGTACCTCCCAGCCAATATCGAAAGCTCAATCAAGAAGTAAATAATGCGAGGGTAGAAAATGATGGTTAACTAAAGCCATCATTTTTTTGTTTTAAAAAGCTACTTGTATAGTCTATAAACAGTTATGGCAAAAAAGTATGGTTGTAGGAAAAGTATTAGGAATTTATATTGTAAGGTAAATAATGATCGAATTCACCTTTAAGGGAGGGACAGCTTAGTGATATTTAAACAATTTGAAAAAGGAGAATGCCTCTACGCTAATCCTCTTACAGTGCACACAGATATTGAGGATTGGAAATTAGAAGGAAGAGCAAAGATAAGCTTTGAACATAACCGCATGCATTTAGAAAACGAACTTGATCCAGTAATTTATGGGGACCGTGCACACTGGGTTTATTGGTGTCCAGTCGATTTTCCAGACCAAATTATGATCGAATGGGACTTTTATCCTGTTCGGGAACCAGGTCTCTGTATGTTCTTTTTCGCGGCGGCCGGAAGAAATGGAGAGGACCTCTTTGATCCACAATTGCGGGTTCGGCATGGTCAGTATCCGGAGTACCATTCAGGTGCTATTAATTCACTGCACTTGTCCTATTTCAGGCATAAGTACGCAGATGAACGGGCGTTCCGAACATGCAATTTACGAAAAAGCTTTGGCTTCCACCTAGCGGCTATTGGTGCTGATCCACTTCCACCCGTAGAGGATGCCCTTCCTCCTTATCATATGAAATTAGTAAAATATGAAGGGATTGTACAGTTTTCCATTAATGAATTGGTGGTACTTGAATGGGAAGATGACGGTCATACGTATGGCCCTGTGTATGGCGGAGGAAAAATTGGTTTCAGGCAAATGGCACCAATGAAAGCAGCCTACGCTAATTTAATGATTCACCAGGCAATAATAAAGTAGTAGTTAAATAGGGGGATGGAGTCATGCAGATGAATGGCGCAATCGGCGCATTTTATAAACTTTGTGATTGGATTATGAAGCTTGCCTATATTAATCTCTTATGGATTGTCTTTTCTATCCTTGGTTTAGTTGTTTTTGGCTTTTTTCCTGCAACCATCGCAATGTTTGTAATCGTGAGGAAAATGTTAATGGGGGATTTCGATATTCCTGTCTTTAAAACTTTTTGGGAGTCTTACAAAAAGGATTTTATAAAAGGTAATCTATTAGGTCTAGTTCTGCTTGTTCTTGGATATTTCTTATATGTCGATGTTCATTTGCTAAAGAATACGAGTGGACTAATTAATTTGATGTATTATCCTGCTCTCCTTATTTGTATTGGCTTTGTATTAACCGTTTTTTATGCATTTCCTACTTTTGTGCACTACGATGTTAAGGTACATCAGGTTCTGAAAAGTTCTTTTATCATCATGTTAATGAATCCACTTTCTACCATTTTGATGGCGATGGGGGGGATTGCCATTTACCTTTTGATGACAACGGTCCCTGGATTAATCCCAATATTTAGCGGAAGTACGACGGCAGTTATCATTATGTGGTCTTCTTTCTTTGCATTTTCAAAAATACAGAGGGCGGGGCAAGGTGTCTCTAAGTAAAGCTTAGGTGAGTTTAGTGATTGCATAATCCACTAACTTGGAAGCTGGAAAATAAGTAACTGAAAAACATAATAAATTACGTTTAATCCATATCAGTGCAAAGGCGATATGGATTTTTTATTCCAAATTTAATTCATATGAAACTATCTAAATTTGAAGTATCTCGAAGGTTTAAAAATTTTGTAGAATGATTTACAATATAAAGAATATGATGACGCTTTCAGTCTGCTAAAAGTTATAAATATTCAAAAATAATCTATTGGAGAAAACTCTAATGAAGACAGTTTTTGATTTGTCGAAAAGAAAATATGCCAATCTAAAAATTAAATATAAACTGTTTATTTTAGTTTCATGGATTATGATTAGTTCCTTTTTATTTACCTTCTTTGGATTACAATATGCTTTTCATATTTATGATGAACAAATCTACAGTAAATCTTCCCAAGTGTTAAGTACATCCTCCAATATCATTGAAAATGAACTTCAAAAAATGGAAGATGTTTCTTACAATATCTTGACCGATCCTCAAATTCAACAGTACTTAGCAACAAACGGTGAAAAGAGGACAGAGTATGAACAATATCGTATTCATTCAAATATGGTGGATAAATTATTAAGCTACGTGAACAACGAGAAATATATTCAATCCGTAATTCTTGTCGACACGAACGGGGAAGAGTACGTTGCTGGCCCTAGATCTTTTAAATTACCATCTGATCTAAAAATGAGTATTTTACGAGAAGCATTATTAGCAGATGGAAAAAACATCTGGGTAAACCCCCATGGAAATGATTTTACGATTGTTACGGCTCGAGAAATTAGACAATATAAGAATTTGAGTTTTGAACCGCTAGGTACATTGATTATTAATATGAATATGGACAAACTTGTCAGCAGCCTCTTTGAGGGATCAAGTAAAATTGATGGCGAGTTTTTAATCACCAATGATAAAGAACTAATTTATCCGACAAATTCTGCAAGCCCGTTGAAAAAAATAGCCCTGTCCATAAATGAGAACCCCGGTTATCAAATAAAAACGATCGGAGGTAAAAATTATTTCCTAGTTCACATCAACTCTCATTACTTTGATTGGAGCTATGTGAATGCTATACCATTTAATCAAATCTTTAAGAATATTAGTTTTATAAAAACAGTACTTATCATCATTTTTATTTTAATGTTTTTTATTGTAACGGTCCTTGGCATTAGATTTGTCAGAAATATAACTATTCCTTTAGAGAACTTAGTTGAGGGTATGCAATACGTGCAAAATGGTGATTTTAAGGAAGCTCAGAAGGGTTTCATGAAGTCTTCTGTCCTCTCAAATGATGAGGTAGGTAAGTTACATGAAACCTTTCAAGGTATGACTCAACAAATTGATGAATTGGTAAATGAAAACCTCTCAAAGCAGCTTACAATAAAAGAAACTGAATTTAAAGCCTTACAAGCACAGATCAATCCTCACTTTTTATACAACACCTTGGAGTCAATTAACTGGCTCGCTAAAATGAATGATCAAGACCAAATATCTAAAATGGTTGAAGCGCTTGGTTTTCTGCTGCGAAATTCAATCAGCCTAAAGAAGAAACTCATCCCGATTGAAGATGAGTTAAACATTGTTAAGAATTATATAGTCATTCAAAAATATAGATTTGAAGAAAGATTGGACTTTAACATGCAGGTTGATTCTGACCTGTTTGATGTCTATATACCTAAACTAACCTTGCAGCCCCTCGTGGAAAATGCCATCCATTATGCGCTGGAGAATATGGTAGATGTATGTAAAATAAGAATTTATTCAGTAGTAAATAAAGAAAATTTCCAGCTAATCGTTGAAGATAATGGTCCTGGAATGGAGCCAGACTTTTTAGAAAAATTAAGGAAAGGGGAGGTAAAGACAAGAGGGCAAGGAATTGGATTAGCCAATATTATTGATCGGATTAAACTTTCATTTGGAAACGATTACGGAGTTGAAATTGAGAGTGAACCTAATAATGGAGCTAAAATCATCATAGTTCTGCCATATGACAGGGGGGAAGAACATGTACAAAGTATTGTTAGTTGATGATGAAAGAATCATAACTGACGGTATGTCAAAAGTGATTAAATGGGAGTCAATCGGGACAAGTTTAATGGGGACGGCAAAGAATGGACTTGAAGCCTTTGAAAAAATCACTCAGAATAAGCCGGATATTGTTATTAGTGATATTAAAATGCCTGGAATGAATGGGCTTGAATTGGTGGCAAAAGTACATGAACATTATCCAGAGATCCGTTTTATATTGTTATCGGGGTTTAGTGAATTTGATTATGCCAAGCAGGCAATGGTGTATGGGGTTAAACATTACCTGCTTAAACCCTGTAATGAAAATACGATTATCGAAGCACTTAAGGAAATAAGTGAAGAGTTAAATCAGGAGAAAGAGCGGGAACAATTTATTAATAATATGCAAGAAACCCTTAAAAATGTTCTTCCTTATGCAAAGGAACAGTGGTTGAAGGAATATATTACAAATATTTATGAAAATACCGACTCTAAATCCTATCAAAAACTTCTTGAGTTAGATTTAGACATATCCAATGTTCGCCTAGTTTTATTCCAGATTGAGGGCCCATTTCAAGTTGAGCAATTGTTTGCCATAAAGAACATAGCTGAACTAAATTTTAAATCATATATTCTTAGTTGCTCAGTAGGAGAATTAATTTTAATCCTTGTAAAGGATAATGGTGAAAATAGTCTGCTGCATGAAAAAATTGAAAAGATTAGAAAAAACTTTTATCAATATTATCAACTGGATTGCACCATTGCTGTAAGTGAAACCGGGAATATCAGCATTGCGAATAAATTATACAAGGAAGCACTGGATTGTCTAAATTATCGTTTTTATTTAGGTGAAGGCAGCATTATTACCAAAGAAGACATAGATAATCAAAATAATGATCATGATCAGCAGGAATTTTATTATGATGATCAGAAATTCTGCCGATTAGTCAAATCAGGCTGTTGGAGAGAAGTTGAGGATGAAATTATAACTTTTTTCGACTATTTAGCCGATTTGAGATTCGATATAAGTGCTACAAAATCATATGTCATTCAACTTTTTAATAGCATGATTCGTTTGTGCGATACCAATAGTATGAACTCATATTTAACAAAGCTGCAGGTTCTTTTAGAATTAGAAACAATTCAAAGTATGAAGTCCTTTTTCAAGGATATCGCTGAGGAAATAACGGATGTATTTTTTCAACAAACCAAAAATAGACATTCCGCCATTATCAGCAGAGTACTTGAAATTATAGAAAACCATATAGCTGATCCTCAGCTCAGCCTGCAGTGGGTTGCAAATGAGATGTTGTATATGAATGCTGATTATCTTGGAAAGCTATTTAAAAAAGAAACGGGCGAGAAATTCTCTAATTATCTGACTCGGGTCCGAATCGAAAAGGCGATTTATATGATTGAAAATGAAAGCGATGTAAAAATCTTTGAGTTAGCAGAAAAAATTGGGTTTGGGGAAAATGCCCAATATTTTAGTCAGGTTTTCAAAAAGCAAACGGGATTTACGCCATCTGAATATAAACGAGAATCTGTCCAAGGTATGTAAAATGAGACAAAAGGGGAATAAAACGATGAAAAAACTATTAATCTCCATTTTACCCCTGGTAGTAATGTTGGCCTTCACTGGATGTTCAGAAAGCAGCAGTGCGGATTCTTCCAAGAATAAAGAAGAGAAAATCAACCTGAGGTTTGCTTGGTGGGGCGAACAGCCTAGACATGATTATACGCTGAAGGTTATAAAATTGTTTGAAGAAAAGAACCCAGACATCCATATTGAATTTGAATTTTCAAATTGGGATGATTATTGGAAGCGGTTAGCTCCAATGGCCGCTGCAAACCAGTTACCAGACATTATGCAAATGGATCTTCTCTATTTAAAAGCATATAGCGCCAATAATTTACTTGAAGATTTAACACCCTACATCGAAAATAAAACCATTAACACCAAATACATTGATGAGAAAATCCTTTTAGGGGGAAAAGTGGAGGACCAAATTTATGGTTTCCCATTAGGTTTAAATGCCCCTGCTGTAATAATGGACCCGAATTTAGTTGCCTCTGCAACAAATCAGGTCCCTAAACAGAATTGGACATGGGAAGACTTTGAAAAAATAGCTATGGAGGTTCACAAACAAAAAAATATATATGGAACTAATGGAATGAAACCGCCTGAGGTATTTTTCCCCTACTTTTTGCGAACAAATGGAAAGAATTTATATAATCCAGAGGGTACTTCATTAGGATATGAAGATGATCAATTATTTGTCGATTATTTTGATAGACAATTAAGATTATTGGACGAAGGAGCGTTCCCGAGGGTTGATGTAACAGAACAGATTAAAGGGATTGAAGATGAGTTATTAGTGAGACAACAAGCTCCGATGACATGGGCATATTCCAATCAATATTATAGTTTTTCAAAAGAATCAGGACAGTCACTTGAGATTTTTGTCCCGCCAGGGCCAAATCAACAGACAAGTTTGTCTGTAAGAGCCAGTATGCTTTTTTCAATCACCAAAAGCTCAAAACATAAGGAGGCCGCCGCAAGATTTATTAATTTTTTTGTTAATGATATTGAAGCTAATAAGTTAATTAAAGGTGAAAGAGGTGTTCCAGTTTCATCTAAAGTGGCGGAGACAGTCAAAAAGGGCCTATCCACAGAACAGAAAAAGGCTTTTGACTACGTATTCAATGTTGAAAATACTAACAACAATGTTGAAATAGCAGATCCACTTGGAGGAATTGAGGTTGTTCATTTGTTACAGGACATATCTGAGCAAATTCTTTTTAAAAAAATCACACCGCGGGAAGGGGCACAGAAATTTAGAAAAGAGGCAAATGAAATACTTAAGAAAAATAAATAAGTAACTCAGGAAGACTCCGTTGGGGAATGTATATTACCCATATCGGAGTCTTTTTTTAATATTAATAATAGAATGTCTGATTTTTAAACAAACTACTCGGTTATTTATATTCAGACAATTCTAATAGTGAAGGTATAATTACAAATGTAAACACTTACAAAAAGGAAAAAGGGGGATTCAACTAATGAAAAAGTTCATGGTTATGCTGTTTTCACTTATTCTAGTATTCTCATTAGCAGCATGTAGCGGAAGCAGTACCACAAGTAAGAGCGAATCTGATGGGAAAGAAAAAGCTGCAAGTAAAGATGAAAAAGTTACACTTCGTATTGCTTGGTGGGGATCGCAGCCAAGACATGATTACACATTAAAAATCATTGATATGTATGAGAAGCAAAACCCTAATGTGAAGATTGAAGCAGAATATGCCAGCTGGGATGATTATTGGAAAAAGCTAGCTCCACAAGCAGCTGCCAACCAATTACCAGATATTATTCAAATGGACCTTTCTTATTTCTCACAGTATGCAGAAAACAATCAAATCGCTGATTTAACTCCATATTTAGACAAACAAATCGACACCAAAGACACCAATCAAAATATTATTGATGGCGGAAAACTTGGTGACAAACTATACGGACTTAATGCAGGGGTAAACGTACTTGGTTATCAATATGACCCAGCCTTACTTAAAAAAGCCGGTGTTGAATCACTTGATGAAAACTGGACATGGGATGATTATCAAGAACTTGCTAAAAAAGCAAAGGCTGCGGGCCTATTTGTAGATACTGGTGTTAAGGCAGACGTATTTTTTAATTACTATTTAAGAACACAAGGAAAGTCTCTTTATAACAAGAATGGTACAGGTTTAGGATATAAGGATGACAAATTATTCGTAGATTTCTTCAAAATGACTTCAGGTTTAGTAAAGGATAAAGCGGTTCCAACACCTGACTATATGGCACAGGTAAAAGGAATCGAAGATGATCCTGTTGTAAAACAAAAAGCAATCGGTATTTGGCAATGGTCTAACCAGTTTGTTGGTATTCAGCAGGTTGCAAACAGACCGCTTGAAATCAGCAGCATGCCAGGACCAGATAGTGATAAAGGATTATTCTTAAAACCAAGTATGTTCTGGTCAATTGCGAATAACTCTGAGCATAAAGAAGAGGCAGCAAAGTTTATTAACTTCCTAACTAATGATATTGAAGCCAACAAGTTAGCGCTTGGTGATCGTGGTGTTCCAGGATCTGCAGCAGTCAAAGAAGCCCTAAAGCCGCTTCTTTCTCCAGCACAGCAACAAGTATTTACTTATGTTGAATGGGCTGAAAAACATAGTTCAGCATTTAATGGTCCAGATCCAGTTGGAGCAGGAGAAGTTATCGAGCTTTTTGATAGCTTAAATGAGCAAATGAGCTATGGAAACTTAAAAGTAGAAGATGCTGCAAAACAATTTAGACAACAAGCTGAAAGCATTTTGGCTCAAAATAAGAAATAATTTTAATCCGATAGCTGGTCCTTTCTCGGATCAGCTATCGCCCTTTCAATCTTAGGGTGATGGTCCGGAGAAAAGGAGATGGCAAAATGGCTACACGCGTCGTAAAAGAACACGTACAAGAAAGTATTTATATTGCACCTGTGAGCGCACGGAAACGGGCAATTAAAGAAAATATAAAAGGCTATTTATTTATTAGCCCTTTTGTGGTTGGATTCCTTGCCTTTACATTAATACCTATACTTGTTTCATTATACTTATCATTTACGAAATATAATCTATTTTCCGCTCCGCAATGGATTGGATTAGAAAACTATAAAAAAATGTTTACTGCTGATCCAAGGTATTGGCAATCATTAAAAGTTACCCTCATTTATGTATTCGCTGGTGTACCGCTAAGACTAGCATTTGCACTTCTAATTGCGGCGATATTAAATACGGCATCTCGGGCAGTTGGCTTATACCGTTCCTTATTTTATCTGCCTTCACTGATTGGCGGGAGCGTCGCTGTCGCAATTATGTGGCGTAACATCTTTGGAGACAAAGGGATTATTAATCTTCTATTAGAACTGCTAGGTATCCCTAGTGTCAGATGGTTCGGTGACCCGACAGCTGCTTTATGGATGTTAATCTTTTTGTCAGTGTGGCAGTTTGGTTCCTCGATGTTAATCTTCTTAGCTGGATTAAAAGGGATTCCCAAAAGCTACTATGAAGCCGCAAGTGTGGACGGTGCTAACGGATGGCATAAATTCATCAAAATTACCCTTCCAATGTTAAGCCCTGTCATTTTATTTAATGCAGTCATGCAGACGATTGGTGCCTTTATGACATTTGTTCCAGCGTTTATCATTTCAAAAGGTACCGGGGGACCTTTGGATGGAACACTTTTATACTCCCTTTATTTATTCTTACAAGGATTCGAATTCTTCAACATGGGCTATGCGGCTGCAATGGCATGGATCATGCTCATTATCGTAGGGGTTTTAACGGCAATCATTTTTGCAACATCAAAATTCTGGGTTCACTACGAATCAGAAGGAGGGAAATAACGTATGCGGATAAAATCAGTAAAATGGTGGACTTATCATATCCTTGTAGGTGGATTTGCAGTCCTAATGCTTTATCCGGTTATTTGGCTTCTGATGAGTTCGTTTAAAGAAAGTAATGCCATCTTCGTAACAGCCAAATCACTAATACCTGATCCATTTATATTAGATAACTTTGCTGAAGGCTGGAAGGGGATTGGCGGTAATTCATTTGGAGTGTTTATAAAAAATACTGCGGTCCTGGTTATCGTAACCTTGATTGGTCAAGTTATTTCATCGTCTTTAATTGCCTTTGGTTTTGCAAGATTAGAATTTAAAGGTAAAGCACTCTGGTTTGGACTTATGATGGTAACACTGATGCTGCCATATGAGGTTGTCATGGTCCCGCAATATATCATCTTTTCAAAACTTGGGTGGCTTAACTCGATTAAACCGATTGCAATACCAGCATACTTTGGACATCCATTCTTTATTTTCTTACTAGTTCAATTTATCCGCACGATTCCAAGAGAATTGGATGAAGCTGCAACTATTGATGGGTGTAATACCTTTAATATTTTCTATAAAATCATCTTGCCATTAATTAAACCGGCCTTGGCAACGGCGGCGATTTTCTCCTTCTATTGGACTTGGGATTCCTTATTAGGACCGGTATTATACTTAAACAGTCCCGCAAAATATACCGTTTCAATGGCACTAAATATGTTCTTAAGTAATGAAACCGTTTCTAACTGGGGTGCCATGTTTGCCATGTCTGTAGTTACCTTGGTTCCTGTCTTTGTTATCTTCTTTATCTTCCAAAGATATGTTGTGGAGGGAATCAGTACAAGCGGATTAAAAGGTTGATGATTCGTGCCACCCCTTAATATAGGAGTGGCAGGGCTTGATCAACTTTTTGAAAATTCAGAAGGAGGATGGTTATGGAAACTTCGAGTATTTTAGGCGGTATTTATAAACTGATGGATTGGATCTCGAAACTAGCTTTATTAAATTTATTATGGATTGCTTCTACTATTCTTGGTCTGGGTGTTTTCGGCTTTTTTCCTTCTACTGTGGCGATGTTTGCAGTTGTGCGAAAATGGATGCTGGGCGAAGAGGAGGTTTCGATTGTCAAAACCTTCTGGGCTTCTTATAAAAAAGAATTTGTAAAAAGCAATTTTCTCGGAGTGTTTATAGTGGCTGCAGGATTGGTGTTATATGCAGATCTGTTATTCATCCAAAACGCAGCAAAAAGTATGGCTACATTTCTCTATATACCATTATTCATCATCACCTTTATTTTTGTATGTACGCTATTTTACCTCATTCCGATTTTTGTCCATTACGAGATGAAACTAACGGATGTAATCAAGAATTCATTTTTTGTTATGATTATGAATCCTTTATCTACTCTTTATATGTTAATTGGAAGTTTTGGAATCTGTTTTGTTCTTTCCTATGTACCGCCTATCTGTATCTTATTTAGCGGGAATTTATTAGCAATGTTATTCATGAAACCGGCATGTAACGCGTTTAACAAAATTCAACGTAAGCATGAAGTTTTTCTACAAGAACAAGGTATATAGGAATCGGGCTCCTTAGTGGCTGCCCGATTTTTGGGTGTTTAGAAACGTGGCTGCAAAATGTTGTAGAATAGGTTAAAAAAAAATGGAGGAGAAAGAATGATTGAAATAATACCGCTTCGGGAAGATATAAACCTTGAAGAAAAAGTACCAAATGAAGGTGCCCCGAGCATTCAACCATATTTGCTCGAAGGACCTGGACCCTTTCCTGTTATGATCGTTGCCGCAGGTGGAGCTTATGAAAGACGAGCAGAACATGAGGCTTACCCGGTTGCAGAATGGTTAAATTCAATTGGAATTTCAGCTGTAGTGCTCAACTATCGGGTCGCACCTTACAAACATCCTATTCCATTAAATGATGCGAAACGAGCAATCCGAATGGTTCGATCTCATGCTGCAGATTGGAATCTAGATCCCAAACGTGTAGGAATTCTTGGTTTCTCTGCTGGTGGACATCTTGCATCAAGTGCGGGAAATCATTATGATTTTGGAAACCCGGTTGCAGAAGACCCTGTCGAACGGTATAGCAGCCGTCCTGATTTGATGGTTCTTTGTTATCCCGTAATCTCGATGGGAGAATATACGCACGAAGGAAGTCGATTAAATTTATTAGGTGAAAAACCAGAAGCTGAATTAGTTGAACTATTATCCAATGAAAATCAAATTACAGAGGAAACTCCACCGGCATTTTTATGGCATACAGCCGACGATGCCTCCGTACCTGTCGAAAATAGTTTAAAGTTTGCAGCGCGATTAAGCCGTCATAAAGTTCCTTTTGACCTTCATATCTTCGAAAGTGGCAGGCACGGGTTAGGTTTGGCTGAAGAACATCCCGAGGCTAGAGAATGGCCAAGACTATGTGAATTATGGTTGAGGAAACAGGGATTTTAAACAATTAAATTCTTTAAACTATTATCAACAAAGGGAGGAAAGGATTTGTTAAAAAAGAATGATATCCGCATTAGGGATCCTTTTATTCTATCAGACAGGGACTCTAACACTTATTACTTGTATGGCACTACTGATGAAAATGTCTGGGATGGACCAGCGACAGGTTTCAATGCTTATAAAAGCAGTGACTTAGAAAACTGGGAAGGGCCTTATCAAGTTTTTCGGCCAGACGCTGAATTTTGGGCCGATCAACATTTTTGGGCCCCTGAAGTTTTTTATCATCAGGGGCAATATTTTATGTTTGCTAGTTTTAAAGCAGATGGAAAATGCCGCGGGACCCAAATACTAGTATCCGAGAATCCTTTAGGTCCTTTTCATCCACTGACAGAGGAGCCTGTTACTCCCCGGAATTGGGAATGCCTAGATGGAACCTTATTTATAGATGATCGCAATAATCCTTGGCTCATCTTTTGTCACGAGTGGCTACAGGTCCACGACGGAGAAATTTGTGCTGTTCGATTAGCTTCAGATTTTAAAAATGCAATCGGGGACCCAATTGTTTTGATTAAGGCTTCTGATGCAGAGTGGACAATTCCTGTGCGGGGAGAGAAAGATTATGTTACAGATGGTCCATTCCTCTATCGGACACAAAATAACGGTTTATTAATGTTATGGTCGAGTAGGAGTGCACGTGGTTATGCTGTTGGGATGGCCCGATCATTAACAGGAACAATCGATGGACCGTGGATTCACGAGGAGCAGCCATTAATGGATGAAGACGGAGGGCACGGCATGTTATTTAAAACATTAAAAAATGAATTAATGCTGACCATTCATGCGCCCAATCAAACTCCGAAAGAACGTCCAGTTTTTTTACTAGTTGAGGAGCAAAACGGAAAATTAGAGGTTAAGATTTAATCGATAGATGCTATGCATCTGTCGATTTATTTTTTTATTAGAAGATAACTATTCAAAAACAAACAAACATGTAATATAATTAAAACAAAAATAAATAAAAACAAAAAGCCGATTTCATCAGGTTTTTTAGCTTCATTTGAAGGGATGGAGAAAAAATGAAGGTAAGTTTATTTGCAACGTGCCTTGTAGATATGTTCCAGAGTAATGTAGGAAAGGCAACAGTTGAACTGCTTGAGAGACTAGGCTGTGAGATTGAATTTCCGGAATCCCAAGTATGCTGTGGTCAGCCAGCTTATAATAGTGGTTATACAAAAGAATCCAAAGAAGCAATGAAGCGGATGATTGACACCTTTCAGCATGCTGAATATGTGGTGTCTCCATCAGGCTCATGTGCCTTTATGTTCCATGAATATCCTCATATTTTTAAAGGAGATCCGATTTGGGAACCGAAGGCCAAAAAACTGGCAGAGAAAACATACGAACTCACGCAATTCATTGTTGATGTATTAAAAGTAGAAGATGTGGGGGCAAAATTTGAGGGGAAAGCTACCTATCATACCTCATGCCATATGACAAGATTACTAGGTGTTAAAAGAGCACCAATGATTCTATTAAATAATGTCAAAGGATTAGAGTTTACCGAATTACCAGGAAAAGAACAATGCTGTGGATTCGGAGGAACCTTCTCTGTTAAGATGACACAAATCTCTGAGCAAATGGTCGATGAAAAGGTTTGCCATGTTGAAGAAACAGAGGCCGATTACTTAATTGGTGCGGATGCAGGCTGTTTGATGAATATTGGCGGACGGATTGATCGCAAAGGAAAACCGATTAAGGTTCTGCATATTGCGGAAGTATTAAATAGCCGCTAATAGATTTTTTGATGACCAAATACGAGATTGCTTGAAATGGGGGAAGAATAGATGGCAATGAAAATCAGCGACCAGCAATTTAAGGAGCGCGTTGATAATGGGATTCACGATTCCTTTATGCGCGGGGCAGTGGCCAGTGCGCAAGACGGAATGGGTGTAAAAAGACGTGTTGCCGCTGAAGAACTAGGAAATTGGGAAGACTGGCGCTCACATGGGGAAGAAATCCGTCAGCATGTTTTAGAGCACCTGGATTATTATTTAGAGCAATTAAGTGAAAATGTGGCAAAACGGGGCGGGCATGTATTTTTTGCCCAAACAAAAGAAGAAGCCAATGAATATATTAGAGGCATTGTTCAGCAAAAAAATGCTAAAAAAATAGTTAAATCAAAATCAATGGTAACCGAGGAAATCAGCTTAAATGGTATGTTGGAGCAAGAAGGCTGCCAGGTGATTGAAACCGACCTTGGAGAATACATCCTCCAAGTGGATGACCACGATCCGCCGTCCCATATTGTCGTCCCTGCTTTACATAAAAATAAAGAGCAAATCAGGGATGTATTTACAGAAAAGCTTGGTTACACAAAGACATCCAAACCGGAGGAATTGGCTTGGCATGCAAGGGAAACGCTGCGTCAGGAATATTTGACTGCAGATATCGGAATCACTGGCTGTAACTTTGCTGTCGCCGAGACAGGATCATTCAGTCTTGTCACAAATGAAGGGAACGCGGATTTAGTTACAGCCTTACCAAAGACACAAATTACTGTAATGGGAATGGAGCGTATTGTTCCAACCTTTGAGGAGATGGAAGTTCTTGTTTCCCTATTAACTAGAAGTGCAGTTGGACAAAAGTTAACAAGTTATATCACGGTACTAACAGGACCAAGAGAGGAATTGGATGTGGATGGTCCGGAAGAATTTCACCTAGTTATTGTGGATAATGGCAGGTCTAATATCCTTGGCGGAGAATTTCAATCCGTTCTCCAATGTATCCGCTGTGCAGCATGTGTCAATGTTTGTCCCGTGTATCGTCATGTCGGAGGCCATTCCTATGGATCCATTTATGCAGGACCAATTGGAGCAGTCTTGTCACCATTATTAGGCGGTTATGATGATTACAAAGAACTTCCTTATGCATCGACACTTTGCGGGGCCTGTACCGAAGTTTGTCCAGTAAAGATTCCGTTGCACAACCTTCTTCATAAGCATCGAGAAGTAATAGTAGAAAAAGAAGGCAAAGCACCGATCTCAGAAAAGCTAGCAATGAAGGCGTTTGGACTAGGTGCGGCTTCACCGACACTCTATAAAATTGGTTCAAAAATTGCTCCAACGGCAATGAACCCTTTTACGGTAGGGGATAAAATTTACAAAGGCCCAGGACCTTTAAAAGCTTGGACCGATATCCGCGATTTCCCGGCACCAAATAAAGAAAGATTCAGAGATTGGTTTAAAAACCGTGAAAAAGGGGGCCAATAATATGGCAGGAGCAATACAAAATCGTGAAGCCTTTCTTAATCAAATTGCCACAAGACTTGGACGGCCGCGAATCTCTAAACCTGTGGAGAAACCAAACTGGAAATTCCGCCCTCAGGATGAGGTTTTAAAAGATGCTACACAAGATGAATTGTTAGAAGTATTAAAAGAACATTGTAAGAAAATCCATACGACTATTTATTCAACAGATAGCAGGGAGTTATCATCGACACTTAATGAAGTCGTCACAAATTACGGCGGTGGTCCCATTGTTACTTGGAAGGATGAGCGTTTTTCCCAGTGGGGCCTCGATTCTTTAATGAAGCAAGAATGGCCAAATCATAATATCGATGTGTATGAATGGGATCATACAAAAGGCGAAGAAAACATCGCTAAAGCAGAACAGGCTAATGTCGGTATAACCATCAGTGAAATCACACTAGCAGAATCGGGAACAGTTGTTTTATTCAGCGATGAGAATAAAGGACGGACCGTAAGCTTTTTACCAAGTACGTATATTGCCCTAATTCCAAAAAGTTCAATTGTTCCTAGAATGACACAAGCAGCTCAAAAGATGAGAGAGATCCATCAAAAAACAGGGCATGTTGCATCATGTATTAATTTTATAACTGGACCAAGTAATTCAGCTGACATTGAGTTAAACCTTGTTGTGGGTGTACATGGACCAGTAAAAGCAACTTATATCGTTATTAATGATCTATAATAGGAAATAAAAATTAAGGCTGTTCGAAGAGATCATGTCAATTGATGTTTTCAGGACAGCTTTATTTCTAGGAGCAACTTTTCTTTTTTGTCTCAGGAAATATGAAAGCGTTTAATTTATTGGTAGAAACTTAAAAAAAGGAGAGATTTCTATGAAGGTTGGTTTTGTTGGTACGGGCTGGTTTACCAAAACTCATGCAAGTATTTTAGGGGAAATGAATGGAGTGGATGTTACAGCATTTTGTGGAACAAGTCTAGAAAAGGCTGAGAAAGAGGCGAGGAATTGGTCAAATGCCACTGGATATACAAATGTGGAGGAGATGTTAGACAAGCAAAAATTAGATGCTGTATATATTTGCGTTCCACCATATGCTCATGGGGCAATTGAACATGCCTTAATTGAAAGGAATATCCCATTCTTTGTGGAAAAGCCGCTTGCGATGAATGAAGAGCCAGATGAAATTGCAAGAAAAATAGCAGAAAAGGGACTTATTACTTCAGTTGGATACAACTGGCGTTACAAAGATACAACGAAGAGAGCACTATCACTCCTTCATGACCGTCACGTCGGGATGGCACTCGGATATTGGATGGGAAACATGCCGATGGTTCCTTGGTGGAGAGATGTACTTAAATCAGGTGGGCAATTTGTAGAACAGACGACACATATTGTTGACTTATTACGTTATTTATGTGGCGATATTAACGAAGTATATGCCGCTTTTAATAATCAAATCATGCAGGGAAAGGTAGAGGGAACGACGGTGTCCGATATTGGCAGTGTCACCATGAAGCTAGAAAATGGAATCATTGCAACTATATCCAACACGTGTATCCTGCCAAACTCTGGCAGGGTTGGACTTGAGATATACTCAGAAGAAGGGGTCATTGAACTACGTCATGATTTATTACGAGTGGTCAAAGGTAATAGAGTGGAAGAATTTAAAGAAGAATCAAATCCTTACATCAAAGAGAATCAAATTTTTCTAAATGCTGTCCGTACCGGAGATACTTCTAACATATTATCAACCTACCAAGATGCCTTAAAAACGCATCATGTCACACTTGCAGCCAATCAATCTGCCCTAAGCGGGACACCAATTTCTTTGGGTTAGAGTAGTAAAACAAAAAAAATGAAAGATTTATGAACTTTTTATTCAAAAATAAACAAACATATATTATAATAAAACAGAAGATAACAAACATAAATACAAACAAACGGAGGATTTCGGATGGTACAGAATCTTTGGAATCAAGAAACAGCTTCACAGGTAACAAAAGGGGTAGAAGAATTAGTATATCGTTCCAATTTAATTGGGTCTGATCGTGCCGTATGTAACTTTGGCGGCGGTAACACTTCCATGAAGACAATTGAAAAAGATTTCCGCGGTCGTGATGTTGAAGTTATGTGGGTAAAAGGAAGCGGCTCGGATTTAGCAACAATGAAAGCAAACAATTTTACTGGTCTTAATTTAGAAGACATTCGTCCATTATTCGAACGTGACGAAATGACAGACGAAGACATGGTTGCTTATTTGTCTCATTGTATGATTGACAGTAAGCACCCAAGAGCATCGATCGAAACATTATTGCATGCATTCTTACCTTTCAAACACGTGGATCACACACATCCTGATGCGATTATTAGCCTTTGCTGCGCAGACAATGGTAAGCAATTAGCTGAGGAGATTTTTGGAAATCGTTTTGTTTGGGTACCATATATTCGCCCAGGATTTACTCTTTCAAAAATGATCGCCCAGGGAGTATTAAATAACCCAAATGCAGAACTAGTATTAATGGAAAAACACGGTCTTGTAACATGGGGAGAAACTTCTGAGGAAGCATACGCAAAAACCATTCAAATTATTAATGAAGCAGAACAATATATCAATGAAAGAATTGATGAAACTTCTGTATTTGGCGGACAAAAATATCAATCTCTTTCTGAAGAAGAAGCAACTAGCATTCTAGCAAAAGTATTGCCAGTAATCCGCGGCGCGGTAAGTGATGAGAAGAAAATGCTTTTAACTTACGACCGTGGTGAAGATGTACTGCAATTTGTGAACAGCTACAATGCACCAGAACTTTCACAAATTGGTGCAGCATGCCCAGACCATCTTGTTCATACAAAAATGGTTCCACTTTATGTAAATTGGGATCCACAAACAAAAGATGTTGAAGCCTTGATTGCTAGTGTGAAAGAAGGAGTTGCAAGCTTTAAGCAGTCTTACACAGAATATTATGAGCAAAATAAAAATGAAGGCGACAAAATGTTTGAGCCTGCACCACGTGTTATTCTAATTCCAGGTGTTGGTATGGTTAATACTGGTAAGGACGTTAAGAACTCAAGGATCAGTGGTGCATTATATCACCGTGCAATTGCTGTTATGAAGGGCGCTACTACACTAGGTGAATTTGTTTCTCTAAGTGCAAACGAATCCTACAATGTAGAATACTGGCCATTAGAATTATATAAATTATCTCTTGCTCCAGCTGAAGCAGAATTCTCTAGAAAAGTTGCATTTATTACTGGAGGAGCAGGCGGAATTGGAAGTGCAACAGCACGCCGTCTTGTCTCTGAAGGGGCTGCCGTTGTTCTAGCTGACTTAAACCTTGAAGGTGCAGAAAAAGTAGCCGCTGAAATTAACGAACAATTTGGAGCTGACCGTGCGCTTGCTGTTAAGATGGATGTTACCAGTGAAGAGCAGGTTCAAGCTGCATTCGATCAAACAGCTTTAACATTTGGCGGAGTTGACATTATTGTTAATAATGCAGGTTTGGCAACATCTAGCCCATTCGATGAAACAACTCTTAAAGAGTGGAACTTGAACATGAATGTATTAGGTACAGGCTACTTCTTAGTTGCCCGCGAAGCGTTCAAGCAAATGAAAGATCAAGGCATTGGCGGTAACATGGTATTTATCGGTTCAAAAAACTCTGTGTACGCTGGTAAAAATGCAGCTGCATATAGCTCTGTCAAAGCTCTAGAAACTCACTTGGCAAGATGTATTGCAGCAGAAGGCGGCGAGTTTGGCATTCGCGTTAACTCTGTTCTTCCAGATGCAGTTCTTCAAGGTTCAGCTATTTGGGGATCAAGATGGCGTGAAGAGCGTGCCGCAGCCTATGGCATTGACCCTGATCAATTAGAAGAGCACTATCGTAAACGTACTACTTTACTAGTAAACATTTATCCTAGCGATATTGCAGAATCAATTGCATTCTTTGCTTCATCAAAATCAGATCGAACAACTGGTTGTATGTTGACAGTAGATGGCGGGGTACCTGCTGCGTTTACTAGATAATAAAGGAATAAAGACAAGCCTGTCTCAATTGACAGGCTTTCTTTATTTTATGCATAGAACATCTAGAAACAGTGATATAGACGGATTCAAATTGTTTTTCTTCCATGCCATAACGAGTTCAAAATCATGCCCCTCCAGGCCGTCAATTTCGATAAATCGAAGCGTAGGGCTGGATACCGCTTCAAAGCTTTTTGGCAGTATAGAGATGCCCATTTCAGATTCAACGAGAATCGGTACAGTATCAACAAAGCGCGGTTGACTCACAATTCTCGGAGTCAGCCCATTTTGTTCACATAAATGGACGATAAAATCATAGGAACCTATAGGTGAATCATGACGGTTATGGATAATGAATGGCTCTGTGGCAAGATCAACAAGCTTAATTGTTTTGCGATTAGCAAGAGGGTGGTTCTTATGCATAACAATACAATATTTATCTTTTGCTACCGTTTGAATCTCAATTTCTTCAATTCTATTTAACCCAGACGGCTGTGTAAAAGCGATGTCCAATTCTCCTTCTTCCAACGCTTCTTTTAGCATTTTACTAGGGAAGTGGTTCAGCTGTAGGTCTACCTTCGGATAAAGTTCACGGAACCGTTTGATAACCTCTGGTAGAAAACCACGAACATGAACACTCAAAAAACCAATCGAAATACTGCCAATCACACCTGCATCCGTTTGTTTAGCTTTTTCGATGGCCCCCGATGTTTTTTCTACAATCTCCATTGCATCTTTTAAAAAGACAGCCCCAGCCGGTGTAAGCTGGACGGAGCGCTTATTTCGAATAAATAATTTTACGCCCACTTGTTCTTCCAAATCGGCAATCTGATGGCTGATCGCTGATTGAGCAACATAGAGTTGGTTGGCTGCTTTTGTAAAATTTAAGTGCTCAGCTACGGTAATAAAATAGCGCAATTGTCGAATATCCATAGGGTCCTCACTTGTCATTTATTTACCGTTATTTTATCATATTAGATAATAAGTAGTCGAAATTATGCGATTATTCTTGAATTAACACGATGTAGAAACTAGTATTCTTCCACAAGAATTGATCTCTTAAAGTGACAAACCCAACAAATAATACGAAAATGGGATTACAGAAATCGAATACGTATATTTCCAATTTTTCTTCATTCGTATTATGGTTATTTTGAAAGCGCTTAATAATTTAAAGGAATTTGATAAGGAGTGGTTAGATGGTTCTAAAAGTCGTTGGCAAGTTACCTAACGAGAAGAAACCATATTTTATTAAAAATGGAGAGGGAGAGCGATATCTTTTTGGTACCCAGGTTGCCTCCATTGTTGCTACAACTGAAAGCACCGGTGATATGATGGAGATCGTTCAATTGTGGGGTGGAAAAGGTGACAGTTTCCCGGCACATGTACATGAACAAGCTCACGAAGGAATTGTTGTACTCGACGGAAGGCTTGAAGTAGAACTTAATGGACAATTGTATTTATTAACTGCTGGTGACTATATAAGTATTCCGGCAGGCACTGTACATGCCTATCGGATGCAAAGCCATCGAACACGCTTCTATTCTTTCACTATTAACGGTCATGTAGCAAAGTTATATTCGCTAATTGGAGAGCCATTTACTAAGTTTGAGCGCCCTCCAGTTTCTATGAACCTCTTAAACCAGGATACTTTTACCCGAATACCTGCTGATATTGATATAAAATTGGTCACTAGTCATCCAACTGCTGGCTTACCAGAATTGGCTAAAGGCTCTACCATTCCGCAGGAAGTTCAACCGTATGTACTGGAATCAGGGGAAGGAGTCCATCTTCTTAGCGGTGATACCGTTCATACACTCCTAACGACAAAAGAAGCAACAAACAGCCAATTTCTTGTACTCGTTTCCGAAGGACCAAAAGGACAAGCCATTGGTGAGCACGCTCATGAATTGACCAACGAAACATTTATGTGTTTACAAGGGGAAATGACACTATGGGTGGATGGCGAGGTATTGCACCTATTACCAGGGGATTTTGCCTATGTTCCAGCAAATACACCTCATCGCTTCCGCTGTGATGCCCACTATACAAAGTTTTTTGGATTATTGACCCCAGGGGAATTTGAAAACTTTTTCCGTATCCTTGGAGATCCGTATGAACATCCAATCTTCCCTAGTGAGCCGGCACCATATCGTTTTGACCGAGTGATCCAGCGTATACATGAGCTCGATTTAAAATTATTAGGCAAGCCTCCAGGTCCTCCACCAACTGAAGTGGAAGAGGTTCATTAAAGATGAGTAATCGGTATGAAGTAAAGGCCCTACCGGATGTTGAATTTGCCTCACCAAATGGGAAATCATTACTTCTGGATCTTTATTTGCCTATCGGAGCAGAGGGGCCAGTGCCAGTGATTGTCTGGCTCCACGGCGGAGGTTGGCGAATTGGGGATAGAAAGCTAGGACCGGAATTTAAAGTTAGATTTGCTGAACGTGGATATGCTATGGCAAGCATTGAGTATCGATTAAGCGGTGAAGCGATTTTTCCTGCGCAAATTCATGATGTAAAGGCCGCAATCCGTTGGCTCCGTTCGGTAGCTAACGAGTATGGTCTTGATAGCAAACATATTGGCCTCTGGGGGTCATCAGCTGGAGGACATTTAGCGGCTTTGGCCGGTACCACAGGTTCAGGCAGGCTCGAAGATTTGAAGTTAGGGAATTGGGAATATTTTAGTGACGTACAAGCAGTAGTTGACGGGTATGGTCCTACAGATTTCTTGCAGATGGAGGAATACGATAATTCAACGGCTGCTTCTTCTGATGATCCGGAATCCATTCGTCTTAATGCAGTTCAGCGCCATACTGACCCAGATTCTCCAGAGTCACAATTGCTGGGAGCACCCATTCAAACGGTTCCAAACCTTGTCCGTGAGGCAAATCCAATCACCTATATTGATGAAAATATCCCGCCATTTCTTATTTTACACGGGTTAAGTGATACAGCCGTACCAGTTCATCAAAGTGAGCTGCTTTATCAAGCACTGATTGAACACGGGAATGAGGCAGCGCTCTGTTTGATTGAAGGAATGGGGCATGCATTTTTTAATAAAAATGGTTTGGATGAACTGCCTCTACAAGTTACCCTTCGTAAGGCTGAAGCAGGGGAACCTGAACAGATAGAGTCTAGTAAAAAAAGAATATTTGAGTTAGTAGAATCCTTTTTTCGAAAGCATCTCCATGAAAATTGATTAGGTCGATAGATACTCCGTTTAGGGGTATTTTTTTTGTGTTCTACCATGAAGTTATTTTAGAAATTGGGATTTGCCCATGGACTTTTTAATTGGATTTTGTTTAATTGGACAAAATTTACAATTTTTGTTGCGAATTCATTCGACTTTGTAGAATTATCCTCCTTTTTTGTAAAAATTGGGCCATTAATTTTTAAAATGGTAATTGATTACCAACTAATGTAGAATCGAAGCCATCATTTGTAGAATAAATTTAATAATTGTAGAATTCCTTCTCTATTTTGTAGAATTCAGCATTTAATTTGTAGAATTCCTATGAATTAACCAAATTCTATAAAATCGACTTAAAAATTAACGGGAATTGGTACGGCAGAGGAAAAGACAAAGTGACAAATTATCTAAAATCATGATTTCTCAAATGCAATATGTGTATTTCAAAAAAATTTCATTGTGGCTTATCATTAATTTAAAGAGAAAAACACATCGTTGTGTTGTAAAAATACGAGGAGGAAATCACTTGAAATTACTAACCTATTCCACAAACAATAAACCTTTACGACTTGGCATTTTAGTTGACGAAAATACGATTGTAGACCCACAGGAAGCATATATCGAGCTATTAAATCAAAATGGGCAGCAAAGAGCGAAAGAAATTGCAACCGCTTTATTGCCAGCCAATCCAACAGAGTTTATTGCAAATGGCGACATGGCTCTAAAGACCGCGAAAGAGGCGGTTTCCTATGCACTTGAAAGTGCTGCACAGTCTTCCGTCCTCTATAAAAAAGAAAATGTTCAAATCGGGGCACCCGTACTGAAGCCGAATAAAATCATCTGCGTTGGACTAAATTACAAGAATCATATTCTTGAAATGAAGCGCGATTTCCCAGTTCATCCAGTTATTTTTGCCAAATTTGCTACAGCGATTTCCGGTCCGAACGATACCTTTCCGCTAAATTCCCAATTGACTAAAAAGCTAGATTACGAGGCAGAATTGGCATTTGTCATTGGGAAAGAAGGAAAGGACATTCCATATGAGGATGCCTTGGACTATGTCTTCGGCTACACTGTCGCAAACGATATTACCGCCCGTGACATGCAAAAACGAACTATTCAATGGCTGCAAGGCAAAACGTTAGATAAGAGTCTTCCACTCGGACCCGTTTTAGTCACAAAGGATGAAATACCAGATCCGCACGGCTTAGACATATGCTTAACCGTTAACGATGAATTAAGGCAAAAGTCCAATACGGAACAGCTGTTGTTCAATGTTAATCACCTTGTTGAATTTTTATCAGGCATCGTTACTTTGGAGCCAGGGGACATCATCCTTACTGGTACACCTGGTGGTGTCGGGGAAGCACAGAACAAGTTTTTAAAGCATGGTGATAAGGTGAGGGTGGAAATTTCCGGAATTGGTGCGATTGAGACAACGATCATGGAGGTGACTGAATCATGACAGCAAGTCACGAACCCATTCGAGATATCGCCTACTTGGCACATATTGAACTACTAACACCTAAGCCAACCGAGAGTCTTGAATTTTTTCGCGATTTACTCGGAATGGAAATCGTCCGTCAAGAAGGACAATCTGTCTTTCTCCGCGGCTGGGGAGATCAGCGGCTTTACAGCTTGAAGCTGACGGAAGCAAGTCAGGCTGGATTAGGACATGTGGCGTTAAGGACCTATTCCGAACAAGCACTTGAACGGCGTGTTATTGATTTGGAGAAAAGCGGATACGGAATTGGATGGACTGATGGAGATTATGGTCATGGACGATCCTACCAATTTTACGATGCGGATGGGCATGTATTAGAAGTATTTTATGAGGCGGATAAATTTGTAACACCGGAACATTTAAAGCCGGGTCTGAAAAATCAGCCTCAAAAGTTTTCGGCAAGAGGTGCAAGCGTGACGCAGCTGGATCATATTAATTTGTTCAGCTCCAATGTCGATGCCGATAGTACTTTTTATCGAAATCACCTCGGTTTCAGACTAAGTGAACAAGCGATAACCGATGAAGGCAAACAGGCAACCGCTTGGCTGCATGTTACGAATAAATCCTATGACCTGGCCATTTCTCTCGATAAATCAGGTGCTCAAGGACGTTTCCATCATGCTGCATTCAAAGTAGAAAGTGCCGAAATGGTACTCCGGGCAGCCGATGTATTTTTAGATAATGGAATTTTCATTGAAGCACCTCCTAATAAACATGTTGCAGGTCAAACGATGTTTGTATACGTGTATGAGCCTGGAGGTAATCGAATTGAGGTATGCTCGGGCGGTTTTCTCATCTTTACACCAGAGTGGGAAACGGTAACTTGGACCCCGGAAGAACGGAAAAAAGGGTTAGCATGGGGAACACCACTTCCATCCACTTTCCACACGTATGGGACACCTAACATTGACAAATAAACCTGAGGAGGATGAGAAAATGAATGAAGTATTAAATAAGTTCTCATATGTGGAAGCGATCGAGCGTGCGAAAGAATTATCTGCTTCCCTACGAATGCGGCCAAACCTTGGCGAAGAACTAAGACACCAACCCCCCGAAACAATCCAAGAATTCATTTCATCAGGCTTGGTTCGATCCTTGGTTCCGAGCCGTTGGGGCGGGCATGAACTTAGTTGGAAAACATTAGCTGATACAGCAATAGAAGTATCTAAAGGAGATGCTTCGACAGGCTGGTGCTATTCACTTCTACTATTACACAGCTGGATGCTGGCATTTTTTCCAGACCAGGCACAAGCGGATGTATGGAAAAATAACCCTGATGCATGCCTTGCTACGTCGATTAATCCAAGTCCGGATTCAAAAATTAGCCGTGTTAATGGTGGATACAAACTAAGTGGTAAATGGGGATTCTCCTCAGGAATCAATCACTGTGATTGGATCATGATTAGTGCACCAGCACCAGTTTCGGAAGTGGGAGACGAAACCAAAGTCTTATATTTCCTCGTTCCTAAAAACGACCTAAAAGTGATTGATGTTTGGCGAGTCATTGGTATGAGAGGAACAGGCAGTAATTTATTGCAGTTAACCGACGTTTTTGTTCCCGAGTACCGAACAATGGAGTTAGAACCATGGAATCTTCATGGGATTTCTCCTGGGATGGACCTGAATACAGCACCACTTTACCGTATTCAATTGTCAGCTGTTATGCCAGTTACGCTTTTATCCGTTATTCTCGGAGCAACCAAAGGAGCTTATGAGATTTGGCGTGACCAAGTTATTGGGAAAAATAAAGCTAGGGGTGGAGGAGCAGTCGCAAATTTAACCCATCAGCAAATTCGTCTGGCAAAGGTAGCGGCAAAAATTGAAGCAGCGGACGCTCTTCTCCATAAATCCTTAGAACTAGTAGAGTCCGGACGGTTACTTGAATATCCGGAACGGGTACGCTTGCGCTGTAATTATGCTTATTGCGCAGAAATGTGTACAGAAGCAATGGAAACCATCTACACTAGCAGTGGTGCTGCCGCCTCTAGTGAGAGTCACCCTCTTCAACAGTTTTGGCGGGATATTCACGCCGGAGCACAGCATACGGCCTTCAATTTTGATTGGGTAGGAGAACTGTTCGGAAAGCTTGAGCTAGGTCTTCCGGTAAAAGTGGAATACTAAGAGAGTAGGAGAGAATCATAATGACTAAAACTTTAGATCGTCTGAGCACTGAGCTCGCTTCTTCTTTGCAGGGAGAAAAGATGGTTTCGTTGATTACGGTTGATGCAGATACAAAACTACCACAATTAAGTGTTGTTTCATGGGTAAATGCTAACCCGGTCGGCACACAAATAAAGATAGCCCTTGGTCATAAAGCATCAAGTATTACAAATATCCAAAGCAATCCTACTGTGATTGTTGGAATGATTGGAGAAGGAAGCTGCTATTCAGTGCGTGGAAGAGCTACAGTATCTGAAGTATTCGAAAAGACGATGAAACTTTGTGTGGTAACCATTGATATTGAAGAAGTAGAGAATGTCATGTTTTATGGAGGAAAGGTAACGGTTGAACCGGAATACGAAAAAACGTACAATCCTGATCTTGCTAAGAAGTTAGATATAGAAGTTTACGAACTTCTTAGGTAGAGGCACTATAATGATTGAAATCTAAATATAAAAAAGTAATAAACGTCTGAATTTCTTTCAGGCGTTGTTTTTTATTATGTTTGAAATGGACAGTATTTGGGGGATATCGCCATAGTTATAAGGAAGAAACTCTACTAAACTAAGAGTACAACGTTTTTATACAGTAACAAGTAGTCATTTGAGGAGTGAGGTTATGAAAGAATATGAAGATTGCCGCAATCCAGTTTTACCAGCAAACCTGCATATACCAGACCCAGAAGCACATGTTATGCCAGATGGAAGAGTATATGTCTATGGTTCTTGGGATCAGGAAGAAAATATTTTCTGCAGTAGAGAATATCGCGTCTTTTCATCTGATAATATGGTTGATTGGCTTGACCATGGGAAATCTTTTGATTCAAGTCAAGTTCCATGGGTTTTTGATCAGATGCACCTAAATATCCGGACTAGATTGTCAAAACCCACTCCGTTTTTAAAAAAGGATGATTGAGTTTCGAAATGGTTATGGAAAATTAATATTTTTAAGTTTCTCGGACTTACGTGCTAATTCTTAGTTGTAAATTTAATGCAAATCAATGAAGAACTTATTGCTTTATTAAGATATAAAGGATTTGGGGTTACCGTCTTTGTAGGGATGGGACGTGATGGTAAAAGATACCAATTGGAAATATTAACAAAACGAAACCGCGAAAGTGAAGTGTTGGATTTAATCGAAGAGTATGAACCAAAAGCATTCATCTCTCTTATGAACCGCGGAAATTTAAAGGCGGTTACCTAATTAAAGCAATGAAAAAGCACTTGAGAAAAGGCAACATTATGAAACAAATGTAATTTTTTATATCATTCAATGCTGTTTGGGGTGATGGCATATGTATAAGCGTTAAACGGCCTGGAGCCGGATGAATTCTTTTTGACCGCTATGTTAATTGCGGTCTTTTTAATGTAATATTAACTATTGGACACGACAAAATATAATAGTAGAAACTCGTCAAAATAGAGTGAGTAAGGGGACGACTTACATGGCCAACCCCTCATCAAACTGTAGTTAAATAGGCTTTATTGAAACATCAAGGTAGTGATTAAGGTTGCCACTTTAGTTGTTAGATTTATAAAAAAGCAGGTTGTTTTTCTTCAACTTGTGTTAATAGACGCTTTTTTATCTCTTCAACATTAACTTTCTTTTGTGCAACACCCGTTTCCATAGCCGTTTTCGCAACTGCTGCTGCTACATGGGCAGCTACCCGGCGGTCAAACGGATCAGGAATGACATAATCGGGATAAAGTTCATCGTCTGAAATTAATCCAGCAATCGCATACACGGCAGCCAACTTCATTTCTTCATTGATTTCTTTTGCATGAACATCTAAAGCACCACGGAAAATTCCAGGGAATGCCAAAACGTTATTGACTTGATTCGGGTAATCAGATCGCCCTGTTCCAACGACTAGTGCCCCGGCTTCTTTTGCATCCTCTGGCATGATTTCTGGTACTGGATTGGCCATGGCAAAAATGATCGGATCTTGGTTCATGGAACGAACCATTTCATTCGTCACGGAACCAGCCGCTGATACGCCAACAAACACATCCGCTTCTATAAGAGCATCCGCTAGTGTCCCTAGTTTTTGTTCTTTATTGGTGATGCGGGCCATTTCTTCTTTGAATGGATTCATTCCGACAGGACGTCCTTCATATATAATCCCATTTGTATCACATAAGATGACATCCTTTACTCCCATATGGAGCAAAAGCTTCACAATCGCTACACCTGCCGCACCGGCACCGTTTGCTACGACACGTATATCTTCAATGTCTTTATTAACGAGTTTCAGAGCATTGATTAATCCGGCTGCCGTTACAATAGCTGTTCCGTGTTGGTCATCATGGAAAATGGGAATATCGCACGTTTTTCGTAAGCGATCCTCAATTTCAAAGCATTGCGGTGCTGCGATGTCTTCCAGGTTTACTCCGCCAAAAGTGGGCTGTAATAGTTTAACTACCTCGACAATTTTATCGGGGTCCATTGTATCAAGGCAAATGGGAAATGCATCTACATCGGCAAACGATTTGAATAACAATGCTTTTCCTTCCATAACCGGCATCGCAGCTTTCGGGCCAATATTTCCAAGGCCCAAAACAGCTGTTCCGTTCGATACAACGGCAACGAGATTTCCTTTCATTGTATAATCAAATACTTTGCTTTCGTCCTCATGAATGTCTAAGCAGGGCTCTGCAACACCGGGTGAATACGCAAGACTTAAATCGTTTGCATTATTTACTGCGACTTTTGAGTGAACACCCAGCTTTCCTCGCTTTTCTTTGTGCATCTTTAATGCTTCTTCACGTAAAGTTGACATACATGTTACTCCTTTGTTAAGTTTTTATGGTTATAGGAAAAGAAGAGGGCCCATACTTATATTTCAGCAATTTTGCGGCATTAATCTCTTAAATAAATGCTTACTTTTATATGTTGCAATGACTACCAATCTCAAAAACTTGTATCTTCTAAACTCATGCAAAAGAGCCTCTTAGTTTGATGTTGTTAATGTTGTATAAAATCTTTTTTGATTATACGATCATGAATAATACATACGGGCTCATCTAAGTTTGGATACCTATTATAAAGATATCCCTGTTTTAAGGAGCGAAGTTCACACATGATTATTTGTAACATGACAATGTCCCGATCTAATTGTTTGCTGAGTTTTATGACATCAGGATCAGAGGGTCCCTTATTCCTTTTCAATTCAACCAAACCCTGGCGGTAGGAATTGATACGCTTACTTAATTCTATGGCATTCTTTAGAATCATGAGCCTCATCTCCTTTCTATAGTTATCAAATATAAATTTTCCTCATAAATGGAATCTACTTTTTTTATTGCCATCAAAATTTTAGAACATTATAGATTTCTGAACCCCAATCATATCCATCATGAGTTGTGTCGATCCTAGGACTGATCCATTGTTAAAAATGCAGCTAATTCTTTACTCTTTTGTTTTCTTTCTTTACGCACTCTTGCCCGCTCGGGGGCGGTTTCATGCAATTTTTTCTCTTCTTCTGTTTCAGGAATCACTTCCGGAACCCATGTTGGGCGCTTATTCTCATCAAGTGCGACAAATGTTAGGAGCGCAGTCGCCGCGATTTTACGCTTACCGCTTTTTAAGTCTTCCGCGATAATTTTCACAAATACTTCCATTGATGATGTGCCTTTCCATGTCACATAAGATTCGAAACAGACGGAATCGGTTGGTCGTACTGGATGTAAAAAATCGACTGAATCCGTTGAAGCAGTTACACATTCGCTTCGACTATGGCGCGCTGCGGAAATAGAGGCGACTTGGTCTATGTCACTCATTAACCGGCCGCCAAATAATGTATTATGATTATTCACATCGTTTGGGAATACACGACTGGTTCGAATCACTCTTGATTCTCTGCAAAATTTAGCTTCCATTGATAGATCTCCCTAAAGTTTTAGCTTTCTAATAATAAGCTTTCTGGATCTTCCAACAATTCTTTTACCATAGCCAGGAAGCTAACGGCTTCTTTCCCATCCACAATTCGATGGTCGTAAGACAGTGCGATATACATCATCGGACGGTTTGCCATTCGTTCACTATCAATTGCTACTGGCCTTGTCTGGATCTTATGCATACCGAGAATGCCTACTTGCGGACTATTCAAAATCGGTGTGGACATTAACGATCCAAAAACTCCACCATTTGTAATCGTAAAGGTTCCACCTTGCAAATCATTCAAAGTGAGGGCGTTATCACGAGCCTTTTTACCAAGATTACCGATTTCTTGTTCAATTTCTGCAAAATTTTTCTGATTCGCATTGCGTACAACTGGAACGACCAAACCTTCTGGAGCTGCCACCGCAATTCCGATATCGTAAAACTTCTTGATCAGCAATTCATCTCCTTGAATTTCTGCATTTAAAAGAGGGAATTGCTTTAAGGCAGAAACCACTGCTTTTGTAAAAAACGACATAAATCCAAGACGAACACCATGTTTATCGAAAAAGGCATCTTTCCGCTTATTGCGTAAATCCATAATCGCAGACATGTCAACTTCATTAAATGTGGTCAACATCGCGGCTGTTTGTTGGACCTCTACAAGGCGTTTAGCGATGGTTTGGCGTCTGCGGGACATTTTTACACGTTCTACAGGTTTATCAAACTCCACATCATTTTGTTGTTCCTTACGTTTTGGACTTGCCTTTTCCAATTTTGGTTCTTCTTTTACCGGAGGTGCAGGTGAATAGGATTTGACATCATTTGACATAATTCTGCCTAGTGGGTCACTGCTATTTACCTGATTTAAATCGATTCCCAGTTCTCTTGCCCATTTTCTTGCAGCTGGAGAAGCAATCGGTCGGTTGGCTTTCGGAACTTCTTGTTCTGACCGGGTGCTTTGTTGATTTAAAGTTTCTTCTACCGATTTTTCCGGAGCTGTTGTGGTGACAACGGGTCCCTCAGCTGTGCCATCCTCAATAATTGCAATGACATCGCCTACTTCTACCGTATCGCCGGTTTCTTTTAATACCTTCGTAACGATACCTGAATATTCAGCATTTAATTCTATATTGACTTTATCTGTTTCCAGTTCTACGACACTATCTCCTTTTGATACTTTGTCACCAATATTAATGAGCCATTGTGAAATCGTTCCTTCTGAAATGGATTCTGCCAACTCTGGTACCTTAATTTCCATCAAGTTCATATCCTCCTAAGTATAGTAAGTACTATTATTATCTTGTTATTTGCTGTTGATCATGGTTAGCTTCTAACTAACTCTCTTTCTTGTTTCTGTGTATCTATTAAAATATTAAAATTCAAAGCCTGTTGGACAATATGTTCTTGTTCCTTTTTATGAACGATTGAATCGCCGACTGCCGTGCTTGAACGCGCCTGTCGTCCAATGTAACCGACTGTCAGTTTGCCGGAAGCAAGTTCAAAGAGGGTAGGGGCGATATAATGCCATGCTCCCATATTCTTTGGTTCTTCCTGTACCCAAGCGATTTCCTTCAGGTTCGGATAGCGCTTTAAAATTTCTTCTACTTTTTCCTTCGGGAATGGATACAATTGTTCGATACGAACGATGTGTATTTCGTCTAATGTTTGAATTTCTTTTCTTGAGTCAATTTCTACAGCCAGATCGATGGCCATCTTACCAGTCGTTAACACTAGCCGCTTTACTTTTTCTCTCTCTTTTCCGAGCTCTGGTTGTTCCACAACCGTTTGGAAACTGCCATCGCTTAGAGCAGTGCCAGGAGAAGAGACCAGCGGGTGACGAAGCAGACTTTTTGGTGTCATAATGACCAGCGGCCTGACGAATTCTGTTCCTAAGATGGATGCTTGACGGCGCAAAATATGAAAGTATTGGGCAGCACTTGTCAAGTTTACAACCGTCCAGTTGTTTTCTGCCGCCAACTGTAAAAAGCGTTCAAGACGGGCACTGGAGTGCTCTGGACCCTGGCCTTCATAACCGTGAGGCAAAAGAAGAGTAAGCCCTGACTTTTGTCCCCATTTAGCTCTAGCGGATGAAACAAATTGATCAAACAGAGGTTGTGCTGTGTTAGCAAAATCACCGTATTGTGCTTCCCATATGACAAGTGTTTCAGGAGCAAAGACATTATAGCCATATTCAAAACCTACAACAGCCGCTTCAGACAGTGGGCTATTATGAACCGCAAACGAAGCGCGGGCTTGCGTTAGATGATGCAAGGGTGAATAGGTTTCGTTGGTTTCTGTGTCATGCAGCACAATGTGACGCTGAGCGAACGTTCCACGCTCAGAATCCTGTCCCGTTAGCCGGATCGGTGTGCCTTCTTTTAACAACGTTGCGAATGCCAGCACTTCTGCTACCGCCCATTCTACTTTTCCGTTTTCTTCCAATGCTATTTCACGGCGCTCCAAAATCCGCTTTAATTTTGGATAAACGTGAAAGCTTACCGGCCATTTCAGCAATTCATGATTTAATTCACGAAGGGTGTTAAGCTGTACACTTGTTTTCAATTGCGGAATTCCTTTCGTGATAACCTTAGGAATCTCTACAACTGCAGATCGCACATAAGGTTTCCTCTCCAACACTTGGTCATATTCGGCTTGGAGCCTTTCTTGGACGCTGCGATTGATTTGTTCGACCTCTTGATCATTCAAAATACCTTTATTTCTCAACTGTTCGGAATATAATGCTCTTACCGTTAAATGGCCCGAAACTTTTTTGTATACCTGGGGCTGGGTGACCGCAGGGTCGTCCATTTCATTGTGGCCGAATCGGCGGTATCCCACTAAATCAATCAAAAAATCCTTTTGGAAGCGAGCACGGTATTGATAGGCAAGACGAACAGCTGCCAGACAAGCTTCTGGATCATCCGCATTTACATGCACAATGGGGATTTCAAACCCTTTTGCCAAGTCACTCGCATATCTCGTAAAACGAGAATCCCGGCTATCTGTCGTAAATCCGATCATGTTGTTCGTAATGATATGAATGGTACCACCTGTTCGATATCCATTTAATCCACCTAAATTTAAAGTCTCCGCTACAATTCCCTGGCCTGGAAATGCAGCATCTCCATGTACCAGTATTGGAAATGCCTTCTTAACATCCTGCTCAGGATATCCTGCTTTTTGACGTTCTTCCTGGGCTGCTCTTGTAAACCCTTCGATCACGGGATCGACAAATTCAAGATGACTCGGATTATTCGCTAAGGTAATACGTGTACGAAGGGTACTTGCACCTTCGACGAACCGATTGTAGCCTAAATGGTATTTCACATCTCCTGTCCAACCCTCACTAATATCGACTAAATCTGCCGACGGTCCTTGTTGTTTGGCGGAAGAGTGCTGAAACTCAGAGAAAATCCTGCTGTATGGTTTGTTTAATACATGCGCTAAGACACTTAAGCGGCCGCGATGAGCCATTCCAATCAAGACATTTTGTACTTGATCCCCGACACCTTCGTGAATCGCTTCATTTAGCATAGGTACGAGCATGTCTACACCTTCAATAGAAAATCTCTTTTGACCGACAAAGGTTTTATGTAAATATTGTTCAAATCCTTCCACCTCTGTCAAACTCTTTAATAGGTTTGTTTGTTCTTCTTTCGATAAGGAGCGATGCATGCTCCCTGTCTCCACGATCTGAGTTAACCATGTTTTTTCATCCATATTATCAACATGGTTAAATTCGTAGGCTAGTGAAGAGGTATAAAGATTCTTTAAATGATTTATAGCATCCAATGCGGTTTGAACGCCTTCAGGTGTATCCTCCCAAACGAGTTTTGCTGGAATCGCTTTCAAGTCGTAGTCACTTATCCCATATTTTTCAGGACTGAACAAATCATGGTGCTTTTCATTCACATCTAACGGATTTATATTTGCCGCTAGATGTCCATGTGAGCGAATATCTTCCAGCAGTTTTACAACTTTCATCACTTTCACTATATCTGCTGAATTACCTGGAATAACAGATCCATGGTCGCCGCTTTCTTTCAATTGACTTGTCTCAAAAGACAAGGGTGATCCCCATTTGATAAATAACTCTTTTAATTTTGGCTCGACGGTATCTATACCGTTCATATAGCGCTCATATTGTTCGATTACATAGCCAAGGTTTGGACCATTAAAATTCCTCCATGGATTTCGTTGATTTTCCTGTTCTCCCATTATGGAATACCCCCATGATTGAGTTTTCGTATAATAATATTTGGATAGGTTATAGAAGTAATTAACAATTGATTAAGGATAAGGATAATGCAATAATGATAATAAATAAAATTCAAAAAAATTATTTTTACTTATAAAAAATCTTTATATCAGATTACAGGGTGGGACAATGGATTACCGTGACTGGGAAATACTGAAAGTACTTTATAATCAAAAAAATCTTACAAAAACAGCTCGATTATTATTTCTTACTCAACCTGCTTTAACGAGTAGATTAAAGCATATGCAGGAGGAGCTGGGAGTTACAATCGTAACCCGTGAAAGCCGTGGAGTGCATTTTACCCCACAAGGGGAATATCTTGTCCAATGTGCTGAGGAGGCCCTTGCTCATTATGAGAAGATAAAAGAAAATGTCCAAAATATGAGTAATAACGAAAGTGATAAAGTGGTAGGTACGTTGAAATTGGGGGTATCTAATTTTTTTGCGAATTATGAACTTCCTTATATTTTGAAACTATTTAAAAGGCAATTTCCCCATGTGGAATTCAAGGTGATTACGGGATGGAGCAGAGACGTTACCCAGCTTATACACAATAAAGATGTTCATATCGGTTTTGTTCGGGGAGACTATGGATGCAGGGGATTATCGAAACATCAATTATTTGAGGAAACCATTTGCATTGCTTCAAAGGATGAGATTGAAATAATGGATCTTCCTCGTCTTCCTAGAATTGAATATAGAGGGGATTACTTATTAAAATCAACCATTGATCATTGGTGGGCTGAAAATTATGCGCAAGCACCCTTTATCAGTATAGAAGTCGACCAAGTTGATACGTGTAAGGAAATGGTTATAAATGGTTTAGGATATGGCATCCTTTCCAGCAGGGTACTTAATGGTATAGAGAACTTATCCAAAGTCCTTATAACCGATCAAGAAGGAAACCCTATATTGCGAAGAACGTGGATGTATTATCATAAGGAATCCCTTGAATGGAATGTCGTTAAGGCATTCGTCCATTTTATAGAAAATTTTGATTGGAAATATATTAGTCCAAAGATAAAATAAAAGTGTATAACTCTAGTAGAATAGTTTCTGACCACAAATGAGAATTCAGTAACTTTTGAAATTTTGCAGCTGTTTGCTTCTTATCAACTATATCTGTTGTGCATAAATAGGACATCCTGTTCATGCTTTGAGGATGTCCTTTGCCCAACTTTTTTAATGCAGTAATTTAGACTTAGATAAACGATCAAATTTTAATGGATGGATTAACTTTTCCAGTTAACATCAACCCCGCTATTTCAAAAAGATGTTTTCAATAGTAGCCTTTGACATTACAAAGGAGAATGAAGTAAATCCACGCTCTTTATGGCGTGGATTTTTTAGTTTTAAATATTAGTCCGTCCTCGTGTGTATCGATAAAAGACTCAAATTCTTTCGTAAATAAAGAGATTAATGGATTAAGATTATTTTTATTCCAGGCAATAATGAAATCAATTTCCTCTATATTCTCTTCTAATTCAATAAAGCGAAGCGTTGGAGGGGGATTGACCATTGCAACGGGAAGAATGGAAATACCAATACCAGCTTCAACCATGAGTAACACAGTTTCAAAGTGGGAACATTCCTGTATGATGTTTGGAGAGATATCATGCTTTATAAAGAGTTCCGAAATATGTTTGAATCCATCTGGGGATACTTCTGGATTAATAACAATAACCGGCTCAGTAGCAATCGAAGTAATACTAATTTTTCTATGGTTCGCTAGAGGATGTTCACTGTTCATTACCACTGTAAAAGGTATATTGGATATTTTCCTAGAGGTAATTTCGGGGAATTTATCAATTGATAACGATAAAGTAAAACCAATATCAATATCTCCAAGTTTTAAGGAGGCATTGAGTGTATCCCTCGTGTATTGAATTAATTCAATATTAACATCTCGATATTTCTTGGTGAATTGATTAATCAGTCTTGGTAAAAAAAGTTTCTCAAGTCCTAAATACCCAATTTTTATACTTCCCGACAAATCGCTTCCTCTTAGTCTAGCATTACTTATTGCTTCTTCATAATGCTCTATTACGCCTTTGGCATCTTTTAATAATTGAGCTCCAGCCTTCGTTAATTGGACGGTTCTTCTATTTCTGATAAATAATTGAACCCCTATCAGTTCTTCAAGATTAGAGATTTGCTTACTGATAGCAGATTGAGCAACAAAATGTTCCGCTGCTGCCTCGGTAAAACTCAATCGTTCCGCAACAGAGACAAAGTAACGTAATTGTTTAAGATCCATAGGCAATCGCTCCTTTCTTTCTAAATATCTTGCTCTGGACTAATTACCTATATGAAAAAAAGGAATAACTGTGAACTATTAGTTATATTTCTCTCAAGAACTATTCTACCATATACTATCTATTGAAGTAATTGTGTTAAATCTCACGTGTAACTAGATAATTGGTTCAAATATTTAGGAGGAATGAAATTGAGTACCTTGTTTAATAAGCTTCCTGATTACAAGATGCCTTATTTGCTAAGAAATGGGGAAGGGGAACGTTACTTATTTGGTAGACAGCTTGCTACTATTATAGCAAATGGCATGAGTACGGATAATTTAGTAGAAATGGTTATTATTTCAGGAGGAAAAGGAGATTCCTTTCCATTACATAAACATTTATACAGTCATGAGGGAATCTACGTCCTCCATGGCAGACTTGAAGTAGTGATAGCTGATAAAAAATATCTACTTACCGAGGGGAATTATGCTTATATTCCTGCAGGCACCTCTCACAGTTATCAAATGCTTAGCCATAGAACACAGTTTTTATCTTTTACATCAAAAGGTGACGTTTCGAAGCTCTATTCGATTATTGGTGAGCCTTACGAAAAATTTGTCCATCCTCCAAAAGCAGTCCAAGAACCTTCGATTGAGAAATTTAAAAAAGCATCAATCTCAGCAGATGTAGAATTCATCTTGGATACTCAAGTTCTTGGTACATCACAACTAGTTGAAAATGGAGAAATCCCTGAAGAGGCTGCACCATATGTCCTTGAAGCAGGAGAGGGCATTCGCTTAGTTACAGGAGACCAACTTCATACCCTGATGACAACTCAAGCCAATTCGAATGGTGAATTTATTTTTGTTGTTTCAGAAGGTCCTAAAGGTGAAGCCATTCCTGAACATTATCACGAAAAGCATACGGAAATTTTCTTCTGTATTGAAGGTCAGGTTACACTGTGGGCGAATGGAGTAGAGCTCACACTACACCCTGGGGATATTCTCCATGTGCCTGCTAACACAGTTCATTCTTATCGAATGGATTCACATTACACAAAAATGATTGGTATCCTTGCGACGGGACTATTCGAGGCATTTTTCCGTACTCTTGGAGATGTGTATGATGATTATATTTTCCCGAGTGAGCCGGCTCCACTCCGTTTTGATCGAGTACTGCAAAATTTAGATATTCTTGACCTGAAGGTGCTTGGCGGTCGTCCAGCAAATGATTAATAGTGACAAGAAGACAATCATTAGTTAAGAATTGCATCTTTTAAGGAGGATTTTCATTGGAAAAGTTAGTGGATTATACTGTAGAAATCATAACAGATCTCGTTTACGCGGAGATAAATGGAAGACAGTTATTAGCTGATTTATATTTACCCAAGATGAAAAAAGAGCCTCTGCCCGTGATTATTTGGCTGCATGGCGGGGGATGGCGCTTTGGGGATCGCAAATTAGGTCCTGATTTCACCCGATATTTTGCCAGCAAAGGCTATGCGATGGTAAGCATTGATTACCGGTTAAGTGATGAAGCTATCTTTCCTGCGCAAATTCATGATGTAAAAACAGCCGTTAGGTGGGTTAAAACAATCGCAGGGGAGTATGGTTTAGACCGAAATAAAATAGGCCTTTGGGGCTCGTCGGCAGGAGGGCATCTTGCAGCACTTGCTGCAACAACAAAACCTAACGAATTCATCGGAGAAAATCCTCTCTATCCTGAAATGACAAGTGACGTTCAAGCTGTCGTAATTGGCTATGGTCCAGTTGATTTTCTCCAAATCGATGAACAAAGAGAATTATATGGAATTATCGAAGAAGATCCTGAGTCAGTCCAAATTCCAAAAGATAAAAAAACTTCTGACCCTGATTCGTTTGAATCGTTGTTTTTAGGAGCACCAATTTTAACATGTCCGGAACGTGTAAAGGAAGCCAATCCGTTGATCTATGTAAAAGAAAGTCTTCCGCCATTTCTAATTAAGCATGGGCTAAGTGACGTTGCTGTTCCTGCACATCAAAGTAAGTTATTATATCAGGAACTAGCAGATAAAAAGAATAATGTGTCTCTTTATCTTATTAATGGGCTGGGCCATGGATTTCTGAATCGTACAAATTTAGATGAAGGTGGTCCAAGGATTGCAAAGTATTATGCCTCAAAGAATGGGGTAGAGGAGATTGTTGAAGGAATGGATTTGTTGATTTTTGATACAATTGAAGATTTTTTTCGAAGAGAACTTTCATAAGAGAAGACTAGTACAAGTAGGGCCAATTTTTAAATGTAGAAATTTTTCTTAGGATTCAATAGACGAAAAAATATGAAAAAGGCAGCTTTCATTATTTCTTACCGAAGCTGCCTTTTACATTAGAATCTAATTGCCTAGTTAAATAAAAGTCTGCATTAATATAAGCTTAACTAAATAAAAAGGATATGAATTAGAAATACTTTATATCAGCTCTTTGCTTGTAGTCTTCCTGACCAAGCAACTACAGGAATAAGCAACAGTGACAGAACTGTTTGGTTGCAAGGTTATATTGATTCACCAAAAACAAAAACAGCTCTATAAAAACATTAAGAATTGTAATCCTGTCACAAATCTTTGGAGGGGCAGGAGTGGCAGCCGGTATAACCGTAGGCGCACTGAAAGGTATTTCTATTTGTTTTTGTTTTTGTTTTAAAATGTATATGATTCGCCATCATCTGGCACTAGAACGTGAGAAGAGATTCCTTTTTCCTCAATAAAGTTTTTTAGCTCTTCTCTGGATAATGTCCAATGGTTGACAGCTTCCATATGGACAGAAATGATTTTGGCGGTAGGAGCAGCCTTATACACCGCATAGATGTCATCTTTCCCCATTACAAGAGAACCGCCTTCAAAGAATTGATTATCTCCACCATTTACCACAATGATTTCTGGTTTATGTGTATCGATCACTTCTTGGATCGCTTCATACCAAACGGTATCTCCAGCTACATATAAGGTTTTCTCATTTTGATGTTTGAAGACAACGCCACATACTAAACCAGTACGTTTTAATATTTCTCCTCTTCCGTGTTCGCCTTTTGTTTTAATTAATTGGATATTATCAAAGACTGTATCCTCTTGTAAAACTTCTACATTTTGAAAACCAGCGTTTCTATCTACTTTAGCATCTTCTTCATTTTGAACAAACATTTTTATATCTTTTGGCAATACATCCTTGGCAACAGAATCAAAGTGATCTAAATGTAGATGAGTTACAATTACAGCATTTACGTTAGTAATATTGTCAAGTGACGTGGGTAAGCCAACTAAAGGATTAAATTGATCTTGTCTTAATGAGTTGGGAAAAGGTGGGTAAGTACCTTTCTCGGCTAACATTGGATCTATTAAAAACTTTTTGCCTGCATATTCGACAATTAGTGTTGCATTACGAATTTGTTGTATCTTCATATTTTTAACTCCTTTTCTTTGATTTACGTATAGTTTATACTATGACCGAATAACATTTACATAGATAAAATCAAGTCTTTTGGCCATTTCACTTGATAAATGAAAGGATTTGAATTCATGTTAGATAGCACGGATATGCGAATCCTAGATGAATTATCTAAGAACAGTCGGATCACCATGAAAGAATTGGGGGAGAAAGTTCATTTGACTGGACAAGCAGCCGCATCTAGAGTGGCTAAATTAGAAGATAATGGGGTGATTGAAGGGTATAGCATTAAAGTTAATCAAGCTAAATTAGGGTGTTTTATACATGCTTTAATTAATATCTATACAAAAAGTACGCATCATGAACCATATCTGTCGTTCATAAAAACACAACAACAATATGTCATAAACAACTATAAAATCAGTGGAGATAGTTGTTACATCCTTGAATGCAGATTCCCATCCAATGAAATATTAGATAAATTTTTGGTAAACTTAAACAAGCATGCAAACTATAAATTATCGATTGTTATCAATAAATAGTTCAATAAAAGTATCTATCACAATATATTGCCCTATGTAAAAAACAAAAATCCTTAACCTTTTTATCGGTTGAGGATTTTTTATTGAAGTGAGATAACAGTCGACTATTTTTTTGTGTGAAATGGATAGAATCTAGGAGGATATCGATATAGTCATCTCACATCTTATTCTCTACACTTAAGACAGCGCTATCATAGGTAACTAATTTATTGGATTCTAGTATGCATTATGAAGATCTTTGAGGAGTGGAAAAATGAAAGAATATAAAGATTGCCGCAATCCAGTTTTACCGCCAGACCTGCACATTCCCGATCCAGAAGCACATGTGATGCCAGATGGAAGGGTGTATGTCTACGGTTCTTGGGATCAGAAGGAGAATATTTATTGTAGTAAGGAATATCGAGTCTTTTCTTCAGATAATCTGATTGATTGGGTAGACCATGGGAAATCCTTTGATGCCAGCCAAGTTCCATGGGTATTTGATGAGAATGCTCCCAAATATCCATCAAGTATTGATTGGTCAAGACTAACCCCGTTCTTGAAAAAAATGATTGAAAAAGATACCAAAGACGGAAAGTTAGAGATTCCTAATTTCCCGAAAGATATGTTGTTTGCACCAGATGCCATTCATAAGGATGGTAAATATTATTTGTATTTTTGTATGGCAGATGCAAGTGAGGGGGTTGCCGTTGCTGATATGCCAGAGGGGCCTTTTAGGGATCCGATCCAATTACCTTGTGGCGGAATCGATCCAGCTGTTTTTGTCGACGATGATGGCCAGGCCTATTATTACTGGGGACAGTTCTATGCTCATGGTGCCAAATTGAAAGACAACATGGTAGAGTTTGAAGAAAACTCGATTGTAAATAATATTGTTACGGAAGAAGATCATTATTTTCATGAAGGCAGTTCCCTTCGCAAACGCGGCGATACATACTATTTTGTATATTCAAGTATGGTCCGAGGCAAACCAACATCTCTAGCCTATGCAACTAGTAAATCACCACTTGGGCCATTCAAGTATCAAGGGGTCATTATTGATAACGATGGATGTGATCCACAGAGTTGGAATAACCATGGCTCGATTGAGGAAGTAAACGGGCAATGGTATGTATTCTATCATCGTAGTTCTCAGAACAGACAGCAAAAACGCAGACTTTGCATTGAACCGATTTTCTTCAATGAGGACGGTACCCTCCAGGAAGTTAAAATGACATCCCAAGGGGCAGGGTGGCCATTTGAGATCAATGAAAAAATAGCAGCGTATCGAGCTTGTCAGTTATCAGGCAGTGTTTACCTTGCTCCATCCAATAATGGGGATGAGGTTCTAACTGGTATTAAGGATGAAGATGAAGCTATTATTCGTTATGTTGAATGGGAGATACCAATAATTGATATTTCTATTGAGGCCACAGGCAGTGGTGAAATTCATATATTTCTAGATGATGAGAAGCAGGCCTCCGGAAGTATCACCTTAGAAGAAGGGGAAATTGTAGCTTCTTCCTTCCAAGGTTCTTCTGGAAAACATCAAATTAAATTACAATTTAATAAGGTAAAAGAATTGGCGATTCATTCATTGTACTTTAGATAAAAGTTTATGATTAGTAAAAGAAGTTTGGCTAAGTCCACGCACATAAATGCGTGGATTTTTTAATCAACATAAGACAGTGGATTTTTGCTTCTCTGACAGTTATAAACGACTTTTACCATGAAACTCGTAAAACTAGTGTTTAGATTAGAAAAAACTAGTGACATTTCTTAATAAAACTAATTTGAAGTTGAAGACGACATAAAAAAGATGATTTTATCATATTTATCATTAATGAGAGGTTAAAGAGGTGAAAATATGTTAAGCAATGTTGGCAGAAGATTCATCTGGTTTTTGGTCGGGAGTACGATCTTTGCAACCTTTATGGGATATGCCCTGTATAAGGCTGGTCTCATTTCATTCCCAATTCCTAACTCCCAAAGAGCACTGAATATTAAAGATGGTAATCGAAATAGAAGAGTTGGTAAAATTCGAGTTACTTAGAGCTTTCTAGATCAACATTGTTTACTTTCAGTTGCTCAAATCTTGATTAATTTTAATATAGAAAATTTATTTAAGGGCAAACAGTTCGGAATAAACTGCTTGCTCTTTTTTATGATGGTCCCGATAGAATGGTTTTCCTCCATCCGTTATCAAGGACAAGCAACTAGGAGGTACTTTTTTATAGCGATTTTCAGACTATTTTATTAATTAATGTTTGAAATGGATAGGAATTATGTCACATATGGCTATAGTTAACCAATAGTGTCTCCTATAAACTAAGGATAGAAGCGCTTTCAATTTTTTAAGAAAACAAAAAAAGGAAAGAAGGTTAAACAATGAATTCTAATGTAATCAAAACACCTTTTCCTCGTTTAATTGCCGGTATTTCAATTGGAAGCTTTGGTTATAATCTAGCACTAATTACACCACTAGCATTCCTGCTAACAGTGAAATTAGCTATGCTTGACCCTGCAAACGTTACCAAGAACTTTAGTATCATTGGTCTAACTACAGGCATTATTGGTATTTTAAGTCAATACATGGCAGGCGTGATTAGCGACAGAACAACTTGGAAATTAGGACGGAGGCGCCCTTGGATTCTGATTGGTTCAATTGGGGGAGCAGCGGCACTCTACGGGGTGGGGGCTGCTAAAACCTTTACAATGGTCTTGTTATTTTGGGCACTAGCCAAACTCTTGTTAAGTTTTATGACTACGGCCATAACCGCTTTAATTCCGGATCAGGTGCCGGAAAACAAACGTGGTACTGCTTCTGGGATATATGGTCTTGTCAGTCCGCTTGCCATTATGGCTGGGATTAACTTAATGTTTATCTTAAATAGCTGGGCAATTGAAAGGAAGTTTTTATTACTTGGACTTATTTGTGTCGTCTTTGCCGTTATTACAAGCTTATTGATAAAAGAAGGAAAAGTAGAGTATCAAAAAGAGCGTGGGAAAAATGATTCCTTAACCTTAGGTGAAAAAATGTCTCGGATTTATCCAAGTCCAAGAAAACATCCTTACTTCACATTTGGAGTCTTAACAAGATTTTTCATGGGTATTGCCTATACGGCTGCTTCTTTTACAAGTGTCTATTATCTAGAACGGTTTCATGTTTCTCAGCAAGATCTAGCAGGTATTGTCTCTACAAGCATGAACATAACCATCCCAATCTTAGCAGTGGCCAGTATAATCGGCGGTGGTCTCTCTGATAAATTTGGACGCCAAAAACCATTTGTATTTCTTGCGGCAATCGTAACGGCAATCGGTATTTTAGGCTATGGTTTTGCTCCTAGTATTGGCTTTTCCTATGTATGTGGTTCAGTCATTTCCCTTGGCTTTGGAATGTTCTTAGCAGTCGATATTGCACTGATGTCAAGAGTCCTTCCACATCCTGAAGATGCAGCAAAAGATATGGGAATCGTCAACATTGCCAATGATATTGGAGGATCGCTTGCCAACTCGGCTGCAAGTCCAATTGTTGCAGCAGGGGGTTATCCATTATTCTTTGGAGTACTGGCTATCTTCGGAATACTAGCAGGAATTATTGTTAAACCAATTCCAGAATTGGAAAGGAAAGAAGCTACTAATATTGAAATTGCTCAGTAAAAAAATGATAAAATCCGCGCCTTAATTGCGTGGATTTTATCCATATGTTGGAGGTTACACGTGAATATAACCTTGATACTCATTGCAATAGCAGCGGTTCTTTTTGAAATAATGGTAGCACCTCTTATTGTAAACAACATGAGAAATAGAGGGCAAATGAGGAGGAAAAATCTTGATCCAAGTCATCAAGTTAAAAATAGAAAATCAAGATAGTCTGATGGGAGCAGATATCCTGCAGCCGCGTTTCAGCTGGATAATAGAAAGTGAAGGGACAGGCATAAATCAGTCTGCCTATCAAATAAATGTGTTTGAAAAAGAATCTTTAGGTTTTAAAAAGCTGATTTGGGATTCAAAAATGGTACATTCTCAAATTTCAGTAAACATTCCATACGAAGGTCCTTTATTGCAGAGTAAAACCATTTATACCTGGCAAGTCCGTGTTTGGGGTTCAAATGGTGAGGAATCAGCATGGAGCAGTGAAGGACATTGGGAAATGGGCCTTTTACACGAGGATGAATGGGTAGCAAACTGGATTGAACCACAGCAAGAAAATGTTGTAGAAGAACCGGAATTGACATTAGAGGATATGTTTATTAATAAGAAGAAAGGGGAGTTACCATCCCCAGAAGGTAGATTGCACCCGCCAAAATTGGTTCGTAAATCCTTCCACATTGACCAAAAGAAAATAGCGAAAGCTCGTCTTTACATTACTGCTCATGGACTTTATCATGCAAAAATAAATGGTCAAAAAATCACGGATGCAGAATTCACACCTGATTACACATCATATTCCAACTATCTACAGTATCAAACTTATGATGTTTTGCCGTATCTTTGTGATGGTGAAAATGTTTTAGGCGTGATTCTTGCGGATGGCTGGTATGCAGGCAGAATCAGTATTCCTGGAGGAAGCGCTCAATTTGGCAACAGGTTAGGACTTCTGGGTCAAATAGAAATAACTTATACAGATCAAACCAAACAGATAATTGCAACAGATGATTCGTTTTTATCATCAAACAGTCACTATTTATACAGTGACATTTTTATCGGAGAAAAACAGGATAAAAATCTAGAAAAGTCAGGATGGGACCGGCCAGGATATAATTGTTTAGAAGATGAATGGACACCCGTTGCAGTTGCTGATTATAGGTTAGATAACTTACGAGCACAATATGGTGAATTTGTTAAACCGGCTGAAATTCTATCTCCTGTTGATATTTGGAAGGATCAGAGCCAAGCATATATCATCGACTTCGGCCAAGTAATTGCAGGACGTATCCGGTTTCACGTGCACGGTTCAAAAGGGCAGGAACTAAAATTTGAACATAGTGAAGTCTTGGATGCAAATGGTGAGTTTTTTAATAATATAGTAGGAAGGAATAAAGAGCAAACGGATTATTATGTGACAAGCGGTGAGAATGAGGAGGTTTTCGAACCAACATTCACTTTCCATGGTTTCCGATATGTGCGGCTATCAGGCTTTCATTCGGAGCTTCATCGAGAGGATATCTCAGCAATCGTCTTGTACTCAAATATGAAGGTAACGGGACTTTTTACAACATCTGATTCAGAGATTAATCAACTCTGGAAAAATATTCAATGGAGCCAAAAAGGCAATATGCTGTCGGTTCCGACAGATTGCCCGCAACGAGAACGTGCAGGCTGGACCGGTGATTTACAAGTTTTTGCTCCCACCGCTGCTTTTAATATGGATGTCCAGGCATTTCTGACAAGGTGGCTTTGGAATTTACAACAAGAGCAGACGGAAGATGGAGAAATTCTCAATTTCAGCCCTGCTCCAAAGGACATTTGGAATGACAAAAAATTTACTGGAACTATTTCTTCAGCCGGCTGGGGAGATGCTATTCTTATTGTTCCTTGGGTACTTTATCAGAGATATGGGGATAAACGTATCCTTGAACAATGCTTCCCGGCAATGGAAAAATGGCTTGATTTTGTACAAAAAAGTGCAGCAGAAAATAAAGAAAATGTGGAAGAAGACTATGTTTGCTACTTATGGGATACAAAATTCCATTTTGGTGACTGGATGATCCCGAGTTTTATGCTTGGTAAAGAGCCTCAAGGACCTATCGCCTCTGCATTTGCTACCAAGGATTCTATTGCAACTGCCTACTATGCATATTCTGCTGGTTTGTTAGCTGAGATTGCAAAAATCCTGGGAAAACCAGAGCAGTCTGATTATTATCACACGCTTCATAATAAGGTAAAGGAAGCCTTTAGACTTGCCTATGTCACAGATTCAGGGATGATGACCTCAGATTACCAAGGTGTTTATACAATAGCACTGGCTTTTAATCTGCTTTCAGAAGTGCGAAAGAAAAAAGCGGTTGAAAGATTAGTAGAGTTAATTGAGAAAAATGATTATAAAATTGATACAGGATTCTTATCTGTTCCGTATATTATGGATGTCTTATGTGAAAATGGTTATGAGGAAATTGCCTATAAGCTGCTCTTCCAAACAGCCTGCCCTTCATGGCTTTATGAAGTCAAAAATGGTGCAACAACGATTTGGGAATCATGGGAAGCGATTAAACCGGATGGTACTGTTGGGGCTTTCTCTTTTAACCACTATGCATTCGGTTGTGTAGGGGATTGGCTGGTCCGCCATATTGGCGGTTTAACTCCAATTGAACCAGGATACAGTCAGTTTAAGGTCGAACCGCATTATAATGACCGATTAAAATATGCGAATACGCAATTTGAATCTATTTATGGTGATATTAAGGTGAAATGGGAGATAAAAGAAGAAAAGAAAATGTTCTTACAAGTCATGGTACCAGCTAATACAATTGCTGTTATTTCACTAACAAATGTCGATCCAGGCTGCATTCAAGAACTGAATGATTATGTGACCGAGATGGGATATTCAAATTATCAATATGATGAAAAGGAAAGAAGAGTTGAATTCACTGCACGTTCTGGACAAATTAATATTGAATACAAATTAAATGAGTTATGTAGAATAAATGAGCTTAAGAGCTAAAAGGTTAAAATCCATGAATCGCTTAAAGAAAAAGGGACCGCCTCTTATCATTGGCGGTCCCTTAACTCTAATATAGACTAATAGGTTATTACGACCTAAACGTTGGCTGAATTTGCTGCCCTCCGAAGCTCTTTGCGTGCCGCACCTGTTTCATGCGCTGCTTTGACAACCGCTGCCCGGACTTTTTCTCTTGCTCTATCATTAAACACACTGTTAGCTCTTCCCTTTAATTAGTAGGGGAGAGTAATAGTAAATCTCGTTCCTTTACCAACCTCTGAAGAAAGTTCTATCTGACCGTGAAGTTTTTCTAAGCTGCGTTTAACAAGAAATAAACCGATTCCTCGATCGTTCCCTTTTGTAGAAAACCCTTTCGAAAAGACCTGCTTAACCATATTCGCTTCAATTCCGGGACCATTGTCCGCTATTTCAATTAAAAGCTCATGATCATAATAATCAAAATGAATCAATACCTTTTTATTCTCTTGGCCGGAAAGAGCCTCTAAAGCATTATCAGTTAAGTTTCCAATAATAGTAATTATTTCATGAGTAGTTTCAGGCAGGGCAGGTTCAGGCAAGGTACCTTCTCCTGAGAAGGAAAGTTCTGCCCCCATTTCCCTTGCGTAGCTCATTTTTCCAAGTATGAACCCTGCTAGAGCGGGGTCCTTTATTTTGCTGACAATATAACCGACTTCATTTTGAAGCTGGTCGGAAATCTGGTTAATATAATCGGAAAGCTTTTCATATTGCTGCAGGTGAACTAATCCTAAAACAACATGAAGTTTGTTCATGAATTCATGGGATTGGGCCCTTAATGCCTCTGCATAAAGTGTGACCCCAGTGAGCTCTTCTGCTAACTTATTAATTTCTGTTTTGTTACGAAAAGTAGTAATGGCACCAACCATTTGATTACCGACAATAATCGGCAGTTGGTTTGCAAATAGGGTAATACCAGATAAATCAACTTCAATATTCAGACTCGGTTTCCCTGTTTCTAAGACATTTCGCAATTGAAGTTGAGGGAGGTATTGGTCCACAAAGTGGCCGACAGGGTTTTCTTTCATTCCCGCTTCTTCGAATAACCGCAGTCCTTCATTATTAATGAGTGTGATGCGGGCATCCTGATCAACAGCTAGAATTCCTTCCTTAGTTGATTGTAGCATGGCACTTCTTTCTTCAAGTAATTTACCAATTTCAAATGGTTCCAGTCCAAACATACTTTTCTTTATTTTTCTAGCCAAAAAAATTGCCCCAATAACTCCAATTAATACGCCGAAAATAACAGCTAAATAAATGACATGTTTGCTGTTTTTAACGTCTTGTTTGACCTTATTAAGAGAAATTCCTACCGCAACAGCGCCAATTTGTTTTCCAGAGTATGAATATACTGGAGTAAAGGCTCTTAAAGAGTACCCTAATGTTCCCTTTGCGATGGAGGTCTTTTCTTGACCACGGAGAACGGGTCCTTCATCGCCTCCAACAAAATGTTGACCAATTTTATCTGGACTAGGATGCGTTTTCCGTATCCCATTCATATCCATCACAACAATAAATTCGACGTTAGTTATATTAGTCATTTCACGGGTATAATTCTGTATCTCCCATTCATTTTGCTTTTGTTCCAAATTGTTAATAGTAAGGGGAGAATGCGCAACCATCCTGGCAATATTCATCGCTTTATCTGTTTGATTATTTAGTGTCGCTTCCCCTATTTCGTTACTTATGAGCAAATCGGTGACAAATAAAGCAAGTGCAACAACTCCGCAGACTAAAAAGGTAATCGTAGTTTGAAGACGAAACCGTGGTCGTTTGTTTCGCACAGGATCCCCACTTTCATTTTTTTCTTCAAGGTTATAACCTGTACTTATTCATTGGACGGCCAACGGAACCGTATTGGATTTCCATTACAATCTCGCCTTTTTTTTCTAGATAATCTAAGTAACGGCGAACGGTTACGCGGGCTAAGCCAATGCCTGCGGCAACATCTTCAGAAGAAAGAGGTTCAGCTTGTCCTTTTAAAAATTGTACTATTTGCTGGAGGGTTCTGTCATTCAACCCTTTTGGCAAATAGTCCTCTGGCTCGCCTCCCTTGAGTTGAACTCCCACTAAAGCGTCCAAATCTGCTTGCTCAAGGGGTTTATTTTCCTTGAATTTTTTAAAATTTTGACGATATTGATCAAGTGCTGTTTGAAAACGGTCAAATCGGAATGGTTTGACAATATAATCCACAACACCAGCCCGGAAAATCTCCTGGATATGGTGTGGATCGCGATTGGCTGTTAAGAGAATAACGTCTAAAGGATAATGGTTATTTCTAATGGTTTGTAACAAAGTAAGTCCATTTGTGTCTGGTAAAAAGAAATCAAGTAAAACGAGATTTGGCTTTTCATCATTAATGAATGAAATAGCCTCTTTACCAGTGAAAGCTTTTCCAGCTAACTTAAAGCCAGGAAGCTTGGAAACGAATTGAGCATTAATCTCCATGACCATCGGGTCATCCTCGACAATCAAGACTTTGATTGGCTCCATACTTTTCTCCTTTGATATCTTTTCTACCATTATACCCTACTTTTTTTCCTATCCTCAAAAAAACAGCCACGGTTTTCGTGGCTGAAGTCTTTTATCCAGTTTTACAGGAGGTTAGGCTGTTTTACTAATAGATTGCTTGGAATTCACATTCTCATCGAACTCATTTTCCATTTTCGAAACAACAACTGTTGCGACCCCATTGCCAATTAAGTTTGTTAAGGCACGAGCTGTAGACATAAACCGGTCAACCCCTAGAAGAAGGGCAATCCCTTCAACAGGAACACTTGGGAAGGCAGCTAGCGTTGCCGCCAAAGTAACAAACCCGGAGCCTGTTACACCAGCTGCTCCTTTGGAGGTAAGCATTAACACACCAAGTAATGTGACCTCTTGACCAAAGCTTAAGTGAACCCCGAAAGCCTGGGCAATAAAGAGGGCAGCCATAGAAAGATAGATAGATGTTCCATCTAGATTAAAAGAGTAGCCTGTAGGAACAACTAGACCGACAACTGACTTGGAACAACCGTATTTCTCAAGCTTCTCAACCATTTTAGGAAGAGCTGATTCAGAAGATGATGTGCCTAGTACTAAAAAGATTTCATCTTTGATATAGCGTATAAATTGAAAAATATTAAATCGATAGAACTTTGCAATTCCGCCTAAAACGATAACAATAAATGCTAACATGGCTAAGACAGTCAATCCAAACAATTTTCCAAGAGATACGAGGGAACCGATACCAAATTCACCAATTGTATAGGAGATAGCACCGAACGCTGCTATAGGTGAATAGTACATAATAATATTTACAATCCGAAAGAATGTTTCAGACAGTTTTTCAAAAAGATCAATAACTGATTTTCCTTTTTCTCCAAGCCCAGATAAGGCAATTCCAAACAGAACGGCTAAGAAAAGAATCGGTAAAAGCTGGCCGTTTACCATTGCCCCCAAGAAGTTATCAGGAATGATTCCCATGATAAAATCCATGAAACTGTGACTTCCTTCGGCGGCTTGTTTAGTAAATTGAGTAATATCTGCTTTCGCGCTATGTGCATTAACTCCCGCACCAGGTTTAAAAATAGTGGCAAACAGGATTCCGATTGCCAAAGATATAGTGGAAACGATTTCAAAGTATAATAATGCTTTTCCGCCGATCCTGCCGACTTTTTTCATATCCCCCATGCCAGCAATACCAACGACAATTGTTAAGAAAATAATTGGTGCAATAACCATCTTGATCATTTTAACAAAAATATCCGATAAGACTTTTAAATCTGCACCTGTTTTTGGAAATAAGGCACCAAAGATAATACCAAGTACAATTGCGATTAAAACCTGGGTTGTAAGACTTTTAAAATTGATTTTCATTTCCCAATCCTCCGATTCTTATAAAATTGTAAACACTTACAAAAGTGAATCAAGCCAAGATGTAAACTCTAATTGAAAGTATAGATTTTATAGAATAGTCTGACAATGTTTTGGTTATATCGTTCTTTTTGGTGATTTTGGTCACAATTTGTTCACAAATTTCATGCAGTAACAAAAAACCACGAAAGTCTACTAAGGAGTAGGGCTTTCGTGGTTCTTCTTGCGATATTCGGCGGGGGTAACGCCATGAATTTTTTTAAATGATTTATAGAAAAAGGTAATATTGGTGTACCCAACTTTATTTGCGATCTGATCGATTGTAAAATCAGTATTCTCTAACAGGGTGCAGGCATTTTTTATTTTTAATTGATGTGATAATTCAATAAATGTCTTGCCTAAGTTGGTTTTTAGTAATCTAGTTAGATGATTCGGATGAAAGTGAAACTTCTCAGCTGTTTGTTCTAGTGTCATCGCCTGATAATTTTGTTCCATATAACTTAGAATCTCCGAGATAATCGCTTTCTTAAAGGTTGGTTCTTCTTTGTCCTTAGAATAGCTATTATAAATCCTTAAAAGCTCTGTAAAAATTAACAGCATATATGAATTGATTGCCTCATTCGAGCAAAGCTGCGGATGAAAGAATTCTCCCAATGCTTGGATGATGATTTCTTTAAGTCGATTGTTGGGACCTTTAGGAAAAATGATATACCGGCTATCTTTCTTTTGTTGATAAATGGCATTTACGAAAAAATCGGTTAATAAATCATTTCCGGATAGTCTTTGAAGCAGTGCCGAATCAAAATAACTTGTTCGAATCATGATGTTGATAATAATATCATTTTCGGAGGCGCTTTCAATTCCGTGCATAACATTGGTATCTAGTAAACAAAGATCTCCTTCTTTGAGGATAACCTCTTTGCCATTAATGAATTGTGTACAAGTACCTGAGTATACATAGTTCATTTCAATAAAGGAATGTCTATGGTCAGTAAATTTGATAAAACGAGGATGTTTTAAAAATACAACATTTTGATCAGGTTTAAAAAAATAATCTACCGGTACAATGTCGGGAGCTTGAATGCCCGTAGAAAAAGTTAGTTCTGAGTCTTCTAAGTGGGAATAATGTCTTGGGTGTTGGGGCGTGCCTGAATACTTTCTTTCATATTCACTCATTTCCATCAATTGTTTTTCAATAATGGTCGTATCCATATTCATCACCCTCCTTTATTTGCATGAAATTCCTATAGATATAGTTTATCAATTTCTTATTCCTTTATATAGTACTAAAAGAGATTTACGTGTGTTTGGCTGCCGGCAAACAGGAAATTCTAATCCATTTAACTTGGGAAAGAGGAATGAAAATTCCCATTAATAATTCTTTCGATTAGCGAAATACCATGCTATACTAATAAAAGTCACCAACAAAAACATTTTGAGAAGGGTTGTCTATGGTAAATGTCGAGTAGTATGATAAAAGCTTTTATTAGTCTCTTTTTGGTTTCTGTTTTATGGGGTTGTAATTATCCGGTCAGTGCCTATTTACTGCAAGGATTTTCACCTGTTTTTTTATCAACCGTTCGAATTTGCTTTACCTCACTTTTTTTGATTATCGTTGCCTTGATTCATAAAGGAATGAAGCGACCCACCATCTCAGAGTGGAAATTCCTAGTGGGTGTAGGGATTTTTGGAACACTGTTAAATCAAACCTTTTACTTTACTGGTCTTCATCATACAACACCCGCAAACGCCTCATTAATTATTTCCTTGGCACCGATAGCCACCATTTTGTTGGAACGGATTATTTTTAAGGTCAAGTTTACCATTAAAAAATCGGCAGGAGCCTTTATTAGTTTAATTGGTGTTTTTTCAATTATTGGTGTTGCAAATGGCGGTTTGGGAATCTCATGGGGAGATTTTAACATACTAATCGCCATGCTTTGCCTCTCAATTAGTATATTATTTATCCGAGGTTTATCAAAAACCATGAACACATTTATTATTACGATATACTCAACCGTACTAGGAAGTGTACTGATGATTCCTGCTGCCGGTGTCGAAAGTTTTGTGAGCGGCACTGTCATCAGCCATTCTCTTTTTATGTGGATTTTGTTAATTTTTGCTGGGATCATGGCTCAAGGTATTGCCGGGTTTTGGTGGAATAAAGGCGTAGCTAAAGTGGGTGCAGGTACAGCTTCAATGTTCATGAATATCCAGCCGTTTGTCGCGATTCTTGCCTCCCATTTTATTTTAGGGAATCATATCTTGCTGAATCAAATCATTGGCGGTATTTTGGTATTACTAGGCGTATTTATTGCAAATATGCCATCGGCTAAAACCGTGGTTTCTACTGGGTCAAATAAAGCGGTAATGTAAAGAGTCCTCCCACTGATAGGGCTAAATAACAAAAACTATCAATACATCCTGAGAAATGGATAGGGATGATAACACCACAGAAAAAATCTGTGGTGTTTTTTGGTATTTAAGAATTAAGGTTGGCAAATAAGGACAATAAATTGGTCGAATCAAGTTATAGGAAAAACGTCATTTTCTAGTATTATATAAATATATCAGTAAGCGTTTCCAACCGAGAGGTGATGTTAATGACAAAATACAGTATTGCTGTTGATATTGGTGCGTCTAGCGGCCGGCTCATATTAGGCTACCTAGAAAATGGATTATTAAAACTAGATGAAATTCATCGTTTTGAAAACAAAATTGTCAAAAAAGGCGACTCCTATTGCTGGGAAGCCGACAAGCTTTTTCAAGAAATAAAAAATGGATTAAAAAAGTGCAATGAACTTGGCATAAAGCCGGATAGTATCGGAATTGATACTTGGGCAGTCGATTTTGTGTTATTGGATGATAAGAATCAACCATTGACTGAAGCAGTTTCTTATCGTGACCCAAGAACAGACGGTATGATGGAGCAAGTTTTTGAAAAGATCATGAAGGAGCGTCTGTATCTAGAAACAGGCATCCAGTTCCAAAAGTTTAATACCATTTATCAATTATATTCGATTAGACAAAACGCACCGGAAATCTTAGACCAGGCAAAATCATTCTTAATGATTCCGGATTACTTTAACTATTTGCTCACAGGGAAAAAAGCAAACGAATACACAAATGCTACATCTACACAATTAGTCAATGCTTTTACAAAAAAATGGGATCATGACTTATTAGATCTATTGGGAATTAATAAAGAAATGTTCCACGAAATTAAAACGCCAAAGACGGTTCTTGGAACATTAAGGGAAGAACTAGTTTCAGAGTTAGGCTTTGACCTTCAAGTGATTCTACCGGCAACACATGATACAGGTTCAGCAGTAATTGCCGTACCCGAAGAAAATGAAACGATTTATATCAGCTCCGGTACATGGTCGCTGATTGGAGTAGAAAATTACTTCCCAATCTGTGTAACAAAAGCACTCGATTACAACTTCACTAATGAGGGCGGAATCGATTATCAATACCGGTTCTTAAAAAATATTATGGGTCTCTGGATGATTCAAGAGGTTAAACGTAACTACAATAATGAATATTCATTTGCCGAACTAGTCGATTTAGCTAGAGAAGCTAAGGACTTCAGGGCTATTGTTAACGTGAATGATGACCGTTTCTTAAAACCTGAGAACATGATTCAGGAAATCATGAATTATTGTGTGGAAACAGGTCAGCCGATTCCTAGCACACCGGGAGAAGTCGCAAAATGCGTATATGATAGTTTAGCAGATAGCTATCAGGATGCCGTTCACGAAATTGAGGAAATTTTTGAAAAGAGATTTGAAAAAATCAATGTCATTGGCGGCGGCTGTCAAAATGAAATGTTAAATCAACTTGTCGCTGATATAACAAAGAAAGAAGTATATGCAGGACCAGTTGAAGCTACTGCGATCGGTAATATCGTGGCGCAGTTAATGGCCCTCGATGAAATTGAAGATATTAAAGAGGCGCGCACGATTGTTAAAAAATCATTTGAGGTAAAGAAATATTTACCAACGGCACCGATTACAAACTAACCATGGAGAGGAAGAAAATACATGTCTATTCAAGAAAACTATGAACTTGCTAAAAAGGCTTATGAAAAATGGGGAATTAATGTTGATGAAGTCATTGAAAAATTAAAAAATGTACCTATATCTATTCATTGCTGGCAGGGCGATGATATTGGAGGATTTGAAGTCAATCCGAACGAATTATCTGGTGGAATTTCTGTTACTGGAAATTATCCTGGTAAAGCGTCAACACCGGAAGAATTAAGAGCTGACTTAGAAAAAGCACTTTCCTTAATTCCAGGTAAACACCGCGTTAATTTACATGCGATTTATGCGGAAACAAATGGAGAAGTTGTAGAAAGAGATCAATTAGAACCAAAACACTTCGAAAACTGGGTGAAATGGGCAAAGGAAAATGGTTTAGGTTTAGACTACAACCCAACGCTTTTCTCACATCCGAAAGCAAATGATGGCTTGACGCTTTCTCATCCAAACGAGGAAATTCGGGAATTCTGGATTAATCACTGCATTGGCAGCCGTAAAATTGGTGAGTACTTCGGAAAAGAACTTGGTACACCGGCCTTAACAAACATTTGGATTCCAGATGGCTATAAAGATATTCCTAGTGACCGCTTAACTCCAAGAAAAAGATTAAAAGATTCATTGGATAAAATTTTTGCAGTAGAAACAGACGAGAAATACAATCTTGATGCGGTTGAAAGTAAAGTATTTGGAATTGGCTCTGAATCTTATGTAGTTGGTTCACATGAATTTTATCTAAATTATGCAATGAAAAATGATAAATTATGCTTACTGGATACAGGACACTATCATCCAACCGAAACAGTATCCAATAAAATTTCTTCAATGTTATTATTTAGCGAAAAGCTTGCATTGCATGTTTCAAGACCTGTACGCTGGGACAGTGACCATGTAGTTATCCTTGATGATGAACTAAAAGAAATTGCCTTAGAAATTGTACGTAATGATGCGTTAGACCGTGTTATCATCGGACTTGACTTCTTTGATGCCAGCATCAACCGTGTTGCTGCATGGACAATTGGAACTCGCAATATGATCAAGGCATTATTATCTGCAATGTTAGTACCAAACGAGTATCTAAAACAGCTTCAAGAAGAAGGAAACTTTACTGAAAGATTAGCGTTAATGGAAGAATTCAAAACTTATCCATTTGGTGCGGTTTGGGATTACTATTGTGAAAAAATGGGCGTTCCAGTAAGAGAATCTTGGTTAGAAGAAGTAAAAGCGTATGAGCAAGAGGTTTTATTAAAGCGATAAGTGGATTTTTTGGGGAAGACTCAAATAAGGAGAATGATAGACTCCTTTTTGGGTCTTCTTTTTTAGAAAAAGAAGGGATTCTACAAAAAATTGAAGAATTAAACGAAATAAATGAAGAATTCTACGAAGTTTTAAGTTATTCTACAAGATAAAGAAGGAATTCTACAAATTAATAAAAGAATTCTACATTAATTGTAAATTAATTCCCAATTTGATTTGATGGGAGGGTTCAGATGAATAGTACTGATTTGCGGTCTTTACTTGAAACCAACAACACCAGGGAGGCACCTGATTGGAATGTTATTAAAAACACCTATAATCCAGAACCGGTAAATGAAGTAAATGGTGAGCCAGTATACAATTTCAATATGATCTTTGATCCCACAATTAATCCGATTGAGGATAACATTTTCATTTCTCAGTGTCCCGTCGCCGCGCTCGTCCCTATGCATATTCATCAGTATATTGAATTAATTTACGTCTACAAAGGGAAATGCACGGTTACCATGGAGGACCACGAAATAAACATTTCTGAGGGCGGAACCATTATGATTGATAAAAACACCCCTCATACGATAAACGAGACATCAAAATCTGATATCATTATTGAAATGAAGCTTAAGCATGACTATTTATCAACCGGCTTCCTCAGCCGTTTCACGAATAAGAGTATTATCTCCCAATTCCTAATTGACTCCCTGATCGATAGTCGAAGAGCAAATAACTATCTTTTCTTCCCTTTTGAAGTACATTCAAAAGTGGTTGGTATTATGGAGCAAATTATGTGCGAGTATTTTGAAAAGGATGTTTTTACGGCGGAAATGATTGACGCGTACCTTTTCATATTGTTTACTGAATTAATTCGCCACAGTAACAGTTCCAATACAAAACAGAAAGACGATCTTAAGCAGAAAGATGCTATTGTTCTAGAGTTTCTAAAGTACATTGACGATCATTTTAAGGATTGCAGCTTAACGGAAATGGCAGATCACTACAAATATCACCCAAACTATATTTCTGCTGTCCTTAAAAAAGCAACAGGTAAATCCTTTAAGGATCTTCTTCAGATTCAAAGATTAAATAAGGCCGCCTTATATCTCTCTAACTCAGAGCTTCCTATTCCTGATATTGCAGAAGAAGTGGGCTATTCAAGCTTATCTTTTTTCTATAAAAAATTTAATGAAGTTTACCTCCAGACACCGAAAGAATATCGAGATAACAGGTCTCAAAATGATATTACTAAAAGTCAACTCACGTAATGAAACCGCCTAAACAGCGGTTTTATTTTTTTGAGAAAAAGTGAGGTATCATCAAAATCTTTGATTCGAGCAATAAACCTCTTTGTTTTTAATATTAAAACCCTTGAAAACGCTTGCTACAATATAGGTAATCAGCAGGATATAAGAATACAAGGAGTGTTAAAAATGGAATTTAACTTTCCAGCCAATTTTCTTTGGGGTTCGACGACAGCAGCATATCAAGTTGAGGGGAATAATTATAACAGCGATTTCTGGGCGGAAGAGCATGCAGATGGCTCACCATATAAAGATAAATCAGGGGATACCATAGATCATTACCGGCTTTATCGAGACGATATAGCCCTGATGGCCAGCCTAGGAGTGAACACCTACAGATTTTCGATAGAATGGTCGAGAATTGAACCAGAACCGGGGCAATATTCTCGTTCGGCGATAGAACATTATCGGGATGTGCTTGAAACATGTCATAAATACGGTATAACACCAGTAGTTGCTATGCATCACTTTTCTTCACCTAAATGGCTAATGAGACTTGGAGGATGGGCCAGCCCGGAGGTTCCAGATCGTTTTGCAAAGTATTGTGAAGTGGTATTTCGTGAAATAGGCCATTTAATTCCTTACGCCCTAACGATGAATGAAATAAACCTGCCCGTTATGCTGCGTGAGATTTTCTCGAAAATCGGCTTTATACCTCCTGTCGGGATTGATAGAAATGCCTGGACGGCACCTAAATGGAGGGAGTCGGCTGCAAAATTGTGTGGAACAACGATTGAAAATTACTTCACGTTCCATATGATTTCGGATGAGTCCTCTATTAATATTTTAAAAGAAACGCATCGAAAGGCACGTGAGGCAATCAAACGGATTCAGCCAAATACCAAAGTAGGCTTATCGATGGCTCTATCAGATATCCAGTCCATCCCTGGAGGCGAGGAATTGGCCGCGCAAAAATGGCACAGTTATTTTAGACAATATTTACCGATGTTAGAAGGGGATGACTTTTTCGGATTACAAAATTATACACGAGAAGTATACGGCCCGGAAGGACAAGTGAAGCCTGCCGAAGGAGCTGAACTTACACAAATGGGATATGAATTTTATCCTGAAGCTCTTGCTAACGTGATTCGCAATGTCTCTAAAGACTTATCCCTACCAATTATGATCACAGAACACGGTATAGCAACGGATGATGACGATAGACGTGTAGAATTTATCCAAAGAAGTTTAGAAGGTGTGAAGGCTTGTCTGGATGAAGGGCTTGACGTCAGAGGCTATCTTCACTGGACAACTTTTGATAACTTTGAATGGCAATCCGGCTATTCGATGAAATTTGGCTTAATTGAAGTAGACCGAACCACACAGGAACGAAAAGTAAAAGAAAGCGCACGTTTGCTAGGTCGTATTGCACAAATGGACACATTCGTATCAAAATAAATTACTGGGGCTCCCGGGTCCAGCTCGGGGGCTGACAATATCTTTGAAACGCGCAATACACTGCTTTACTTTTAACATTAAAATCTTTGAAAACGCTTGCTAAAATTGAAATATCAAAAAGGGAGGGGTTTTAAGCAAGGATTACAACTAAATGTTCAATTCCCAAACGTTTACCTAAATTAACGGTTTAAAATTAGAGGGGGTTAAATCTATGGAAAATAGTATGATGAAGAAGACGCCTTTTGGAAGATTATTAGTAGCTGCAATGCTTGGTGTGGGCACCTCGATCGCGCCGTTAGTACTGCTTGGATTTGGACTTTCTACATTTATAGTTATTAAAATAGTTGGACAAGAGCATGCAACTGCTGCCTTTGCTACAGCATCTGGGATTTCCGGTATTGCTGTCGTTATTTTTGGACTTTTTAGCGGAGTCATTGCTGATAAGACCCGGCTAAAGATGGGTAGAAGAAGGTTTTGGATGATTGCGGGAAGTATTGGTGGAGCTTTATCCATGTTAGCACTTACGTTTGCTTCATCCATCCCGGTGTTTATCATTGCTTTGTGTTTAACAAATTTCTTTTATGGTATGGTATCACTTTCATGTTACGCCATTGTTCCTGAACAAGTAGAACCAGAGAAGTTTGGACGCGTTTCAGGTCTTATCGGTGCAGCAGCACCAGCTTTCGTTATGACCGGACAGATGATTATGGGAGCTTTTGCTAAATCTACTCTTGAAGAAAAAATGATAACAATGATTATTGTCCAACTGATTGGTGGGATTTTAGCAGCCCTTTTAATAAAAGATAATTATTTTGCAGGGGCAGCAAATAGTGAGAAAAAGTCCATTGGGATTCGAGGTTTCTACCCAAGTGTTAAAAAGTATCCGTCTTATACTTGGGCATTATTAACAAAGTTATTTATTAACTTTTCAAATGCTGGAATGGGTATGTTAACTCTTTTCTATATTGCAAGATTTCAATTGGATCAAACAAAGATTTTTCAATTAATGGCGCTTACCGCACCTGCAATTATGTTAATGGTTGCTGCTGGGATCCTTGGAGGATTTCTATCAGATAAGGTGAAAAAACAAAAGCCGTTTGTTATGGGGGCAGCCCTTGTAACAGGGATCTGTTTAATTGCCTTTGCTTTCTCGACAAACATTACCTGGGTTATTGTTGGTAACTTTATCTTTAACTTTGGTTTTGGAATGTACGGTGCAGTAGATAACGCCCTTGTAAACCGAATTCTCCCTTCAAAAGAGAATGCAGCAAAAGATATTTCTATTATGAATACAACAACAAATTTGTCAGCTACATTAGTGAATTTTGCAGCACCTGCCTTAATCGGTTTAGGAGTAAAGTTATTTGGCGGAGATGGATATACTCTCTTCTTCTTGGTTTTAGCTGCATTCTCTATCTTTTCTGCTGTTGTAGTCCTGCCTATTCCTGAAATGGGATCTAAACAGGAAAGCAGCCATGATGCTACAAACGAAATAGTTATATAATCAATCATTGAAAAATGAAAAAGGGGATGAATGTTCTTGGTAGACATTCATCCCTGTTGTCTTTAAGTATTTGCAAGGTTTTTTTAGAAACAAAGTATGGATTGAGAGGTATAAGAAAATGACACTGTTAAAAGTAAATGCATTAACATGCGAATATCAAAATAATCCGCTAGGAATTGATATAAAAAGACCACGTATTAGCTGGAAAATCCAATCAAACAGACGGGGAACGATGCAAAGAGCATATCAGATTCAAGTAGCTGTAAATCATGAAGACTTCACTACCAGCTTATGGGATACCGGGGTTATCACATCAGATGAATCAATCCACATCGAATATGATGGTCCTGATTTACATTCTCGAACAAGGTATTTTTACCGTGTAAAGGTATGGGATAACTTTGAACGTGAATCCAATTGGAGTGATGTTGTTTGGTGGGAAACGGGTCTGTTATCTCCTGAAGAATGGAAGGCAGAATGGATTACACCAGATCCAGAAGGAATGGATCCACTAAGCGAGTCTGCTTTTCTATTAAGAAAAGAATTCACCTTAAAGCCCAGTATTACATCAGCTCGAATCTATGGTACCGGCGTTGGTTTGTATGAATTATATTTAAACGGAGAACGCGTCGGTGATGAACTTCTCGCGCCGGGTTGGACGAGCTATCATAAACGTCTTCAATATCAAACATATGATGTGACCGAACAGCTTCAAGCAGGTTCCAATGCAATGGGCATTATACTGGCAGATGGCTGGTATAAAGGAAACCTTGTCAGGGAAAATAACCGCAATATCTATGGGGACAGACGGGCAGCAATATTTCAAATCCATGTAACCTATAACGACGGGACAGAAGAGGTAATTATAACAGACAACACTTGGAGGGCTTCAACAGGACCAATTTTATTTTCAGAAATTTACCATGGGGAAACATTTGATGCAAGGCTCGAAAAAGAAGGCTGGAGCCAGTCCAATTATAATGATCAGGATTGGATGGGTACAATCATTCAAGAAATGCCCATTACCCAGTTGGTGGCACAAGAAAACTACCCAACTCGTGTAACAGAAGTACTAAATCCAATAGACTCTTTTGTAACACCTGCTGGGGATACTGTTTTAGACATGGGGCAAAACATGGTCGGTAGAATCCGATTTAAAGTGAATGCTCCTAAAGGAACTCGAATTGTCTTACGGCATGCCGAGGTACTGGATAAGGACGGGAATATTTACTTTGGTAATCTAAAATTTGCAAAGCAAACAGTAGAATATATTACAAAAGGCGATGAAATAGAAACCTATGCTCCACATTTCACATTCCAAGGTTTCCGGTATGTGAAAATCGAAGGATATCCGGGACAGGAATATGGGCTGCCGCTTGAAAACTTTGTAGGTGAAGTCATCCATTCTGATATGGCGAAGTCAGGAGAATTTGAATGCTCCGATCCACTGGTTAATCGCCTGCAGCAGAATATTGTCTGGGGCCAAAGAGGCAATTTCGTGGATGTGCCGACCGATTGCCCGCAGCGGAGTGAACGGCTGGGGTGGACGGCGGACGCCCAAGTTTTTATTTCGACGGCTTTATTTAATTATCAGGGAGGACCATTTTTCACAAAATGGCTCAGAGATTTAAAGGCTGATCAGCTTCCAAACGGAAATGTTCCATTTGTGATACCAAACGTTGAGGGTGGGGTCGGCTCCGCCGCTTGGGGCGATGCAGCCACGATTATTCCCTGGACTATGTATCAAACATACGGAGATAAACGATTACTTGCAGAGCAATATGACAGCATGAAAGCATGGGTAGAATATATCCGCAGGCAGGGCAAAAACGAATACCTATGGAACACTGGCTTCCATTTTGGGGATTGGTTGGCCCTTGATGCCAAAGAAAATAGCTTCGTTGGGGCCACTCCAAAGGATTTTATTGCTACCGTCTTTTATGCCCATTCAACGAGAATTCTTAGAGATGCGGCAGAGGTCCTTGGAAAAGCAGATGAAGTTAAGGAATATAGCGCTCTATTGAATAAGATTATTGAACAATTTAATCATGAATTTGTTTCACCATCTGGAAGACTGGTATCTCCAACCCAAACGGCCCATGTCATTGCCCTCATGTTTGATATGGTAGACGGAAAAGCGAAAGAACGGACAGCCTTTGAACTTAACGAGCTGCTGATTCAAAATGATTATCATTTAAATACTGGGTTTGTCGGAACGCCGTATATCTGTTTAGCTCTCTCAAAAGGCGGTTACCACGAAACCGCTGTTAAATTATTAATGAAGGATGATTTCCCGTCCTGGCTTTACCAAGTTAAAAAAGGTGCGACGACCGTTTGGGAGCATTGGGACAGCATAAAGCAAGACGGTTCGTTCTGGAGTGACCAAATGAATTCCTTCAATCATTACGCATATGGTTCTATCGGAAATTTGATGTACAAAGTTATCGCAGGATTGGATATGGATGCTTCAAGTCCAGCGTATAAGAGAATCAAAATTGAGCCAAAATTTGCTAGTCTTTCGTTTACTTATGCAAAAGCAGCATACGAGTCCTTGTATGGGAAGATCCTTTCATCCTGGCTCCTTACAGATAAAGAGGTAGTAATGGAAGTTGAAATTCCAGTTAATACAACGGCCGAAATTCTATTACCTAATGCGCGCCTTTCAGAAGTACTAGAAGGTAATAAACCATTGGTTTCCGGTGACATTCATTCCTATATGGAAACCTTAGAAGGTGTCCAACTTACAGTAGGCTCTGGTGTCTATCACTTTAGATATAGGAACGAACGTGGATTAAGACCAAGTTTTACGGAAGATACACGCATTATTGATTTCCTTGACTATAAAGAGGCAGTTGCCATTTTAGAGAAAGCTGCCCCTGGTATCACAAAACCACCTGGTATTTTTACAACAAAAGCAAGAAGTTTGAAAGAATTGGTTGAATTACAAGAAGCGAATTTGACAGTTGATAAAGTAAAAGCCATTATTGACGAGATAAACAAGCTTGAATTTGAAGCCGTTTTGGTAAAATAAAAAAAAGCAAGCCATTCACTTTGATGTGATTGGCTTGTTTTTTTATTGGCTGTGTTAATGGATATTGTTGATTTTGAAACGATGTTGATTGGAGCGGAAGGCGCTCGGCGCCTGCGGAAAGCGAGCGACTGGAGCGGAAATCAACATCCAAGTTTAGCACAGCCTTTTTATTAAAGAAAATTCCCTTTTTGAATCTTTCTTTTTAGATAATTTGTGTTTGTTTTTCAAAAATATATGGTATAGTTATAGTGAGAATAAGTAAAAAACAAACATAAAACAACATAAATAAAAGTATAAGATAGAAAGGGGTAAAAGATGTGCTTGTAGCAGAAAGACAAAAAAAGATCGTCGAATTGGTTAATGAACGATTAAGTATTCGGGTTACGGAGCTTAGCAAAATTTTCTCTGTAACAGAAGAAACTATTCGACGAGATTTGGAAAAGCTTGAAAAAGAGAATTTATTAATGCGCTCCCATGGCGGTGCAGTTAGTATTGAGAAGGATCAAGGGGAGATTTCCTATTTAGAAAGAGAAATTACGAATGCGGAACAAAAGAAAGCGATTGCGGCGGCAGCCGTTCGGTTAATTGAGCAAGGTGATCAAATTGTGTTAGATGCTAGTACCACCGCATGGTATGTAGCAAAGGAACTGCCTGATATGCCTTTAACCGTTTTAACCAATTCGATTAAAGTTGCCATCGAGCTTAGTAAAAAAGAACAAATCAAAGTCATTTCGACTGGCGGAACGTTACTCTCACAATCTTTATCATATGTTGGACCGCTTGCGGAACGATCCCTTAGTATGTACCACGTGAATAAAGCGTTCCTTTCCTGTAAAGGAGTTCATTTGGAAAGAGGGCTAAGTGATTTTAATGAGTCACAAGCGTTATTAAAAAAGCAGATGAGGGAAATCGCCGATGAAACCATTTTAATGGTGGATTCTAGTAAATTTGGAACACGTGCTTTTTCACAGATCGTTCCAGTTACAAACATCGACTGCATTATTACAGATTCAAAAGTAGATAAAGAAACTAAAAACGAACTGGAAGAAAAAAAGATAAAGTTATTAATTGTAGACTAACAGGCCATAACTGGTCTGTTTTTTTACACTTTACGATAGATAGATGTATACTAGAAAAAATAATTGATCTAATCAAGATGGGTGACAGTTATGAATTTTACCTATGAAATCATCGAAATGAATAAAGAACTGCCCTTGCATATTTTTCTAAATAGCGTAGATTATGTTACAAATCATTGGCATGACAGCATCGAAATCATCTTTGTCCTAAAAGGGAAAGTGAGCGTGTCAGTGAATGATAAGCGTTTTGAGTTAAATGAAAAAGACGTATTCCTGATCAATGCAAACGACATTCATGCCATTGGACACCAAGAAGAGAACTTATTATTAACGATTCAACTGCCGATTCCTGACTTAAAAGAGAATGTAAAAGATGTCGACTCCTTTGTCTTCTCTTGTAAATCGTTTTTATATGATGAACAACACCAAGCAGAGTTTAATGAACTCCGCTCCTTATTAGCGCAGATGATGTGGGTCATCAACAAAGAGGGCGAAGGATACGAATTACAAATAAAGTCCCTTTATTTTCAGCTAATCTATCTATTAATCAAAAATTTTAAAGAGGAGACAGAGAAGGAGAATAAACTTTCCAGCCAGAAACACATTGAACGGTTACTAAGAATTACCTCCTATGTAAAGGACAATTTTAAGCAGCAAATAACCTTAAATGAACTATCACAAATTGAATTTTTGTCTGTACATTACTTATCAAAGTTTATCCAAAAACATTTGGGGATGCCTTTTTCGAAATACGTCGATAGTATTCGGCTTGATCATGCTGTGAAAGATATTGTCTTTACCGATATTCCATTGACACAGATTGCGCTTGATAATGGATTTGCAAGCGTAAAGGCATTTAACCGGGCTTTTAAGGAATTTTATCATCAGACGCCGAGTGAATACCGTCGTGCGGTTGAGATGGAACCAAAGAAAACGGAGAGTAATAAGGTAACACTTGCGAACTATGTGGAAATTGACAAAACACAGGCATTCCACCAATTGTTTGCCTTTTTGCCTAATAATGAACAAGCATTAGTGGTCGAACATAAGGCCGTTCAAAAAAAGACCATTAAAATTAATGTGGATGAAAAGGTTCGAAAGCTTACACATACTTGGAAGAATCTTATGACTGTTGGGAAGGCCAAAGAGTGTCTAATCACTGACGTTCAAAGCCAGCTTAAAATGGTAAAAAACGCGACAAATTTTCAGTATCTTCGTTTTCATGGCATTTTTGATGATGAAATGATGGTTTATGGAGAAGATGAACAAGGAGTACCTGAATTTAATTTTCTATATACAGATAAGCTTATTGATTTTTTACGAAGTATCCAAGTAAAGCCGTTTGTCGAGTTAGGCTTTATGCCAAGGGACTTAGCCGATTGTAATGAAACAGTGTTTTTTAAAGAAAGCAACGTAAGTAAACCCAAGGATATAGAAAAATGGAATGACCTCTTAAAGGCGTTTATTGGACATTATGAGAACCTTTATGGGGATGAGGAAGTTTTGAACTGGTATTTTGAAGTATGGAATGAACCGGATTTTTATGTGTTCTGGCGAGGGACCTTCGAAGATTATTGCACGTTGTATAAAAATACTTACGAAACGATTAAGGGAATTAATCCTCTTTATAAAGTAGGCGGACCAAGTATTGTTTCGATAAAAAACAGTGACTGGCTGCAGCAATTTTTAGATTTTTGCAAGAGAGAGAGCTGTATCCCTGATTTTATCTCGTTCCACAATTACTCACATGATGAAATGGATGTAAATAAGAAAAAGAATCTAACGAATGAAAATGCTATGGATTTTGGGTATATTTCAAGGGATGAAAGCTTTCTGAAAAACCGTATAGCTGATCTCAAGCAGATATTGTTAGAAAATAATCTGGAAACCCTTGAAATTCACCTATCTGAATGGAACTCAACGGCTTACCATCGTGATTTAACGAATGATACTACTTTTAAAGCAGCCTATATCGTAAAAAATCTTTTGGAAAATATTGATTCCATCCAAAGTTTTGGCTATTGGACGATAACCGACTTAATTGAGGAAAGAAGAGCGGCGACGATCGATTATCATGGCGGACTTGGGTTAATCACTAATCGAAACATTTCCAAACCTGCTTTTTTTGCCTATGAACTTATGGGGAAATTGGGTAATCAACTCGTTTCTCAGGGGGATGGCTATTTTCTTACGAAAAATTCTAAGGGTTATCAACTTATGTTATATCATTATTGCCATTATGACCGGCTGTATTGTATGAACCAGCATGCCAATATTGATTTAGAAAATAGATACAATGTGTTTCTTAATCATGATCCAATTGAAATGAAATTAATCTTAAGTGATCTAAAAAAAGGAACATATAAGGTGAAACAGTACCAATTAAATAGGCAGAATGGAAGTTCTTTTGATAAGTGGGTCGAGATGGGAGCTCCGCAAACTTTGAGTAAGGAAGAGATTAGCTATTTGAAAAATTCTAGTGTACCTAGACTTCAATTAAGGGATGTCCGAATTGAAGAAGATTATATCTTAACCGCTAATCTTGCCCCCCATGAACTCCAATTATATGAAATTATTCCTCAAAAAATGCTTTAGGCAGAATTATACCTTTAGTTGTCGACGGAATTTAAGTGAAGGCAGGAACCGACCTGCCTTTTTTTGTTGCAGATAATTAGTACAAAGGAACCATAATAAAGAGAAATGACAATTTACGTACCTGCTTTGAACAAATAACGGATAGTGTAAAGGTTTTCATATCTCTATAATGAAGTACATAAGGAAGCGTTTCCAGTTAGAAGGATTCATAGGTAATTGTAAATTTATAGTGAATTAAAGCGTTTGAAAATAAGGAGGCTATAAAATGGAGAATACGGTAATGAATAAGACACCTTTTGGACGATTAATCGTTGCATCAATTCTTGGAGTTGGAACTGCAATAGCGCCGTTAGTATTATTAGCGTTTGGACTTATTCAATTTATTATTATAAAAATTGTTGGGCCGGAACATTCAACAGCTGTGTATGGTACAGCATCTGGGATTACAGGAATAGCAGTTGTTATTTTTGGACTATTCAGTGGGATAATTGCAGATAAAACTCGTGTAAAAATGGGTAGAAGGAGATTCTGGATTATTGGAGGAAGTATCGGCGGCGCCATTTGTATGCTAGCTCTCGCGTATTCTACATCAATCCCGATGCTTGTCATTTCCTGGTGTTTGGCACAATTCTTTTATGGAATGGTATCACTCTCTTGTTATGCGATTGTTCCAGAACAAGTAGAACAAGAAAAGTTTGGTCGAATTTCGGGCATTATCGGTGCTGCAGCACCTGCTTTCGTAATGACCGGACAAATGTTAATGGGAGTCTTTGCTAAGTCTACCCAAAGTGAAAAAATGATTACTATGATTATTGTTCAATTAATTGGTGGGTTCCTAGCTGCTCTTCTTATTAAAGATAATTATTTTGCCGGAACAGCAACAAAAGCTGAAAAGAAGTCGTTTGGAATTCGTGGTTTCTATCCAAGTTTTATAAAGCACCCTTCCTATACATGGGCATTATTAACAAAGCTATTTATTTATTTTACAAATGCCGGAATGAATATGTTAACACTTTTCTATATCGCAAGATTCCATTTGAGTGAAACAAAGATTTTTCAATTAATGGGACTTACTGCTCCAGCCATCGGGATAATGGTTGCTGCTGGTATACTTGGTGGTTTCTTATCAGATAAGGTAAAAAAACAAAAGCCATTTGTTTTCGGTGCAGCCCTTTTAACAGGAGTTTGTCTAATCACATTTGCTTTCTCATCCAATATCACTTGGGTTATCGTAGGGAACTTTATCTTTAACTTTGGGTTTGGATTATATGGTGCGGTAGACAATGCTCTTGTAAACCGAATTCTCCCAAACAAAGAGAATGCAGCAAAAGACATCTCGATCATGAATACAACAACAAACTTAGCATCAACACTAGTAAATTTTGCAGCACCTGCTTTAATTGCTTTAGGTGTAAGCCTGTTTGGCGGAGATGGATATACGTTCTTCTTCTTAGTATTAGCCGCTTTCTCCATTCTTTCAGCTGTGTTTGTTCTTCCAATTCCAGAAATGGAATCTAAGTTGAAAGTCAATAATGATCTTAATGAAAAAGTAGTTTAATCAAATATTGAACAATAGGGGTGAACTATACTTAGATTCACCTCTATTGTTGTATAAGTTAAAGTATAATAGAAAATATAGGAAATTTATCAAGGGAGAGAAGATTAAATGCTAATTGAAAAAATCCAAGTTTGGGATGATAGTGAAACAGTCACCTTACATACTTATATTCTTAATAACTCGATGGAATTTCAAAAGGACCAGCTGCGCCCTGCGGTCGTGATTTGCCCAGGCGGTGGATATCTAGGGACCTCGGATCGTGAGGCTGAACCGGTGGCTATGCGGTTCGCTTCTCTCGGATATCATACGTTTGTTCTTCGCTATACGACCTATTTTAAGGAGAAGATTCAAGATTTCAATAATCTCCCTGCTCCTAATGAGAAATCAGCTTATCCGCAGCCATTGTTTGATCTAGCAAAGGCTATGCTCATCATCCGCGAAAATGCATCAAAGTGGTTAGTGGATACAAATAAAATTACTGTTTGTGGTTTTTCAGCCGGCGCTCATTTGTCAGCCAGCCTTGGTGTCCATTGGAATAACAGCTTATTAAATGAGAAGTTTAATGTTGATAATGAAGTGTTCAAGCCTAATGCAGTTATTCTTGGATATCCTCTAGTAGATTATCAGTTAATGAAGGAGAAGGTTGAAACAGATGCTAATGAGTTTATTAAAGGATTCTGGGAGGTTTCAGGTAAAGCTGTATTTGGTACTTCTAATCCTAGTGATGAACAACTTTCAAAAGTTAGTCCAGTAAACTATGTATCATCGCAAACACCGCCAACATTTATCTGGCACACTGCTGACGATGATCTGGTTTATGCAGAGAATTCTTTACGATTTGCAACTATGTTGGCAAAACATAAAGTTCCGTATGAGCTGCATGTTTTTGAAAGCGGTGTACATGGATTGTCACTTTGTGATAAGACCACTGCAGGGGATGCAAGTCATATAAACCCAGAATGCAAGGTTTGGTTTGATTTAGCTCATAGTTGGTTGAAAAAGCATTTTAGATAGATTATAAAATATAAAAAACCATCCATTACGTTAAATATATATAAACATTAATGGATAATGAAAATAAAAGCCTGAATCTTTAATTACCAAGTAATTATGGATACAGGCTCTTTTTTATTTATTAGCACTGTTAATGAAGTGGGTAAAAAATATAAAGCTCCTAATTTTACATTGACAAGACTCTGTGATGCTCTTACAATTGAAAATGATTATCAACATCAATTAGGAGGAAGTTATATGTTTAAAATCATAAATAGTCGGAATTTTTTATTAACTTCTGTTTTTATTTTACTATTATCAACAGTATTACTTGGTTGTACCAACGCTAGTGATAAGGATGCAACTTCGGAGAATAAAAAGGATAACATGCTTACAATCGCTTGGGCGAGAGATGTGGGCGAAATGAATCCGCATGTTTATAATCCATCACAATTATTTGCTCAGTCCATGGTATATGAACCATTAGTAAGCTACGGAGAAGGAGGCGAGTTAAAACCTCATCTAGCAGAATCATGGGACATCTCTCAAGACGGAAAAGTATATACATTTCATCTGCGTAAAGATGTGAAATTTTCTGATGGAACAAGTTTTAATGCTGAAATTGTGAAAAAGAATTTTGATACCATTTTGAATCATATGGATCTACATAGCTGGTTGGGTTTTCTTTCAAAAATTCAAAGTACGGAAGTTGTCGACGATTATACGTTTAAAATGACATTAACTGAAGCCTATTATCCAACGATTCAGGAGCTCGCTGTTGTTCGACCAGTTCGTTTCTTAGGTGAAGCTGGATTCCCTGAAGATGGTGATACTTCAAAAGGGATTAAGAAGCCAGTTGGAACAGGCCCATGGATTTTAGAAGAGTATAAAGCGGATGAATATGCGATTTTCAAACGCAACGAAAACTATTGGGGTGAGCTTCCGAAAGTAGAAAAAATTCAAGTGAAAGTGATTCCTGATGCAGAAACGAGAGTACTAGCCTTTGAAAAAGGTGAAATAGATTTAATTTACGGAGAAGGGGTTATTAGTTTAGACGCCTTCAAACAATTGGAATCAACTGGTAACTACGAAGCTAGTATTTCTGAGCCAGTAGCGACAAGACAGCTTGTTATGAATACTAATAGAAAACAGCTTTCCGATGAGCGTGTCCGTCAAGCACTACATTATGGCTTTAATAAGGAAGCAATGGTAGAAGGAATTACTTCGGGACTAGAAGAAGCAGCCGATTTTATTTTACCAACAAACTTGCCTTACACTTCCAATATTGATGTTAAATCAACTGATTATGATGTAAAAAAAGCAAAAGCGTTATTGGATGAGGCAGGCTGGAAACTTCCTAAAGGGAAAACAGTTCGTGAAAAAGATGGACAACCGCTAGAAATTGAGATGATGTACGATTCAGCAGAATCCATTCAAAAAGCAATGGCAGAAACACTACAATCAGAATGGGCAGCCATTGGTGTTAAATTAAATATTACGGGGGTAGAGCTGGCGGATCAGGTTCAAAGATTTAAAGATAATGACTTTGATATTAATTTCTTTAGTAACTATGGTGCTCCATATGATCCGCATACATTTATAAACATTGTGGCTAAAGAAGGATTTGGTTTTAATGAAGCCATTTCAGCCTATCCGAACAAAGCGGAATTACTAAAGAAAATCGCACGTATTCCCCAGACAACTGACGAAGCAGAACGTCAACAGCTTTACACATCTGTTTTAACATCACTGCAAGACCAGGGAGCAATTGTTCCTATTTCATATATTAAGAAAACAGCGATTTATCAAAAAGATGTCACGAACTTCCATTTCTCTGCGAATCGTGACGAAAATCCATTCACAGGAATTAGTATCAAGCAGTAAGAAGGTAGGAGGCTATTATGGGCACTTTTATAATAAAACGAATAATGTCCATTATCCCGGTTTTTCTTTTGGCCGCACTTTTAACGACCGGGATGATCCACTTTTCTCCGGTGGATCCGGCCGAGGCCTATTTAACAGTAGCTCATATCGAACCGACCGATGAGATTTTGGCCCAAAAAAGACATGAGTTTGGTTTAGATCAACCATTTTTTATGCAGTATGTAAACTCTATTATGAAGATATGCCAACTTGATTTTGGCATATCTTATCTTACGAATAAGCCCGTTTGGGACGAGGTTATTTACCGAATTCCTGCGACCATCCAGCTAGCTTTAGGAAGTTTATTCATAGCGGTGCTCGTCAGTATCCCCCTTGGCTTTTTGGCAGGGGTAAAGAAGAACAGTGCGATTGATCATTTTAGTCGTATACTCTCATTTGTGGGGGCCTCCATTCCATCTTTTTGGTTAGGTTATCTTTTGATTTTTTTCTTTTCAGTAAAACTGGACCTTTTCCCAGTTGAGGGGATTGGGACATGGCAGCATCTTGTTCTTCCTTCCGTAACACTAGCTCTTCCTTTAATTGCGATGTATACAAGATTGTTGCGGACGAGCATCCTAGAAAATTTACAAGAGCCCTATGTGCTTTTCGCAAGAACAAGGGGAATTAAGGAAAAAACGATAATGGCCAAGCATGTCTTAAGGATCGCCATTTCACCAATGATTACGGGACTAGGGATGAATCTTGGAAAACTGTTAACGGGAACGATTATCGTGGAGACCGTATTTTCTTGGCCTGGGTTTGGTCGTTATTTTATTGAAGCAATTTTTAACCGTGATATACCTGTCATTCAATGTTATGTGTTTATTGCAGCTAGCTTATTTATTGTTAGTAATTTGATTGTGGATCTTATTCAAATGTATATTGACCCGCGCATATCCAGGAAAGAAGGGAATCGCTTATGATAACTAGTATACGTAAAAAATTCATAAGTCAAAAAGTGATTCCTATATGTTCGATGATTCTAGGTATACTTTTTATTATGGCGATAGTTGCCCCCTGGCTAGCACCAAATGATCCGACTGCGGTCAATTTAGTTTATAAACTACAGCCTCCTTCTTGGGAATTTCCATTAGGAACCGACCATTTAGGAAGATGTAACTTATCACGCCTTTTATATGGGGCACGAATTTCATTAGGTTTTGCCATGCTCATTTTCATTTCATCCTTAGTGATTGGTTTAATCGTTGGTACCTTTTCAGGGTATAAAGGCGGCTGGGTCGATCATGTTTTGATGAGATTTTGTGATGGTGTGATGGCTTTTCCTAGTCTTATCCTTATTCTTGGTTTGGTTGGTATTTTCGGACCTGGACTTTCACAGGTCATCTTGGCGCTAATGCTTGTCCAATGGGTCTATTACGCAAGAATGTTCCGAGGAATGGTTCTAAGTTTGAAGGAACAAAACTTTATTGCAGCCGCGAAAATAAGCGGCTCCTCTCAATGGAAGATTATTAAAAATCATATTGTTCCCAATGTACTCCCTCCATTAGTCGTAATGGGTACATTAGAAATGGGTTGGGCCATTATGGACATATCCGCTATGTCGTTTCTCGGCTTAGGAGTACAACCGCCAACACCTGAATGGGGAGCAATGATTCACGAAGGAAAGTCGTATATTCGTACAAACCCTGCCTTGATGATTTATCCTGGGTTAATGATTATGCTTGTTATTGTTACCTTCAATTTATTAGGAGAAGCGTTATCAGAACGTTACGGAGTCAAACGCGATTTTAAAAAGGAATGAGAATGTTGGGTAATGAACAGTCGAATGTGCTACAAGTTAGAGATTTACATGTAGAGGTAAAAACAAAGAATGGGGCTGCCACTCTCGTTCAAGATATAAATTTTGAACTGAAGCGTGGGGAGGTTCTTGGTCTAGTTGGGCAAAGTGGATGCGGTAAAACCGTTACGAGTATGTCCATTCTTCAGCTGCTCGATCGGAAAACCACTAAAGTTACAGGGAGCATAAAATTACAAGGACATGAATTGAACGGTTTAGGTGAGAAAGAAATGCGTGGAATTCGTGGTAAGGATATAGCCTTTATTATGCAAAATCCAATGAATGCTTTTACGCCTGTTTTTACAATTGGCCATCAATTTATTGAAACGATTCGTTCACATACACAATGGAATAAAAAACAAGCAACAGAGCAGGCCATTGAGGCGATGCATCATGTCAACTTACCAGATCCTGTTAAACTATTAAAGTACTATCCTTTTCAATTGAGTGGTGGTATGCTTCAACGGCTGATGATTGCGATTGCAGCATGCTTACATCCTTCGGTAATTATTGCTGATGAACCGACAACCGCACTTGATGTAAATAATCAAAAGAAAGTACTGTACCATTTAGATAAAATTCGCTCTGAGTTCGGCTCAGCTATATTATTAATTTCTCATGACCTCGGGGTCATTTCTGAAATGGCAGATGAAGTTGCCGTTATGCAGAATGGCCGAATCGTAGAAAAAGCGGACGTGTTCCAACTATTTGATGAGCCACAGCATGAATATACGAAAAAACTTTTACGTGCACGAACAGTATTACCATTCGATCAGTCTGTCAGCCATTTGGCTTAAAAATAGGCATTTTGTAAGGGGGGAGAAAATGAGTTTATTACAATTAAATGAATTAACTCATAGCTACGGATCTCGAAAGTTTATCAACTGGAAAGACCGTTCTAAAAAAATACTTTCCAACATTTCTCTCTTTCTTGAGGAAGGAACTTGTTTAGGTTTGCTTGGTATGAGTGGAGCTGGGAAAAGTACCTTAGGAAAAGTGATTCTTGGTTTGGAACGGCCGCAATATGGAAAGGTTCTTTTTCAAGGGCATGATATTTATAACACAGATAAGCACAGTTATCAAAAAATTCGTCGTGATCTCCAGGCAGTCTTTCAGGACTCCTATTCATCGGTCAACCCTCGAATGACCGCGGAACAAATTATTTCAGAGCCGTTAGAGAACTTTGAAAAGCTTACTCTCTCTGAACAAAAACGGACCGTTATTGAATTATTGGAAAGGGTAGGGCTAAGTGAAGAGGACTTAAAAAAATATCCCAATCAATTTAGCGGCGGGCAACTGCAAAGAATCAATATTGCAAGAGCCATCTCACTTAAGCCAAAGCTGATTGTCTTGGACGAAGCTGTCAGTAGTCTAGATATGGTGAATCAAACCCTGATTTTGGAATTACTAAAGCAGTTAAAAGCAGACTTCGGACTATCGTTTCTTTTTATTACACATGATATTAAAGCTGCCTATACCATTAGTGATAGATTAGGTGTACTAGAAAAGGGAGAATTGGTGGAGCTATACGATGATAAAAATCAGTTTTTTACTTCAGTACATCCTGTAGTAAAAGAGATGAGGGATTCAATGCTTGCCGAGTACCCACGTTTTCGATCGGTTAGACGTGCTTAATTTAAAAAGTAACCGCAGTTTCAAGTGCCTCGATTTCCTTTACAAAATCGGGGCTATTGTTTTTATTTAAAGTAATAAAAGGAGGCTATTTCAAATGAATAATCGGGCGTACCTATCTTTGGCGATCCCCTTAACAATTTCGACAATGACAACGCCCTTGTTAGGTGCTGTAGATACAGCCGTTGTAGGGCAGCTTCCCGATCCAGCTTATATTGGAGGAGTTGCAGTAGGGACTCTAATTTTTAATACATTATATTGGGTATTCGGATTTTTACGGGTTAGTACATCTGCTTTTACTGCACAAGCGAACGGGGCAAGCGACCCAGATCAAGGAATACTTGCTTTATCTCGTCCCTTTTTATTAGCTATTGCGGTTGGAACTTGTTTTATTCTACTTCAATGGCCAATTGAATATTTAGCTCTGAAATTGTTTTCCGCTGATTCTGATGTCAGTCAGTTTTCCGCAGAATATTTTCGAATCAGAATATGGGGGGCACCCTTTACATTGATGAACTATGTTATCCTTGGCTGGCTAATGGGGATGGCTAAGATTAAAGAATCATTATTTTTACAAGTCTTAATGAATGTTTTGAATATGATTTTGGCCATTCTTTTTGTCCACGTCTTTTCTTTTGCTGTAAAAGGGGTCGCTGCGGCCGCTTTGATTGCTGAAGTGACAGCCTCTATAGTAGGGTTACTTATTATAATAAAGGCATCCCCATTTGTGTGGCAATTCCCATCCTTTCAAGAACTAATAGATACACAGTCTATGAAAAAGATGTTTAACGTTAACAAGGATTTGTTTATTCGAACAATTAGTTTATTAGTCGTTATTAATATGTTTACAGCAAAAGGAGCTTCGTTTGGAACAGACTTGTTAGCTGCCAATGCTGTTCTTTTTCAAATTCATTACATAATGGCTTATTTCTTTGAGGGGTTTGCGAACGCCACGAGTATACTTGTCGGTAAAGCGGTAGGATCAAATGACAAGGAACTATATAAAAAGACACTTACTTTATCAAAAAAATGGTCGGTCATTATCGCGTTTGTTATAGCTTGTATTTATGGATTATTTCAAAAACAAATTATTGCACTTTTTACCAATCTATCAAGTGTTATTGAACTTTCAATTACATACGGAACATGGCTAATCCTTTACCCTTTTGCCGCATGTTTTGGCCTTGTCATTTATGGTGTTTTTACAGGAGCAACTGAAATTGCTCCCGTTCGAAACTCTATGATTTACGCAATGATTGTTTATATACTTTTACAAATTACGGTAACATCTATCTGGCATAATCATGGCCTATGGCTGGCTTTCATCGTTTATACGATTGGACGATCTGGATTTCTTATCATGTATACTCCTAGATTAAATAAGAAATTGTTTGAATCAACAACATGAAAACAATAGTTTGTACTTAAGTTTTTTAACAGTAAAAATATAAACTTAAACGGATGTAAGAGTTAAAGAAAAGATCGTACTGCGGTCTTTTCTTACGTTTAGTCGTGCTTAAGCCCTTGCTGTTTATGCAATTCCTTATAACAATGCGGGGTCTCCTTAAATAGTTCTTTAAACTTTTTATAAAAAAAGGTAACACTTGAATATCCTACTTCCTGGGCAATTTCAGGAATAGGTAAATCAGAATTAGCGAGATACAAAGCAGCCTGGTTCAGCCGTTGAATTTGAAGGAGTTCTTTGAATGATTTCCCTGTCCCTTTTTTAAGCAAAGTGGAGAGGTAACTCGGATTAAAGCCAAAGGTCTGACCCATTTTAACCAGCGAACAGTCCCGGTAATTTTCCTCAATATACTTCAAAAAAACGAGTAAAGAAACAGTGTTTTTATTGTCCACGGCTTCATATCTTGTCTGAATATTATTGGTTCGAATTAATGTAGAAAATAGGACTACTAAATAAGAATCGATAATTTCTGCAGAACCGAAGTCACGGTCAAAGAATTCACACATAATATTATCCATAATTTCCGTGACCTTAATGCCTTCAGGTGTAAAAATCAAAAATTGATTCTGCTTCCGATGACTGACGAGCGATTCGATCATGAATTGAGAGATAATGCTTTTCTGTGACAATCTTCTTAAAAAACTCGGTGAAAGATAGTCTTGCTTCAGAATGATATTAATAACAATATCATCTTTGGTGGTTGCAGCTACGCTATGAGGTACTTCTTTGTTAATGAAAATTAGTTCCCCTTTATTCAAATTAACCTTTTTTCCTTTTATTAGTATCGTGCATGTTCCCCGGTAGACAAACATCAACTCAATGTAATCATGCATATGAAGAGGAATAACCGAGCCATATGGTTGCTGAGAGATGGAAATGTTCTCATCAATGGGTGAATCGTTTATATCAAATGCTTTATTAAATAGATATACCGGTTCTTCATTTACCACCACCGTTAGAGGATTATACTCCTTTAAAACTTTTTCGGTATCAATTGGCCCTAAATGAAAGGTATCTAAGTAGCCTTCAAGTTCTTGTCGTTCCATATATGCTCCCTATGAATAATGATTTGAGTAATCATTTCTTAACTTTATTATAAAAAATTTTTACGATAAGTACAAAAAGTCAATAATACTAGTTTTTGCTTTTAATATTAATAACTATGATTCGAGCAATCACTAACTCGTTTTTTAACATTATATCTTCAGTAATTGATTGCTACTATTAAATTTAATAGGGTTGATTTTTTTATGAGATCAGGAGGTAAATGAAAATGAAATATGTTTTTCCTAATTCCTTCCTTTGGGGAACTGCTACGTCAGCCTACCAGGTTGAGGGAAACAATGATAAATCCGATATGTGGGCTGAAGAATATTCTGAAGGGTCACCTTACAGAGATTATTCCGGAGATGCAGTCGATCACTATAATCGTTACAAACAGGATATCGAACTCATGGCAAGTCTTGGTCTTAACAGCTATCGTTTTTCCATCGAGTGGGCAAGAATTGAGCCTGAACAGGGCATATATTCTCAAAAAGAATTGGACCATTATCGGGATGTTATTAAAGTATGTTACGACAACCATATTACCCCAGTGGTAACTATGATGCATTTTACTTCACCACAATGGCTGATGCAGATTGGCGGTTGGAAAAATCCTAAAACTGCGGACCTATTCGCAAAATATTGCGAGGTCGTATTCAAGGAGTTTGGTCAGGATATTCCTTATGTATTGACCATGAATGAAGTCAATTTGCCAGTCATGTTAAAAGAATTATTTATTAATATGAACTTTATGCCTCCTGTTGGGATGGATGCCAAGTCTTGGACAGCACCAGGCTGGCGTGAATCGGCTGCCGCAAAATGCGGGACAACTATTGATCAATATTTTACTTTCCATATGGCTTCCGATGTGGAGTCATTAGAAATAGTGAAAGATGCGCACCGCAAAGCACGGGAAGTAATGAAGAAAATTAACCCTTCTACCAAAGTTGGGCTTTCCTTGGCGCTGCCTGAAATCCAAGCTATTGAGGGTGGAGACAAACAGGCCGCAAAAGTATGGCATGATTATTTTGGACAATTTAAATCTATCATTGAAGGCGATGACTTTATCGGCGTACAGAATTATACACGTGAAGTATATGGTCCAGAAGGGCAAGTTCCGTTAGCAGAAGGAACAGAAGTGACAGCGATGGGGTATGAGTTTTATCCTGAAGCACTTGCAGGAACGATTCGAAATGTAGCCAAAGAGTTAAATATCCCTGTGCTGGTAACGGAGCACGGAATTGCAACAAATGATGATAGCCGTCGGGTTGAATTTATCCAACGTGGCCTTAAAGGGATGCATTCGTGCCTTGAGGATGGGATTCAAGTCCTGGGTTATCTATATTGGTCCACATTTGATAACTATGAATGGACATTTGGCTATGATCCGCATTTTGGGATTATTGGAGTAAATCGTGAAACACAAGAGAGAAAGGTAAAAGAAAGCGGACGTGTGTTAGGGGAGATCTCAAAGAACAACACCGTATATTACGAACCGGAAAAACTATTAAATCTATACAGAAGGGAATTCGAAATATGATATATAAAAATCCTGTCATTAGCGGCTTTCACCCAGACCCCAGCATTTGTAGAGTAGGAGAGGATTTTTATCTAGTTACAAGTTCCTTTGAATACTTCCCTGGTGTACCGTTTTTTCACTCCAAGGATCTTGTCAATTGGAAACAGATAGGTCATTGCTTAACTCGTGATAGTCAATTACCTTTACACAAATCAAAGAGTTCCATGGGGATTTTTGCCCCAACCATTCGATATAATAATGGCCGATTTTATATGATTACTACGAATCTAACAATCGGAAAAAATTTTATCGTATGGACTGAAAAACCTGAAGGTTCTTGGTCAGAACCAATTTGGCTGGATTGGCCTGGAATAGATCCCTCTCTTTTATTTGATGAAGATGGGAAGGTCTATTTAACCGGCACACAGGATATCTTTTGTGGAGAATCTTCGGGGATTTATCAGGCTGAAATTGATGTTGATACAGGAGAGATTCTTAGTGAGCGCCGCTTAATATGGCAAGGTACAGGCGGGGCCCATCCTGAGGGACCACACCTCTATAAGATAAATACCAATTATTATTTGATGATTGCAGAAGGGGGAACTGAATACGGACATATGGTGACTATGGCCCGAAGTAACCAGCCTTTTGGTCCATTTGAAAGTCATCCTAATAACCCGATTCTTACCCATCGCAGCAGTGCAAGCCCGATTCAAGCTACTGGACATGCTGATTTAGTACAGTATATTGATGGCAGCTGGTGGACGGTATTTTTAGGAATCCGTCCTGCTCCCGTTCCATTTAGCGGAAAGCATCATCATCTTGGCAGGGAAACTTTTTTGGCACCAGTGGATTGGAATGACGAAGGCTGGCCAATAATTGAGGCCCAAGTCGAATTAGAAATGGACGGAAGAACACTCAAGATAGAGAACAAAGAACAGTTGAGTTGTAAAGATGATTTTAATGAGACTGCTTTAGATTTCTCTTGGAATTTCCTGCGTAATCCTAGTGAGGAAAGCTGGTCTTTAACGGAAAGGCCTGGATACCTTACGTTATATGGATCTTCAACAAGTTTGGATGGTTTAGAATCTCAAGCGTTTGTAGGCCGCAGGCAGCAGCATTTCGAATGCAAAGTTTCAACAATACTAGAATTCTCTCCAACTGAGGAGGGGGAAGAGGCTGGGCTAACTGTCTTCATGAATGAGCGATTTCATTATGAAATCGCATTAGGAATGAGAGATGGTGTAAAGAAGGTCTTTATAAGAAGAAGAATAGGATCACTTTGGAAGGTTGAGGCCGAGCATGTATATGGAGAAGATGTGATAATTCTAACCGTCAATGCCGATCCGAAAAATTATACGTTTTCCTATCAACAGCCAGGTGAGAAATCTACTATATTAGGTTCAGGAGAATGTTTGCTCTTATCAACTGAAGTGGCTGGTGGATTTACTGGAGTATATTTTGGACTTTATGCAGCAGGAAATAGCCAGAAAAAGAGTACTCCTGCATATTTTGATTGGTTTGAGTACTCTATATAATTTCTCTATAAAAGTAAAAAAGGGGAGCAGAGATGGCCTCGGTGGTGGACATATCCTTATAGCAGTATGTTTTTTGTATAGATAATAAGGCTTTATAAACAAGTTATTAATATTAACTTGCATATAAAGCCTTTTTTAGAACATGCTTATTGAGTTAAAGCACCAGATACAAGATAAGAGAAGTTTTAAGCTTAAATTTACAATAAATTACCTAGATACGGATTTAATTGATAGAATTGATATCCCTCCGATTATTGAGAAAATAAATGACATTATAAAAATGGATGAAAATCCTATTGCTGAAATCATAAATGCAGCAATAACTGGGGCAATAGCTTGAGTTACAGTATTTCCTAAATTGTAAATTCCTAAGAAAAATCCAACGCGATCTTTATCAGGAATAACTTTCAAATTTAAAAGGTTATCCAAGGAATTCCATATTCCCATTCCCAAACCAGCCATAAAAGCATAAATAATTATACCGATTTCATTTTGTAAAAAGAAAATGCTTAGTGCACCAATTCCTAATGAAATAGTAGATAAGCCTACAGGGAATTTTAATAATTTGAACTTATCTGCAATAGGACCAGCAATAAATCCCATAGCAATACCAAATATCAACATTATTAAATTAATTAATTGTATAGAATGTTGTGTAGCAGATGTATTTTTGTGTAAAAAATCTGTCATTATAAATAATAGATAACCTGTAATAGCAAAGTTTCCAATCCCTTGGAAGAGTTTTCCGATTAATGCCAAATAGTAATCACGACCAACAGACCACTTTGGAAAAATTGTTAATACTTCTTTTATAGAAAACTTTTCTTTTTTAGTTGATGTTGATATATCTAATTTCTCGTTCAAGTTTGATGGCTCACGGACAATAAATGCTGTAATCAATGTGCCAATAAATGTAATAAGACCAAAAATGATAAAACCTAAACGGTATTGCCCTAAAAAAATAGCTCCTATAATATTAAAACCATTATTGCCGAGCGCCATACCTAAGCCGCCATAAGCAGATGATGCTATTCCTTTACCACTTTCAGGTGCTAAATCTAACCAAGCAACCATTGGTGCTACAATGAAGTTTAAAGCAACCTGTCCTAGAATCCAACTTAGTAATAATAAAGGAATAGTAGTACTTATTGAGGCAAAAATCATTGCCAACATAAATACGAATGCTCCGGAAACTAGCCAAGGCGTTCGTTTTCCAAAACGAGACTTTGTGCGGTCAGAAAGATATCCAGCAACCATATTAGAAGTGGCTGCGGTAATCATCGCTACTGATGAAAATAATGCTACTAATTTAATTTTGTTATCGGCATCCAGATGCTGAATCAACGCAGGTAAAAATAAACTTACACATGCAATATAGGGTCCCAACCAGGAAGCTGGTCCAATAATTAATCCTGGTATTAAACGTTTTAGTGGTATAGTGTTCACTTGTGCCTCCGATGTTTCAGTTGTTTCGGTAATATGTTTTAGTGGAATAGCCATGTAAAACTTCCTCTCTGGAAACTAGTAATTTTTTACTGAATAATAATCAAAATCTGCAAATGAGTCATGCTGATGAGAATCAACCGAGCCTATAAAATTAAACAAGCCTGTAAATCCACCAATTTCACCTGGTTCCCCGTTAACGCCTTCATCAGACAAATAAAGAACATCGATTTTATCTACAAATAATTGCCAATCCATATTATCACTCAAACGATAAAAGATATCAGCTACACCAGAATTGTAGACAATCGCCAACTCAACTACTCCTTCAGGCACTGTAATAGTATTATTAACAAATTCGATGCGCTCTCCTAATTTAGCCTGTAGTAAACTTAAAACTGTTCCACCAAATGATTCCGAATGAGTTAAGTGGACATATATCCAATTATTTGAATCATAGTAAAGCCCCATACCAGCAGTTTCTGAGTAATGATCAGGATGAAATTCGACTTTTGTTTGAATTTCATAATTAAATGATGTCGCACGTGTTGCCATAATAGCTGGATTTACTTGTGAAAAGAAAGAATTCTCGCCGTGAATACGTAAATAACCTGGACGTTCATTCGTATTTACCCAATCAACTTCTTGATTTCGATAAGGAGTCATAAAATGCACATTATATTTTTCGTTATTAAAATGATCGAATACATCATGAGATAATCTAGTGGATAAATTAACTCCCTTCATACCTTCAACTTCCATCTTTGCTAAATTTGATCCATCTTCCATTTCCAGCCAACCGTCCTCCGTCCACTTCATTTTTTGAATAGACGTTTCGCGTCCTAATGGATTTGAGAGAGTTCCTTCAATTGGTCGGGACATTAGATGAGCAATATACCATTCGCCCGTTTGTGTTTGAACTAATGAACCATGACCTGCTTTTTGCATAATTGAATTTGGATTATACATTTCAAAATGTCCTGCATCTGGATCACCAAGTGAAAATAGATGTCGTGGTGAAGATGTTATAATCGGTTCTCCTGATGGATGTGGTTCATATGGCCCAAAAATACTCTTCGAACGTCCAATCTCTACACCATGTGCATAGCCTGTTCCACCAGCAGCTATAATAAGATAGTAATAGCCATTATATTTATATATTTGTGGTGCTTCAGCACATCCACGACTGGTAAACCCTTGCGTTACTCGGTTCCATTTACCAATAATCTCCCCATTATCTAAATCAAACTCGGCAATTACTATATGTCCAGGCGCTTGATACCCTTGACGTATTTCCCATTCAAGTATGGAGATATAATGTTTTCCATCTTCATCATGAAAAATAGCTGGGTCGAAACCTATTGATGTAATATAAATTGGTTCTGACCAAGGGCCATTTATATCTTTTGCCCACATTGCATATGAGTCTGCGTTAAATTCACGACCTGCCATATTTGCCATGTGAGAAAATGCTAGCCAGTATTTGTTCGTGGAAGAATCATAGGATAAGTGTGGCGCCCAGATACCAGCCGGAGTATGCGTACCACGTAAATTCACTTCACCCTTTTTTAATACGAAGCTAATTAGCTCCCAATTTGCTAAATCCTTTGATTTAAAAATTTGTATGCCTGGATTCCAATGAAAAGTGGATGTAGCAATATAATATACATCATCGACTCGAATAATGGATGGATCTGGTGCCATTCCAGGAATAATTGGATTTTTAATGATTGTCATTTCTCTAGTTCCTTTCGCGCCTAATGTTTTTTTTGGTTTAGTAGGTGGTTCTTTATAAGCGCTTTCCTTTTTACGACCTAGTTATTTACCCTTTTTTTACTAAACAGTCAAAATCCCAAAACAACAGATTGATACCGTTTTCTATTTTGTCTATAATAAGCATACCTCTCGCTAAATTATAGAGAATATAAGTTTAATCATCTGATAACGAAAGCGTTTCCTAATGCTTGACTATATTATAATAACAATTTATCTGAAAATGCCATTGTACAATTAAGGTTAAATTTACCCAAAACAAAGGTGGCTCTTTAAAATGGAAAATAATAAAAATAGCTTTGTAGGTAGTAAAACACAAATTCTCCCACGTATTGATTGGAATATACGTTTTTTTGGTGCTCACAAACAAACGGTTTATTCAAATTGGTCAATGACTAAGGAATTCCACCATGCTTTTGAGATATTAATTGTATTAGATGGTGCACAAGAAACATTTATCGAAAATGAGCAATATATAATTAAAAATGGTGATATTCTCCTTATTCCTCCTGGATTTGAGCATACCAATAAATGTATCTCTACTGAATCTATGACCTATTTTTGTGCTCATTTTGATATAGACGAACCTTCTTTACGAATGAAAATAATGAAAAACTGTGATTGGGTCTATAAACCTTCCAATTCATACCATAGTAGGTTAAATAATTGCGTTCAAAAATGGATGGACATTTTAGAGGACCCAGATATATCAGTTTCTAAAGCAAAATTAAGAGCACAAGTTGTCCTCTTTAAGTTATTAGAAGTTTTGGTAGATATACAGCCGCAAAACACAGACATACGAATAAATCAATCAATGACAACAGCAAAATATGCAAAAGAAATTGCGGAAGCAATAAAGTGGACCTTTAAAAATAAATGTTTAGAGAAAAACGAAAATGTAGATTACACAATCCACATACAACCTATTATTGCTTCTCTTGGGATAAGCCCCAATTATGGATTAGAAGTCTTTCAAAAAATTTATCATATGTCACCTCGAAGATATTTATCCGATTTAAAATTGCAAGAAGCTAAAATTTTACTACAACAACCAGAAATATCTTTAAATGAGATTTCAAAACGTTTAGGTTATAAAAACCTTTCTCACTTTAGCAGACAATTTAAAAGGTGGACTGGATTAAATCCTTCAGAATTTCGTAAAAAAACTAATGCTTAGAATATAAAGGAAATATTTTTATGTTTCTCGCATCTAATTGATTTATGTTTTGGCAGGCCTGTTACCTTACGGCATATGAGACTTCTACAAGTTTGAATGACTTAGATTCTCAAGCATTCTAGGGACGCAGGCAACAGCATTTTGAATGTGCAACTTCAACATTGCTAGTATTATCTCCAATTGAGGAGAGGGAAGAGGCAGGACTAACCGTCCTAATGTATGAGCAAGTTCATTATGAAGTAGACTTGGGTATATGGGATGGTTTAAAGAAGGTCTTTATAAGTAGAATCGAGTCCCTTTGGAAGACTGAGTCTAAGCATGAGTATGACGAAGGGCATTATTACAACTGTTCAGGCAGATGCAAAAAATAATACGTTTTCCTATCAACAGCCTGGCGGGGAATCTATTATTTTACGTTCAGGATAAGGTTTACTATTATCAGCTATATTTGCCGGTGGCTTTACGGTGGTATTCTTTGGACTTTATGCAGCAGGAAATGGACAGAAAAAAGGGACTCCTGCTTATTTTCATTGGTTTGAGTATTCTATATAAATTTTTAATTAATGCAGCACTTTTATGGTAACGAGGTTTCGTTAGTGCAAAATAATTTCCGACCTTCAGTCAAGAAAATGGACCATCAGGGGAGCAAATAGAGCTAATTAAGGATCGTGATCCAATAAAATGATGCAATCAAGGTAGCCAATAGTCCTTATTGCCGACCTTTATCCAAGAAAATTAATCAATAGAGTAGTCAATAACCATTTATAAGAAAAAAGCTGCCGTGTGTATTGGCAGCTTTATTTATATTTAAGAAATTACCTAAGTTGATCAAGGATTTTCTATGTGGGTTAGAAAATTGGATCAATTTGATTAACATATCATAACTATTTTTCACAGAATTTGATGAACTTGTCTTGATGTATTAAAATCCATGAAACTCGTTGTGCCGCCTTGCGAATATACTTCTTGACCGTATCAATAGAGTCAACCCCGTCCCAATAACGGCCGAGAAAATGGATAAAAACATCTAAACTGCGAAGCTGGATTAGAAGAGGAAGGACCTGGATTTCTCCTTCTGTCAGCGTAATCCTACTGCCAAATCCCATTAGGAAGGCAGTAATCTTTTTAAAAATAATGGTCTCATCCTCTTCATCATCTATAAAATCGGAAATCGAAACAGCAACTTCCATCACTCGTAAATCATGTGTAACAAATTCAAAATCAAGAATGGCGGAAATCTTTCCATCCCCACCCGTAAGAATGTTGGAAGCATTTAAATCTCCATGGACGAGCTGGTGGGGAAGCCTTTTTAAAAATGGGACTCTGTCTTGAAATAAAACTAGTTGTTTGTAGATAATTAATAATTCTTGAGTTAACTCCACAAAGTCCTCTGGTGGAGTTAGGGAAAAATCTTTAATCTGATCTAAAGAACATCTTGGGTGTGTACTCTCTATATCATAATACGGTCTATATACTGGCAGTTGATTTACACTGACCTCGGCAAGTTCTGCAGTAAGTTGACCAGTCACCATACCAAATGAATTAATTTGATCTAAGTCTTCTAGGGCAGGATTTTTCCCATCGATAAATTTAAACAATCCTGCAAGAAATCCGGAAAGTTTTTACAATGGTTTGCCCATCTTTTGTGCTCATTGGTACTGGAATGGAAAAGGAAAGAGACCGTTCTTTTAATGCTAATAATACAGCATGTTCATAATTTACTTTGTCTTCATCTCGATGGGTTCGGTAAATTCTTAGTACGTATTGCTCACTGTTTGCCAGAATAAATACGGTTGTATTGTTTTCTCCACTTGGTCCGGGGAGCATCTCCCAGTTTTCATTTGGGAAGTACAAAGGCACTATTTCTTCTATATATGATAAATTTTTTCTCATCTATCCAAAATCCTTTTTTAAAAAGAAGTCTATCATGTACATGAAAAAGAAGAAAGTAATTTTGCATAGATAAATGGCAAAAAACAAGAAAGAGGGTATCTTTTAAAGTAAGGTCACCATTCTAGTATGTTGCTCTATCAGTGTAGGACAAAAAGTTGCCTATTTTCAGTCAAAAAAAGGGATGTATTATACAAGAATTAGGTATATTATAAAACTCATATAAGAAAGCGTTTTCTGAGAGTGGGATAGTACCAGAACGCCTTGTCATGTAGTTTAACAATCATTTTCTTACTACCCAACTATAAGGGGAAGCTTTTAATAGGTTAAATTGAAAAATTATAGGTTTCGAACTTTAGAGAGGAGTTATATACCATGCGTAAATATGATACGAGTGCCATCGACCAATTACAAAAGGAAACTACGATTATCGAAAATAATGGAGTTAACATCATCGTAAAACCAAGCCCTGGTGAAGATAGACCAGGAAATCTAGATCCTATGGAATTAAGTCTTATGGAGAATCATTGGGCAGGAAAATTAGAAGGGGAAGAACCTGCAGCGATGCCGCCAATGGAAGTGCTAATTCCTATCATGAGGGAAAATATGGGTTTCCCTAACTATAATTTAAACACTGTAGAAATACATACAAAATATGAAGAAATAACAGATAGTGGCAATACAGTAGGCTTGTGGAGGTACTATCCAAGAAAATCTGAAAAAAATCCGAAACGTCCTGCTTTCGTATTTTTTCATGGAGGCGGCTGGATAGGGGGAAGCGTCTATACGGTTGAAAACTTCTGCAAATTGATAGCAGAATTAGCAGATGCTGTAGTATTTAACGTAGATTATTCTTTAGCTCCAGAGAAGAAGTTTCCTAATGGTTTAAATGACAATTATTATGCGGTCAAGCATGTTTACGACCATGCCGAAATCTATGGAATTGACCCTGATAAAATCTGTATTGGCGGAGATAGTGCGGGTGGAAACTATACAGCCGCAGTCTGTTTGAAAGCAAGAGATGAAGGTACACCAAAAATTGCGATGCAAGTACTGATTTATCCGGCAATTACACATGCGGATGCAATGGTTGACGGATATGAGTGGAGTGAGAACTTTTTCGAAATGTCTGAGGGGCACAAGGATATCATTAATGGACTTATTTCACTTGGAAGACCCACAAAAGTTGAGGATTCTCTGTTTTTAGGAGCTTATATTTCAGATATGGAAGATATCTATAATCCATATGTAAGTCCAATGCTGGCAGATTCTCATGCTGGACTTCCAAAAGCCATTTTAGCAGGCGCCGAATTTGACGGTTTGCGTATTCACACAGAGTTCTATGCCAAGCAGCTTCAGGATGCAGGAGTAGAAACCACTTGTTTCCGTTATAAAGGGATGACCCATGCATTTATTGATAAATTAGGACATGTAGCACAAGCAGAAGATTTGTGTTTGGAAATTGCCAAAGCTATGAGGGAGTTATAGGTAGGTAAAAGTAGTAATTGGGGATATTAAAATATTTGTTAACTTGAGTCTTGGTTAAACAAGGCTCTTTTTTTGACGTACTTTCCTTTAAGGATGGATACATAAAATTAAAATAGAACAAATATCAACCTGTTTTCAGTTAAAAAGGGGAAAGCGATTAAGGGTAAATTCTTATAACATAATGATAGAACTAGGAAACGCTTTCAGATATTGCTGTAATGGATGGCAATGTCGCTTACTATATGATGAATGAGGATGATACCTATGGAAATATCAGCAGTCATTTTTGATTTAGATGGTGTGATTGTCTCCACCGATGAATATCATTACGAAGCTTGGAAACAAATTAGCGATCAGGAACAAATCTATTTTGATAGAGAAATAAATGAACGACTTCGTGGTGTAAGCAGAATGGAAAGTCTTGATATTATCCTGAGCCATTCTGATAAAACATACAGTGAAACTGAAAAGCACCTTCTTGCACAGCGAAAAAATGACATCTATTGTGAACTGCTTAACAACTTGTCACCAAACGACATTTTACCTGGGGTAATTAATCTTTTATTGGGGTTAAAAGCTAGGGATATAAGGATTGCCATTGGTTCTTCGAGTAAAAACACTCCATTTATTTTGAGCCAAATCGGGTTAACAACGAATTTTGATGCGATCGCTGATGGAAATAGCATCAAAAATAGTAAGCCCGATCCGGAGGTGTTTTTATTAGCAGCTAAAATGCTAGGAGTAGAGCCTGAAGAATGCGCTGTTATTGAAGATGCACAAGCTGGAATTGATGCGGCAAAAGCTGCTGGAATGAAGGCAGTAGGTATTGGGTCAGCTGCTAAGTGTTTAAATGCCGATCTGAAATTAACCGACCTAACCAATATAGAAATTGATCAATTATTAGAAGTTACCAAGATTAGGAGTTGAGATCATGCTTAAACTAAATGCCAGCCTAGCAAACTTGAAAAACAAACCATTTTCTCTAAATGATCAAGAAATACAGTGGGTAGAAGAGACTCTTCAATCGATGAGCTTACGTGAAAAAGTAGGGCAGTTATTTTGTCCAATTGGCAGTTCAGATAATAAACAAGATTTAGAAGCATTTATTAAGGAATTTCATCCTGGCGGAATCATGTACCGTCCGAACACAGGCGAAATAATACAGGAAACACACCGATTGTTACAAGAGCTTTCTCCAGTTCCTTTATTGATTTCTGCTAACTTAGAAGCCGGTGGAAATGGCATTGCTACAGATGGCACCTATTTCGGGAAACAGATGCAGGTGGCTGCAACAGACAATGAAGATATGGCCTATAAATTAGGATTAGTAGCTGGCCGTGAAGGACGTGCAGCTGGGTGTAACTGGGCCTTTGCACCGATCGTAGATATAGATATGAATTACCGAAACCCAATCACAAATGTAAGAACATTTGGATCTGACCCAATTAGAGTGGCGCAAATGTCTAAAGCTTTTATAAAGGGAATTCATGAAAGCGGACTCGCAGCTGCTGTCAAGCACTTCCCAGGGGATGGTGTAGATGACAGAGATCAGCATCTTTTATCATCCGTAAACAGCCTATCTACGGAGGAATGGGATCAAACCTTTGGGATGGTTTATCAAGAGATGATCGACAGTGGGGCTAAATCGATTATGGCAGGACATATTATGCTCCCAGAGTATTCAAAAAAGCTATTGCCAGGAATTGAAGATGAACAAATTATGCCGGCTACACTAGCGCCGGAATTACTCAATGGTTTATTAAGGGGAAAATTAGGCTTTAATGGTTTAATTGTTACAGATGCAACGCCAATGCTTGGTTTCACTACTTCAGAAAGAAGAGAAATTGCTGTACCTAAGGCAATTGCTTCAGGCTGTGATATGTTCCTCTTCAACCGAAATATAAAAGAAGATTATGAGTTTATGTTGAAAGGGATTGAAACAGGTATTCTAACCTTAGAAAGAGTAGATGAAGCTGTTACTAGAGTACTTGCTCTTAAAGCATCACTAGGTCTGCATGTACAAAAGGAAATGGGAACCTTAGTAGCTGGGGAAGCGGATTTGTCGGTATTACAGTGTGAGGAACATAAGGATTGGGCAAGAGAATGTGCAGACCAATCCGTTACATTAGTAAAGGATACACAAAAACTGCTGCCGATTAGTGCTGATAAGTATAAACGGGTTCGTCTATATGTATTAGGTGATCAAGAAGGAGGACTAAAGGAAGGCGGTTCTGTCACCCAGCCGTTTATCGACTCTCTTGAAAATGCTGGACTCCAAGTAGAACTTTATAATGACAAGCAAGTTAATTTCCCAGAGTTATTTATGAGCGTGAATGATTTTAAAGAGAAATATGATCTTATTATTTACGTTGCCAACCTTGAAACGGCAAGTAACCAAACAACGGTTAGAATTAATTGGCAGCAGCCGTTAAATGCAAATGCTCCGTGGTTTGTCAAAGATATTCCTACATTGTTTATATCGGTTGCGAACCCGTACCACCTTCAGGACGTTCCAATGGTGAAGACCTATATTAATGCTTATTCATCTAATGAATTTGTGGTGGAGGCAATAGTTGACAAAATCTTAGGAAAATCTGAGTTTAAAGGGAAGAGTCCTATAGATCCGTTCTGCGGGAAATGGGATACTAGATTTTAATTAAGAGTAAGCACTCCATTTTCAAGATGGAGTGCTGCTCCTTTTAATCGGATGACTAAATCCTGTTAACTAATCTTTGATTCGAGCAATGTTAATCTTGTTTTTCAATATTAAATTAGATAAAAGCGTTTGCTAAAATAAATTTATGGAAATATCAACTTAAATCTTAAAAAAAGATACATGTTTTGTGAATACCTATGGGGAGGAAAATGAAAACATGAAAATAAAAAATTTGAAAACAAACCGTATAACAAACCCACTGGGATTTGATTTAGGAAAGCCTCGTTTATCTTTTGTCACTTATGACACAACCGCCAAAAAACAAACAGCTGCGCAAATTGAGGTTGCCCTTGATGAAAATTTTGCGAACATTGTATTTGACAGTGGAAAGAGTGCGGAAATTGATAGTCTTGCTTTTGAACTTCCGATTAAATTACAGTCATGTACACGCTATTTTTGGAGAGTGACGGTTTGGGCGGATAATGGGGATGTGGCTGCTAGTGACACAGCTTGGTTTGAAACGGCCAAAATGGCAGAACCTTGGGAGGCAAAGTGGATTACACCGGATTTTGATAAGGAGATACACCCAGTCTTAGTGAGAGAATTTGACCTGTTAAAAGAAGTGGTCTCTGCTCGCGCCTATGTTTGTGGTTTAGGTTTATATGAAATCGAGATTAATGGTGAGAAAGCCGGGGATGAGTATCTTACTCCAAATTTCAATGCATATGACAAATGGCTGCAATACCAGACCTATGATATTACCGATCTAGTTAGAACGGGACAAAACTCTGTCGAGGTTAGTCTTGGAAATGGATTATACAAGGGTCGCTTTGGTTTTGAAGGTGGAGAAACGGAAGTTTATGGTGATCAATTTGCCCTTCTATGTGAAATTGTTTTAAACCATGCAGATGGAACAACGACCGTCATTCATTCGGATGGCTCATGGAAAGCCAGAAAGAGCAATATCTTATTTAGTGGTTTATATGATGGTGAGATTTACGATGCAACCTTTATTGATGGTACTTCGTACAATGTTAAGATGCTTGACTCAGGTTATGACAGACTAAAGGCAAGATTAAGCCTGCCGGTAGTAGTGAAGGAAGAGTTAAAGCCAATTGAAGTGATCAAAACTCCAGCCGGAGAAACAGTGCTGGATATGGGTCAGAACATGGTTGGCTGGGTTCAGTTTAGAACCAATGCTCCAAAGGGGTCCGAAATTGTTTTACAGTATGCTGAACTCTTGCAAGAAGAAAATTTTTATCAAGACAATCTACGTACAGCCAAGGCAGAGTTCAGATATATTTCTAATGGAGAAGAATATACTGTTAGACCACATTTTACTTATTACGGCTTTAGATATGTAAAAGTCACCGGATGGAACGGAGGACTAAATAAAGAAGATTTTACAGGATGTGTCTTGTATTCAGATATGGATCAAACGGGAAGTATTGAAACTAGTAATCCATTGGTTAATAAATTATTCCTGAATGCATTATGGGGGCAAAAAGGGAACTTCCTAGATGTACCGACAGATTGCCCTCAGCGCGATGAGCGAATGGGCTGGACTGGAGATGCCCAAGTGTTTTCAGGAACAGCTGCCTTCAATATGGATACCTACGCTTTCTTTAGTAAATACGGTTATGACCTAGCCCAAGAACAATCAGGATTAGATGGTATGGTTCCAATGGTAGTTCCTATGGCAACTGTTAAAGGCGGCGGTTCAAGTGCATGGGGAGAGGCAGCAACTGTTATCCCATGGAATGTCTATCTTCATTATGGAGATAAAGCGATTCTAGAACAGCAATTTGAGAGTATGAAGGGCTGGGTTGATTTTATAAAGAGGGCAGATGAAGCTTCTGGTTCTAAAAGACTTTGGACAACAGGCTTCCATTTTGGTGACTGGCTGGCATTGGATGGAGATGATCCAAATTCTCCAATGGGCGGAACAGAAACAGTTTTTATCTCCTCAGCCTATTATTGCTATTCCTCTATGTTAGTGGCTAAAGCAGCAAATGTACTTGGCAAGAAGGAAATAGCACAGGAATATGAAAAGTTGTCAAACGAAGTAAGAGCAGCGATAAGAGCAGAATACTTTACTTCCACCGGACGCCTTGCCTTAAACAATCAGACAGCATTAGTTGTTGCCTTATTTATGGACCTTGTTCCAGAAGAGCATAGAAACAGAATAGCTAACGATTTACGTGAAAGATTAAAAAAGGACAAGAACCACTTGAAGACTGGATTTGTTGGGACACCGTATCTATGCAGAGTGCTTTCCGAGAACGGAAACAATGATTTAGCTTATACGTTACTTTTAAATAAGGATTATCCAAGCTGGTTATATGCCGTCACAATGGGGGCAACAACCATTTGGGAACGATGGAATTCCGTATTACCGGACGGCAAGATTAGCGGAACCGATATGAACTCTTTAAATCACTATGCTTATGGTTCGATTGTGGAATGGATGTATCGAAATGTAGCAGGTATCAACCCTGTGGAGGATAGGCCAGGTTTTAGACATGTCAGGTTGGCGCCTCAGCCCGATTATCGATTGAAATTTGCTAAAGCGACATTGGATTCTGCTGCAGGTTTATACGAAAGTCAGTGGGAACTAACGGAAGAAGGAAATTTGAAATTTAAATTCGTGATTCCGTTTAATGCTACAGCTACTGTTGAGTTGCCGGATGCGAAACTCGAGAACGTATCAATCAATGGCAGACCTTTAAGGAACACTGAAAACAACGCAAGTCAATCAGGGGAGCTGGTCCTTGTTGAGATAAGCAGCGGAACCTGGGAAATCTTTTATACGCCAGAAGTTGACTATATTAAATACTTCGGTACACACATGCCTTTAGGTGAAGTGCTTGAAAATGAAGAAGCTAAGAATGTACTGGCAGAGACAGTCCCACATGTTGGAGCTTTCCCTCAGGAAATGGTGGATAAGGTTGGACACCAGTCCTTAAGGGAATTGTCACATATGCCATTCTTACCTATTTCGACCGAAATTCTTGATGAGTTAGATGTTAAGCTAAAGAAAATTAAAGTGACTGTTCACTAACAAATAAAGAGATTTTGAATAGCCAAACACCCAAAACGTGTTTGGCTAGTTTTAATTATCGATATAGAAGAAATCCCATATAAGGTAAAAAAGTCGGAATTTTAAAAGGAATAAGTCGTATTTACAGTAGGAAATGGCTTTCAACTAGGTTATCTTTAAAGATAGATTAGACTATTTTGAATTTTTAGCAATTTAAAATAGTTAAATTGAGTACCACTTTGAAAATAAGATGGGAAGTGTTATGAATATGAAATATTTGAATCCAGTTATTAGTGGTTTTCACCCTGATCCAAGTATTTGCAGGGTGGGCAAAGATTATTATTTGGTAACCAGTTCGTTTGAATATTTTCCAGGCATACCAATTTTCCATAGTACGAATTTAGTAAATTGGGAACAGATTGGCCATGTATTGACACGCGAAAGTCAATTACCGCTTACACGCATACATAAAATGGGACCTTCACAAGGAATATTTGCTCCAACCATCCGTTATCAAGACGGACGCTTTTATGTAATAACAACCAATATATCAACATCGAAGAACTTTTATGTTTTTGCAGAACATCCTGAGGGTCCATGGTCCGAGCCTATATTTATTGAGGGGTGGGGCGGAATTGATCCATCCTTATTTTTTGATGAAGATGGAAGGGTTTTCATAACTGGGACAAGCGATTTTCGCGTCGGTGAACCAATAGGTATTTATCAGGCAGAACTAGATATTGAATCAGGGAAACTCCTAACTGAGCGTCGGTTAATTTGGAAAGGAACAGGTGGAAGCTCCCCGGAAGGACCACATTTATATAAAATGAATAGATGGTATTACTTACTAATTGCCGAGGGCGGTACAGAATATGGCCATATGGTCACCATCGCAAGAAGCAGAAGTCCTTACGGGCCTTTTGAGGGCAATCCGAATAACCCAATCCTGTCGAATCGAAGTACGGATAAACCAATTCAAGCGATAGGGCATGCTGATTTAGTCCAAGCAGTCGATGGCAGCTGGTGGTCTGTGTTTCTTGGAATCAGGCCTGTCGGTTATCCAAAACGTCATCACTTAGGGCGCGAAACCAATCTAGTTTCAGTCTATTGGACCGAAGGAGGGTGGCCTATTATGGGAGAAGATGGGCAGGCAGATGTAGAGAATGATGCAAAATCTCTTCCATTAGGCCTATCTAAGCCATGGCAGGAGAAAGAAGATTTTGATACCACCTCCCTTCCGTTAGAATGGAATTTTTATCGTAATCCGACTCCAACCTCATGGTCCTTAACGGAGCGATCTGGCTGGCTAACCATTCGTGGTCAATCATGTACTTTGAATGATACAGACTCCCCTGCATTTGTGGGGCGAAGGCAGCAGCATCTTAATTGTGAGATTTCTACCTTAATGGAATTTAGCCCTATTGTGGAGGGAGAAGAAGCAGGCCTGACTGTATTTATGAACGAAAATTTTCATTATGAAATAGCTAAGACTCTTAAAAAGGGAAAATCTCTTATTCAATTCCGCCGCAGAATTGGGAGCATGTGGAAGGTGGAGGCAGAAGTGGAGTACGATTCGCCAAGGGTGATCCTTGGAATAAAAGCTGATGATTTTAGTTTTACTTTTTCCTTTATATCCTCAAATGGTGAAAAAGTCATTTTAGGTAAAGGCGAAAGTTCCATGCTTTCCACTGAAGTTGCCGGCGGTTTTACGGGCCTTTTTTTCGGAATGTATGCGACTGGAAATGGAAAAGAATCCACTGTTCCAGCTCATTTCGACTATTTTAGCTATAGACCAGATAAAGGATTTAAAACATGATTTATTAGCCGCTTTGACAGGTGGAAATGCAGAGAATTCAGTTTTATAAACGTTTTTAATAGTTTGTTAGTGGTTAGAAATCTATAAAATAACAAAGGGCTTTAACAGTGGGATTATAGTGAGCTAAGAAACTTCAATAATCTCAGTTCGCAAAAAATATAAGAAATGGGGTAGTTACGTGATGGAAATCGGATTAAATCTATTTTCAGTATTTAGAGAGTTAAACGAGGATTATTTCGGAACCTTAGAAAAGGTAGCCGAAATAGGTTACAAAAATGTAGAGTTGATTTCTGCCAATTTTGCTACGGGTGAACGATTTACTGATACCTTTACACTTCCGGTAATAAAACAGAAGTTTGACGACTTGGGATTAAAAGCATTTGCAGCGCATGAAGGTGTTGCTCCAGGGAAAGCAATCCTTGATGCAGATTGGGATAAGATTATTGAAGAAAATGCATCACTTGGATGTCAGTCCATTGTTTTCCCAATGGCATTCATATCAGGACGTGAGGACACTCTTAGAACAGCAGAACAGCTTAATCAATTAGGAAAGAAATGCAAGGAAGCGGGCTTAAGCTTTTATTATCATAATCACGCACATGAGTTTAAGAGAATTGGAGAAACCTCCTTATTTGAACTTCTAGTTGAAAATACAGATTCAGAGAACGTGAAATTTGAGCTTGACCTTGTTTGGGTGATGAGAGGTGGATATGATCCCATTTCATTGCTTGAAAAATTGGGCAGCCGCTGCGACATGATCCATCAAAAGGATTTAGGCAAACATGTCAATCCGGTTAATATATTTAGCGCTTTAAGCCAAGAGGATAGCCCAGATACAATGAAATTATATACGGAGTTTGTGAAGCCAAATGATTTCGTTAATCTCGGCACTGGTATTGTTCATTTTCAAGAAACCTATCAAAAGCTAAATGAATTAGGTTCTATCCGTTATACAATTGTGGAAAACGAAGGACAGCTTGGAAATAAAATTACCAGCATTGCGGACGATTTAAAAGTGATGGAGAACTATGTACAAGGAGTTATCAAAAAATAATCAAGAGGAGTGTTTTTCATATGTCTAAGAAGTTGAAAATCGGTATTATTGGCTGTGGTGTATTGCTAATCAAAAGCATATGCCCTCATTGGCAAAGTTAAGTCATTTAGGAGAAATGATCGCCTTTTGCGACGTGGTCGAAGAAAGAGCGGTTAAAGCAGCACAGCAATTTGGCGCCGAAAAGGCAAATGTTTATAGCAATTATAAAGAGTTATTACAGGATGATTCGATTGATGTTGTGCATGTGCTTACTCCAAATTTGCAACACTCCTTTATCACTATTGATGCTCTAGAAGCGGGAAAGCATGTAATGTGCGAAAAGCCAATGGCCATCAATTCGAAAGAAGCCCAGGAAATGATTGAAGCAGCTAATCGAACAGGCAAAAAGCTGACAATAGGGTACCAAAACCGTTTTCGTGATGATTCAGAAGTGTTGTATAAGGCTTCAAGAGAAGGTGAATTCGGTGATATTTATTTCGCAAAGGCGCATGCCATACGAAGAAGAGCTGTTCCTACATGGGGAGTGTTCTTAGATGTAGAACAACAAGGGGGAGGCCCCTTAATTGACATTGGTACACATGCATTGGATTTGACTCTTTGGTGTATGGACAATTACAAACCGCAATCTGTAACAGGTTCTGTTTTCTATAAGCTTGCAGATAAGCATGAAGGAAATTTATTTGGTCCATGGGACCCGGAAACATTTAAAGTAGAAGATTCGGCTTTTGGCTTTATTAAGATGCAAAACGGTGCCACAATCATTCTAGAATGTGCATGGGCACTAAATACCACGGATGTTCGTGAGGCGATGACAACGTTATGTGGTACTGAAGGCGGCGCTGAAATGAAAGCATTACCAAAATCGCCGACCAGTGAGTTAGTTTTCAATAGCACGAAATTTGGAAAGCTGGTGGAGACCAAACCTGCAACCGGAGGCGGGATTGCCTATTTTGATGCTGGAGCGGAAGACCCTGGTGTAAAAGAGGCGAGACAGTGGCTCGAGTGTATCATTCATGATACAGAACCATTAGTTAAACCAGAACAAGCATTAGTTGTCACACAAATTTTAGAGGCAATCTATACCTCCGCAAAGACAGGGAAAACAATCGAATTCTAACCGAAAAGTAAACAAAAACAGGAAATGGGGGATTTTGAAATCCTCCTTTTCTTGCTAGATAAGAAAAGTATTCGACTTTGAGAATTGTCTAGCAATAGCGCCTAGCTTGATTATGAAAGTTATTCTTAGTTGCAATATCAATATAGTTGGGAGGATTTTGAATGAAGGATCATAAAACGATATTCAAAACTGAAGATCAGATTAAATATATAGAAAATAATGATGGACCAACGTTAGCTTATTCCGAAACCTCTGGGGTTACCATCATCCAAAAAGATGGATACTTTTTTAAGGATTTAAACAAAGATGGAAAAATAGATAAGTATGAAGATTGGAGATTGACTCCAGAGGAAAGGGCAGAGGACCTTGCTTCGAAGATGACAATTGAGCAAATTGCCGGACTCATGTTATACAGCAGGCATCAAGCGATTCCTGCAGTAAGTAAAGGCTGGTTTGCTGGTACCTATGGCGGAAAGGCCTACGAAGAAAGTGGTGCCAATCCATGGGATTTAACCGATGAACAAATCGAGTTCCTATCTAAAGATAATCTTAGACATATCCTTGTAACCACCTTAAAAAGTCCTGAAACGGCTGCACGCTGGAATAACAATATTCAGGCTTTTGCAGAAGGGACAGGCTTTGGCATCCCAGCGAACAACAGCTCGGACCCACGCCATGCATCAGATTCGAGTACTGAATTTAATGCAGGAGCCGGCGGTAAAATTTCCATGTGGCCTGAACCGCTTGGTCTTGCAGCTACATTTAATCCAGAGGTAACAGAAAAATTTGGAGAAATAGCCTCAAAGGAATACCGGACACTAGGTATTACAACCGCACTATCACCGCAAATTGATATCGCAACCGACCCGCGCTGGTTCCGTTTTAATGGCACCTTTGGGGAAGATTCACAGCTATCTGCAGATATGGCTCGTGCTTATGTGAACGGTTTTCAGAATTCTGCGGGTGATAAAGAGATTTCCGAAGGCTGGGGTTATGAAAGCGTTAATGCCATGGTAAAACATTGGCCGGGAGGCGGTTCTGGCGAGAGCGGCAGGGATGCCCACTATGGATATGGTAAGTATGCTGTTTATCCAGATGGTAACTTTGAGGAACATTTAATTCCTTTTACAGAAGGTGCTTTTAACTTACCTGGGAAAACAAAAATGGCTTCAGCAGTTATGCCATATTACACAATCTCAGTCGATCAGGATCCTTTGAATAAAGAAAATGTCGGTAATTCATACAATTCGTATTTAATTAATGATTTACTTCGAAAAAGATATGGTTATGACGGTGTGGTCTGTACGGATTGGATCATCACTGCCGATGAACCTGAGAACATTGATACCTTCGTGGGCGGGAAGCCATGGGGTGTCGAAAATCTAACCGTAGCCGAGCGGCATTATAAATTAATCATGGCAGGTGTCGATCAATTCGGAGGAAATAATGAAGCTGGTCCCATTTTGGAAGCTTACCAAATGGGCGTTGCTGAACACGGTGAGGAATTTATGCGCAAGCGCTTTGAGGAATCGGCCGTACGTCTATTAAAAAATATCTTCCGTCTTGGATTATTTGAAAATCCATATTTGAAAGTAGAGGAAACTTCTCAAGAAGTCGGGAAACCAGAGTATATGCAGGAAGGATATGATGTGCAGCTTAAATCAATCGTGATGTTGAAAAACAAGAAAAACATCTTGCCATTAAGTAAGGACAAGGTTGTCTATATCCCTAAAAAATATACACCTGCCGGTAAAGATTGGTTTGGTAATCCAACACCTGAAAAATTTGAATACCCAGTAAATATCGATGTGGTTAGGAAATATTTCAATTTGACAGATAACCCTAAGGAAGCAGATTTTGGTCTCGTCTTTATAAGTACTCCAAAGTCTGGAACAGGCTATAGTCATGATGATGTGAAGGAAGGGGGTAATGGGTATGTACCAATCAGCCTTCAGTACAAACCTTATACAGCGACCTACGCCCGCGAAAAAAGTCTTGCTGGAGATGCACGTCCGGGTGACGTTTTAAACCGATCATACAAAGGAAAAACGGTGACACCAAGTAATACAACGGATCTGGATATGGTAATAGAAACAGTTGAAGTCATGAAAGGAAAACCGGTTGTTGTTTCGCTCCTACTATCAAATCCGACTGTTGTAGAAGAATTTGAAGGCAAAGTAGAGGGGATTATTGCGAATTTCGGCGTACAGGATCAAGCGATTTTTGACATTTTAACGGGCGGGGTGGAGCCATCAGGTCTTCTGCCAATGCAAATGCCGGCTAATATGAAAACAGTCGAAGAACAATTGGAAGATGTTGCTCACGACATGGAATGTCACGTTGACACTGAGGGAAATGTATATGACTTTGCCTTTGGTCTAAATTGGTCTGGCAAGATTCAGGATGAAAGAACCGAAAAATATCAAAATATCAAATAAATAGTAGGCCTTGGTAAATATAGCAGAGCTCCATTACCCCAACTTGAATAAATATAGGTCCTTGGGTAAATGAAAGGCCGGTTCATTGCCCGAGATGAGATAAAAGGAGCTCGCTGGGTAAATGAAAGGCCGGTTCATTGCCCGAGATGAGATAAAAGGAGCTCGCTGGGTAAATGAAAGGTTGGTTCATTGCCCGAGATGGGATAAAAAGGAGCTCGTTGAGTAAAACAATTATTTATAGGTGGGGAGAATAGTGTCCAACGAACGTTATTTAATACTAAATGCGGATGATTTTGGAATGTGTCATTCAACAAATGAGGCAATCAATACACTCCTTACAGAAGGCTCCATTACTTCTGCAAGTCTCATGATGACATGTCCTTGGACATTGGAAGCCGTCCGCCTCATTAAACAAAATCCATCAATGGACGTTGGGATTCATTTTACCCACACATCCGAGTGGGACGTTTACAAATGGGGGCCGCTAAAAACAAATATGTCTACCCTAGTTGATGAAAAGGGGTATTTTCCTGCAGATACACAAACGGTTATAACACATGCGGATCCAGAACAGCTTCGCGAAGAAGCGATTGCTCAGATGGAGTTTGCGCTTAAGTTAGGGTTAGAGCCCACCAACATTGATAATCACATGGGAAGTATGCATCATGTCATGGACATTCTGTTAGACCTTTGTGAAAAGTATCAATTGCCATTAAGATATGCCAAACAAGGTCACTCGTTCAGAAAGCAGGGAAATCATGAAGAAATTATCGCGCTTGCAGAAAAAAAGGGGATTCAATTGCCTGACTATATAGAAATGTTACCCTTTTTTGTGCCCGCGGGAAAAGAACCAGCCTATCAAATCACCAAAGAGGCGGCCATTAATTGTATACGTTCATTAAAACCAGGTATAACCGAATTAGTTTTTCATCCTTCCTTGGATACCAGCGAATTAAAAGGCATCACGGAAACTTGGCCTATGAGGCGGTTTGAATTTGATGTATTTCGGGACAAAGAAATCCAAGAATTACTGCGATCAGAAGAAATCCAACTAATAAAATGGCGTGATTTGCGTAATCGACAAAGACAAATGTGATGAAAGAAGCCCGAAAATTGGACGCATGGAATGAGTCCAATTTTTCGGGTTATTTTATTTTATTGGAGGTTTTTGAACTTGAAAAAGATAAGAATAGGTTCCGGAGCCGGATATGCAGGAGACGAATTGAACCAGCGATAGACATTATTAAAAAGGGAAACTTGGACTATATTATTTTCGAATGCCTGGCTGAAAGGACCATCGCACTTGCACAACAGCAAAAACTTCTCGATCCAACAAAGGGTTATAATGAACTACTAGAATATCGTATGGAAAAGATACTCCCTTTATGTATTGAAAAGAATGTAAAGATTATCACCAATATGGGGGCAGCCAACCCTTTGGCAGCCGTAAAAGCAACCCAAAGGCTTGCAGAACAATTGGAAATCAAGCAGCTCAAGATAGCAGCAGTTCTTGGGGATGATGTTTATCACAATATTGAAAAATACTTGGATTATAAGGTAATGGAGACAGGTGAAAAGCTTCGCTATATTCAATCTCAAATGGTATCGGCCAATGCCTATATTGGAGCAGAAGGCATCGTACAAGCTCTAAAAGATGGGGCAGATATCGTCATTACAGGCAGGGGTGCGGACCCATCTCTGGTTGTTGGACCTTTACTATATGAATTTGGCTGGGATGTTCATGATTACGATTTATTGGGAAAAGGGACACTTGCCGGTCATTTATTGGAATGTGGCTCACAGGTGATGGGAGGATATTTTGCAGATCCTGGTTATAAAGAAGTACCTGATTTATGGAACATTGGCTTTCCAATCGGAGAAATTGATGAAAAGGGCGATATATTAATTACCAAGCTGGAAGAGGCAGGGGGGATGGTTACTCCTGAAACCTGTAAAGAACAAATTCTATATGAAATCCAAGATCCTGAAAACTATTATACACCTGATGTAATAGCAGATTTTTCAAGGGTGGTTGTACAGCAACTTGAGAAAAATAGAGTATTAATCCAATTTGCCAGTGGTAAAGAAAAGACAGGTCTTCTAAAAACCAGTATTGGATATAAAGAAGGTTACATTGGTGAAGGAGAAATAAGTTATGGCGGTACTGGTGCCTTGGAAAGGGCTAGGTTGGCCGGAGAGATTGTTAAAAGACGGGTGGAGAATTGCGGCCTGCCAATTGATGAATTAAGGATCTATTTTATTGGGGTCAATTCACTTTATCAAGACACTTTAGGCGAGATTTTGTATGATGGCAAACAAGATTTTAAAGAAGTACGATTAAGAGTTGCAGCTAGGACGCAAACAAAGGAGGCTGCAGATCAAATTGGAAACGAAGTAGAAGCACTCTATACGAACGGGCCTGCAGGGGGCGGAGGAGCCAGAAAGTTTACCAGAGAAATAATTGCGATAGGATCCATTTTAATTCCAGAAACTGATATAAACCTTGAAGTAGTTTATGAAGAGGTGAAACTATGAAATTAAGGGAAATCGCCCATTCAAGAACCGGAGATAAGGGAGATATTTCTGTGATATCCGTCATTGCCTATGATATGGAAAACTATGAAAAAATAAAAGAACAGGTAACTGCTCAAAGAATAAAAGACTGGTTTAAGGAAATTGTTCAAGGCAAAGTGACAAGATATGAGATACCAAGTTTAGGAGCATTGAATTTCGTTATGGAAAAGGCTTTGGGCGGGGGAGTTACCAAGTCAATAGCAATCGATATGCACGGAAAAAGTTTAAGTTCAGCGCTGTTAGAAATGGAGATAGCAGATTAGATTTTTTAGAATATTTACAAAAAAATAGAATTGGAGACAATGAATATGGCCTTAATTGAAATGAAATTTTTTTCTCAAGTATTGGGAATGTCTACAGCAATGAACATCATACTGCCAGAGTCAAATTTTCATCAAACGATAGATTACAGCAAACCTTTTAATTTTCAAACGCTTTATTTACTGCATGGAGGAACGGATGATCATACAGCTTGGACAAGGCAAACAGCTATCGAACGGTATGCACAGGAACATATGGTTGCTGTGGTTATGCCTAATGTGGATTTAAGCTATTACACAGATATGGTTCACGGAAAAAATTATTGGACCTTTATTACAGAAGAAGTTCCACTCATTGCACAAAGATATTTTCCATTATCCGATACAAGAGAAGATAATTTTGTTGCTGGTTTGTCTATGGGGGGGTATGGAAGCTTTAAATGGGCGTTGAAAAAGCCTGAAATGTTTATGGCAGCTGCCAGTTTCTCCGGCACACTTGATATGCCCAATTTGCTAAGTAAACTGCATCCTGCCATGCAGCCAATCAGGGAAAAAGCTTTTAATGAGATATTTGGAGATTACGCTAATTTGGCAAATGGAGAGGAAGATTTATTGTTTTTAGCCACACGTGCAAAGGAAGCACAAACAAATCTGCCATTATTATATCAATGCTGCGGCACCGAAGATTTTACCTATGATTTGAACAGCAACTTTAGAAACCATGTAAGGAATTTAGGATTGGAACTTCACTATGAAGAGGGGCAAGGAGGACACACTTGGTCGTATTGGGATATGTGTATTCAAAAAACCCTAGCTTGGTTCCCTTTAAAAAGAAAGACAGTTTAATGTTCGATAATAATCAATAAAGATAATAGATTGATATAAAAGTCGGAAAATTTAAAATTATTGGTCGTATTTTTAGTAAGTGTGCCTTTAGATTCTCTTTTAGAATGAATTTAAGAAGGAGATAATATCAAATTCTTAAATTAAATTTTTGATAGCGTTTTCAATAGAGGTGCTATCAAACAAAAATAAGGGGGAAAACGATGGGTAAGGGTAAATTTTTTGTCAGATTTATAGTGGTCATCCTGTCAATTTTTTTAATTCTGACAGGATGTTCCTCGAAGCAAAGCAGCACTGCTAGTAAAGGGGATTCTAATGGAAAAGGCGAACCATATCAACTGACAATGGCATACCTGGCCTTTACTAAAATTGACGATTTGCCATTGGTTCAAGAAGAAATCAATAAAATTACCAAGAAAAAGATAAATGCAACGGTAAAACTAATGCCAATTAACGGCTCAGCTTGGTCGCAGCAATCTAACCTGCTGCTTACAGGAAATGAAAAACTAGATTTAATCGTATCCTCATCATTCTTTGGCTATAACACATCTGCAGTCAAGGGGCAATATCAACCCTTGGATGATCTTCTTGAAAAATATGGGAAAGGTATTTTGGAAGCCGTGCCTAAGACGCTTCTAGAAGGAGACAGAGTGAACGGAAAACTCTATGCGGTACCAAGTGCAAGAGATTGGGGCGTTGATTATGGTTTTGTTATGAGAAAGGATATTGTGGATAAATATAACATTGACCTTTCTCAGGTAAAATCATTTGCGGATTTAGAAAAAGTGTTCAAAGTTGTCAAAGAAAAAGAACCAACTTTATCCCCAATTGTTAATACAGGTGCCATAACACCGGCGAGCGTCTTAAATGGCGGAAAGTATGATGTTCTTGGTGATGGCTTGGGCGTCATGTCTTTTAAAGACAAAAAATTTATCAATATGTTTGAAGATCCAGATTATATGGATTCAGTAGCACTAACAAGAAAATGGTTCAAAGCTGGGTATGTCATGAAGGATGCAGCAACATCACAAGAAGCAGCAGCTAATATCGTAAAAGCAGGAAAAGGGTTTGGTTATTTTTCACATATGAAGCCAGGGTTTGAAATACAGGAACAAGGAATCACAGGGCATGAAATGGTAGCTGTTAGATTTACAGATGTTTACGCATATACTGATTCTGCCACATCCTTTGGGATGTCCATTGCGAGAAACAGCCAAAATCCGGAAAAAGCAATGGAGCTTATGAACTTATTTTACACTGATAAAGATATCATGAATTTAATAGCGAATGGAATTGAAGGGAAGCATTACGTCGTTAAATCAGATGGAACTATTAAATTACCGGATGGTGTTAAAGAATCTAAATATGTTTTCGGTCAGTGGGAAATTGGTAATAATTTTCTAACTTATCCTTGGGAAGGAAACCCGCCAAATTATTGGGAAATCTTTAAGAAGCATAACGACTCTGCTATCTTCTCTCCAGCTTTTGGTTTTACGTTTAATCCAGATCCAGTAAAAACAGAAATCGCCGCAGCAACAAACGTACTCAATCAATATAAAGTAGGGATTGAATCAGGTACATTAGATCCGAATAAGAGCTTACCAGAATTCAATAAAAAGCTGAAACAGGCAGGTTTGGAGAAAATCATTGCTGAGAAACAAAAGCAATATGATAAGTGGAAAAAATAAGTAATTAAGATGGATAGGGAGCTGGATTTTTCTCCAGTTCTCTTTTTTTTATAAGTCTACTAATACGATTCATCATAATATAAAAGTTAATAGAGGAGTTGGAAAGATAGATGTTGTCATTTCAAAACTTACAACCATTATTGAAAAGTTTTGTAGAGAAGGGTCCTGTAGGCTGTTCTTGTGCTGTAATCCACGATGGTGAAAAGGTATTTGAAGAGTACATCGGCTATGCGGATTTGGAAACGCAAAAACCAATTAGATCTGATACGATTTTTCGAATCCACTCTATGTCAAAAATCGTTACATGTACTGCAGCTTTAACTTTATACGAACGAGGAAAGTTTTTACTGAATGATCCACTTGAGGAATATTTGCCCGAATTTAAAAGTCCTCAGGTCTTTCGGATCAGTAAAGAAGGAGAACAGGAAATTTTGCCTGCGTCGAGGCAAATTAGGGTCAAGGATCTGTTCACAATGACATCAGGGCTGAGTTATAGCTGGGGAACGACGGAACAGGAAAGCCGGGTAAAGGAAGTAGAAGAACAATTAAATAGCCAAGGGGATTTCACGAAAGAAACCTATATTCGAGCCCTTTCTAAAGCACTAAGTACTATTCCGATTGCATTTGATCCCGGGACTGCCTGGAAGTATGGATATAGTCACGATGTTTTAGGCGCTTTAATTGAGGTCATATCCGGAAAGACTCTTGGTCAATTTCTAAAAGAAGAAATCTTTCAGCCTCTATCAATGAAGAATACATTTTTTAATCTGCCCGAAGAGAAAAAAGATTATCTAGCCAGCTTTTATATTCGAAATGAAGAAGGTAAGCTAATTAAAAGCTTAGATATGTTTCCGAAAGTTGATACACGTTTTGAAAGTGGAGGAGGAGGACTATTCTCTACTCTAGGTGATTATAGTCAATTTGCCCATATGTTAGCCAGTGGAGGGGAATTGAATGGTAATCGAATTATAGGAAGGAATACAATCCAACTAATGTCAACTAATCATTTAAACTCACAGAACTCTTCGGATTTCAATTGGGATCGTTTAGCAGGTTATGGCTATGGTCTTGGAGTGCAGGTTATGATAGATCCACCAACGTCTGGAAGCAACAGTCCTGTTGGTGAATTTGGCTGGAACGGGATGTCAGGAACATGGGTAACTATTTGTCCTAAAGAAAAACTTTCAGCAGTTTATATGCAGCAGATGTTGCCAAACCTTGAGGATTATCAACAGCCAAGATTACGGTCTGTTATTTATGGATCATTATAAGTCAATAAAATAATACTTTACACAAGTCTTGAGTGAATGCTCAAGGCTTTTTGCTTTACTAGTAGGTTTTAAGTATACGACGCTATTGACGACCGAGCAAAAGAAAAAAGAGAGCTGAGGGTAGTCCATGGACGCTATTAACGACCGAGCAAAAGAAAAAAGAGAGCTGAGGGTAGTTAATGGACGCTATTGACGACCGAGCAAAAGAAAAAAGAGAGCTGAGGGTAGTTAATGGACGCTATTGACGACCGAGCAAGAGAAAAAAGAGCGCCGAAGGTAGTCAATGGGCGTTATTGACGACCGAGCATGAGAAAAAAGCGCCTAGGGGGTAATTAATATAGGACTTTTGAATGAATTTGATGACAATTTATTTAAAGTTTTTTCATAATTTCAAAAATAAATCATGTATAATATGATTTAGTAGTTTGTAAGGGATTACATCAGGAGGGCTACCTATGCGGACGATAAAGCCTATTATTAACTCGTTACTGTTTAAACTCTTTTTAAGTGTGTTTTTAATTATTGGACCACTAATCGTTGTTCACATTGTAAATAACTATTATGCGGTAGAAGTGATAAGGAGTCAGGTAGCCCAGTCGAACAAAAATATGCTGAATATTTATATGGACCAAATCGACAAAGGGTTGGAAGGTGTCGGAAAATATATTTTTCAAATCACGCAGAATAATACCGATTTATATTTCCTTCAATATAATGACACCCTAGATCCCAATGATTATGAGGAAGCAAAAATACGTTTATTTAATTCGATTACCAATCAGTCTTACTTATACACTTCAATCGATTCAATTTTTATCTATTCGGAGGCTTATAAGGATCTATTATTTACACAAAATTCTTCAGATAATTATTTTGCTCGATATAAAGCAAGAGATGAAATTTATCAGTTACTCGAGAAACATCCAGAGGAGCTTAGAGAAGGCAGATGGAATATCTGGAAAGGGGCAAAAGATTATTACTTGATTCAATATTATAACGTTGATGGAGTATATGTTGGCGCCTGGGTGAATATGGACAAACTTATTACACCGTTTAAATATATTGATTTTGGAGATACAGGAAGAGCCTTGCTGGCAACTTCCAGCTTTGAACCCATTACTAATAAGACCTTTATTAAGAAGGAAAAAATAGATTTAACGATTAAACAGAAAAAGTATATCATAACTGGGGAAAATGATCGGTTTGTATTAATGAAGAAAAAATCATCACAAGCTAATTTTTATCTCGCAGCATTGATTCCTGAGAAAGAAATCCTAGAGAAACTTCCATTTTTACAAAGAATTTCGTCGTTAATAACTATATTAGCAGTATTGTTTCTACTATTTTTTATCTTTATTATGAGAAAAGTTTTTCTACAACCTATCAATCGAATTGTCTCCGCCATGAAGAAGCTGAGAAAAGGAGATTTGGATATTCGTCTTCCTGCCAATCGGAATTCGACTGAGTTTCGGGTGATGAATGGAACCTTCAACCATATGGTCTCTGAGATTAAGGATCTAAAAATAAATGTGTATGAAGAAAAATTAAATTTGCAAAAAGCAGAATTAAAGCATTTGCAGCTGCAGATCAACCCGCACTTTTTCCTTAATTCATTAAATATTATTTATAATTTGGCGACAGTAAAGGATTTTGCAGTCATTCAAGAGATGGCTAAATGTCTGGCTAATTACTTTCGGTTTATGTGTCGCAGTAATTCCTATTTTGTTAAATTAGAAGATGAACTAAAGCATACGGATAATTATTTGAAAATTCAACAGCTTCGTTTTCCTGAATCCTTTAAATATGATATTGTATCACCGTCAGAATTTTTAAAATGCAAGATTCCTCCACTTGTCATACAAACAATTGTCGAAAATTCAATTAAACATGCCTTTAATCTTGATGATCCTCTTGATATTTTAATAGTGGTAATGAAAGACGATGACCCTGAGTATTTGAACATTAAAATTCAGGATACAGGAGAAGGTTTCCCAGAGGATGTTTTATGCAGTTTAAGAGAAGAAAAATCATTGACAAATGAGGAAGGGGAGCGAATGGGTATTTGGAATATTAAACAAAGATTGAGCTTGTTATATCAAGAAAAGGCAACCATATTATTTTTCAATGAACTGGGCAGGGGAGCAACAGTCCAGATACGAATTCCTAACGAATTAATCTAAGATAAAAAGGTGGCATGGTTATGAGTCAATTTCATGTACTTATCGTTGATGATGAAATTCATTCCATTCGAGGTGTACAAGCGGGTGTTAATTGGGAAAAGCATCATATCACATCAGTTTATACCGCTAATAACTTAAGACAAGCCCAAGAAGTGTTTTTAAATCAAAAGGTTGATTTGTTATTATGTGATATTGAAATGCCTAAAGGCTCCGGCCTGGAGTTATTAAAGTGGGTTCGTGAACACTACTCTGAAACGGAAGCTATTTTTTTAACCTGCCATTCAGACTTTTTCTATGCGAAACAAGCCTTGCAATTGAAAAGTTTTAACTATTTACTTAAACCAGTGGACTATCAAGAACTGGAAGATGTGATTCATGATGCATTGGAAAAGATCAAAAAAGATCGAGAAGCAAAAATGGTAGAGGAATCTTATCTTCGATTAAAAAAGTCTCACCATTCCGTTATGCAAGAACGGTTCTGGTTAGATCTTATTCATCAAGCTTTCCCCGCAGCAAAAGAAACAATTGAAAAACAAATGAAGTGTTATCATTTATCTTATACAGATCTGAATACTTTTCTGCCTATTTTATTTCATGTTCAAGAATGGAAAGAGATTCTGTCGGTACATGAAGAAAAGGTGAGCGAATATGCTTTGAATAAAGCTCTTGCTGAGATTATCGAAAAAAATAATATGGATGGGTATGTCCTTAATTTAGAAGTTGGTTATGTCTTAATGATTATTGCTTTGGAAACCCCCATCAATTTAAAAGAGTTTAAGGAAAATTGTAACCAGTTTATTTTGGAATTTGCTCAGTTTTTTTTATGTGATCTTTGCGGCTACATAGGTAATCAGGTTCCTATTGAGGAATTAGTCGGAATGGTCCAAATCCTGCAGGAATTTGATCGAAATAATGTTACCGAAAGTAATAAAACAATGGTCTGTTACAAAAATAAAAAAGGTTTGGGGTCTTCACCATTGCTTCCTACTGCTGATTGGACAAGTTTAATGAAGAGTGGCCCAAAAGAAAAATTTTTAGATGCTATTAATCATTATTTTACCAATTGGAAAAAGTCAGATGAAAATATAATCGCCCAATCATTGCATTTATTTTATCAAGATTTTTTGCAATTAGTCTTTTATGTTCTTCAGGTAAAAGGAATTCAAGCCAATAAAGTTTATTCTCAAAATCTGCTAACTGAAAAGCCAAAAAGAGTATTGAAATCTTTAAACTCACTCCATAATTGGGTCATTTATATAGCAGATGTAGCCATGGACCAGCTTCATTTGCCTCAAGAAAAAGGATCAGTGGTGGATATAGTGAAAAAATATATTCATGATCATCTTGGTGAACAAAGGTTAACTCGTGAAGATATTGCCAATTTTGTTTATCTGAATCCGGACTATTTAACAAGATTATTTAAAAAACAAACAGGGTTGTCCATATCTGACTACCTACAGCTGCAGCGGATTGAATACGCTAAAAAACTATTAATAGAAACAAATTTGCCTGTAAGTGAAGTAGCATTATCTGCGGGATATTCAAATTTCTCCTATTTTTCTACTATTTTCAAGAGGTCAACAAAATTAAATCCGATGGAATATCGGAAAAAGTCGATATTTTCAGAAAAGTCGTTATAACAAAAATGAAAAGTCGTATTTTTAGTAAGTGTTTTTTTATCCCATCCTCTATACTAAAAATAGATTCATGATAACGGTTTCAAATAAGGTTAACATGAAATCACCTAGATAATAAGGGGGAAAAAAGGATGAAGCAGTTTAAGAGATTCACACGTTTTTTACTGTTCGTCATGTCTGCTGCTTTAGTTTTAGCTGGCTGCAGCTCGAAGGAAAGTAGTACTAGTGAAGGATCAGGCTCAAAGGGCCAGCCTTATCAAATTAATATGGCATACTTAACCTTTACAGAGATGGAAGATCTGCCATTAGTACAGGATGAAATAAATAAAATCGTTAAAAAGAAGATTAATGCCACTGTAAAATTAGTACCAATTAATGTGGCGAATTACCAACAGCAAACGAACTTAATGCTTACAGGGAATGACAAACTAGATTTGGTCGTGACCGGAGCCAATTTAGGCTATAGCACACAGGCCACAAAAGGCCAGCTTCTTGCATTAGATGATTTGGTTAAAACACATGGCAAGGGAATTTTGGAAGTCGTACCTAAACGTCTTTTAGAAGGTAACAAGGTGAATGGTAAAATGTATGGTATTCCAAGCATGCGTGATTGGGGTTCCTATTATGGATTTATCATGAGAAAGGATATTGTCGATAAATATAAAATCGATCTTTCTCAAGTCAAAACATTTGCTGATTTGGAGAATGTTTTTAAAATCGTTAAAGAAAAAGAACCAACTTTAACTCCGGTTGTAAACACAGGACGCATATCGGTTGCTTCTATTATTGCAGGTGGTAAGTTTGATATTCTAGGGGACAACCTTGGAGTAGTATCCTTTAAAGATAAAAAAATCGTCAATATGTTTGAAGAACCAGAATATGTTGATGCTGTCAAGTTAGCAAGAAAGTGGTTCCAGGCTGGCTATATTATTAAGAATTCAGCTACCTCACAAGACGTCGCTGCTAATATTGTTAAGGCAGGCAAAGGGTTTGGATATTTTAATCACATGAAACCAGGTTTTGATGTTCAGGAAAAAGGAATCACAGGATATGATATGGTATCTGTTAAATTGACGGATGTGTATTCATATACGGATGCAGCAACAGGCTTTAATATGTCCATTGCTCGAAACAGCCAAAATCCGGAGAAGGCAATGGAATTAATTAATTTACTCTATACCGATAAAGATATTATGAATTTATTAGATAATGGTATCGAAGGGAAGCATTATCAAGTCAAATCTGATGGTACTATTAAATTGCCTGATAATGTCAAGGAATCCAAATATGTGTTTGGTCAATGGCAGATTGGGAATAATTTCCTAACCTACCCTTGGGAAGGAAATTCTGCAAATTACTGGGAAGTTATGGAAAAACATAATAATTCTGCAATTTTCTCTCCTGCGTTTGGTTTTACATTTAACCCAGATCCAGTGAAAACAGAAATGGCCGCTTCAACAAACGTAATTAATCAGTATAAATTAGGGATTGAATCGGGCACTTTGGACCCAGAGAAGAGCTTACCAGAGTTTAATAAAAAGCTTAAAGCAGCAGGTCTAGATAAAATAATTTCTGAAAAGAAAAAGCAATTCGAAGCTTGGAAGAAAAAGCAATAAGGAACAGAGAAAGAGAGCTAGTGGATCTAGTTCTCTTTTTTTATAGAAGCATAGAAGCATGGGGACGGTTCTTCTGCTTCCACCTATTCCAGAACCAAGTATTGAAAATATATTCTGAAAAGTCGGATAAACAAAAATAAGAAGTCGTATTTTGGATAGTTTCAGAGTTTCTAGTCTTATAAAATAAAATTATAAGTTGGAATGATAGTTCTTTGTAAGCGCAAACATTTTCACGTAACGAAGGGGGAATAGGGATGTCAGAAGTGACAGTAAGGGAATTAGAAGCAGGGGTCCAAGCGGTTCCTGCGAAAAAGGTAAATGCCAGGCGGATAAGATTAAAAAGGGCTTTACCACTTTTTATCATGATGGTACCTGGATTGGTTTACTTATTGATCAATAATTATTTGCCAATGTTTGGTCTTATCATTGCTTTTAAAGATATTAACTATGCTAAAGGGATCTTTGCCAGTGATTGGATTGGTTTTAAAAACTTTGAATACTTGTTTAGCACACGAGATGCGTTTGTCATTACTCGCAATACCATTCTTTATAATGGCGGCTTTATTATCATAAATACCGCAATTGCGATAGCTGTGGCGATTATGCTAAATGAAATAAAAAATAAGTTGGCAAAAAGCTTTTATCAGAGTGTCATTCTTTTGCCATTCCTAATCTCAATGGTTATCGTCAGCTATTTGGGTTTTGCCTTCCTTAGTGAAGATGTTGGTTATTTGAATAAAACCATTTTACCAATGCTGGGTCTGGATGGTATCTCTTGGTATAACGAAGCCAAATACTGGCCATATATTTTAACCTTTATCCATATGTGGAAGGGCGTAGGGTTCTTATGTGTTATTTACCTAGCCGCTATTATCGGGATTGACCAAGAATATTATGAAGCAGCCACTTTAGATGGAGCGAATAAATGGCATCAAATTATTCACATTACGATTCCTTCCATTATGCCAGTTATTATTATGATGACTTTATTGGCAATCGGCCGCATTTTCTACTCCGATTTCGGACTGTTCTATCAAGTACCAATGAATTCAGGTGCTATCTATGATACCACCAATGTTATTGATACGTATGTGTATCGGGGTTTAATGCAGCTTGGGGATATCGGTATGTCGGCCGCAGCCGGTTTGTATCAGTCCATTGTCGGATTTGTACTTGTATTATTATCGAATTATCTCGTTCGTAGAAAAAGTAAAGACAATGCATTATTTTAAAATTGGAGGTGGAAAAGGATGTATAAATCTGATCGAATTACACAATGGGTATCACATATCGTTTTAATTATACTTGCGGCAGGCAGCATCATACCTTTTATCATTCTTTTGTCTTCTTCCCTGAGTGATGAAGCATCCATTCTGAAGGAAGGGTATTCCTTTATCCCGAAGGAAGTAAGTTTTGCGGCCTATGATTATCTATTCGCTAATTCTTCAAGTATTTTACGGGCTTATGGTATTACGGTATTTGTAACGGTATTTGGAACTTTTGTAAGTTTGGTAATGACATCGTTTTTGGCTTACGGTCTTTCACGACGTGATTTACCTTTCAAAAATGTGTTTGCTTTCATCGTTTTCTTTACCCTATTGTTTAACGGCGGACTTGTTCCAACGTATCTTGTCTATACGCAGGTGTTCGATATCAAAAATACAATCTGGGCATTAATCGTTCCAGGGTTACTCATGAACGGATTTAACGTTTTATTAATGAGAACATTCTTTATGACTTCGATACCGGAGCCAGTAATCGAATCAGCACGGATGGATGGTGCAGGTGAATTTAGAACATTCTTTTCGATCATTCTGCCGCTTTCCCTCCCAATCCTGGCTACAATTGGCCTACTACAAACCATTATTTATTGGAATGACTGGTTCAACGGACTTGTCTATATTACAGAACCTTCATTATTTAGTATTCAAAACATCTTGAACAGGATGTTGTCGGATATTCAATTCTTAGCGACAAGCAATTTAGGTTCTAACACAAGTACGGCGGCTGCACAAGTTCCTACTACAGCTGTAAGGATGGCGATTGCGGTAATCGGTATCCTGCCGATACTCATCGCTTATCCATTTTTCCAAAAGTACTTGGTAAAAGGAATTGCTTTAGGCTCAGTTAAAGGATAAGTATATCACTCTATAAAAAATGGAGGGCTGGTTGAATATCGATAGTCCTCCAGTATTATCACGGTATCGAGATAAGGAATCAAAAACAGGAGAAACAGGCAAGGGGGAAATGTTAAATGATAGGTTTTATGCGGGGATTTTATAGTATTTCGGAGTGGATCCTAAGGTTTGCTTATGTGAATGTTCTTTGGATTTCATTTACCTTGCTTGGTTTTGTTGTTTTTGGTTTTTTTCCGGCCACACTGGCTATGTTCACGGTGGTACGTAAATGGGTATTGAAGCAGACTGATATTCCAGTATTTAAAACGTTTTGGTTCACTTATAAAAAAGAATTTGTTAAAGGGAACCTATTAGGACTCATAATCGGCCTATCTTGTTTTTTCATGTACTCAAACATAAGAATAGTCGAGGCAACCACGGTACCGACATTCAAATTACTTTATGTCCCCAATGTTATTATCATAATCTTATTTTTACTTACTCTATTATATATTTTTCCGGTGTTGGTTCATTTTGATGTTCGCTTGAAAGAGGGAATTAAAAATTCATTTGTTTTAATGACCATAAATCCAATCCCAACCTTTAGTATGGCTACTTTGACTGGGTTCCTCTGTTTCATCTTTATTAAAATACCCGGAGTCCTCCCGTTTTTTAGCGGTAGTATTATAGCATTTTTACTTATGTGGCTAAGTAATTATGTTTTTGTAAAAATGAATAAAGCCGCGGACTTCTCGGAAAAAAAGACCAGAACAGAAGCGTATTAATTCCATGAGAGACAATAAAAGAGAGCTGAAGAGATAGTTCTCTTTTATATTAATAAGCATATTTTACATATCTTTTCCTAATAAAGTCTAAAAATCTCTTAGAGAAAGGGGATAACACTTGAAATGAGTTATTCACCAAAAATGAAAATGGGTAAGATCCTGGCAAATAAAAATGCCAAAGCAGTTTTGCTAAAATATGTGCCACAATTATTGGAACCTACTGAATTCCCGATTATGTTTGTTAAATTAAATACGTTGGAACAACTAATTTCGCGGCTGCCTGAGTCTTTACGTCAAAAGGATATTGAAGAAAAACTGTATTCAGAGTTGGCTGCTATAGAAGAGTTAGAAGAAGAGACTGGTTACTTTGCACCGGCGTCTAATTATGAATCTGAGTCAGCAATTTTGGGATCGGCCAAAGTGTCTATACCTAAAGAAGTAGAGAAATGGTCCGTATTTGAGGTGGAACTTCATGGCCCAGCTCACGGCAACCCTTTTACAGACGTCACTTTGGAAGCAGAATTTATCTGTAATGGAGAGAAACGCTATAAGACTCTTGGATTCTATGACGGGGAGGGTATCTATCGGATCAGATTTATGCCGGGTATTGAAGGAAGCTGGACATTTAAAACAACGAGCAATGCACGGTCACTGACCGGTATTGAAGGTGAGTTTACTTGTGAAAGTCCCTCTAAGGAAAACCATGGTCCTGTCCGGGTAAAAAATACATTTCATTTTTCGTATGAGGATGGAACACCATACGTTCCAGTAGGAACCACTTGTTATGCATGGGTTCACCAAGAGGAAAAATTAATTCAACAAACATTGAATACATTACAGGCTTCACCATTTAATAAAATACGAATGTGTGTGTTTCCTAAATCCTATCAATTTAACTCTAATGAGCCTTTATTCTATCCTTTTGAAGGTTCTCTTGAGGAAGGATGGGACTTTACACGTTTTAATCCAAAGTTTTTTCAGCACTTAGAACAAAGGATCGCAGATCTTGGCAATCTAGGAATTGAAGCCGATCTGATCCTGTACCACGCCTATGACAGGTGGGGATTTGCAGAAATGAAAAAGGCGGAAGATGATCGCTATTTGAGATACCTCTCCGCTCGTCTTTCAGCTTATCGCAATCTTTGGTGGTCATTAGCAAATGAATATGACTTAATGTGGGCTAAAGAAATAGAGGATTGGGAGCGATTCGCTCAGATTATAACGGAAAATGACCCTCACCATCACCTTATTTCTATTCATAACTGTTGGGGATTCTATGATTATTCACGGCCTTGGATTACACACTGTAGTGTTCAACGAATTGATGTATATAAAACATCGGAAAATACGGACGACTGGAGAAAACAGTGGAATAAACCAATCGTGATCGACGAATGTGCCTATGAGGGAGATATTGACCAAGGATGGGGAAATATCACTGGGGAAGAAATGGTACGCAGGTTTTGGGAAGGTGCAGTCAGAGGTGGTTATGTTGGACATGGCGAAACGTATCTCCATCCAGAAGATATTTTATGGTGGTCCAAAGGTGGACAGTTACATGGAGACAGTCCAAAGCGAATTGGTTTCTTGAGGCGGATAATGGAAGAGGGGCCGCAAGAGGGATTGAATCCATTAGAGACCGCTTGGGATGCACCTTCTGCGGGAATTCCTGACAAATTTTATTTATATTATTATGGCTTTAATCGACCTAGTTTCAGAGAGTACCGGATGAAACCTGGCATTCAGTATAAAGTGGACGTAATTGATACCTGGGATATGACGATTAATGAACTCGAAGATGTTTATGAAGGGAAATTTAGAATAGAACTTCCTGGTAAACAGTATATGGCTGTCAGGATGACTAAAATATAACAAAAGGAGAGGTAAAAATGAATCGTTCTTACATGACTGTGACAGAGGTTACTGACTATGGCCCTTATATAACCAAAATCATTCTTCCACTTTCCCAATCTATTAAATCAGAGGCACTATCTGAAGATACATTCAACGTTTATGTCGAGAGACGAAGTAAAAAAACGGGCGAAGTGATACAACTCAGAAAAGATTGGAATTCGGTAGAACTTTATCCGTCAAAAGGCTATTGTCGTGTGACAAATGCGTATACATCAGACAGTGAAGGGAACAAAACCGAAATAGGCAGTCACGCCACGCTGGAACTTGAATGTGAGGCGATCTACCGTTTGAACTCGGAAATTGCGTTTATGCAGGAACATAATGTCTATGTTTTCTGCGATTTTCGCATAACACAGGTGAAAGAAATACAAACCAATACTGATTCCATTTCAGGACTTGTCTATGATCATTTCGGCGGCGGTAACATGGAGCAGGTCAAAGGCTGGGTAAACAGTGAGTCATCATATGCTGAGATGCCCCTCAGTTTTGGCTGTTTTTCACCAAATATAAGCAGAGATAAACATCCCTTAATCATCTGGCTGCATGGTGCAGGCGAAGGAGGATATGACACGACGGTCGCTTATACCGGAAATAATGTAGTAAACCTGTCAAGTGAAAAAGTACAAAGAATATTCGGGGGCGCTTATGTCCTTGCTCCCCAAGTACCCACCATGTGGATGGATGACGGCAGCGGTGAGTACACTAAGAGCGGAAATTCAATGTACGTGAAGGCACTAAAAGCGCTCATTGATGAGTTTATTAATTTACATTCAAACATAGATACGAATCGTATCTATATCGGTGGCTGTTCTAACGGGGGGTTTATGACCATGCGAATGATAATCGATTACCCCGATTTCTTCGCAGCAGCATATCCTGTATGCGAAGCTCTCTATGACGAGGTCATTACGGAACAAAATATTCAAGATATCAAGAATACTCCTATCTGGTTCACACATGCAAAAAATGATGTAATAGTAAAACCTGAAATCACTGTGATTCCAACATATGAGCGTCTATTCAAAGCTGGTGCTCCTAATGTTCATTTATCATATTTTGATAAGGTCGTAGATACCTCAGGTATTTTTAAGGATGATGAAGGAAACCCCTTTGAATTTTTCGGCCATGGCACCTGGATCTACATGCTAAAAGACGATTGCGTACTGGACTACGATGGTTCTCCGGTAAAAGAAAACGGAACAGAGGTAACTCTACTCCAATGGTTGGCGTTGCAGTCAAAACAAATAACAGTCCAGAATTGTTGATCCTATCAGTAAAGTGAAGCTATTAAAACAAATTTAGTAATTTAAGAACATTCATGTGGAAAATCCGCTCTGTGGGGGCAAGAAGGGAATAATCTGGATGTTCCTACAGATTTTTGAAAAGTTCACACCATTAGCATCTTCACAAAAACTAGAGCAGTTAAATAAAAAACTAGTTCTTGTACGTCAATAGACTATGAAATAGTAATGAGGAGGACTGTTGAATGAAAAGAAATATTAAAAAATTAATTGAACAAATGACAATTGAAGAAAAGGCAAGTCTTTGCTCCGGGCTAAACTTCTGGCAGCTTAAAGGAATTGAAAGATTAGGCATACCATCCATTATGGTTACAGATGGCCCGCATGGCCTGCGCAAACAGCAGCAAAGTGCTGATCACCTGGGGATTTATGATAGTGTGCCAGCAACCTGTTTCCCCTCTGCTGTTGGACTTGCAAGTACATGGAATCGTTCTCTAATTAATAAGGTTGGTGCTGCCTTAGGTGAAGAGTGTCAGGCTGAGGACGTCGCTGTTCTTCTTGGACCTGGTGCGAATATCAAGCGTTCACCATTATGTGGCAGGAATTTTGAATATTTTTCCGAGGATCCCTATCTATCTTCGGAATTAGCGGCAAACCACATTAAAGGTGTTCAAAGCCAGGGTGTAGGTACATCACTTAAACATTTTGCTGCCAACAATCAGGAACATCGACGAATGTCGGTGGATGCAATCGTTGATGAACGGACGTTAAGAGAAATATATCTTGCTAGTTTTGAGAATGCCGTTAAGAAAGCTGAACCATGGACTGTTATGTGTTCCTATAACAAAGTAAATGGGGAATATGCTTCAGAAAATAAAACCTTATTAACCGATATTTTAAAGGATGAATGGGGCTTTGATGGGTTTGTCGTTTCAGATTGGGGTGCAGTCAATGAACGGGCAAAGGGATTAGAAGCCGGATTAGATTTAGAAATGCCTTCAAGTAATGGATTAGGAGATAGAAAAATTGTTGAAGCAGTAAAGAGCGGTAAACTTTCGGAACAAACCCTGGACAAAACCGTTGAACGATTATTAAAAATTATCTTTAAGGCAGTGGGTAACAAAAAAGAAAACGCTGTTTATGATAAAGAGGAACATCACCAGCTTGCTAGAGAAGTTGCGAGGGAAAGTATGGTTTTACTGAAAAATGAAGATCGTATTCTTCCGTTAAAAAAGGACGGAACCATTGCCGTTATCGGTGAGTTTGCTGTTAACCCAAGGTATCAGGGCGGCGGAAGTTCCCATATCAAGCCGACCAAGCTGGATAATATCTGTGAGGAAATAGAAAAAACTGCAGGAAATGCCAACGTAGTTTATGCAAAAGGATATCATTTAAAAAATGATCTTACGGATGATCAATTAATTTCAGAAGCAAAGGAAAAAGCGGTCCATGCGGATGCTGCTGTTTTATTTGTTGGTCTTCCAGATCGTTATGAATCGGAAGGTTATGACAGAGAGCATTTAAGAATTCCTGACAATCATCGCATTCTTATTGAAGCGGTAGCAGAGGTACAGCCTAATATAGTGGTCGTCTTAAGCAATGGTGCACCAGTTGAAATGCCTTGGCTTGGTAAAGTAAAGGGCCTCCTTGAAGGATACTTGGGAGGTCAGGCGCTAGGAGGTGCGATAGCCGATTTATTATTTGGTGATGAGAATCCAAGTGGAAAATTGGCTGAAACATTCCCAAAAGAGCTGCGTCATAATCCTTCCTATCTTAACTTCCCAGGGGAAGGGGACAAGGTAGAATATAAGGAAGGGCTTTTTGTAGGGTACCGCTATTACGATGCCAAAGCGATTGAACCGTTATTTCCATTCGGTTATGGTCTGAGTTATACAAGCTTTGAATATTCCAATCTATTAATTAACAAGGAATCCATTTTAGATAATGAAACAGTTGAAGTGACAGCTACAGTTAAAAATACAGGTGGGAGGGCTGGAAAGGAAATTGTTCAGCTTTATGTTCGTGATGTCGAAAGTACTGTTATTCGACCTGAAAAGGAATTAAAGGGCTTTGTAAAGGTTGATTTACAACCAGGCGAAGAGAAAAAAGTAAGTTTCACCTTGGATAAAAGAGCTTTTGCTTATTACAATGTGGATCTTCAAGATTGGCATGTTGAGAGTGGGTTGTTCGAGGTTCTTGTCGGCAAGTCTTCAGCAGAAATGATTTTAAAAGGTACATTACAAGTCAACTCGAGTGTTACGGTTAATAAACTAGTCCATCGGAACACGACAATAGGGGACCTGATGGCCAATCCAGTTCTTGCTCCAATTGTTCAAGAAACCCTTGCTAAAGCAAATGAAGGAAGCCCATTTGCTAATATGGCGGAAGACTCAGATGCTTTTGAAATGTTCCAGGCAATGATGAGATTTATGCCGTTACGTGCCATGGCTGCATTTAATCCAGAAAAATTAACGGAAGATATGCTTACTAGTCTTATCCATCAGCTGAATGAGACATTAAACAATGCGCCTCAGGCTCAAACAATTGAAAACTAAACATCTTATAAATCAATAGGGGATTATAACAAGCCAAACGGATTCGGGAGTTTGGCTTGTTATATGTTTTAAGGTGAAAAACTAATAAATTTAACAATTCTCTTTAAATAAATACTATTTTTCCGTAGATAATACCATAAATCTTAAATAATACGATATAAACTGACAAGTAATAAAACGTTTACATATGAAAAAATGCATTTGAAAGGAATGAATATAAATGACTATAAATTGGATTGAATCAACAAGAGATTCTTATTGGCAAACAAAGGAACCTATCGAAACCTCTGATAAACAAAGCAATTTGATCATAACAGCAAATAAAGGACGTGTTGTTGAGGGCTTTGGCAGCTGCTTTAATGAACTTGGCATGTATGCGCTTAATCACTTGTCTGAAGAAGAGCGTACAAAAGTACTCGATTCTTTATTTGCTACCGATGGAGACTGTCAGTTTACCCTTTGCCGCCTGCCAATTGGTGCAAGTGATTATGCTTTGGAATGGTATAGTCATAATGAAACCAATGACGACTATGAGATGGAGCATTTTTCGATTGAACGGGATCAAAAATACCTCATTCCATACATTCGTGAGGCACAAAAAAGAAACCCGGATATGAAATTTTTTGCTTCACCATGGAGCCCGCCGACATGGCTAAAATTTCCGAAGGCTTATAACTATGGAACACTGCGCTGGGAGAAAAAAGTGCTAGAGGCTTATGCACTTTATTTCGTGAGATTTGTACAAGCCTATGAAAAAGAAGGAATTAAAATCAACCAAATTCATGTTCAAAATGAAGTAATGGCTGATCAAAAATTTCCTTCTTGTAAGTGGACAGGGGAACAATTACAGGAATTTATCCGTGATTATTTAGGACCAGCTTTTGAAAAACACAACCTAGATACAGAAATTTGGCTGGGGACGATCAATGCACCAGAACCTTGGCAGGAGTTAATGACGGATACTACATCTGATTTTGATGTGTATGCTGATCTTGTTCTCAGTGACTCTGAAGCCTATAAGTATATCTCGGGTGTCGGCTATCAATGGGCAGGAAAACATGCTATCCAAAGGACTGCTGAGAGTTACCCTGAATTACGTTACTTACAAACAGAAAATGAATGTGGAAACGGCAAAAATACATGGGAATATGCGCAATACGTCAGCAACCTTTTCCGTCATTATTTTGTTAATGGGGCTAATGGATATGTATACTGGAATGCCGTTCTAGAGCCAAAAGGCCGCAGCACTTGGGGCTGGGAACAAAATTCGATGATCACTGTGGATCCAGAAACGAAAAGCTTCCAATACAATCCCGAATTTTATGTGGTTAAGCATTATTCTCATTTTGTGAAAAATGGAGCGGTCAGACTAGAAACAAAAGGTCATATAACAGCTCATGCACTTGCATTCCAAAATCCGGATAATTCCATTGCATTAATTGTGAACAATCCACTTAAAAAAGAGCGGGAATTAGTATTTGAAATCCAAGGCCAAGCCTATCAATTTGATTTAAAACCTGAATCCTTTAATACAATTGTTCTAAAATAACCCATTGACTCCGGTATTCATGCGAGAGATGTCAGCTGTAAATGCAATGCAGGAGGTAGTATTAGAAAAGAATACTTTTATAAACTTGTCAGTGATTGTGTGGAAACACTGTCTGAACTGAAAATAACTATACGAAAAATCGTATTTAAAAACGGGGATATTTAGCTGGATTTTCAAATGGCTGTTAGTTATATTAAAACCCACATCTGATTACTTTAGAAGCCCTATCTAAAGTAATCAATCATTGAAAAAAACAGGAGTTTCTCCATCTTTAAGCTAATATAATCAAGTGACAGATATATTGAAAATATGATATGCTGTCATCTCTACATAATATCAAAAAATAAAAAGAAGAGGTGCTTGAATAATGAATAAGACAGAATTAGTAAATGCTGTCGCAACACAAGCAGAACTAGCAAAGAAAGATGCCACAAAAGCTGTGGATGTGTTGCTCGAAACCATCTCTAATGCTCTTGCTAAGGAAGAAAAAATCCAGTTAATCGGTTTCGGAACATTTGAAGTTCGCGAACGTGCAGCTCGAACGGGGCGTAACCCACAAACAGGGGAAGAAATTCAAATTCCCGCTTCTAAAATTCCAGCTTTTAAACCAGGCAAGGAATTAAAGGAAGCCGTTAAATAAGTTCGAATATCTTTTATTAAATACAGAAAAGGTTCTAGGGATCATTCCTTAGAGCCTTTTTCTTGTTAAAAAAGTACACTTTTACCACTTGAATTTGTAACCCATTGGTGGATCAGGAATAGAATCATAATCCCTTATGAATTTCTTTAGAATCCCATATTCTTCATGGAGGGTTCTTAATAATCCTGACTGTACTTTCTCTAACCTTTGTATGTGGAAATTTCTCTTTTAAACAATCCTGTACCTGTGAAGCAGTTATATCTGGAAATTATCTTAACCAATGAAGAATTAATTCTTTATGTTCGTTGAACTTCTTTCTTCTTGTCATGGTGGACGCAGTCCACTCTACCATTTCATCTAGTGTCTTCTTTACGTACTTATACACTGTATTTCTTGATATATCTAGCTTCTTTGCGATCGCAGGTATTCTGTACACCTGATTATGCATTCCTTTAATTTATACATACAATTCGAACTTATCCACCTTTAACTAAAATGATTTTGTTTTCTTTTTGGGCCTAAAGGATGTTGTCATAATTAGAAAAGAAATGTTTGAGAGTATTTAGCAAGTTGATGTGCAGGGCTACCGCTGCTACCTGTTCGTTTTTCGAACGGTATTTTTTGATCGAAAAAGGTCATTATTAACGTTCGTTAAACAAAAAAAATTTATGAACGTTCAAAACTTTTATTATACTTTTACGAACAAATATCATAGAAGTAACTCGTTAGCGGTTAAAGCAATCAAGGAGGATGGGATTTGTCGGAAATTGTTTAAAATTAAAATTATTGACAAAATGGGTAGAGGATTTTAACATTTAAAATGTTAACCAATTTTAATTTTGGTTAACATTTAGAAGGGTATGGTTGAAAAAGAGGGGCTTTTGTTTTATGGAAGATCTACTAGATAGAAAGTTTGTTCATAATGATAGCTGACAAAAGATGTGATTTTAAAAAGATATCCACTAATCAAATTAATAAGGATGCTAAAACAAATACCAAGGTTAGGAGGGTGAGAGTGTTTGAGCAAGGAAGACTTCTATAGTGTTAGAATGAGAGCTTCTGAGGATGGAGCCCATGAACAGGGGGGCAAGCATATTTCCGGTGGGGAACTCATTTCTACCTACGACAATTTGAAAAATGCTGTTAATGTCCTGCTCGAAAAGGCATTAACGCATTCAAGAGGGACCCCTGATTTTTTGCAGATTCAGTTTGAATTAATAGATAAACCTGTAACAAAATTAAAGCCATTACCGATTGGTACAAATGAAGTGGAATCTGTAAAAGAAGGACATTCAATCGCACAGAACCTATTAGAGATAGCAGGGGTTCCCCGAAAATGTATTGAAAAAGCATTTGAGCAAATTACTGAAAATTCTGGGCTTAGAGGGGCCATTTTGTTTGATATTCGATCTAGTGTACGAATGGATAATCGAAACGAAAAAGGAGTACGGGTTTCGAGAATGGACTGGTTGACCACGAATTTTGACAAATGGTCGGACCACCACAAAATAACTCCAAGTCTAAGGGTGAAAGAGGCACTTGTTCTTGCAACAAAGGTAAGTCAGCATCCAGCTACAGTCGCAGAATTATGCTGGTCCGATGATCCTGAATATATTACTGGATATGTTGCCGGTAAAAAAATTGGCTATCAGCGGATTACGAGATTAAAAGAATTTGGTGATGAACGTGGCTGCCGCATCTTCTTTGTGGATGGCTTAAGCGATCTGCATGCATACATAGAATACTTAGAAAAACAGCCAATATTCGTTGAATGGGAGGAAGAAAATGTCACACGAATTAATTGAAAAAAGTAAAAAGTACCTTTGGTTACCGTTCACGCAAATGAAAGATTACGATGAAAATCCGATCATCATAGAAAGCGGCCAAGGGATAAAAATGAAAGACACAGATGGCAAAGAATATTACGATGGTTTTTCTGCATTGTGGTTGAATGTCCATGGTCACCGAAAAAAAGAATTGGACGAAGCGATTAAGAAACAGCTTGATAAAATAGCCCACTCTACTCTTTTAGGAATGACTAATATCCCGGCAACAGAGCTGGCAGAAAAACTAATCGAAATTAGTCCAGAAAAACTGACTCGTGTTTTTTATTCAGATAGTGGTGCGGAAGCGATGGAAATTGCGCTCAAGATGGCGTTTCAATATTGGATGAATATTGGAAGACCGGAGAAGCAAAAATTTATTGCAATGCATAATGGCTATCATGGCGATACAATTGGCGCCGTTAGTGTTGGTTCGATTGATCTTTACCATCAAGTGTACGGACCGCTCATGTTTGAAAGCTATAAAGCTCCCATTCCATTTGTCTATCATTCTAAGAGCGGTGATCCAACGATATGCCGGGACGAATGTTTACATATACTTGAACAGCTGCTAATCGAAAAACAACAAGAAATCGCTGCGCTTTCAATAGAATCGATGGTCCAGGGGGCTGGAGGAATGATTGTGATGCCTGATGGATTTTTAGCAGGTGTCCGTGAGCTTTGTACAAAATATGATGTCTTAATGATTGTCGATGAAGTCGCAACCGGATTTGGCCGTACAGGAAAGATGTTTGCCTGTGAACACGAAGGGGTTCAGCCTGATTTAATGGCAGTTGGGAAAGGAATTACAGGTGGCTACTTACCAATTGCGGCAACCTTAACAACAGAGGAAATATACCAAGCTTTTTATGATGACTACGATAAACTAAAAACCTTATTCCATGGTCATTCCTATACGGGAAACCAGCTGGGGTGTGCAGTGGCCCTTGAAAATTTACTTTTATTTGAAAAAGAAAACCTTGTAGAAGAGGTAGCCGAAAAGGCTAAGTATCTCCATAAATTACTTGAGGAGCTGAAATCGCTTCCTTACGTTGGCGACATCCGTCAGCTTGGGTTTATGTGTGGTATCGAGCTTGTTTTTTCAAAGGAAACGAAGGAGCCTTTACCGAAAGAAAAACGGATCGGCTATCAGGCTACACTGAAAATGAGAGAGCTAGGTATGCTAACAAGGCCATTGGGGGATACCATCGTCTTTATGCCGCCGCATGTGAGCACAAAGGAAGAACTAAAAGAAATGGTTGAGATTATGAAAGAAGCGATCATCGATGTGACAAATGAGGTGACAAGTGTTGGAGCTTGATGAATGGTTGAGCAAGCGAATTGATCAAACGAAAGCAGCTGGTTTGTATCGAAAACTACGAACGATGAATACGGCTCCTCTTCCAGAAATGTTAATCGACGGTAAGAGACATCTAGTTTTTTCTTCCAATAATTATTTAGGTTTGGCGAATGACAGGCAGTTGGTTTACGCCGCAGAAACAATCCTGAATGAATTTGGAGTAGGCAGCAGCGGCTCTAGATTAACCACTGGCCATACAGAGTGGCATCGAAGGCTGGAAGAAAAAATCGCTCAATTTAAGCAAACGGAAGCTGCCTTACTTTTTTCAAGCGGCTTTTTAGCAAATGTTGGTGTGTTATCTTCCCTACCTGAAAAAGGGGATCTCATTTTAAGCGACCAATTAAATCATGCAAGTATTATCGATGGCTGCCGACTTTCAAAAGCCTCAACTGTTGTGTATAACCATATCGATATGGATCATCTTGAAGAAAAGTTGAAAAAAACATCTCACTATATACGGCGTTTTATCGTAACAGATGGTGTTTTCAGTATGGACGGAACAATCGCCCCTCTTGATCAGATTATCTCCCTTGCAAAACGGTATCATGCCTACGTAATTGTCGATGATGCACATGCAACAGGTGTTTTAGGGGAAAAGGGAAGGGGCACGAGCGAACATTTCGGTGTGCAACCTGATGTGGTTATCGGAACCTTAAGTAAAGCTGTTGGCACGGAGGGCGGGTTTGTTGCGGGTTCTCGGGTTCTAATTGACTTTCTGCTCAACCATTCGAGGACCTTTATATTTCAAACTGCAATGCCTCCCTCCATTTGCTCTGCCTCCTATGCAGCATTTGAAATAATTGAAGAAAGTGACACAAAGCGCAAGCTGCTAGTTTCAAATGTAAAAAAAATAAAAACGAGTTTAGTAGAAATGGGCTTTGACGTGAAGGGGGACGATACCCCGATTATTCCTATTATGATCGGAGAACCAACAGAGGCGGTTATTTTTGCCGAAAAGCTCCAGGAAAATGGAATTTTTGCGCCTGCAATCCGTCCGCCAACGGTTCCTGTTGGGGAAAGTCGTATCCGCCTAACCGTCACCTCTGACCATTCTTCGAATGAAATTGATTACTTGTTAGAGTGCTTTTATTGCATTGGTAAGGAGCTGAAATTGATTTGAAAAACGGAATTTTTGTTACAGGAACAGATACTGATGTTGGAAAAACCATCATAGCGAGTGGAATAGCAGCAGTGCTAAAAGAGAGACAGATAGATGTTGGAGTGTTTAAGCCATTTCTAAGCGGTATTCCACGTGAGGATCCAGCAAGCGATACAAGTCTTTTAAAACAACTATCTGAAACATCATTATCTTACGAAGAAATCACGCCTTTTCCATTTAAAGAACCACTTGCACCATACATTGCAGCAAAGCTCGAAGGGAAGAGTGTTGGGATTGAAGATGTATTAGATCGTTGGGAAAAGATTAAAGGAAAACACGGTTTTTTCATTGTCGAAGGGGCTGGTGGTATTTCGGTCCCACTAGGGGAACAGTTTTTAGTAAGTGACTTAATAAAAGCATTAAAGCTGCCCGTTTTGATTGTAGCCCGGCCAAATCTCGGGACGGTGAATCATATTTTTCTAACGGTTCAGTACGCAAAAAGTCTAGGGCTCACGATTGCCGGTATCATTCTGAATGGGATTAGTGAGAATCCTAGTCTTGCTGAAATAACCAACCCTAAATTAATTGATGAATTATGTGGTGTCCCTATATTAGGAATTACTCCTAAACTGAAAGATTTAACAATGGCAAACATAAAAAATATGGTAAAAGAACACGTAGATATGACTTTATTATTAAACGAAAAGGAGCTAAGAAGATGAATAAATGGATGGAACTTGCGGAACAGGTATTAACAGGGAAGGAAGTCACAAATGACGAGGCTTTTTCAATCTTAGAATGTCCGGATGATGAAGTATTGTTGCTCATGCATGCGGCATTTCAAATTAGAAAGCGCTTTTTTGGCAAAAAGGTAAAACTGAATATGATTATGAATACAAAATCGGGATTATGTCCAGAAAACTGCGGTTATTGTTCTCAATCTTCTATTTCAACTGCACCGATTAATACGTATAGAATGGTTGATAAGGATACAATCCTTAAAGGAGCAAAGCGTGCCCATGATTTAAATGTAGGGACATACTGTATTGTGGCCAGCGGCAGAGGGCCATCAAATAAAGAAATTGATCACGTGGTGGAAGCAGTAAAGGAAATAAAAGAAACATACGGATTAAAAATCTGTGCTTGTCTAGGGCTGTTGAAACCAGAACAAGCGAAGCGCCTAAAAAAAGCCGGGGTAGACCGTTATAACCATAATATTAATACATCCGAGAGTAACCATGCAAACATTACCACATCACATACGTATGATGATCGCGTCAATACGGTTGAGACGGTAAAAGGATCTGGTATGTCGCCATGTTCAGGTGTTATTGTCGGTATGAGGGAAACGAAGCAGGATGTAGTGGATATGGCTAACAGCTTAAAAGCTCTTGATGCGGATTCCATTCCAGTTAATTTCTTACATGCCATTGACGGTACACCACTACAAGGAGTAAAAGAATTAAATCCACTTTATTGTTTAAAAGTGCTAGCATTATTCCGCTTTATCAATCCAACTAAGGAAATTCGAATCTCGGGTGGACGCGAGGTCAACCTTCGTTCCTTACAGCCGTTAGGGCTATACGCAGCCAACTCGGTTTTCGTTGGCGATTATTTAACAACAGCTGGCCAAGAAGAAATTGAAGATTATAAGATGTTACGTGAGTTAGGATTTGAGGTAGAATCAGTAGAAGAAATGAAAGCTAACTTAGTAGTAGAAAAATAAAAGAGTTTAAAAGTTTTACAGAGATATGAGTGATGGATCGCTGTAAGATGATTGTGATTATATTAAAGGGGGCTGACATGAAAACAGATTTAAATCAAACATTACCACTTTCATTTACTACTACTGAGTTTTTTCAAAATCCTTATCCATTTTATGAAAAGCTTCGATCCATGCATCCAATCTATTGGGGAAACCTGTTAAAGTATCCGGGATGGTATGTGACAGGATATGAAGAAGCAATAACCATTCTTAAAGATACTCGATTTAAAAATCGCACCCCGCTGCCCCAGACATCGAAAAAATATGAGCAGCTCAAAAACATCCAAAATGACATGATGCTTTTTAAAAATCAACCAGACCATAAGCGGTTGCGTTTCCTGGTTAGTAACCTATTTACTCCTAGAATGGTGGAACATCTTCGTCCTTTTATCCAAGAAACGGTAAACGATTTACTGCAACAGTTTCAAAATAAGAAAACAATGGATGTGGTTTCCGATTTTGCGTTTCCTTTAGCAAGTCTCGTTATCGCGAAAATATTAGGAGTACCTCAAGAAGAGCGATATCAATTTAGAGAATGGGCGGCAAGCTTAATTCAAACCATTGATTTTACCCGTTCGAGAAAGGCGTTAGATAATGGAAATGCAATTACTATAATCTTAAGGGATTATTTTAATGAACTAATTAAAAAACGGAAACACAGCCCTGAAGAGGATCTTATCAGTTTGTTAATAAAAGAGGAACAGCAAGGGGACAGGTTAACAGATGAGGAATTATTGGCAACCTGCATTTTACTTGTTATTGCCGGTCATGAGACAACAGTCAATCTTATTAGCAATTCGATCCTTACCTTATTGAAACATCCTAATCAACTGATGGAGCTAAAGGAAAAACCATTACTGATTGAAGGAGCGATTGAGGAGTGTTTACGCTATGAGAGTCCAACACAGATGACCGCTCGGATTGCTACGGAGGATATTGAGATCCATCATACAACTATTAAAAAAGGGGAACAAATATATATCTTATTGGGAGCTGCCAATCGAGATCAGAATAAATTCCATGATTCTCATTTATTCGACATAACGAGGAATCCGAATCCCCATCTTGCATTTGGATATGGCACGCATTTTTGTTTAGGTGCCCCGTTGGCACGTTTAGAAACACAAATTGCGATTAAATCATTCCTAGTTTGGAAAGACAACCTTCAATTAGCGGCTTCTGACTTGCAATGGAGAAAACTGATTGGATTTAGATCGCTAAACGAACTGCAAATTATATTTGACTGAGTTAGAGATTTTATATTTGGAATGGTGAATCCAAGCGGTAAAAGAAAAAGGACACAAACTATGCATCCGCTTTTTCATATGTTCCTACCGCCATAATGTAATGATTATGAAAAATTCATTGATATCCTTAGTAAGATCCTATAAAAGGCCCTAGCAGCTAAAGGAGGGTACTGAAAAACCTTCGGTTTTTCAAAAATCTTTTTATCACCACAAAAAAAGACGACTCTAAAATTCCAAAATGGGGATTTTAAGTCGTCTTTTTTAATCTAAGGGACACAAAAAACCCGAATAAGGGATTTTTTTTAAGAGTCCATTATTCGGGTTATAGTTCATGTTACCAAACTAAGGTTTTTTTAGGCTTTTATTTCTCTTTCCGTTAGTGTGGAAACTACACATGATTTCCTCTCAATGAGTTCTGTATCCACAAACAATTTAATTTTATCCGTGTCATTATTTTCAATCTGCTTAATAAGTTTTTCAACAGCAAGTAAAGCAATCCGGTCCTTTTTCACATGGATTGTCGTTAATTCAGGCGTTATCACTTGGGATTCAAATATGTTATCAAAACCAATCACAGATACGTCATCCGGAACTCTGACGCCTAATTCAGTAAGCGACTTTATAACGCTAATGGCCATATAATCAGCTTCGCAAAATAAGGCTGAAGGTAATTGGTTTAACCGGTTTTTGATTTTCTCTTTAAACACATCCTGGGATGAAATCACTGTCGGGGATACTGAAAAGTAATTGGTTTCGGCAATCATTAACCCATTTTCACTAAGTGCTTGTAAAAAACCCTTTTTCCTCATATCAAAATTATACATTCTCGTATTTGACCCTACATAACCAATTTGCTGGTGTCCTAACTCCATTAAGTATTGTCCTGCCTGGTATGCACCATATACGTTGTTCATGACGACAAAGCTGACATCCATTGTTTCGAAACAAGTATCCAAAACAACAATATTTGGCTGAACACTTGCAACTAGGTTAATTTGCTCCGGTGTTAAGTTGGTACCTAACAATAATATACCGGCGGACTTTTGTTCTTGCTCGAGTCTGGTTATTTCATCTTGGAGGTTATCTATGTTAATTGAAGAAACCATAAGTGAATAACCACTGGTTCCGATTTGTTTGTCAAGATTATGTATTAAATCCGTGAAAAAAGGGAGTGATTCATATTGCTCTGTTACAATGCCTGCATTTGTGACTGCTACAAATCTCAACAGTTTTGTGTTTAGCTGAACAAATTGATCAGCTTTAATAATTGGGCGTGGAATATATCCATGTTCCTGAGCAATTCGCAAGACCTTCTCACGTGTTTTTTGGCTGACACCATTTTTTCCATTTAACGCCAGAGAAACAGCGGATTTTGAAACATTAGCTAATTTAGCAATATCATCTATTTTCATAAAGTTATAAACACCTGCCTACGTGATAAAAATTCATTTCGTTAGTTAAACCTTTTTGTTTATTTTATTATAGCATAAAACAAGTTGGTTTAGTTTATATTTAGTTATTGTTTAGTTTTTATTTAGTTTTTATTTAGTTAAAAATATCTAAAATAAAACGAAATTCTAGACAATATAGTAGGTAACCAAAGAATAAACATATAAAAATACTAAAATTTATAT
>NZ_NUNF01000069.1 GCF_002585305.1 Bacillus sp. AFS037270 | reverse complement strand
ATTGACGACCCAAACTGCTCTGAAAATCCAAAGACGGTCGTCAATAGCCTCGATAGACGACCCAAACTGCTCAAATAATCCAAAGACAGTCGTCAATGGTCCGATTGACTTTTTCCTTTTTCACCCCACATGACTCCCCCGCGATGTTATGGCTGTTTTTGCATTTTATAAAGGATATAGCCCGTGAAAAGCTGGAACAAATCCATAAAGTTTTTCGGATTTTTATTGGTTAGGACCTCAATCCTTTGCAATCGATAAGCCAAGCTGTTTCGATGGATATGAAGTTCCTTCGAAATGGCATTCATGTCGCCGCTGTTTTTAATAAAGCAAATCAAGGTCTCCATCAGCTCTTGCCCTTTAGGATGTTCATCAAGTTCCTTATAAATATCAGTGATCTCGGTAAAAGAGATATCTTTATTGGTTAGGTAGTCAATAAACTTTAGCTCTTGATAAACGCAAATCGTTTGCGGGAGCTCCATCCGTTCCACAATCTCAATCGCACGCCGGGCCTCATGAACAGACTTAGACACAATGGTATAGTTGCTGCCGATACCAATCTTTATCTTATCCGGGGATTGGATCTTCTCGATTCTTTTCACCACATCACTATCACTTGGGACTACAAAAAGCATGGTGTCTTGGTTGAGCCGAAAAGAAAACTCCTGCTCTAACAGATATGGTTCCTTTGGGATATGGCCCTTCACCACAATGGCCTTACGCTCTAAAGTTAAATTAATTCCAATCGCTTCCCCGCTGCTGAGCATCCCGGGGTCATATTCCTCGCTGCGGAACACCCATTGATACAAAAATTCCTCTTTCATCTGCTCTTGAATGCGCCGTTCCCTAAAAAGAAATTCCTGGTTGATTAATAGATCAGCGGTAACCCGGACTAATTCTGCAAACGGCCCGACAATATTGGGGTCGCCGCTGATTCCGATGACGCCGATTATTTTATTGCGGAAATGGATGGGCATATTTACGCCTGGCTGGGAGCCTCCCTCCGAATGATAAATCGAGACGATGGTTCCCTGCTCGATTGCAGAAACCGCTCCTTGATGGTAGGTGCCGATCCTTTCCGGGGCGCCGCTGCCAATAATTAACCCAATTTCATCCATGATATTGACATTATAGGGGATGACTTTCATGACTTTATCGGCGATCACTTGTGCTAAAGCTTGGTTGATTTTCACCTGAGTTCCCTCCATCCATTTTTACTAGCTTTAAAGTATTCCTCGAAATATTTGTTTAATTGCCCAAAAAAATACAACGATTATTAGCAATTTGAATGATGATTTATTTGTAAGACAATTATACAATAAATAATGTAAACGGTTACTAAAATAAACAAAAAAGTTTTTAGTACGTCTGATAAAACGTCAAGAATTAGTCACTTGACTGATAAACATTCACTTTTTTGACACATATTAAAAGTATTTTTGGTCAAATGACTAAAAACAACCAGATAAACTTTATCAAACTGAACGAAGATATTTTCACCGAAACCGTTTACTATAGATATGTGAAGTGATTCACGAACTCGAAGAATGAATCATCACATGTCATTAATTTGTCATACCATTCGCATATTTGTTTACAGAGTATAGGTTATTATGATTACGAAGTTGGAAATAGGATTTGTCGTAAAATAATAATCTTTTATAGAAACAGAATATGTGAAAGGATTCACAAATGCACTATTATTATTAACTTTTTATGTCCAAAGCAAGAATCTTAAAGCTGGGAGGAGTTTAACAAATGTTTAAGCCAAGAGGGGTTATCCCCGCATTAGTCACACCATTAGATAAAAACGGTCAATTGATGGAAGAGGCATTACGAAATGTCATCGACTACACCATTGCAGGTGGTGTCCATGGATTATTTATTCTAGGATCGAGCGGCGAAATTTACGGTTTAACACCTGAGCAAAAACGCCGTGTCGTGGAAGTAACAGTGGATCACACTGCTGGAAGAGTTCCTGTTTATTGTGGGGCTAGTGAAATCACCACGAGAGACTGTATTCAAACAGCTCAAATGGTTGAAGAAATTGGCGGCGTGTCAGCATTATCTGTCCTTACTCCATATTTTATGTCACCCACCCAAACGGAGTTAGCCGAGCACTTTAAAGCAATTGCCAAGTCAACAAACTTACCCATAATTCTTTATGGAAACGAAGCTCGTACCCAAGTGAAAATTGATGTGAAGACTTGTGAAGAACTCAGTAAGGTAGACAACATTATTGGAATTAAAGACTCAAGCGGAGATATGACGAAAACGGTTGAGTACTTAAGGGTAACTCCTCGTGAATCATTTTCCGTTTTACTTGGACGCGACACACTCATTTATGCAGGTCTATGTCACGGTGCCACTGGTGCCATCGCAAGCACAGGAAATATCGCTCCGAAATTAGTAGCAGATATTTACAATACGTTTGTGGCGGGCGATTATCAAAAATCACTAGAATTGCAGTTTAAACTGGCTCCGTTACGCTTAGCCGTAGACAAAGCAACATTCCCTGTTGTGTTAAAAGAAGGTTTAAGAATGGTAGGAATAGATGTGGGCTATGCATTTGCTCCTGCAGCAGAGATGAATCCAGAGAGCAGAAAGATTTTGGAAAATGTTTTAAAAGATTTAGAACTTTACCAAACCTATTAATTTCCTAAGGGAAAGGAAGAAATAACATGCCATTATTGTATGTTGCCTTAGCCGTTATCCTTTTACTCGTTTTAATGATTCCGCTGAAAATGAACGGATTCATTGCACTTCTCTTAACTTCTATATTTGTCGGTTTGCTTGTTGGAATGCCATTGGATAAAATTTGGGAAACCATTGGTGATGGTCTTGGAGGTCAGCTGGGCGGGACGGCTCTTATTGTTGGCATCGGGGCTATGCTTGGAACAGTAATGGCTGATGCGGGAGCCGCACAGCGGATTGCTACTAGTTTAGTAGACAAAATGGGAATTAAACGGATTCAAGCTGCTATCTTAATCGCTGCATTTGTACTTGGCATTACCATGTTTTTCGAAGTCGCTTTTGTCTTATTGATTCCACTTGTATTCGTTATTGCTCGTCAAACAAAGTTAAATCTATTATGGGTTGCTTTACCAATGTCGATCGGGTTATCAACCTGTCATAGTTTTCTCCCGCCGCATCCGGGACCTGCAGCAGTTGTTGGCGTCTTCCATGCCGACATGGGCTTGACACTTTTATACGGCTTAATTATTGCGATCCCAGCGGCTACTTTTATCGCCTTTACCTGGACTAGATTTCCATTTGTTAAAAAGATTAACCCAATCATTCCAGATGGGCTTATTACGAACAAAACGTTTAAAGAAGAAGAAATGCCATCCTTTGGATCAAGTATTTTCGTTGCCCTTATTCCAGTCGTACTAATGGCTGCTGATGCGATTTGCACTTTATTTTTACCAGAGGGTAACGGTGTTAGGCACGCAATGGATTTCTTCGGTTCATCTGAAATGGCTTTATTACTTGCTCTCTTAATCTCTATGTGGCTGCTAGGACCTAGAATAGGCCGCCCACTTAAAGATGTGATGCAGTCTTGCTCCAATGCGGTTAAGCCAATGGCCATGATCATTTTGGTTATTGGTGCAGGCGGTGCCTTTAAGCAAGTACTAGTTGATGGTGGTATTGCTGACTACATCAAAGATATAACAGCGGGCTGGAACATGTCTCCAATCATCCTAGCTTGGATCATTGCGGCTCTCTTACGGATTGCTCTTGGTTCTGCAACGGTTGCGGTAATGACTGCTTCTGGAGTGGTACTACCAATCGCTCAAAGCTCAGGAATTAGCATGGAATTAATGACACTTGCCGTTACATGCGGAAGTATTGCTTTCTCTCACGTAACCGATCCAGGATTCTGGATGTTTAAGGAATACCTCAATTTATCGGTTCCCGAAGCTATTAAAATAAGAACAACCTATACAACCGCACTTGCCATCATTGGTTTAATCGGTGTATTAATTCTCAATATGTTTATAGGATAATAATTTCTTTTGAGTCAACCGGGCAGTAAATCCATAAATATGTTCCATTAAGTTGGGAGTTTGCTGCCCGCCATGGTGTCAAAATTTTTAACAAGAAAAGTACAATCTTGTACTCTCTTTAAATAAAAAAATCTGTAGGAGTGAAGTAATAATGAAGAAAATTGGATTTATTGGATTAGGAATTATGGGTAAGCCGATGAGCAAAAACTTGATCAAAGCTGGATACCAGTTAATCGTTAGTGATTTTAATAAGGATGCAGTCAAAGAACTTGAACAACTAGGAGCTGAAGTAGAAACAACGCCAAAGGCAATCGCTGAAAAAGCAGATATCGTTATTACGATGCTTCCAAACTCTCCAAACGTAAAAGCTGTTGCATTGGGAGAAAACGGGCTGATTGAAGGCGCACGTGATGGATTAATTTACATTGACATGAGTTCCATCGCACCAGCTGCTTCTCAAGAAGTGTATCGTGCTTTAATTGAAAAAGGCGTTGAAATGCTAGATGCACCTGTCAGCGGCGGCGAGCCAAAGGCAATTGATGGAACCATCTCTGTAATGGTTGGCGGTAAGAAAGAAGTTTTTGAAGAAGTGAAAGAGGTATTAGCCGCAATGGCTGGATCTGTTGTCCATGTTGGTGAAATTGGTGCAGGTAACGTCACAAAGCTTGCTAACCAAGTCATCGTAGCCTTAAACATTGCAGCTGTATCGGAAGCATTCGTGTTAGCGCAAAAAGCTGGTGTAAATCCAGAAGCTGTTTATCAAGCTATTCGCGGCGGTTTAGCTGGAAGCACAGTATTAGATGCCAAAGCGCCAATGATGCTAGACCGTAACTTCGACCCAGGTTTCCGAATCAACTTACACATTAAAGATTTAACAAATGCAATGGAAACGAGCCATGAGTTCGGCGCTCCAGCTCCATTAACAGCAGCTGTATTAGAAATGATGTATGCACTGAAAGTAGATGGTCATGAATTTGAAGACCACAGCAGTCTATTAAAATACTATGAAAAGTTAGCTAACGTTGAAGTTTCTCGTTAAATCATTCCTTATTGAAAAAACATTATGGAGAACGTGGCAATAAATGAAGCCATGTTCTCTCCTTTAACAAAACTAAACCATTTTGATTGGAGAAAATCCCCATGAATACAGTTGAGAAAGTAATTAGTGCTACTCCAGTTGTGACAGAAATGGAAGTATATCCGGTTGCAGGCCGTGATAGCATGCTTTTAAACCTAAGCGGTGCACACGGCGCTTATTTTACAAGAAATATTGTCATCTTAAAAGATAGCAATGGAAATGTCGGTGTTGGTGAAGTACCTGGCGGCGAAGGAATTCGGAAAACACTTGAAGATGCAAAAGCAATTGTAATCGGTTCATCAATAGGTAACTATAATAATATCTTAAATAAAGTACGAAGCGAATTTGCCGGACGTGATTCAGCTGGCCGCGGTTTACAAACGTTTGACTTACGGATTACGATTCATGCTGTTACTGCGATTGAGGCTGCATTGCTTGACCTATTAGGAAAGCACTTAAATGTTCCAGTTGCTGCTCTTCTAGGTGAAGGCCAGCAGCGTGACAAGGTAAAGACACTTGGTTACTTGTTCTACATTGGCGATCGCAATCGGACGGATCTTCCTTATTACAGCAACCCTGATTCTGAGGTGGAATGGTACCGTATCCGGCACGAAGAAGCGTTAACTCCCGAAACGGTTGTCCGTCTTGCCGAAGCTTCACAAGCCCTTTATGGCTTCAAAGACTTCAAACTTAAAGGCGGCGTGTTAGAAGGGAAAGAAGAAATTAAAGCGATTAAGGCACTAAAAGAAAGATTCCCAGATGCAAGAATTACCCTTGATCCAAATGGTGCATGGTCATTGAAAGAAGCAGTTGAGCTTTGCAAAGATATGCATGGAATTCTAACTTATGCGGAAGATCCTTGCGGTGCGGAAAATGGGTATTCTGGCCGTGAAGTGATGGCTGAGTTTAGAAGACAAACAGGTCTTCCAACAGCAACCAACATGATTGCTACGGACTGGCGGCAAATGGGTCATACGATTTCCCTGCAATCAGTGGATATCCCGCTTGCGGATCCGCACTTCTGGACGATGCAAGGTTCAGTGCGTGTAGCGCAAATGTGTAATGATTGGGGCCTAACTTGGGGGTCTCACTCTAATAACCACTTTGATATCTCCCTTGCGATGTTTACCCATGTTGCAGCGGCAGCACCTGGTGAAATCACGGCGATTGATACACACTGGATTTGGCAGGAAGGCATTGAGCGCTTGACGAAGGATCCATTCCAAATTGTTGACGGACATTTAACGATTCCTGATAAGCCAGGCTTAGGGGTAGAAGTTGATATGGATCAAATCATGAAGGCTCATGAATTATATAACAATATGGGATTAAATTCTCGTGACGACTCTGTCGGAATGCAATTCTACATCCCGGGCTGGAAGTTTGACAACAAGCGCCCATGTTTGGTTCGATAAAAAGAAAAGTGGAAGCGCCTTGATCAGGGAAAAAAGCAGTTATTTTTTCCTAGGGACGCAAGGCTGCATTCGGCCCGGTGAAAGGGCTGCTCTTTAGCCTTATTGAAGGAATGGTCTTTGACCCGGGTCCCTCGGCGCTGAATCTAGATAATTCTCTAAATACAAATAGGGTGACTGCTTGGTCACCCTTCTTTTATAAAAAATTTTTCAAATTAACCGTAAAGGACAGATGGTTATGAAGTTTGTACTAGCGCCTGATTCGTTTAAAGAGAGTATGACGGCGAAAGATGCTGCCCTTGCAATGGAAAGAGGGGTCCGGAAGGTTTTTCCTAATGCGGAATGTGTGATTGTTCCGATGGCTGACGGGGGGGAAGGCACGGTCGAATCTCTCGTCAGTATGACAAACGGGGAGATCATCAAGACCGAGGTGCTTGGACCGCTAGGCGAGAAGGTTATTGCCGAATACGGTCTCTTGGGAGAAGGGCAAACCGCTGTTATTGAAATGGCAAGTGCAAGTGGATTGGAATTACTTAAACCTGAAGACCGCGATCCTCTATTGACGACTACTTTTGGAACCGGGCAATTAATCAAGCATGCATTGGACAAGGGTGTCAGCCGGTTTTTAATCGGAATCGGCGGCAGTGCAACTAATGATGGCGGGGCAGGAATGCTTCAGGCACTGGGTGTTTCTTTTAAAGATGAACATGGTGAAGAGCTATCATTTGGCGGCGGTGCCTTGAAACGGCTTCATACAATTGATGTAAGCGGCTTGGATGAACGAATAAAAAATGTCAAAATGGACGTGGCCTGTGATGTGTCCAATCCGTTAATTGGTGAAAACGGCGCCTCCGCCATCTTTGGTCCCCAAAAAGGGGCAACTCCTGAGGTCGTGCAGGTCCTTGATCAAAATTTAGCTCATTTTGCGGAAGTAATGAATGCGCAGCTGGGTAAGGATATCGCTCATATGGAGGGTGCCGGAGCAGCCGGTGGACTTGGTGCTGGGTTGATGGCCTTTTTAAATGCTCAGTTGAAAAAGGGTGTCGACCTTGTGATAGAGTATACCGGCCTTGAGGAGCGCGTCCAAGGTGCGGATTATGTGTTTACAGGAGAAGGCAGTATTGATGGGCAGACACTTTTTGGGAAGACTCCATATGGCGTAGCGAAGATTGCAAAGAAGTATTCTATCCCGGTGATTGCGTTTGCCGGCCGAATTGGCAAAGGTGTTGAGCCTTTGTATGAGAACGGGTTTACGGCGATTATTGGTATTTTGACAGGTGTGACCTCTTTAGAGGATGCTTTGGAAGCTGGAGAGGCCAATATTGAGTTTGCAGCAGAAAATATCTGCCGCGTATTAAAGGTATAAATTTGATGATGCTGCCAAGTTTTCTTGGCAGCTATTTTTTTAGAAGCCAAGTGGAATCTATAACTTGAACCTTTTTTCATTTAAGGTAATAATGGAAGAGATTACAAATTAGATTGTGACCCGAGGAGCCTAATATGAAAGACCCTTCGAAAAAAATAAATGTTGAAATCGTTCAGCGTCATACATTATCAAAGCAGGTAATGGAGAGTATTGTCCAGCTATTAATTAGCGGCCAGCTCAAGCCAGGAGATAGGCTGCCTACAGAAATGGAATTATTGGAGATCTTAGAAGTCAGCCGTCCTGTGCTGCGTGAGGCGCTTAGTTCCTTAGAGTCCCTGGGCGTTATAACCCGTAAAACGCGGGAGGGGACATTTTTTAATAATAAAATCAGCAGCCACCCCTTTTCGGTCATGCTGGCTTTAGCACATGATAATCTGCAGGCATTGGTAGAGGCCCGGATGGCATTGGAGTTAGGGCTCATTACGATGGCGGCTGAGAAAATTAGTGAGGAAGAGCTCGCAAGATTAAAGCAGACGATTGAAATCATCGAGAATTGTCAAGATGGTAACTATGGGGAAGCCGATATGGAATTTCACCGCATTATCGCGTTAAGTGCCGATAATCCGATTGTCGAAGGGATGATTGATTCATTAATCGTGACGCTGGTGAAGATTAATAGTGAGATTAAGGTCCGTGAACCGGAGCGGACGGTCCGCCATCATACCGCGATTTATGAAGCACTGGCCAACCGTGACCCCTTTGAAGCCTTCCACCAAATGTACCTTCACCTCGATTATGTCCGGCAGAAGGTACTGAAAGGGACTAGGATTTAGTAAAGAATAAAGGTGTCAGGCACCATGTGAAAAATTCACATGGTGCCTGACACCTTTAATTGTATTTGCATTATGGTTTATATGGATACTATTTCTTCATCAACCACTTAGTAACGACTCTAGATTCATCATCCGTCAGAAGATGTCCTGGCATTTTATCTGACCCTTCGGTGATCATCTTAAATAATTCGTCTTCTGAATATTTGCTGCTCATATTTAAAACAGATGGTCCGACAGCACCTTTTAAATTACCGCCATGACAGGCTGAACACTTATTTCCATAAAGCGTCTCTCCATCTAATGCTTCCGTCTTATCCGCAGCCTTAGATGAACAGCCAGTCAATAATACAAGTGATAAGCCCACCACTGCCCAGATTTTTTTCATATAGATCCTCCATAATCATAGATAGAAAAGAACTGTTCCTAACATGATTATAAAGTGTATAAAGCTGGAAATAGGGTTTGAAAGATGAAAGTTTTCGTACAATTGGTAAAGTGTGGGTCGGTGTGACAACCGTCTTCTTTTACCGTAGAAACTGTGATAATCCCTTTGGCAAATCTAAAAATGGCTTTTCAAGTAGGTGACTGAGGGTTTATAAAATCTAGAATAAGTTACTCTTTTCTAATTAACTTAATATGAATTGGTAATAAAAAACCGAAAGCAAGAAGAAAAACAATAATTGAAACTAACCAATTCCATCCTTTAAATTTCATATATTCAACATAGACCATCCCAAATTCTATTAAAAGTGCAATTAAAGTGAAATATAATGTCAATTTCCATTTATTATTCTTTGTAAGGTAATTTAAAAAAAGTATTGCAAGTGAGGTTGGAATAAAGGTATAACTAAGAACATCTCCAATTCCAGCTTTATTCGGGTCCCCAACATCAAAAAGGTCGAGTTCCCTGGCAATTAGCCCATCGCTAAACCAAGTAACAAACCCTACTACCCCAAATGTAATATAAATTTCTCTCCAAGAAATATTTTTTTTTGGGATTATTAGGGCTGTTAGTGCAAATAAAATACTTGCTGTAACAGGAAACCATAATCCCTTTGCTCCTAAGTCTAAATTCTCTATAAATTGCTGCATTTACCTTTTACCCCTTTAATTTTGTATGGTTATTTTTAGCTATTGGTAAGGGTTATATACTGCGTGAAATGTATATTTAATATGCAGAACCAGACCAGATTACTAAATCTTTTACAGAATAATTAGAATTAGAGGGTATTATTGGATTGTATTTACTACAACAAATGGAAGCAATTATTAACTTAGACAAGCGCTATGGCTTTATTTTTAAGGAAAGCCTTCTTTTTCTTGAAAAAAGGATAAATATGGTTATAATTAGTACCAGGTATTAATACCAACTAACAATAAATAGAGGTGGAGTGAATGATAGGGGCAAGAATTACAGCTATAGGGACATATGTACCCGAAAGAAGATTAACAAATATTGACCTTGAGCAAATGGTTGATACAAATAATGAGTGGATTATTCAAAGAACCGGAATTCACGAACGTAGAATAACCCGTCCTGATGAATTTACCAGTGACTTGTGTGTCTCTGCTGTAAAAGATTTAATGCAAAGATATCATAAAACTGTCGAAGATGTAGATATGATTATTGTGGCAACAAGCACACCGGATTTTCCATTTCCATCTGTCTCAAGTATTATACAGGACCGATTGAAAATATCCCAAACAGGTGCCATAGATTTAAGTGCAGCATGTGCAGGATTTGTTTATGCATTACATACAGCACACAGTTTAATTTCTTCTGGTCTCCACAAAAAGGTACTAGTCATTGGAGCAGATACAATCTCAAAAATTACAGATTATACCGATAGAAGTACATGTATTTTATTTGGTGATGGTGCTGGAGCTGTATTAGTTGAAAGGGATGAAAAATCAAAAAGTTTCATTGGATTCCATCTGGGAAGTGATGGAAGAGGAGCACAACATGTATATCGTTCTGGACTATCAAAAAGGGTCAATGAGATTGAGTTAATAGATACGCAATATCTTGTACAAAATGGTAGAGAAGTTTTTCGATGGGTTGTAAGGAATGTTCCCGATAGTATTAGACAGATTTTAGAAAAAACGCGAACGTGTTTAGATCAAGTTAATTGGTTTATACCTCACAGTGCTAACTTACGTTTAATAGAGCCAATTTGTGAAAAATTAAAATACCCAATGGAAAAAACTCTATATAGCTTGATCAACTTTGGAAATACTTCTGCTGCTACAATTCCTTTAGCACTTGACCTTGGAATCCGTGAGGGGAAAGTCAAAAATGGAGACCATGTTCTAATGTATGGTTTTGGTGCTGGTTTGGTTCATGCTGGGCAACTTTTACAAATAAATTTTGATCAACAAGTCACAGCGCCAACACCATTGTGAAGTCTTTTGACTATTACCTAGAAAAAATGATGGCACAATGGAGGTTTTAATGTTGCTTTGTCGTTTTAAACAAAAAGTTAGACCGGGAGACCAACCCCGTCTTGAGGTTGAAATCACCCGTGTAGAAGGACCAATCGGAAAAGGGAAAGGTATAGCTACTTTCTTTCAAATGGTACTTTAGTAAAATAACTGAGATGCCATTTTTGTAGCTTTTTCATATTTTTCATATTCAGCAATCGGGCGCATTCCTGTAACAAGGATCAGTGTTTAATTTGTTTTGTTATAATAAAGTTTCAAAAAGCGTGTCATGATGAAAGTACATGGCACGCTAATTTTTTTGAAGGTGTTTTAGAAAACAATGGGGAATAACCTATATAGGTTACAAATTTCAGAATAGGGAGGAAATTCCAATGAAGCCTCATGCATTACAATTGTATGATTATCACGTGTGGGCAAATCAAAGAGTGTTTGAGCATTTAAAAGAACTGCCAAAGGATATTTACCATAAGGAGATTCAAAGTGTTTTTTCTTCCATATCAGAAGTGGTAGCGCATATTTACGCTACCGATACCATATGGTTATGGGTCATGTCCGGTGATAGTTTTGATGAAATCGCAAAATTAAGGACACAACTGAGGGAGTCAACAAAAGGAAAAGGTATAGATGAAATGCAGAGGATGTTCTTTAACTTATCCGAGCGATATAAAGCATTTTTCGATCGTCAAGAGAACCTTGATCAATCAATTTCCCCAGAGCATCCTGCTTTTGGTCGGCTGGAAACCAATTTTTTTGAATTGGTTCAGCATGTTGTTAATCATGGAACATATCATCGTGGGAATATAACAGCTATGTTGCGACAGTTAGGCTATTCTGGGGTTATGACTGATTATGTTGTTTATTTGTATGCAATGAATACAAAAAAATAGCATTTCTAAGGTTTGCAGAAACCTTTTATTCACCGTATTGCTAAATTCCTGCAGTCCGTCAGGATAGGAAACCGGCTTATTCAAGAACGTTTCTACTGCAGTTTGAACATAGACCTCAACCGGTTTTTCAACAACATATAAACAGAGTAAGAGTAAAAGTCCAATTTTCTTAAGACGGAGCATGTCAAAGACCGTCACCTTAAAAGGTAACGGTCTCTTCAACAGCTTGAACTTCCGATTCATGTACCAGCTGCACATTAAATTTGCTGTCCTTCTCTCTAATTTCCCAATAGCCGGAACTATATTTATAGATAACCATAAAAAGCTTCCCGTCATAACGTACAATTTCTTTATTCATTCCAATACCACCCTTATAGTTAGTTGAGTGATACTATCTATATTCCATCATTCGCTAAATTATGACGGTAACCTTCGGAAAATATCAGGAATAACAGAAAACTAACCATAAACATTGTCATAACGGTAATATTGGTGTCAGGCACCTTGTGAGACACTGAGCGTTTCGTTTACTTGGTTGTTGAGTTTTTTGATTTGTTGGACGATGTTGGTAATTTCTTGAACGGGTTGGAGTAGTTGGTTGTTTTTGAGGAAGGAGGGATCGAGCAGGCCGTTTTTAAGCTGCGCTAGATATAGGTCAATTTGGGAAACTAAGCGGTTATTTTGTGCGATTAGCTGTTGATGAAACTCCCTAACCGTTTCTGGGGCATCCAGATTATTAAACTTTGTTATCTCCTGTTTCATTTGCTGGAGTTCCCTTTTTAATTCATCTGCTGCTTGTTGATTGTTGACAGCCCTTTTAACCAGTGAGGGGGTGTCAGCGGCAAATTGGGTCACCTTGTCTAGATAATTAGAGGCATCTCTTGCATAGTCAAGCGTGTCGTACGAAAGGTTGAAGAAAGAACAGCCACTGAGAAGAAATAAGAGACCAACAGACAAACCAGTCAACCATTTTTTCATAGCTAAGACCTCCGTTTACAGTTTGTGATCACATTCAAAAAAGCCCTCTTCTTCTTATGTATGTATTCTGCTCTGACCATAATATTCATGTGACATCAAGCACCAAGGAATAATATCAACTTTACCAACTCTAGCAATCAAATTCATAGAATAAAAATTTTCCCAAGTTCCGCCAAATTCTGAGGTACTTCGTTAAGATTTATAGCATAATCAGGGACTGAGGACTTTTCTTGCCAATTCTCAACATATTCAACATAAAAAGTGTCGATATTTGATGATGAAAACAAGTTCCTTGAATACGCTTACAACTAGTAAACTTATTTCACAGGGATTTTTTAATATAAGGGGTTATCGATCATGACGAATGAAGATCTATTCTTACAAATTGAAAATCTACGATTAAAAATGATAACAGTAGGGCTTTCCAAAGGCTTTACCTCAGCCGAAACGGTAAGACTTAGTGAAAGACTTGATAGATTAATTAACCTCCAAATGGGTTTAATAGAAGAACTAACAGCATAAGTATTTACATACATGAAGTTTTTTTCCCAACATCAAGAGATTGCAGAGAAGGTGAATCGTAATTTTCTAGTAAAAGAATTTACTAAAATGGCAGAGGGCTTTACCCTCTGCCTGTTTTTTCACATTTACCAATAAAGTAAAGATCAGCTTGCCATATTGAATAAGCCTCACCGATCTTCTTCATTTTTTAATAATATGGATAACCGCTATAATACGGATAAGGTGCAGGGTATCCTCCCGTTAAGGCACCGGCTGTTAACCCACCGAGAAAGCCGCCTAAAAAAGGTGAACCGAAGCCGCCATATCCATAACCTGGATAACCCCCGTGATAGTATCCATGATGATGGTGATGGTATCCTCCAGGATAGCCGCCATAGTGGCCTCCATGATACCCGCCGTGTCCTCCAAACATGCGCATACATCTCCTTTTTTCTATATGTTTAAGTGGCAAGAATAGCTACTTACTAGCTGTAATGTATGCATTATAGATGTCCAGTGAATGGGCGGGCACCAGCCCAGATCGTAAATAAAAAAGTATTAAATTCAACTTTGAAAATTGTCTAGCTCCAGCGCCTAGGGGCTCGTCTTATGCCTGTCGCCCTGGTCATGGCGCCTCCGCTTTTCTAATTAAGATTTTTGCTGCTGCAGCTTGTGGTGTAACTTATTTAAATGTTCCATCAGCTGCTCATACTCGTTTATCTCAATGTTACAGGCTTCAATTTTTTCGCCGACCTTTTGGGTGATTGCTGGCTTTTGTTCATAGGCCTTCTTTTCTAAAAATATAAAAACCCTTCTTTCATCCTCGGAGGAACGTTCCTTACGGAGCCAGCCGTTCCCCTCCATTCTTGCAATCATCGGCGTTAAGGTGCCGGTCCCGAGATTTAATCTTTCACCTAAGCCTTTCACCGTTACCCCATCTTTTTCCCATAAAGCCAAGAGGACTAAGTACTGCGGATAGGTTAATCCGAATGGTTGAAGTACGGTCGAATACAGTTTTGTAAATTCACTAGCTGTTTCATAGATGGCAAAACATAGTTGATTTTTTAACGTGAAGAAGTCCTTCAAATGATCACCTTTAAGAAAATAATTTTTTGATATCCTGCTCCATTCTGCTTGGATCGACAGTTGGGGCGTAACGTTCGACGACCTGACCATTGGCATCGACTAGAAACTTCGTGAAATTCCATTTAATATTTCTTGAGAGGAGTCCTTTCTTCTGATCCTTCAAAAAAGTAAATAACGGATCTGCTTTTTCACCGTTTACATCAACCTTGGCAAACATCGGAAAGGTTACACCATAGTTCACCTGGCAAAATTGAGTGGTTTCGTCGATATCAGCAAATTCTTGGTTGTTGAATTGATCGCAGGGGAATCCTAAAATCTCAAGGCCCTGGTCTTTGTACTTTTCATTTAGTGCCTGAAGGCCTTTAAATTGTGGTGTAAAGCCACACTTGCTGGCTGTATTGACAATGATTAACGGTTTTCCCTCATATTCTTTCAATGACTTCATTTCGCCGTTAGGCATTTTTACATTAAAATCATAAACGGTTGTCATGTTTTTCCCTCCCAAAGTAAAAAAATAAATCGTGTACGATTTAATCGTAACCGATTTATTAGCTTTTAGCAATTATTTTTGTCTTCGTTCTTTAGATTTTTTAATTTTCATGAGTTTGGTGGGAGGCTGTTTACGAATCCACTTAATAAAGCTGGCAAGCTTTTCATCCGCTCTCAGTTCGGGTAAAGTTGTCAGCCGGGCGGCGATTTCCTCATTGGTGTATAGAGCGTGGATTTGCTTATGACAGGGCATGCAAAGGTTGGCGGTGGCCCCGAATGTTCCGCCCATTTCTTTCGGAAGCAGGTGATGAACCGTCGTGTCTACCTGTTGCCGTCCGCAAAGTTCACAAGTCCCCAAAGTTTTGTCCCTCCAGTTAATTTGGTACTATTATGTACAAGAAGGTGTAATGGGATTCTAGCTTGGAAGAGGATAAGAGGAAGGAGCATTTCATGCGGTATTTATTTTTGTTAATCATCATCATACCAGCAGCTGATATAGGATTTTTGCTATTATCCGGTAAAACCATCGGTGTATGGCCTACGATATTGCTTATTATTTTGACAGGAGTTATTGGCGCCTATTTAGCGAAAAGGGAAGGACTGCAAACGATTCGGAAGGTTCAAGAACAGTTGAGCCGCGGCCAGCTTCCTGGGGATGCACTTTTAGATGGCGTCTGCATTTTAATAGGAGCGACTTTTTTATTAACTCCAGGATTTATTACCGATATCGTTGGCTTTCTGATGCTTTTTCCGCCAACAAGGAAGTTATTTAAGTATTTAATTAGTTACTTTTTTAAAAAGAGGATCAACAGGAGTAATCGGAAAATTATTAAATAAAAAAAGGTTGTATCCCCTATATAGAGTAGGGATACAACCTTTTTTGTTATCTTACAGCTGTTTGAGGAACATAGCCTGTTAATTTACCATAGCTGATTCGATACCAGCCACGGCTTGCGGAAAGAATGGTAACGGTTTGGTTTTTCTTTATTGTCCCGATTATTTTTGCTTTAGACGAAGCGGAGGTACGTACGTGCAATAATGAAACCAATACTTTCCCTGTTTTCACCTTTTTGACTTCAAAAGCAGCTGTGGCAGAAGATTTGTTATTGCTTGTATCCACCGTTAGGATCGCTACTGTATATTTTCCGTTTGCATAGGAATTGGTGCTGTAATCCAGCTTAACCGCGCCAGCCTTCGTTAAGGCATCCTTTTTCAAATACGTAAGGATTTTTCCTTTACTGTCTTTGATATATACAGTTAATTTCGAGGTCTCATTGGTGTTAAAAGTGAGTGAAGCTTTATTAGTTGTGTTATTAACACTTGTTTTTACGCTGCTGATTTTTGGAGCTGCTGTATCTTTTACTGGGACGATTTTCTTGACTTCAAATGATGGCAACGTTGATGCTCGATTATTCGAGCCATCAATCGCAATGATGCCTGCATAATATTTACCATTTGCTAGAGTAGAGGTATTGTACTCTTTGTTAAATGTTCCAGGTTCAGTTAAAGCATCTTGGGATAAATAGGTTAGAATTTTTCCTGTGCTATCTTTGATATAAACGGAAATTTTCGCCTTTTCATTCGTTTTAAAAGAAATTGCAGCCTTACTTTTTGCATTATCGACATTGACACTCACAGCACTTATTTGCGGAGCCGTTGTGTCCGCTGGCGGAGTTTGGATTACGATAGGTGCAGTCGTTGGAACTTCTGCTTGATCGATCGGTTCCGGTGAAGGTTGTACGATCGATTGAGGTTGTTCTGTGTATTCTTTTGTTATAGTTGTGCCATCATAATAGAACGCAAGGATTTCGTTATAATTTTGACCTGCATCAGCACGATTTTTCGCACCCCATTGACTTAAACCCACACCATGGCCATCACCAAGTCCGGAAACCGTGATGTTGTCGGATGTTTGAGTAATATTTGTCACTAAGTAACTCAACATGGCGCGAATGCCAACCATTGCGCGTATTTGAGTAGCGGATATGTTTTTGTACTCGATTTTTTGTGGTATAAATTTACCATTTTGGTCTAGTTTATCTTTGGTGAAAAACTCAATCGTAATATCTCCTTTTGATACACGATCACCAGAGGTAGGTGTATTTAAAGACAAAATAGGGATGGCGGTTATCTTAATTTCTTTCCCCGCATAACCGTGTGTAAGCATCCAGGATTTAATTGAGGTAGTAATTGTGGTATCAAATTCTTTCATTTGAGTCCATGAAGGAATAGTTGGATCGATTTGCTGTGTTTTTACAGAAAACTTCCATGCTGTTTTGGCATCAAATTCGTCTGTTTTGATTGTCAAATAAGAAACAGGCGATGTTCCCCATACATTTGCATTTGACTCTGTTTTCCCTCCATTACTTGCAGAGAAAACGGCACTAATCAAGCGGCCATTTGATTTTAAAACTTCACCTTTCGTTTCATCTACAGCTGCGGTGCTGTTAGGGTGCCAGGCGTAGCCTCCGTAAACTTGATAATTGATCGTGTCATCCATCACTCTATTTAAATAAGATAGCGCATAGGTTCTAGCAGCGACTGCCTGAGATTTTAATGCTTCTTTATTCCAGCCTGCCATCATTTCAAAAGGTACAACACCCTTTAAATAATCTTCTATAAAAACCTCATTAATGGGCCGAACATATTTTGAATTCTCAGGGATAAACCGAAATGAACCTAAATAGGGACGATTGTTAATGGTTAAGTAGTTTGTTTCTAATGAAGGGATTAGGTTTACGGAATCACCTTGAATAAGTGTGGTTGAACCTTCTAATAATATGATTCTATTATTATCATATTTGACCACATAAGAAGTCCCATTTGTTAAACGGAGATTTGACCCTTGGATAAGATAATCCCCCGTAGGCTTAATGGTTAATTGTGTTTGGTTTCCTATATAATTGACCAATTTAACCTGCAATTTTGGTTCAATCGTGTCTGCCGATGCACCTGAAATAAAAAGATTAAATAGTAAGAAAAAGGAAAGAAAACTTACTACTATTCTATTCAATTATTCTCCTCCGCTTATAAATAATATATTCACTTAAAAAATCATACTTTATTAGAATAATAGTTTACAATGGAAGATTATAGGAAAATGAATTGACAAGTGGTATTCTTTTTTTGCTGTGAAATTTGGTTGTTGATTTCCGCTCCAGTCAACAGAGTATAAAACAACAATGAACACACAAAAGAGCAGTCTGACATAAATTAAGATAAGAAATCCAACTGTAAAGGATGTTTAACCATGTCATTTAATCCCCCAGTCAAGATTGATACCGTAAGCGGAGGGATCGTGCAATTTGGGGGCACTGTTCGTTTCTCCGAAAAGTGCTTCGAAAACAGCGTTCGGCTCAGGATCTTCGAATACGGGTGTGAAAATTATTACGATAAACGGATGTAGTGCAACAAATGCTCCTGATTGCGATGTCATTGACCAGCCAATCTTTCAGGATGCTTAACTTAACAGGCAGAGGCTGTCATGATTCCATGACAGCCTCTATTTCTATGTTTAACAAGTTAAAATACCATGGAAATAATTTGACAATGTGAATAGACCTGATTCTTGCTATATTAACAATAAGTATCATTATAGGAAAATAGTTAGATATAATATCTATTAATAGATAGAAGTTTTTGGGGGGAGCATCTTGGAAGTCATCTTTGTTTTTACACTCATCATCCTTTTTTTGATTATAGTAGGTAAATATATAACGGTGTCTGTCCGAGATGTAACCAAGCGGAAACAAACAGAGCGGGAATTAATCGAAAGTGAGCACCGCTACCGTAGTTTAGTAGAGGTATCTCCAAAGGCGATTCTTGTTTTTCAAGAAAATCATATTGTGTTTGCCAACCATGCCGCCATGAAGCTGTTTGGTGCTGCCAATGAGCAGGACCTGCTCGGAAAAAGTATCTTTGAATTTATTCATGATGAAGACCTTGTAGAGTTAATTAATAACCTCACAAGATTGTCTAAACATGAGAATGTCGCTATCCGTGAGTATCGATTTAATACGTTAAATGGAAGAACCATTTTTGTAGATTCAGTTGGGACAAATATCATGTTTAATGGACAGCCTGCTCTGATGACTGTAGGAAGTGATATCACCGAGAAGAAGAATCTTCAAGGGCAAATCAAAATGAGTGAACAGCGTTATAAATCACTTTTTGATTACCATTCGGACGCTGTTTATTCGCTAGATTTAGAGGGGAGATTTACAAGCGCTAACAAAGCTTGTGAGACATTATCCGGTTATAGTCCTCAAGAGCTGTTAGGTAAAAACTTTACGGAACTTGTATACGAAGAGGACTTGGATGAAACTCTGAGGCTGTTTCATTTATCAAGTGGTGAAGGTGCCGCAAGTAAGCAAAATATTGTGACCCGCCTGAAGTGCAAACATGGGGAAATTCTTAGTCTTAATGTAACCATTATCCCTATTATCGTGGATGGGAAAACCGTGGGTGTCTATGGGGTTGCGAAAGATATTACAGAGTTTATTAAAAATCAGGAAATGTTCGAGCATTTGGCCTACCATGATTATTTGACTGGGCTTCCTAATCGAAATATGTTAGAGTCACTCCTAGCAAACGGGACGATTATGATTAAAAGTATAGCCATATTATTCATCGATCTTGACCGATTCAAGATTGTCAATGATACATTAGGTCATTCCATGGGTGACCTGCTTTTGAAAAAAGTTGCGGAACGTTTAAGGGAAGCCCTTTCAGAAAATGATTTAATCTTTAGACAGGGCGGAGATGAGTTTATCGTCATTTTAAAAGATGCGGACCGGGAGCGTGCGGATGCTGTGGCTAATCAAATCCTCGAAGCCTTGTCCACACCATTCATGTTGAATACGACGGAAGTTTTTACTTCTCCGAGCATCGGTATCAGTTTATCCCAGGAGGATGGGGAAACGGTCGAAACACTGATTAAGTATGCAGATTTTGCGATGTACCAAGCAAAAAAGGCTGGGAAGAAGACGTATCGTTTTTATTCCTGCATCAAGTATGAAGGGGGTTTTGATCCGTTAACAATGGAATTGGACCTTCATAAAGCCATTAAACAAAATGAATTATTTCTTCAATATCAGCCAAAGGTTAATTTGAAAACAGGAAAAATGATCGGTGCTGAAGCATTACTTCGTTGGAACCACTCTCAGTGGGGGATGGTTTCTCCGGTAAAGTTTATTCCGATTGCAGAGGAATCAGGCTTAATTATTTCCATTGGAGAATGGGTGTTAAGGCAAGCGTGTAAACAGAATAAGCACTGGCAGGAATTGGGGCTGCCACCAATGGTCGTCTCAGTTAATCTCTCTGCACGTCAGTTCTCACATAGTAGTATTGTTGTCACGGTTGAAAAAGTACTAAACGAAACAGGGCTGGAGCCGCACTATTTAGAGCTTGAAATCACCGAAAGTATGACGATCGATATTGAACATACCATTTCCACCCTGCACGAATTAAAGCGGCTTGGTGTCCTCATCAGTATTGATGATTTTGGAACAGGCTTTAGTTCATTGAATTATTTAAAACAGTTTCCAGTTGATACCTTAAAGATTGATCAGTCCTTTGTAAGGGAGCTACTAAATAATACGAATGACGACACAATTGTAAAAACAATTATTTCGATGGCACACCACCTCCAATTAAAAGTGGTGGCAGAGGGGATTGAAACAAGGGAACAATTAGTCTTTTTACAACAGCATCTTTGTGATGAGGGACAAGGCTTTTTCTTTAGTAAACCTCATTCTGCTGAAGAGTTGATTGAAGCATCGAGCAGGATTGAGCAGCTTGTCGTGGAGTTCGGCATTTCACAGGATGCCAACCAACAAATGTGGGCAGAGGAATCATACCGTATTGCCAGACAGGAATTGCAGGATACACTGAGCCGTCAGCAGGGATTGACGTTGAAATTTAAACAAATCGATGGCCGGTTTATTCATACGTGGTGTGAGGGCAGTCTTTTATATAAGATGGGTATAACAAAGGATAGAATAGTAGGTAAGCAATTAGATGAAATTATTCCGTTGAAACACGCAATAGAGAAAGCTAAAATTTACAAAAGAGCATGGGATGGAGAAGAGAATTTATCCTATGAAGCGGAAATCAACGGTGTTCATTATTTGGCTGCGTTAAGTCCGATTAAAAGATATGGAAAGGTAGTCGAGGTGATTGTTTCTTGCATTGACATCACACCATTAAAAGAAACCGAAAAGGCACTGCGCGAAAGCAGAGAATTGTATCGGTTAATGGCAGAAAATATGACTGATTTGATTACCATCTTTGATTCAACCGGAAGGGTCATCTATGCTTCCCCATCCCATAGCACCATTCTCGGACTTCCATCTAGTTATTATGAGGGCAGGACGTTCGTTCCTGATTTAGCGCCTGCAGATCAAGCTGATTTTCCAGCCATTATGAATGAGATAGCAGAGAGAAAGCAGCCGTACCAACTTGAATTTAACATGACGGTCAAGGACGGGAGCTATAAGTTATTTAAGACCATATTGACCCCTATATTGGATAAGGATGGAGAAGTAAAGCATATAATCGGTGTGGCAAGGGATATCACCGACATGAAAAAAGCAGAAGCATTGGCATGGCAGATTGGAAAAGGTATCCATCCCCAGAATCATGCACTATTTTCGTGAGAAAACAAAAAATCAAAGACATACTAAAAAGGACGCACCTAAGCGTCCTTTTTATGAGAAAGTATAAAAGTATTTAACGTTGAGAATTGTCTAGCTCCAGCGCTTTTCTTAGTATGTTCCTTCCTTTACCACTTCCGGGACAGTCAATTGCTGCTTCTGTGTTAAAAAGAAAAAGACCCCAGCCAGCACGAGCAGTCCGCCGACGATTTGCCAGCCTGCTAGATGTTCGTGCAACAAGAAAAACGCTAATATCGTAGCCCCAACGGGTTCTCCTAAGATACTCATCGAAATCGTAGTCGCATTTACATAGTTTAATAGCCAGTTATTAATGACATGGCTGACGGTTGGAACTGTTGCGAGCAATAGAAAAATGCCCCATTCCTTTGCCGGGTAGCCGATAACCTCAACTCCAGCTGAAAGATTATAAATAGTAAGCACAATCGCCGCGGAGAAAAAGACGCAAAAGCTATATAGCCAATGAGAAACCTTTTTCACAGTCGTCTGACCAATTAATAGGTAACCGACAACAGAGATCACACTAAAAAAGGAGAGAACATCCCCCATGATTGCTCCTTTACTCAGACCAAAGTCACCCCAGCCAATCATCATCGCGCCAATGATGGCAATGCCCATTGTCAGCAAGGCTGACAGGGTGGTGCGTTCCTTATATAAAAAGAATCCACCAACTAAAGAAACAATCGGCTGCAATGCCAGAATAATAGTGGAACTTGCGACCGTCGTTAATTTTAATGAACCAAACCAGAGAACAAAGTGAAACGCCAAAAAGAGGCCGGAAAAAAATAGAAAATACCAATCTTTTTTAACGATTTTATTAAATTCATGACGCTTTTTCCATACGATTGGCAGCATTAAGATACTAGCAAACCACATCCGGTACATACTGAGAATAGAGGCCGGCGCGTCTGACCACTTCACAAAAATAGCCGAAAACGAAATTGCAATAATCGAAATCGTCAGCGGCAGGGCAATCGATCGTGAACCTTCCTGTTTCATTTATTCCTCCTATAATGATTAACTAGTTCAAACAACTCCTTATTATACTCGTGTTTTTTTTGTACCTCAACGTCTTACCAAAAAGTAACCAAATTATAGGCTGGTTTAGTCAGTTAACCGGCTTCCGTAACGATTTTAATTTTTTAAAGGCACTATTTATATATAGGTAAAACAATAGATAAATGCATAAGGTGAGTAAATAAACGGGGTAAGAGTAGAAGAAATTCCAATTATAATATTTGAACATATTAAATTTCAGACTAATCCATTCTACGATCATGGCAATGAATGACCAGACGAGTATGTACCAAAATATTCGCAGACCGCGAATGGCCCACTTATCTAAGAAATAAACAAAAAAATACCCAAACGGCGGGTAAATGAACCAGCCAATCCAATCAAACCACTCATATTTTCCATAGTCATTGATATCATACAAATTATAACTGATCCCCGCTAACACGTGGTCAGTCACCTGAACATATGCCATCCCAAAAAAAAGAATTAGCAATGTAATCGTTAAAGGAAATCTCTTAGGAAGTTTTAAAATCATGAGATAAGTAAGGAGAAAAGAAATGATAATAAACCATTCATTTTGGTCGAATTTTTCCGGTAGTAATAACATTAGTGATTCAACTCCTTCAGGACTAATTTGCGGAACTGATAATGAAGGAAGTAGGTAATCATATAGATACAGAGCCATTGAATTAAATCAAACGACCAGTTCCAGTTTTTATAGGTGAGCACTTTTAAATACTTTAAGCCACTTTCTAGTCCGACGATTGAAAAAACAGCGAAGAGAATCATTAGAACTTTTGTCAGCTTCGCTTGAACTTTCCTGAGATGGTCTAAACTGCAGGCAATAATTAACGGATATAACACGATAAACGAAAGGTAAAAGGTGAAGCGGTCCGAACTTGTTTTTCCTAAAACAATTCTGTCTAGATTTAACATGACTAAATCCATGACATTGCTGTCTAAGTACATAACTACAAGGAAAATCATCGTCAGTTCTAGCGTATTCAATATTTTGGGCCTAACCGTGCAATAAATGATGGCAATTAAACTAATGGTTGAATAAATGGTAAAAGACATGCTGCCTCCCCTTTATCCGACATTTTCATTTATTATGTCCCACAAATTTATAATCATTTGCATAAATTATAAAAGAAGACAGCTTTCCGTTAAAAGGATAGCTGCCACTTGTTTTATTTGTTTTCTTCTACTTTGCTAGTTTCTAGTTTCTTTGGAATTCCAGCGTTTTCTTTAAGGATAAGGCTTCTCCACATATTTTTGTTATTTATTCATCTTTTCATGCATAATAATCACATGGACACTTAAGGGAAGATGTGATCACATGAAATTCAAATATCTTGTCATAACCCTTTTCTTAATCGCTCAAAGCTGTTCCGTGAGCTCAAAAATTGGTGTAAGGAATACTGGTGCCAAGACCCAAAAAGTTCAGGAAAAGATTCAAGCTTATCTGCTTTCCAAACATGTCAATGGGAGCATTGCTGTAGTGAAGAAAAATAAGGTGATTTTTAACGAGGGAATTGGTTTAGCCAATCGAGCAACTGGGAGAGTGAACCTGCCTTCTACTACTTTTCCCATTGGATCCGTCACTAAGGTGATTGTAGCAGCCTGTATTTTGCAGCTTCAGGAAAAGGGAAAGCTGAGCACGGAGGATTCCATATCAACGTTTATTCCTAACTTCCCAAATGGCAGCCGTATTAAACTAATCCATTTATTAAACCATACGTCGGGAATAGAAGAGAATCTATTCTTCCATGGAAAATCAAAAGATATGCTGAAAGGGATTAGCGTTAAATTTCCTGCCGGTAAGAAGTGGGATTACAATGATATCAATTATTTCGTGTTAGGACTAGTCGTTGAAAAAGCATCAGGAGAATCATTACATAGCTATATACAAAAGAATATCTTAGACAAAGCTTCTATGCAGCATTCCGGATTTATGACGCAAAACAGGCCAGTGCCCTATAATTCGAAAGGTTATATAAAGACGGGGAATTATGCGCTGCCAGTCAATATACTGAATTTGTCCAAGCTATTCGGTTGTGGGGATATCTATTCCACGGCTCTTGATCTATGCTTGTTTGATGAGGCATTACTAAGCGGGAAGCTGCTTTCTAAACGGAGTTTACAGGAAATGCTGACACCTGGATCCCGATCAAAGTATGGAGAGGGTGTCTACATTTACGGCAATCAGGTTTATAGCAGGGGCGTAGTTGGCGGCTGGGAAACGCTGCATGTATTTTTTAAGGATCATACCATCATGGCGATTTTGCTGAATGTTCGTGATAAGAACATCAATATTCATCAGCTTTCAAGCGATATAAAGAATATCATTCACTAAAACGATTAGCTGCATTGATTGATGAATTGCCGGAGCGGGAAAAATAGTTTTAATATTTAAGTTAATGGGGCATAGGTGCCCCTATTTTTTTGGTTATTGTATTTATTTGACAAAATTTTTGGTATTATAGATTAAGATTGCAAGAGGATATATAATTAGAAAGTTTTAGAAAGCCGAAACAAAGGAGAGATCATATGGCAGTGTTAGTAACGGGCGGAGCTGGATATATCGGCAGCCATACATGTATAGAACTGTTAAATGCCGCACATGAAATTATCATCGTCGATAACTATTCAAACAGTAAACCGGAATCCTTAGAAAGAGTAAAAGAGCTTTCAGGTAAGGATTTTGCTTTTTATGAGGTTGATTTGCTTGATCGGATTGGCCTTGAGAAGGTCTTTGCCGAAAATCAAATTGAAGCGGTCATTCACTTTGCAGGTTTAAAGGCGGTGGGTGAATCGGTATCAATCCCACTTCACTATTACCATAATAATATCACTGGAACACTGATTCTCTGTGAAGTCATGAAGCAGTATGGTGTCAAAAATCTGGTCTTTAGTTCCTCAGCAACTGTATACGGAATGCCGGAGCGGGTGCCGATTTCGGAGGACTTTCCGCTGGGCGCAACCAACCCATATGGCCGGACTAAGCTGATGATTGAAGAGATTTTACGAGACTTGTATGTGTCTGACCCAGAATGGAGTATTGCGTTATTACGCTATTTCAACCCGATTGGGGCTCACGTTAGCGGCCGGATCGGCGAAGACCCGAACGGAATTCCTAACAACTTAATGCCGTTCATTACTCAGGTAGCAGTCGGCAAGTTAAAGCAATTACAAGTGTTTGGCAGTGATTACCCAACCGTCGATGGGACAGGTGTCCGCGATTATATTCATGTCGTCGATTTAGCTATTGGCCATTTAAAGGCGCTTGAAAAAATTCTTCCTGCAACAGGTGTGGAGGCTTATAATCTTGGAACGGGTACAGGCTATAGTGTGCTTGAGATTGTCGCTGCTTTTGAAAAGGCTTCTGGCGTCGATATACCTTATAAGATAGTTGACCGCAGACCAGGAGATGTTGCTGTTTGTTACGCTGACGCATCCAAAGCAAAAAAAGAGCTTGGCTGGACGGCTTCTAAGGGAATTGCGGAAATGTGTGAGGATTCTTGGAGATGGCAGAAAAATAATCCGAATGGGTATGAAGACTAATAGGGATAAGAGAGAGAGACCGGACCCAAGATAGGGTGGTGTTTTATGTTAATAAAAATAGATGATTTAACGGGGCCTGAAGTCGCAAATTTGATTAGAGAGCATCTACATAGTATGACATTGAATTCACCGCCTGAGAGTATTCACGCCCTAGGTCTTGAAAAGCTGCGAAGACCAGAGGTTACCTTTTGGAGTGCATGGGAAGGTAAGGAGTTACTTGGATGCGGCGCACTGAAAGAATTGGATAACCAGCATGGTGAGGTCAAATCGATGCGGACGTCGTCGCAGCATTTGAGAAAGGGTGTTGCGAGACGGATGCTTCAGCATATTATTGATGAAGCGAAGCAGCGCGGCTATCAGAACTTAAGTCTGGAAACAGGATCAATGGCTGCTTTTGAGCCGGCCAGAAAATTGTATGCTAATTTTGGCTTTCGATTTTGTGAGCCGTTTGCAGATTATACGGAAGACCCCAATAGTGTTTTTATGACATTGGAACTATAGGAAAAAAGCCCGATTCTTTTGGAATCGGGCTTTTGCTTATTCTACCTCTACTTTTTTTGCTTCTGCTTTTGCATATACACCTTTTGACTCAATAAAACGCTGAATTCGTTTGAGTGCTTCCTGGAGATGTTCCATGGAAGCGGCATAACTGCAGCGGATGTAACCTTCACCGCTTTCGCCAAAAACATGACCCGGTACAACGGCGACTTTTTCCTGCATTAACAGTTCCTCTGCAAATTGTTCAGAGCTTAAGCCGGTTGAGCGAATCGATGGAAATACATAAAAGGCGCCGCCGGGATTGTGGCAATCGAGACCCATCTTGTTCAGGGTCTGCACCATATAATTCCGTCTCCGGCGATAGCTGTTCCTCATCGAGATCACTTCATCGTACGTATTGCGTAGGGCCTCAATCGCGCCGTGTTGAAGCATATGCGGTGCGCACATGGTGGTATATTGGTGGATTTTTAACATTACCTCCACAAACTCGACGGGTCCGGCGAGGAAACCTAGTCTCCAGCCCGTCATCGCAAACCCTTTGGAAAAACCGTTGATTAGAATTGTCCGCTCATACATGCCTTCGATCGAGGCAACACTACAAAATTCTTCATCATAGGAAAGCTCGGCATAAATTTCATCTGAGACCACAAGTAAGTCGTGCTTCTTGATAATGTCGGCAATTTCAATCAGCTCATTTTTCGTTAACATACTGCCAGTCGGATTGTTTGGCGAGCATAGTAATATGGCTTTTGTGTTTGGGGTAATCGCTGCTTCGATTTGTTCCGGTGTTACCTTAAAGCCGTTTTCCGGAGAGGTGGAAACAGGAACAGGTTTCCCCCCGGCAATCGCCACTAATGGTCCGTAGGAGACAAAGGCAGGTTCGACAATTAAGACCTCATCGCCTTGGTTTAAAATAGCGCGAAAGGCAAGGTCGATACCCTGGCTAGCTCCAATCGTTACGATTACTTGGTTTTTAGGATTATATGCTACGCCGAACCTTGTGACTAAATAGTTCGTGATTTCTTCCCGTAATTCGAGTAGACCTGCATTTGCTGTGTAAGAGGTATAGCCTTCCTCGAGTGATAAAATGGTCGCTTCGCGAATGCTCCATGGGGTGGTGAAGTCTGGTTCACCGACACCTAGTGAAATAACCCCTTCCATGCTTGCGGCAAGGTCGAAAAACTTTCTAATCCCGGAAGGCTGCAGTTCTTTGGCTGTTTGGGATAGATAGTGATCATGCTCGTGCCTCATGGTGTAACCACCATCCTGCGGTCTTTATCATCATTTTCACTTTTAAAAATAACGCCATCATGTTTGTATTTTTTTAACATGAAATGGGTTGTCGTTGAGATGACGTTTTCAATTGTTGATAATTTTTCTGAAACAAATTGAGAAATTTGGATCATCGATTTTCCTTCGACGGTGACGGAAAGGTCGTAGGCACCGGACATGAGGTAAAGCGATGATACCTCAGGGAATCGGGCGATTCGTTGGGCTACTTCATCAAAACCGACCCCGCGCTTTGGTGTTACTTTCACGTCGATCATCGCCACGACGTGTTCTTGGCCCTCGACTTTGCTCCAGTCAATTAAGGTTGGGTAGCTGATGATAATTTGTGATTGTTCTAATTTTTCGATGGTGGCTTTAACGGTTTCTTCGCTGCACATGGCCATTAAGGCGATGGATTCTATAGGTAATTTGTTATTTTCTTCAATGATTTTTAAGATTTCAATTTCCTCACTGCTAAGATGCATGTGGATGTCCTCCTATTTCTTTGAACGTTAATTATTGCCAGCTTCAGCCCCTAGAAAAAATGAACTACTTTTTTCCCTGGTCAAGGCGCTTCCGCTTTTCTCATGAGATAAGAAAGTATAAAAGTTTTTACCTTTAAGAATTGTCTAGCTCCAGCGCCTAGCCCCTAGATGGTCTACAGCCAATCCGTCCAAAAGGTTAAAAAGCAACCTTTCGGCCGGATCGTCTTATGCATGTCGGGGCTGACCAAGGCGCTTCCGCTTTTCTCACTTATTGATGATTTTAATCCTATTTGCGATGTCTGTCACGTGATGTTGAAAAAAATTTTGAATTTTTCTGAAAGAGTGGAAAGCAGAAACGAGGAAAGTGACTTCAATAAAGAGTTTCCCTGAGGCTAATTCATCATTTTTTAAATGAAAACGTCCTCACGTTAAATTAGTAAAATCTAATTAAGAAATTGGAGTATAATAGGAGATAGATTCTATCAACAGGAGTAGTGAACTTTGGAAAAACAAACTAGCAAATATAGATGGGTCGTTTTTGCCTCGGTCTTGTTTACGTATTTTTTAATCGTCAGTCAGCGGACAGCACCGGGCTTAATTTCTGACCAATTAATGAAGGACTTCAATTTAACCGCGGCAACGATTGGATTGCTGACAAGCATACAATTTTTAGCCTATGCCGGCTTTCAAATCCCAATTGGAATTCTATCTGACCGGTTTGGGCCGAATTTCTTCCTTATCATCGGTGCCTTGCTGAACGGGATTGGTACCTTAATTTACAGTCTCGCACCGAATGCGTTTTTCCTCCTTGTGGCGAGATTATTGGCAGGATTAGGAGATGCCGCCATTTGGGTCAACCTCGTCTTGATTTTAAGCCAGTGGTTTAAAGTAAGAGAATTCGTCGGTTTACTCGGAATCGCGGGAATGGCCGGAAGCTTTGGTTTCCTGCTCGCAACTGTTCCTTTTTCAGCATGGATTTCTTTATCAGGCTGGCGCACGCCCTTTTTTATAACAGGGATCGTTCTAGTTTTAAGCGCCGTGCTGCTATACTTTGTCCTCGAAAAAAAATCGAAGCAGTTATTTAAAAATTATACTGTGAAGGTGAAACAAAAGAAACCACGCGAAAAAACAATCGTCGTCCTGCGGCGTATTTTTTCAAGCCGTCAGGCCTGGGCTGCCTTCTTTTGTCATTTTGGATTAGTGGGGACCTACGTGGGATTTATCGGTTCTTGGGCGGTTCCTTATGGAATGCATGTGTATGATATGACACGGTCGCAATCAAGTCAGCTTGTGATGATTGGTTTAATCGGTGCGCTTGTTGGCGCACCGCTGACAAGCTGGATCTCAAGCAGGCTCGATTCGATAAAGCGTCCGTTTATCGTGGTACATGTGATTGCGTTTGTCAGCTGGCTTGTTTTATTTTTTAGCGGCAAACCGCCATACTATATGCTCGTCATTATCTTTTTACTGATTGGCTATGGGAATGGTTCGAGCTCGTTAACGTTTGCAATCGTGAGAAAGTCATTTGATATGAAGGAAGTCGGTGTCGTTTCGGGCTTCGCCAATACAGGGGGCTTTTTAAGTGCGGTTCTCCTGCCAAGTATTTTTGGGAAGGTATTAGACCATTTCCATACATCTTCCGCAAGTGTTGGGTATCATAATGGATTTATGATTCCAGTTATTTTCTCGCTTCTCGGGCTAATCGGGGGAATTTTTGTTAAAGAAGAACGCCAGGAAGCAAAGCAGCCAAGTGAAATAACGGCATAAAAAAGAGTCCGGATTCGGACTCTTTTTTTTTACGTCTAGCTCCAGCTCCTGGCCAGGGCGCTTCTCGTTTAGGAAATTATCGCTCGTGGATAACTGTTAATAAAAGGACTGTCAACGTCCAGCTCCAGCGCCTAGCCCTTCGATGAGTCAATCCGTCCAAAAGGTTAAAAAGCAACCTTTCGGCCGGCTCGTCTTGTGCTTGTCGCCGATAGACGGGCGCCTTGCGCTTTTCTTATTAGAACTGCAAGAATGCTAATTGAATAAAGAACAATACCGCAAACACATAAAGTAATGGATGAATCTCGCGCCATTTCCCTTTCACCAATTTTAAAATGGGAAAACTGATAAATCCGAGCGCAATCCCAGTTGAAATACTGGAGGTCAGCGGCATACTTAACACCGTAAGGAAGGCCGGGAAAGCTTCATCTAGTTCATTCCAATTAATTTTGGCGATACTGCCCATCATTAAACTACCGACAATAATCAACGCTGGCGCTGTAATCGCAGCAATTCCCGACACGGCACTAACAAGCGGGCCGAAGAAAGCTGACACCAAAAATAAAACCGCCACTGTAACGGAGGTTAAACCAGTCCGCCCGCCCGCCGCAACACCGGAGGTCGATTCAATAAAAGCGGTTGTCGGGCTTGTCCCAAAAATAGACCCGACCATTGTTGCAATTGAATCAGAGAGGAGGGCCTGTCTGGCACGCGGCAGCTTGTCGCCCTTCATTAACCCTGCTTGATTGGCTACCCCGATCATCGTTCCCGTTGTATCAAAAATCGTCACAAGAATAAACGAAAAGACCACGGCATAAAGACTGTGTTGAATGACATCTCCAAAGGCAGTGATAGGATTTCCGATCATCAGCCCTTCCGGAAGAGATGGAAGCGACATTAGTCCTTTGTCGAAGGAAAGCTGACCTGTAAAATAAGCAATCACCCCGGTAACAATCATCCCGAAAAACAATGCCCCGTTGACTCTAAGAACCATCAAAATCAATGTAACAGCCAACCCAACTATTGCTAAAAGGGCTGACGAAGAATGCAGGTCACCCAAACCCACTAAATTAGAAGGATGAGCGGTAATAATTTTGGTTTGACGCAGGCCGATAAATGCGATAAATAAACCAATTCCAGCCGTAATTCCGTGCTTTAAATTTTCTGGAATCGCCTCAATCAATTTTTCACGAAACGGTGTTAATGATAAGATGACAAAGATAATTCCGGCTACGAACACAGCGGCGAAGGCAGTTTGATAGCTAATCCCCTGGTGGCCGCCGACGACTGAATAAGCAAAGTAGGCGTTCAACCCCATTCCCGGTGCGATGGCAATGGGGTAATTAGCGAAAAGTCCCATCCATAGGGTTCCGACTAAGGCCGCGATGATGGTGGCGGAAAATACCTGTTCAAATGGTACGCCAGCATCGGCTAGAATGACAGGATTGACGACCACGATATAGACCATAGTGAAAAAGGTCGTAATTCCAGCCAGCAGCTCTGTTTTTGTATTAGTATGATTTTCTTTCAATCTAAACATTAGAATCCTCCAAAATACGAACAATTTTTAGCAACTGTACTATAATATTCGTTTTTATTGCGACTATCAATAGGTAATCTTTATTTTTTCCTATTTTGACTTAGGTTAAGCAAGGTTATTGTCATAAAAATTTCAAAGTTGGCAAAAGAAAAGCCCTTCATCATGGTGATGAAGGACTATTCCAAAAAAGTTATTCGGCAATAATAAACGCATCGGTAATACCTGCCCGCTTCAGCTCGTCTAAACGATCTTCCGCATTTGTCCGGTTAGCATAAGCCCCGGCTTGTACACGGTACCAAATTTGACCGGAAATCGTGACGGTTGTCACAAATGAATCAATCCCTTTTGAAGAAAGGTAGGTTACCCGTTCATCGGCATTTTCTCTTGCTTGAAACGATCCGGCAATGACCTTGTATAGGGTGCTTGTCCCAGGATCGGCCGGTTTTCTTTTAAGATTAAACGCGCTTAGGATCCCGTTGGCATGGCCTTGGGCGACGTTTTGACGCCAGCTAGATTGCTTCATTAAAGCAGCATCATGGGAATTATCGATGAAACCGTTTTCAGATAAAAGTGCTGGCATGTTAGATTCACGTAAGACGTGAAAGTTGGCTTTTTTCTGGCCGCGGTCTTTTAATTGATTTAATTTCATGACTTCAGCATGAATGATATCCTGATATTTTGCTGAGGTGGATGTGTCTGAAAGGCCGCTGTAAATATAATCTTCGTATCCCTCCCCTCCCCCGGCATTGATGTGAATCGCCAGATAATAATCTGCGCCCCAGCTGTTTGCCTCATTGGTTCTTTCGCTCAAGCTTTTCGTGATATCTGTCGTGCGGCTCATTTTTATTTCAATATCTTGATAGTTATTGAGTAAGATGGCCCGCAATTTAAGGGAAATATCTAAGGTTACGTCTTTTTCGTTTAAACCACTCCCTTGGGCCCCGGGGTCATTACCGCCATGACCTGGATCCAAATAAAGCTTCATCTTATCTCCTCCTTTATAAAGGTGCATTCAAATTATCATATGGGATAAGCTGTCACTCGGTGTGTGTACTTGCTATATAACTACAGATTTGGATTTTTGGAGTAGTAGGATTTGGGTATTATTGGAAGTGTGTAAACCTTGCATACACACAAAAAGCCAACCATCATAGTTGGCTTTTAATTTTGTTGAAGAAATGGCTCCTTGATAAGGTGTTCAAACCTAGAGCGAGCAGGATTCCCGATCCGTCCACTCCGACGTCAAACCATCTTCCATCCCGTGAAAAATATATTTGAAGAATCTCAGTTAGGGCAGCATAGACAAAGGCAATCAGTAAAACCAGACGATTCGTGTGAAATTCTTTTTGTAGTAAGATTGTCAGAATGAAAAAGGCACACATATGTCCTATTTTTTGCAGCAGGAAATCGCCGCTTAACACTACAGGAAAAGGGGCTAAGAGCTCCACAAATGCGGGATGCCCGTTCCAATGAAAGTGCACAATCCCGGTTGTAAGAAACTGATGGAAATCCGCGGTACAAGTAAGAATAAAGATGATAACCATCCATAGAAAAATAAGTAATATCCTCATAAATCCCTCCATATCCTCTCTATTCTTGGCATTGAATAGGATATGTAAACAATCAGGATATTCTTACTGCTTTCTTGACCAAAAAACTCTCCAATTCTGAGACGGGAAGCGGCTTGCTAAATAAATAGCCCTGGCCGACAAAGCATTTATTCTTCCGCAAAAAGGCCGCATGTTCGGTTGATTCCACACCTTCGGTAATCACCGTAAAGTTCAAATTCCGCCCCATATCAAACATTTCACTGTCAGGCTTTACCACCTTCCCCTGGCGGTAGTTTCCTTCCACGCCCGCCAGTACTTTTAGTTTTGAAAAAATTGCCTTATTTTCAATGGCGGTAATCAATTGTTGTAAAAGCAGCAATAAAACTGTAAGATGGAGCCCTTTTTACAGCAAAGAAGTTTCCAGCAGCTGATTAAAAAAAGTAAACATTAAGAGAATTCCGGCGCTTATGTAGGAAAGGCTGTACAAAACTTAAGTTTTATTAAATTTTACAAATATGCCCTTTTCAAAATAATTCAGAATATAAAAATTGGTTAAAAATATTAATTGACGTTGAGTATGGAAATGTTATATATTTTATCATATTGATGTTAGGAAATATAACATGGAGGTGTTTCCATGAAAAAAATAGAGGCAATCATCAGGCCCGAAAGGCTCACTGAGACGATTAAGGGTTTAAAGAGTATCGGCATCACAGGTTTTACGGTTTCTCAAGTAGTCGGGCGAGGGAAACAAAAGGATACAAAAGGTGTGTATCGCGGGAAAAATTATCAAGTGACGCTGCACCCTAAAGTGAAATTAGAAATTGTTCTTTCCGATTATTTAGTTGAATCTACGATTCAGACGGTTGTAAAGGCTGCGCAGACAGGAGAAGAAGGCGATGGGAAAATATATGTCTATCCAATTCTAGAAGCCTATAACATTCGCACAGGAAAATTTGATGATGATATTGACGATTTAGTAAACCGGGAGGAGGGACTATAATGGTACTGACGTATATCAATACAGTTTGGATTGTTTTGGCAGCGGCAATGGTCTTGTTTATGGAGGGTGGATTCAGCTTACTGGAGGCCGGTTTTGTCCGGACGAAAAATGCGGTGAATGTGACGATGAAAATTTTCGTTGACCTAACGATTGGAGCCTTGGCGTTTTGGATGGTTGGATTTGGCGTTATGTTCGGGAGGGATGCCTTTGGATTCATCGGAACGAATTTGTTTGGAAGTCCTGAAAAAATCCAACTTGCCGCTCATTTGCCTAGTACTGCCTTTGTTCTTTTTCAAATGGGTTTTGCGGTTGCCAGCATATCGATTATTTCAGGTGCAGTGGCCGAACGCATGAATTTCAAAGCTTATGTGGTGACGGCAGCACTCATCTGTATTGTGATTTATCCTCTTTCCGGCCACTGGATCTGGAATAGTGACGGCTGGTTAGCCAAGCTTGGGTTGAAGGATTTTTCGGGATCAGCAGCGATCCATGCGGTTGGTGGCTTTGCAGCGTTGGCGATGGCTAAATGGCTCGGGCCAAGGAAGGGCCGGTTTAATTCGGATGGCAGTGTGAATGTATTTGCGCCAAGTAACATCCCGTTAGCTTCGGCAGGAGCCTTTATTCTTTGGTTTGGTTGGTTTGCTTTTAATGCCGGCAGTACATTGGATGCATCGAGTCCCGCGCTTGCACCGGTTGCGATTAATACGATGCTTGCTGGAGCGAGTGGAGGAACAGCTGCCTTATTTTTAACGATGAAAAAATTCGGTAAAGCGGACCCAAGTATGACGATTAATGGTGTGTTAGCAGGATTGGTTGCGATTACGGCAGGGTGTGCGTATGTTTCGGAATGGTCCTCGGTTATAATTGGAGCGGTTAGCGGCATTTTGGTCATATATGCGACGCTTTTTGTTGATTATTTAAAGGTAGATGATCCAGTTGGCGCGGTGGCTGTTCATGGTTTCGGCGGGATATTTGGAACGATTGCGGTTGGATTGTTTGATAAAACGGACGGTTTATTGACAACTGGTCATGTTTCACTCATCCTTGTTCAGCTATTAGGCGCGGTTGTTGTAATGGCTTGGGGTTTAATTGGCGGGACGTTTATGGCGAAGGTATGCGAAAAGACGGTTGGCCTCCGCGCTACGGAGCGAGAAGAAGAAGAGGGCTTAGATATGTCCTACCATGGTATTCCAGCGTATAACGAGTTGGAGCGGTTTACGGATATTCCGGCAAGCTTATTCAATTTTGAAGAGACAACGGGGATTACGGTGGCTCCGCCCTCTACTACTAAAGTAAAAACTGGGGATTCATTTTAAAAAAAGGCTGGATTCGCTGGAATCCGGCCTTTTTTGTCGTTTTGGAAATTATAATATTTTCGCTTGTGGATAACTGTTAATAAAAGGATTGTCGACGTCCAGCTCCAGCNNAGCCCCTCGATGGTCTACAGACACTCAGGGAATGAAGGCAAAGTACGCCTTCTTTCCCTGAGTGTCTTATGCTGGCCGGGGCTGACCAAGGCGCTTGCGCTTTTCTTATTAGGAGGTAATTATTGTTAATACCTCAATGTGAGCTGTTTTTTTTGAATAATGTTATAATAGAAAAGGTTTTTAATTCTAGCTAAGGGGAAATGAATATGATTCTCGTCGTTGGCGGAGCTGGTTACATTGGTAGCCATCTCGTAAAGGAATTAGTAGAAAAAGAGGATGTTGTTGTGCTGGACAATCTATCAACTGGCCATCGTGAAGCGGTTGATAAGCGTGCCATTTTTGTTAAAGGGGACCTCGGTAATGAGGAAGACCTGCAAATGGTGTTCAGAAGTTATCCTATTAAAGCCGTTATGCACTTTGCTGCTTATAGCTTGGTCGGAGAATCTGTTATTGACCCATTGAAATACTATGAAAATAATGTGGCTTCTACCTTAACATTGTTAAAAGTTATGATTAAATTTAAAGTGAAAAACTTTATTTTTTCTTCCACTGCTGCTACATATGGTATTCCTGATGTAAAGTTAATTGATGAAGAGAGTAATACTGCTCCTATTAATCCTTATGGACAATCTAAGTTAATGGTTGAGCAAATGCTGGCTGATTTTTCAAAATCGTATGGATTGAATTATGTCGTGCTGCGTTACTTTAATGCGGCAGGTGCCCATCAATCTGCGGCTATTGGCGAAAGCCATGACCCGGAAACACATTTAATTCCGATTATCCTTCAGCAGCTGTTAGGGACTCGGGAAAAAATTTCTGTGTTTGGCTCTGATTATGATACAGAGGATGGTACATGCATCCGCGATTATATCCATGTCACCGACTTAGCACATGCTCATATTCTTGCCTTGGAAGCTTTATTATCAGGGGAGAAATCCGCTGAGACGTATAATTTAGGAAACGGTCTCGGCTATTCTGTTAAAGAAGTCATTGAGACTTGCGAACGGGTTACGGGGATTAAGGCGAATGTAGAAATGGCGGACCGCCGTGCCGGGGATCCTGCTAGATTAGTAGCTTCTTCTAATAAAATTTTTACTGAGCTAGGCTGGAAAGCAGAGCGTCATCTTGAGAAAATTATTGCCGATGCCTGGAAATGGTATCAGAATCAACTATATTAATTTAGTGAAAAAGCATTGCCCTATTTTTAACGGTGCATTGCTTTTTTTAGATTTACCGTTTCTGGTATTAAGAGATTTCTGGTTATTGATGGCTGTAGTAGTTTAGGTTACACTTATGGAGACTTGCGGATTATTTATCAGCGAACCGATTATCTTTAAGGGGTTTCAGGATTCCTTAGATAGGATTTATAAGACAGTTGTGGAAGGATAAAGCCTAATGGGAGGCCGTCGACCGAATTGGGTATTGGATCCCTATTTTATGATATAATTAATTCAATCAATTTTTGGAGAATAGCTAAAAGTATTGTTAACATTATACATATGTTGAAAATGAAGGAGCGATAGCTATGAAAAAAGTTCGTAAAGCGATTATCCCGGCTGCTGGGTTGGGGACACGTTTTTTACCAGCAACTAAAGCAATGCCTAAGGAAATGCTGCCAATCGTGGATAAGCCAACGATTCAATATATAGTTGAAGAAGCGATTGCTTCAGGGATTGAGGATATTATTATTGTCACAGGTAAGGGGAAACGTGCGATTGAGGATCACTTTGATTTTGCCCCTGAGCTTGAGAAAAATTTAATGGAAAAAGAAAAATGGGATTTATTAAGTAAGGTCAACTATACTTCCAACCTTGCGGATATTCACTATATTCGTCAGAAGGAGCCTAAGGGGCTGGGTCATGCCGTATGGTGTGCGCGAAACTTTATTGGCGATGAACCATTTGCAGTTCTGCTGGGTGATGATATTGTGCAAAGTGATACGCCTTGTTTAAAGCAGCTGATCGATCAGTATGAAGCTACGTTCTCCTCCATCATCGGGGTTCAGCATGTGCCACAGGATGAGACACACCGATATGGAATTGTGGACCCGTTTGAGCAAGAAGGCAGACGTTATCAGGTTAAACATTTTGTTGAAAAGCCAGCACCGGGAACAGCTCCTTCTAATCTTGCGATAATGGGGAGATATATCTTAACTCCTGAGATCTTTTTGTATCTTGATCAGCAGGAAGCAGGTGCAGGTGGTGAGATCCAGTTAACCGATGCGATTCATAAACTCAACCAAATTCAACGCGTGTTTGCTTATGACTTTGAAGGAAAACGGTTCGATGTCGGTGAAAAAATCGGCTTCGTCAAAACGACCGTCGAGTTCGCCTTGCAGCAAGAAGAACTCCAAGACGACCTCATTCAATTCCTAAAAGAACTCATCAAAGAACACGAAAATAATTCGAAAATCAACATCCAGGAAGTGTAAATGGTGTCAGGCACCAAGCTGCGGCTTATTTAGGGGATATCCTCCGGTAAATCGCGGCTTTTTTATATTTCACCATGTGCAGTTGGGTTGTAAGGGCAGACACCTAATTAAGGGTTATTCATAGAATGAATAATGAGAAAAATTAGGAGGTTCCCTATGTATCCATATACAAATTATTACGATGCGGTATATAGACAGACGAATGTCTTGATTCAAGAAATTGAACAGGCGATAAATGGTGAATATAGCGCCATTGAATGTTATACAAGGTTGGCAAATTTGGCTTCTAGCAAGAAAGAGCGGGAGCGGATTTTGGAGATTCGTGAGGATGAGGTCAGGCATTATCAACAGTTTGTTCATATTTATCAAAGATTAACGGGGAGTCCCCCTCAGCCGAAAATCACGGAGGAATGTCCTAACAGTTATGTGAAAGGGTTAAAGTTCGCGATTGAGGATGAACAGAAGACTGTGGATTTTTATATGGAAATCGCGGATAAGGCCACTGAACCGATGATTCAAGGGGTTTTCAAAAGAGCGGCAGTGGATGAACAAAATCATGCTGTATGGTTTTTATATTTTTTTACAAAAGCAAAATCATAGTGTAAATGCCCCCAAAGAATTGAAATGGGGGCATTTTTGTGGATTTGGGCATATGGCGGGAAGGGAATTAGTCCCCGCTTTCTCCGGCTGAATTGCTGCTTTCGTATAAATGATCATGGTCGGAGGATGATTCTTGATAGTGGTCGTTATAGTTATTATGAGTACTGTAGTATTTGCTTTTTTCTTTATTTAGGCTTGGGAAGATCAAAAAGGCCAGGATAATTAAAATCGTACCGAAGAACTCCTGTGTACCGAAAATGAGGTAGACTCCGTACACAAGGAGGATGGCACCTATGATTCGCTGAGTCAGTCTTACAATTTTCAGAGACATTCCCCCTTTGTTGAAAGTAAGTGTGGGTAACTTCCTCTACCTTATACATAACTATTAAGACTTAGGACCTTTTATACGTTTATAGTAAAAATCAAGCTTGGCCGTCTTTAAAGGACAAAAGCCCCGTCAGTTAGACAGGATGCTATCAATATATAGTCCAAACCTTTGAACATTTTGTTACCATCCTCATGAATCAGAGTCTGGCATGGAAAATATTTGTATAATGGGGAAGAGGGAAAAGGTGCCTGTCACTGATTGTGCCATATTCATTATGTAAATCGAGAAAAAGGTGCCTGACACCGAATATATTGATCAAGGAAAAGGGAGTGATTTTATTGGTAAGAAATGTACGTTTGTGGTTTGAGGGTGCGAAGTATCATGTGACGAGCAGGGGGAACAGGAAGAGCGCGTTGTTTTTGGAGGAGGAGGATTATGCAACGCCCAAAAATAAAAGGATGCAGTGTTAAACACTGCACCCTAGTTACAAATGGTGACAGGCACCATTCCCACTATTGCTAACTTTATTCTTCGTCCTTCTTCTGTTGCTTTTTCTGGTGTTCTTCGAGGGCAAGGAGGATGTCTTGGACGTCTATTTTCCCATCGTTGTTTAGGTCTTGTAAGGTGTTTTTCGGTGCTGCCGGCGGTGTTGGAGCAGGTGCCGCTGGTGTCGGAGCAGGCCCGGCGACAGGTCCAGCGACCGCTGGAGCCGAACTCTTGGATTTACCTCCGACAAACGTAAACACTAAAAGGATGAGAACGAGCAATCCTGCTACTCCATCGACGATATAGAAGGTTGTAGCATAATCGGACCATAGCATTTTACTGCTGTCGACCTTCTTCTCGGCATTGGCAATATATTGTTTGATCTCCGAATGATTTGGATAGATGCGCTGAACCGCCTCGAATTTCTCTAAGGCATGCTTATAATAGCCGCCCCAATACAATTCCAAACCTTCCTGGAATAGCTTATCGGTTTCACTCTTCGTATTTCTTACCCCGGCTTGATTCACAAATTCCCGCACCGTATTCACCGGTACAGCAAAATTAAATCCTTGGACCTCCTGACCATTGACCGTATCGCCTCTAAAGGTTAATAATCCAATGATTTGCCCTTTATCATTAATGACTGGCCCGCCGCTGTTTCCGTGGGTTGCTGCCGCATTAATTTGAATAACCGGGCTTCCTTGTTCCGTCTTTTTCGAAGTAGCAGAAATTTGGCCAGCCGTCATCGAAGATACCAATGATGAATCTGGTGATAAAAGATCAGAATCAGCTGCGGCAGGATATCCGCTTACCCAAATATTATCTTGGTTTTGAATATCATCTGAATTCCCGAGCGGGATGGTAGGCAGGTTTTTCCCCTCAATTTTTAAAACGGCGACATCTTTTCCTTCATTAATAGGGGCGCCGTAGCTTTTAACCTCTCCATCGAGTACATCTCCACCTGGTAATACCACCTTTAATACTCTTTGAATATCCGTGTATTGGGTATAAGCCACCATGTAATTATAGGCGGTCTCGTAATCCACTTTAAAATAATCAGCCACAATAGAAACTAGTTGTTCAAATGCTTCATTGGCAATGTCTTCATCCTTCTTTTGTGTCGCTTCCACAACATGGGCATTAGTGACAATATAGCCATCCGAGCTTATGATGGCTCCAGACCCAGATCCGCCCACTACCGATTGATTGTTTAGTTGTTCAAGTATGGCGATCACTTCAGGATCATCGGAATTGTTAAACTGCCAGCTGACAACGGTATAATCAACAATTCTTACAACTGCCGGCTTTGTATATTCAGCAAGCTTCTGCGCCTTCGCAATTTTTCCTTCGGCTGGTTTAATATTTATTAGAAAAAAGGAGGTAATAATTACCGCTATAAGCAGTAAACTAATCGGTATGGTAAAAAGGGCCTTTTTTTTCAAAATATCACCTCTTGGTTGATTTTAAAATTCACTCTGCAATATATTCCATGGTATGGGAATGGGAAATTGTCTCATGTTAATTATTAAAATTTGATGAAAATTTTTTAGGTCTAAAGAACTAATTTAGGGGTTGGTAAAAAGCTATTTATCAATGGAATATAAAAAAAGATGACTCCTATTCAATAAAGGAATCATCTTTTAACATCTTAACTCTTTATTCAAATGTCCTGTTCATGGTTGTCAGATTCCCTGTGTTGCTTTTGTTGTAAATGATACATAGCTCCAATCATTCCCGCATCATTTTGATGTTTACAACTTTCAACAGGAATCTTAATATCTTTCCACCAATAAAGGCGGTCAAGTTGTTTGTTAATCATTTTTATTAAACCTTCTTGGCTGATTACCCCGCCGCCAATTAAAATTTTTTGTGGATTTAATGTTGCAGCTAGGTTATAAATTCCATAACTAAGGATTTTTACCCAATCCTCTACTAGTCTTCTCACTGAATAATCTTTCGCGGCTTTAAGAAAAATGGTCTCGCCATCCACCTTTTTGTTTTCACTAATACCTTTTAGCTTTTTATAGGACCTTATTAAGGCAGTCGTAGAAGCATTGTTATTCAATACATCCTCTGTTGACTGGGTAATCATAAAACCAAATTCACCGCATCTAAAACTGTGCCCATGCACAAGTTTCCCGTCTATAAAAATCCCGCCACCGATTCCAGTACCAACTGTTACACAGATAAAATCGGTACAACTTTTTGCGTTCCCGCTTATTTTTTCTGCAATAGCAGCACAGTTTCCATCATTTTCAATTTCAACAGGCAGTGAAATTTCGGTTTCTAACAATCTTTTAAGATTCTGACCATCTAATACTGTAATAGCTCCCGCTCGTTCTGAGTAACCTGTATGTGGATTAATATAACCTGGCAAACTAATGGCAACACCACTCACATTATTATTTTCTGTATAGGCTTTAACCGTATTTACCATTTTTTCAATAAACATTTCGCGGTTTGAGGAGGGGGTGCCATAGCTTCCCTTAGAAAGAATGGATCCATTCTCTAACAATAAACCATGCTTCACTTGTGTTCCGCCAATATCAAAAGCAATATATTTTTTCACTATATTCCCCCTAGTCTACGTGGGTTAGGATTCTCATAATGTAATTCTTTATTAGGGTATTCATCAGGATACAACATTAGTTACTACTTTTAAGTTGATGGCATTCGTTTACTACAATGGTCATCATTTATTTAACAAATCTCCAGTTCAGTAAGTAATTTATAGAACACTGGAGTTAAAAATACATACCAAACAGCCCATCCTGTTTTTTGGCTAATTAACCTTAATGATCTTCCCCTCATCTGGAGTAGGTGTCTGAAATTCGTTGTAAATTTGTTTTAATACATCTTGAGATAGTCGTTTCAACGGCTTGTTACGTTCTTTGCAAGTTTTGTAGTCCGTATCAACGTAGTAAATTTTTAATGTAAGTCCGAACTCTTTAGCCACCCGTATCCATCTTTTCCGACGCTCCCTCGTCCTGTTAGTGGTATCAACAATTACGTTATGTCCACTTTTTAATAATGACTTGACCATAAGTTCAGCACTTTCCCATACAAGCGGTTCTGCTTCTGCTTTATAAATTTCGCCGTGCAAAGCTAGCCTGATATCGTCCAGAGATACACGAACCCACCCTTGGTCTTGAAGCATTTTAGCGTATGTTGATTTTCCACTTAGCGGCATCCCGCACATAATACCTAATTTCATGTTACATCTCTCCTTAATCAGCTACTTGCCCCAATCTATTAGACAAGTAATCTACTGCACTAATCATCAAGTGCCTTATTTTATAAAATGCAAGTCGGAGGTAATTTGACAGGGACAAATTAACCTGTACTGCCTTACGGTCATTGCTTATTTTTGAGTAGTTTGTGATACAAGCCGTTGCCACTTGCTGGCAAGCTACATAATTATAAAAAGCTAGCATTATAATTAATCTAATTTTCTTCGAAGATATATTCTTCAATAATTACAATAAAAAGTAGGTGAGGAAAACTTATGGTAAAAAAAGCAATTATCCCTGCGGCAGGTTACGGAACACGGTGTCTTCCTATAACAAAAGCAATACCCAAAGAAATGTTTCCGTTAGGTTTAAAACCAGCCATCCATCATATCGTTGAGGAGGCAGTGGAAGCAGGTATTGAACAATTATTAATCGTCATTTCCAATTCGAAAAATGCTATTTTGGATTACTTTGATCATTCAATGGAGTTAGAGGCCTTTTTAAAAAGCAAAAATAAAGAGTATATGCTTAAACAGTTAGAACCTCCCAAGATAGACATTTTCTATATAAAACAACACTATGCAAATGGACTTGGTGATGCCTTGCGACTAGGAAAAGAATTTGTAGGAGATGAACCGTTTGGAGTTTTATTACCAGATGATTTTGTCATTTCTAATCAAGCCCCTGCTCTTAAACAGTTAATAGATGTTTATAAAGAAACAAATAGTAGTGTTCTAGGATTAAAGAAAGTAAATCAAGACCAATTAAAAAATTATGGGGTGATACAAGGTGATAATAATACCAGCCTCATTGAAATTGAAAATATAGTGGAAAAGCCTAAACAAAATCCCCCTTCGGATTTAGCTGTTATCGGAAGATACATTTTTACCCCCGCCATTTTTGAATTTCTTAAGGAACTAAAGGAAGGTGTTGACGGAGAACTTCAACTGACAGATGCCATTAAATCTTTGTTGGGGAAAGAACCTATCTATGGAAAAATCATATCTGGGGATCGGTACGATATCGGAAAATTAGAGGAATATGTAGAACTAATGAACATAATGAGTGAGAAATGGTCAGACGATTAAATTTCGTATGAAAAGGAGAGCGTTATTGTGTTAGATAAAGTTTCAATCATTATTCCTTTCCAATCGGATTATGGCCCAAGAGCAAAGGCCTTTGAATGGATTAAACGGTATTATGCTCGTGTCATGCCTGAAGCAGAAGTATGTTTAGGATTAATGTCTGGCAAGGAAATTAATAAATCTAAGGCTGTTAACCTGGCAGCTAAAAAAGCCACAAGAGATATTTTCGTAATAGCGGATGCGGATGTGGTTTATGATCCTAACTTGATTGTGGAAGCGATAAAAGTACTCAAAAAAGGAGGTTTTGTTGTTCCTTTTACAGCAGTCTATAATATTGAAAAACAAGGAACCCAGAGATTACTCAAGACCAAACCAAAATGGCCGATAGATGTAAAATCAGGAGAATATTATAAATCAAATTGGGTCTATGAAGGGTTTGCTGGAAAACTCTTTGTCATTTCTAGAGAGAACTTTGAAGCAGTCGGAGGTTTTGATGAGCGGTTTATTGGTTGGGGAGGGGAAGATGATGCCTTTTCCCATGCAGCTCGGACGATGTGCGGCAAACTAGTAAATATAGAGGGGAAGGTCTATCACCTTTGGCACCCGGCTTCAAGCTATCAAACAAATCCCAATGGTAAAGCGAATGCTAAACTTCTTGGACGCTATGAACATGCAAGTGGAAACAAGGGAAAAATGAATAAGCTCCTTGCGGAACGTAGCAGTACACTAGAAGAACAACAAGTTACAACTATAGCTAATTACGAAAATATTTTACCAGAATCACCAAAAAGCAAAATTTGTTTTGCCATCCTTGTTCATGAAGATAGAGAATTAGTCAAGCAGTTAATTGACAACGTCCGATACTATTGCCCCGACAGTACAATGGTTTTATATAACGGTGGGAATGATCCAACTCTTTGTGAGGGGTTAGGTGTACCCGTTTGTCCATATAGCCATAAGTTAGAGCGGGGATGGACGACCATTTATTTTATGGAAGTAATGGAATGGTTAGAAGAGTTGGGTATTGAGTATGAATATTTTATTAATATCGATTCCGATGCACTGTTCGTTAAAAATGGATATGAAGAATTTATTCAAACCCAAATGAACGATGCCGATTATATGGCAATCAAGCTAAGAATTCCAGAAGAAGACTGGTATATCGGAAAAGAACTTAAGAAAGATAGAAACAGGTGGAAATCAATATTTAATCTCAAACCTTACTATGGAGTTTTCAATGTTGGACAGGTAATTTCCAAACCAGTAGTGAAAGCATTACTTGATCCAGTAAGAAAACAAAAGTTAAAAAATGCATTAATAGAAACGACTTCTTTTGGTACGGATGAAGTATTTTACGTAAACATGGCTGCGGAACTTGGCTTCAAGGTGAAAAGTTATCCAAACAAAATGGACGAAAGGATGATACGATATCGGCCTTACTTTACCGTGCAAGAAATGATTTCCTGTCTAAATAAAGAGGAGAATAGTTGTCTATGTCATCCTGTAATTCGAGATCAAGCTAATCCTGTCAGGAAACTAATCCTTGGTATGGAACATGAACATCATACTAAACAGTATAAAAGCAAGGAATATCCGTGGTATGAAGATGATTCAAATGATTATTCAGTGTCTCTTCCGATTAAAAGTATATTTGGGAATTCAGAGCTTGTTGTTCGGTCAGGCTCTTCCTTGGCCCATTATTATCAGAAACCTGGCGGGAAATGGATTAAAAGTGGGACGTTTGCAAAAGGTGTCACAGGAAATCCGGTGTTTTTTGAAAATAAATATGGTCACTTTGGGGTTGTCTGTAGACTAATAGATGGTGGAATTGGTTTTTGGTTGAGAAACAACAAAGAAAAGGGCTTCCCTTGGTATGGTCCAACGATCTATCAACTTGATAATATAGAGCCATTAATGGCAAGTAAACTTCCGAACGGGAAACATATAATCGTCTTTAAGGATGACAACAAAATGATTTATTGGGAACTGGATAATGAGAAATGGAATAAGGTCTTCCCGAATAGTAAGTAAATCAGAACATAGTTTAAATGAAACTTTAGAAAAGCCTCCACGTATGGGGGCATTTTTTTATATACTATTAATTGGAGGCAGGCGTTTTGGCCTGATTACTATATAAGGGGGATTAAAGCATATGAACTTAAAGAAGATTCATCACGTGGCTGTCATTTGTTCCGATTACCAAAAATCGAAGGATTTTTATGTAAGGATTTTAGGTCTTACACCAATAAGAGAAGTGTACCGAGAGGAAAGGGAGTCCTATAAGCTGGATTTAGAAGTCGGAGGACAATACCAAATTGAGCTGTTTTCATTTCCTAACCCGCCATCGAGGCCGAATCGTCCCGAAGCCGTTGGGTTAAGACACTTGGCTTTTGAGGTAGAGGATATTGAGGAAGAAGTGGCTGAGTTAGTGAAGCATGATATTTCAGTCGAACCAATCCGTGTCGATCCGTTCACAAACAAAAAATACACCTTCTTCGCAGACCCTGACGGACTTCCTATTGAACTTTATGAACGGTAAAAGATAAAAAGCGGCAGAGAGGATACCCTCCCTGCCTGTGGTGCCTGTCACCATTTCTACTACGATCATCTAGGAATCCCGTATTCACTAGGTGACCAAGTGCCATAGCCTCCGCTGAAATGCGGGTATGGCTGTTGGTAGGAACCTAAACTGGCTGGTGCTAATCCTGGAAAGGAAGCTGGGGATGTCCCTGGAAATCCATAGCCTGCACTTCCAGGACCGTAGCCATAAGGACCTGGATTAGGAGGTGGGAAACCCCCATATCCTCCAAAACTGCCTGGTACCGGTCCTTTCATTATCCCGGACCCTAAATAACTTAATCCGAATCCCAGTAAACTACCTAATGCCCCAAGACCAGCCCTTGAGTTTGATTGATACCCATGATGACCGTGACCTTCTTGATAATGCTGCCCTCCATGCTGAAACGATCCTCCGAAGGGCGAAGGGCTCCCGTGTGCTTGATCGTGATTGTGATGGGAATTTCCTCCGTGATGATACTGATTATAGTGGTGATGATTGATCTGATGGGAGTTTCCAGAGTGAGATTCTCCTCCAAAATGATGGTGATTTCTAAGCTGCTGGTTCATTCCGTGAAGATGCATAGGATGTTTATAATGAAAATACAATATTCCATACTCCTCTCAATTTAAGCTATCTTCACCATAGCCTATGAACCAACTCCAATAATTCTTGGGTATCAGCCCGAACTCACTCAACTAACACCAAAACAGGAAGAAAGCCCCCACTTGTCTAACTAAGGTGGAAAGTGTCCACGAGTGGTGCCTGTCACCATTAGCACTGCAAATACAATGATTACCGTTGAATCCCACTATCTAGATGTAACCTTCGCCATAAAAAATACGTCTTAAGTCTTAGATTCCTTTCCGTTTGTGGTCTATGGCAGGAAGGAGTTTTTTCGTGTATTGTGGAAGTAGTAAATGTTATATTCTTCTAATTTGAAAGGTGTTTTTAAAGTTTGTGAAACATTTATTTACTTATTTCGTATCTATATAGAGGATTATTAAGTCAGGAGTCGATCCATTATGAACCCAATTGTTGCATTCCTAATTCGCTCGTTTGTGGCCGTTCCCGTCACTATCATTACATGGCTTGTTTGTTACATCCCGCTCGATTTCACATTCTGGTCATCCACCTTGTTTGCGATCCTTGGCGGGGCTCTTACCCATGTGATTCTGTCGTTATTTCAAAACACCAGCTATTTAAAGAAGCATCAACTTTCGAGGAAGGAATACCGCTATATTAAGAAGAACCTAAAAGAAGCAAAGCTAAAAATTAAACGTTTGAATAAAAGCATCTTTAAGATTCGTGATATTTATTCTGTAAAGCAGCGAATCGACATAAATAGAATCACCAAAAAAATACACAAGATGACTACCAAAGAGCCGAGGCGATTCTACCAGGCGGAAGAATTTTATTTTTCCCATCTTGACTCACTCGTTGAGCTGACAGAAAAATATAGTTTCCTTTCTTCGCAGCCAAAACAAAATAGCGAGATGGGCCAATCCCTCATTGAAACTCGAAAAACATTAAATGAATTATCTAAAGTAGTAGAAGAGGATTTATACCGGGTTATTTCGGATGATATCGATACGTTAAATTTCGAAATAGATGTCGCAAAACATTCGATTCAAAAGAAAAAAGAACTTAAATTTCCTGAAGAAAATAGGTGGCTAAAATGAGTGAACAAAATAAGATCCCTAAATCTGGGGATTTGTTAGATGATATTCTCGCCAATCCTTTTGGTGATACCGAACCATTTGATCTTGCTAAAAAGCAGACACCGTCAACAAGTGAAGCAAGGCCTGTTAAATTGATAGATGTGATTCCTGAGGAAAATAGGGCCAAGGCCTACCAGCTTGCCGAGCAAATTGATCCGACGAATCATCAGGCGATGATTTCTTACGGAACCCAAGCCCAAGGAAAGCTGTTATCGTTCTCCCATACGATGCTCGAGCATGTACAGAAACAGGATGTTGGGGAAATAGGCGAAATCATTAATGATTTGATGAAAAGGTTAAATGAGGTCAATCCGGATGAATTAAAGGATGGGAAGCCATCCTTATTTGCCCGTATGTTTGGAAAAATATCGGGCTCCATCCAAGAGGTTCTTTCCAAATACCAAAAAACAGGTGCGCAAATTGACCGGATTAGTGTGAAGCTGGACCGTAGTAAAAACGTACTTTTATCTGATATTAAACTGCTTGAACAGCTCTATGAAACCAATAAAGAATATTTTCATGCCCTTAATATTTATATTGCGGCTGGAGAAATCAAGCTCGAAGAAATGGAGACAAAGATCATCCCGCAGTTGAAAAAAGAAGCCGAAGCGGCCAATGACCAAATGAAGTTTCAAGAAGTCAATGATATGATTCAATTTGCGGACCGATTAGACAAGCGTCTTCATGACTTGAAATTAAGCCGGGAAATCACGATTCAAAGTGCGCCCCAAATCCGGTTGATTCAAAATACCAACCAAGCCTTAGTAGAAAAAATCCAGTCATCGATTATGACCGCGATTCCTTTATGGAAAAATCAAGTAGCCATTGCGTTAACATTAATCCGGCAGCGGCATGCAGTGGAAGCTCAAAAGCAGGTTTCGAAGACCACCAATGAGCTCCTATTAAAAAATGCAGAAATGTTAAAAACCAATACCATTGAAACGGCGAAAGAAAATGAACGCGGCCTCGTTGATATCGAAACATTAAAGAAAACCCAAGAAAGCTTAATTTCAACATTAGAGGAAACCATGCGGATTCAAGAAGAAGGCCGTCACAAACGCCGGCTCGCCGAACAAGAGCTCGCCAACATGGAAAACGACCTGCGCGTAAAATTATTAGAAATAAAAGGCAACAACAAATAACACTCCAGAGATAAGAAAAACGGGGGTCCCCACTGCAAAACTAAACGCAGCAGGAACCCCCGTTTTCTATTATATTGAGATTAGAAATGGTGCCTGTCACCATTTCTTCTATCAGGTTATTGAAAATGGTGACAGGCACCGTAAGTGTTATTTATTTACCTGGATCGTTTCTTGATATTCTTCAAGAGTGATTTTCTGGCTCGTGATTTCCTGTGCCACTGTCTTGCCGACATAGCGCAAGTGCCATGGTTCATATTGGTAGCCGGTTATGTCGTCCTTCCCTTTTGGGTAGCGGATAATGAAACCATATTCGGCTGCGTGTTTCTCCAGCCACTTGGCAGCAGTAGTTCCTGCAAAACAATCCTCGGCCGCGCATTTTCCGTCACCGCCTGTTACATCAATAGCAAGGCCTGTCTCATGCTCGCTAGTCCCAGGCACAGCACTATAAGTCTTTGCTGCTTTAACCCCATCAATACTTACGTAGTGATTGAACAAGGCGGTTTGGGCAGCATGGGAACGATAAGCCGAAACACCAAGGAGGCTGACTCCAGCTTGTTTCGCCCCGGCAAACAATTTTTCAATTGCTCGAGCCGCGCTGCTTCGCATCTTACGTTTCTCCACTTTCTCTTTAAATATAAACGGGATGTCGGGATCGACCAAATCACTCGGCTTATAACTATCGGGCAGTTTATGGTATTTATTAACCAAGACAGGTATAGCTGAGGGATTGGCGACAACGGCAACACTCTTCTCGTTGTTTAAGGTTTTTGTGTTTAATCCGTTTTTACTGGGAGCTATCGGCTGATTTTCAACAAAATTCTGTTTCAATGAGCAGCCAGCAAGCGGGGATCCAATTACCATCATAAAGACCATTATTAAAGGTAGTTTTGTCATAGTTAACGTCCTTTTTTTAACAAATTCACTTCCTTAATATCATTGACACAATGTAAGACTTTAAAACGTCTACATCCACTAAAGCGGCGTCTTTGAATGCGGTACGGAATGATGGGACCAAAGCCTCTTTTATTTACTAAATACGTTCCTTATAGTTTTTATAAGCACATAAATCGTACGAAACGGCAAAACCATTGAAAAATGGTGACGCAAAACTACAGGGGCTAAGGTTTTTCTAAACGATGCTCGCCAGTTACCGAACACGACAAACTCCTGCGGTTTATGTAAACAACATTTAGGAGGTTTTCATGTGTTAAAACTGTTAATAAAAATCAAGTACTACTATCATTTATTCCAGCATCGGCACCATCAACTGTTGCAGCAGGATTGCCTGAACGAGGAGCTTAAAATGAAGCTAAAAATCAAAGCACTATACCACAACAGTAAAGCAGTCGAAATTGGCTTAAAAATGTAAACAATAAAAATGAATGAAGTAGAGAAGCCTAGGATCCAATCCTAGGCTTTTCTACTTTTTCAAACCTTTGAACAAAGTTACAATTGCGGCAGGCACGGCCAATTAATCTCTTTGTCACGCTATGCTCGTAATAAATTTCTTCAAAGCCACAGACAGGGCATTCGATAATATGGAATACTTGTCGTTCTCCTAGTACGGCATCTAACAATGATTCAAAGTACATTAATTTGTCCCCCTATCTATTATTTCTTTAAAGAATAGCAAATACTAAAAGTGAAAATAGAAGAAAATTGTCAAGGTGGACAAGAATGTTTTCGACATCCCTCAAAACAGAAAAATAGTCATAAGAAAAGCGCAAGCGCTTGATCAGCCCCGACAAGCACAAGGCAAACGGCTGAAAGGTTGCCTTTTAACCTTTTGGACGGCTTGCCTTGTGACCTCGAGGGGCTAGGCGCTGGAGCTGGACAATTTTCATCTTAATCTGTAAAAAAGGAGAGAACTACATGAAAAAGAATAATGATGAAACAAGTCAAGGTCTTAATCAAATCTTCGAAATTATTAACGCTAAAGGTGATACTGGTGAGTTAAGGGAAATTGTTGAACAAACTAACGAATCAGCAAGCCAAGATGAACAACAACAAAATGAGTGAAAAGGCCTAGAATTATATCTAGGTTTTTTTGTGGACAAATCGTAATGAAATGTGGATAGTCACCTTTAAAATGTGGATAAAATTGTGAATTTAGTGGATAATTCAGTTTTGTTTGTGGACAATTAAATACTCTGTTGAGAAATCATTAAATATCCAGAAGATATCCACATAAACTGTGAATAAACAGTGGTAAACTGTTGATATCTTACACTTAATTGTGGATATCCTCTCCCAATATGTTAATAACCTGTGAAAAAAACCCTTTCACTACACAATCCTGCCTAGCCTTTATACCTATAATCAAAAAACAAAATGACATTTGTCATCTTACGTTGGTGATGTTACTTACTAAAAATCATCCTCCCGTCATTATAAAAGGCAAGAAAGCAGGAGGTGCTCAATATGAACGAAATAGTAAGCTTAACAAACGTGACAAAGTTATTTCAGCATGAGGAATCGTTAATAGTCTTCTGGTCATTAGTGATGTATATTCTCTTCTATATATATATCTTTACCAATTTAGAAATAACGACGTGCGGAATAAGACGGAGTGGCAGGAACATTATCTTATGCCAAGCTGGTCTTTGGTTAATGGGCTCATCGATGATGACGATTGGCATCGCGTGGTTCAGGAGGAGCGTTCAAGGGCTAGTCCACCTTATTTGGATCACCTCTCTTTGGGACACCGTTTATTTCGCAGCTCAAATGCTTGGTCAAAGCGTAATTCATCTCTTATCAATCATGTATATTTTTTAGCAGCTTTAGGGAAAAACAAGGAAAATACTTCTGAACTCTACCTATTATCCAGCAACGTCCGCAACTATATTTACGAATTCATCCACAAACTAGACGCTAAAAACAGAACCGAAAGCCACCAGTATCGCCGTGAAAAAAGGCTGGCTATAGTGTTCCTTGCTTTCCTTTTCTTGAAACTAAGCCAAAGGCCTCTGAATGGACAAACAGCTACAAAAAAAGAAAATGTTTAATAATAATGATAAAGACAGAAAGGTATACTTTTTTAATATAATAATTATTGTTGACATCATTAATAGACGGTGATATTATATAGAAGTTGTCAGCGAAACTACTAAACAATTAAAAAGTAGTTTTTAAAAAAGTTGACAATGATTTAGATAACTGATAAGATATAAAAGTTGTCTCGATAAATTGTTCTTTGAAAACTA
>NZ_NUNF01000068.1 GCF_002585305.1 Bacillus sp. AFS037270 | reverse complement strand
TAAATAAGCTGGCTGTGCTGGTCCATAGTATACGTACGTAATATCGGTAAGTAACACTTTCCCTGGTTCACCTTGATCAAATTTTCTATCAAGTAGATTTGATAGGGTTTTATGCTCCTGAGTTGCCTTTGCCATTTTCCTGTAAGGATTTATCTGCCTGATCTTCGCTACCAAGTTGAATTTTCTCATAATCCTTCGAATCTTTTTATGGTTCATTACGACATAGTAGTCGTTCTCCAAAATCATCTTGATAACAAGAGCACCTGCTTTTGCCTTCTTTTCATCAAAGATTTTTTTGATTAACTTATAATCTTGCCAATCAATTTCTTGTCTTGAAATCCTTTGATTTTCAGCTTTAATCCATGCGTAATATCCACTCCGGCTTACTCCTGCCATCTTACAGAGGTATTTTACCATCCTAGTAATACCACACTTTGTGATTATCTTTTGGATAAGCAAAAACTTCTCGGTCTTCGTTACTTTTTCTTTTTCGATCCCTGCCTTTCGAGTGCGTCTAACTTTTTTAAGAATTCTAGTTCTGCTTCTAAATACTTGATCCGTGCCTCAGCCTTCTTTAGGCTTTCCTCAACTGTAAGCTGTTTGGAAGATGGTCTACCAGTACTGCCTTTTCCTCTCCGTTCCGTAAGGAACCCATCTTCTCCGAACTGATTAAAAGTTTTCCTCCATCTCTTTAAGCATGCTTTAGGTTTATCAGAACCTATCAATTGTAGGTCAAACCCATGCTCAATAAAGATTTGAACAGGGCCCTTTCCATTAAAATTCTCTTTTACAGCTCTAATTTTAAAGTCGGGTGTATATGAAATGGAACGATCTGACACATGGTCCACATTGGGATTACTCTCTAATATCTTAATCTGACTCATTAAATATAATTTTACTCATTTTAACTTTCCTCCGGTTATATCCTCTAAATGATTATAAACGGGTTTTAATCCAGGGGACACAAAAAAACCGAATAAGGGACTTTTTTTTAAGTGTCCATTATTCGGGTTATAGTTCAATCATTGAGGGGCTTTTTTTCTTTTCCGTTATCAAAATCATTCCAATATGTAAAAATTTTTAAGTACATAATTTTTCAATCCTATATGCCAATAAGCCATAATTTTAATTGCACCATTCGCCACTTCATCTGATTCATCATCTACATGGACTAGATCCCCATCTTCTGCATCATCTAAGTTCAACTCTTTATGTATCTCTTTTAAAAACCCGCCATATGCAATTAATCTAGAGCTTTGTCTAAATCATTAACCGTCTGAACATTTTCATCCGTTACTTCATTTCCTCTGATCACATCAGAATCTTTAATCGCATATTTTGAGACTTGTGTAATGCAGAATAGAAGTACAGACCTTTGCAACGAATTAGTGCAGAGTTCTGCATGAGAATCTCATGTAAATAAAAAAAGGACTTGCTAGTCACCCAAGTCTACCTCTACTGTTAAAGTGCGAACTCAAAACAGATGGAGGTTAAGGAAGGATGCTACAATGCCCGATATTAATTGTATCAAACACTTACGAAATGAAAAAGGTTTTTCAATTGATAAGATTGTTAATACGCTAAATATCAATTGGCGAACAGCTAAGAAATATGCAGACAAAAGCGAACTCTCCCCGACGATTATCAAACCACACAAAGGTACAGGGGGAATTTTTCTCCTTGTTTTTTTGTAGCCCTTGAAGCTAACCTGCCAAATAGTTTAAGTACATCATTTCACAATCTTTCTTTGTAAAATAGAAAAAAGGCGACCTCCTTCTTGAAGTATCGTACCGTTAGTAATAACGAATTCAGTTTGTCTCTTCGTTTATCATATCTGCAAGACACTTAAAAGCTGTATTTATGGGATTCTCTTCTAAGCTTTTTTGAATCAAATTTGCACATTCTTCAGGACTTAGAACTGATGTATCTATCTCCAGATCATAGATACCTGGGAAATGAACGGACTTCTGCCACAACATAATGGGTTTTGGTACAGATCCATCTTCAGCGTTGCTATTATTCCAAGTCGCAATTCGTCGCTCCATTACAACATTTAGGGGGCATCGGATACCCACAAATAACACGGGAAAGTCCTTCAAAATACGAACACATTTATAAAGAATCCCCCTCCTAGATGAATAGTTATCGTGATGTCCAACATCAACAACAACGTTCAAACCTAATCGACTGTGTGCTGCAATAGATTCGTACATAGCTTCATACAAGGTAACGATTAATGGCTCTAAATCAGGGCGTTCTCCTCCAGGTCTTAATCCAATTCCAGGTTGGTAGCGTTGAGGTGTCATTCGAATAAAATTATCAACACCTAAATTCATCCAAACTCCCTCAAACGTATTTTGGACAATAGTTGCTATACTTGATTTTCCTGACCGAGGAGTTCCGTTCAGAATCACGATCTTACCTAATGGATTTGTATTTAGCACTCTGTTTCCTCCTCTTACCATAAATTTAACAGTTTTATTTTGCTAACCTGCTACGTTAGTCGAATAAGAAAATGACCGCCAAAGCGATCATTATAATTTAAATCATTTTATTAGATGATAACCATTGTTTAGACCGTTGTACCCAAATATTATAATCAATCTCTTTATTGTCGATAGAAAATATCCTTGTTCCAAATGGATCTAATGTTAATTCATATTTGGATGTAATATTTTTAATCCCATACCCTTTAAAATCAAAGAATATATCCCATACATCCTCCAATTGTCTTTTAAAAGCTATCGCCTCATAATTAAAGTTATCCTCGTAGTAACCTAAATGTAGATGATATTTATCATCATACAAAATATCCATTTAGCACCTCTTTTGATTATCTGAAATTATCAATTCGACAGTTGGAATCAAATTTCCTTCTTCAAGTAAACTGCCATTTAGTTGAACAAGGAAAAAGCGATGCCTTTTTTAAGCATCGCTACCCATTAGCATTCCTGTAGA
>NZ_NUNF01000067.1 GCF_002585305.1 Bacillus sp. AFS037270 | reverse complement strand
TAAATAAGCTGGCTGTGCTGATCCATAGTATACGTACGTAATATCGGTAAGTAACACTTTCCCTGGTTCACCTTGATCAAATTTTCTATCAAGTAGATTTGAAAGGGTTTTATGCTCCTGAGTTGCCTTTGCCATTTTCCTGTAAGGATTTATCTGCCTGATCTTCGCTACCAAGTTAAATTTCCTCATAATCCTTCGAATCTTTTTATGGTTCATTACGACATAGTAGTCGTTCTCCAAAATCATCTTGATAACCAGAGCACCTGCTTTTGCCTTCTTTTTATCAAAGATTTTCTTGATTAACTCATAATCTTTCCAATCATTTTCTTGTCTTGATGCCCTTATATTCTCAGCTTTTATCCATGCGTAATAACCACTTCGGCTTACTCCTGCCATCTTACAGAGGTATTTTACCATCCCGGTAATTCCACACTTCCGAATAATCTTTTCGATAAGCATAAATTTCTCCGTCTTCGTTACTTTTTCTCCTTGGATACCTGCCTTTCGAGTTCGTCTAACTTTTTTAAGAATTCTAGCTCCGCTTCTAAATACTTAATCCGTGCCTCAGCCTTCCTTAGGCTTTCTTCAGCTGTAAGCTGTTTAGATGATGGTCTCCCAGTACTACCTTTTCCTCTCCTTTCCGTAAGGAACCCATCTTCCCCAAACTGATTAAAAGTTTTCCTCCAGCGTTTTAAGCATTGTTTAGGTTTTTCAGAACCAATCACTTGAAGGTCAAACCCATGCTCAATAAAGATTTGTACGGGGCCCTTTCCATTTAGATTCTCTTTTACAGCTCTTATCTTAAAGTCGGGTGTATATGAAATAGAACGTTCGGACACATGGTCCACATTGGGATTACTCTCTAATAATTTAATCTGAATCTTGTTAAATATAATTTTACTCATTTTAACTTTCCTCCGGTTATATCCTCTAAATGATTATAAACGGGTTTTTGTCCAGCGAACACAAAAAACCCGAATAAGGGACTTTTTTTAAAGTGTCCATTATTCGGGTTATAGTTCA
>NZ_NUNF01000066.1 GCF_002585305.1 Bacillus sp. AFS037270 | reverse complement strand
AAAATAAACCGTTGTTGACACAATCTAAAAACCTCCGAATAGTGGTTGTTTTACCAGAATGATAACCGCGCAGAAACGAAGCAACTCATGCAGCAGCAGATGGAGTGGCAATAAACTGTCTCGCCATTTACGTGCTAATAACCAAGGTATTGATTAGAAAAACATGGAACAATTAAAAGAAGATAACACTTATGGTATTCTCTATGTCCTTTTTTAGTCTCCATCACTGTTCATACAGATCTCCAAAAGGATAGATGTTCGATTACACAGATCGTTCTTTCCGTCAATAGCTGCTCCTGCTAACTCGTAAAAGGAATGGATGGAATACAATACGGTCATCGATCTACAGATCAGGAATTAAGATTAATTCTGCCTATAACACTCCTTGTGAAAGATAACCCATAATATAAAGCAATGCTGAATCTTCTTCCCTGCAGCAGGAAGAAGGAATTGCCGTACACCTTACAGGGGAGATTATACAAGTTTAGAATTATAGGCTAGAGATTTTCTTATGGGTAAAATTAATTTAATTTACAAAATTCTGTATTTTTCTTATAATGAACATTAGTTGTTCTTTTTAAGGAACAAATACTAAAAAAAAGAAGGGAAATCATGATATATCCAATAATAAAACAAGGGGATCAAAATCACCTTGTGAAAGACTCCTATCAATGTTTATGTGGTCTAGAATTTAATAAGGAAAAAACTATTAAAAGAAAAACCCTGAGAAAAATTAAATTCATTGAATTAGGTCAGGTAACCTGTCAGAAATGTGTTTTAAAACTTTTAACTATTAATAAGGATTTTACAAAAATTGTCGAAAGTTTTGGAAAATTTTTCATTTAGATTCAAAGAAGACTATAGTACTATTAGTATAGTTATTTAACTTTTTAATACTTTAAGACTCTAACACTTTAATACTATACAAGATAATGGCAAACCATTCGAAAGAATGGGGCGCAAAGCTCCAGGTCTAAGGTTTTTAACTAGGATGGCTGAGTTACCTAAAGTAGTAACATTTTTAGGAGGGTAAATTGTGTCCGTATTAACTGCTGCTGAAAAAGAACTAGATAGTGAATGGTTAGACCTAATTAATGAAGCTAAAAACCTAGGACTTTCCATTGATGAAATTAGGGATTTTATATCAAATCCTAAGTAATATATTCCTTAGAAAATTTTTAAAAGCAGATTAGAGTTCAATATACTAAACAATTCATAAGGGGTACTATGCAACAATTTTTCATAATATTCACAATATACGATAAAAATCTGCCACGACGCACAGTATTTTTATTAAGGAGAAATGTAAATAAATGCCCTACAACACAATAAAAACAGCTTAACCAATTGTTAAACAATTAGTTAAGCTGTTTTTTTAGTATAAATTAATAATTCAAAAACTTCACACAAACCCCATAAGGCACCGTAATATCAGAAGTAATCAACGTCAATCTCCCCGAAACTTCATCCCTCGAATACAACACGGCATTGCCTGACTCCTGATTCACAGCAACCACAAACTTCCCGCTAGGATCAATCTCAAAATCCCTTGGCCAATCTCCTTCAGTAGAAGTATGCTCCACAAACGTAAGCTCACCAGAACCTGGATCCACACTGAAAACGGCAATACTGTTATGCCCGCGATTGCCCGCATAAACAGAACGGCCATTTGCAGATATATGTATCGCACTGCCCTGATTATTTTCTTTAAAATCCTCAGGTAATGTAGAAATATATTGAACTTCAGTAAAATGGCCATTTTCTGGATTATAGTTTAAAACAATCACCTCAGAACTGAACTCTGTCATTACATAGGCCATATCCCTATTTGGATGGAAAACAAGATGTCTTGGGCCGCTGCCTGCTTTTACAGGTAAAAGATTCACCTGGGTAAGAGTTCCATCTTCCTCCACGGCATAAGTAATAACAGCATCAATACCTAATTCACAAACAGCAAGGTACTTTTCATCAGGTGTTAGTTCAGAATAATGGGTATGAGGCTTTTCTTGTCTTGGGTCTGGACCTGATCCTTTATGCTCGCTGATGGAAGCATAAGGTAACACAGAGCCATCCTCTTGGTTAATAAGATGGGATTGAACAAGCCCCTGGTGGTAGTTGGCACCAAACACCATACGGTTCTTGCTGTCTACACTCACATAACACGGCGGCGCTCCTGCTAAAACTTCGCTGTTAATGGCTGTTAGGTCTCCTGCTTCACCAATAGAGTAAGCGGCGATACCGCCAGTATCTCCTTCTTTAACAACCGAGTAAAGGTAGCGATTGTCTTTGCTAATTGCTAAATAGGTAGGATTCCCTAACTCAGCAGCCACCTTTATGTCCTCAATTCTTGCTTCATCTGTATTCAGTGTAAAGGAATAGATTCCTTTACTATCTCCCTTTGTATAGGTTCCGATATAACCTTTATAGTTGGCCATCATTTACACTCCTTCAGAATTGGTTTCGTTTTATTTTATCAAACATTACCAATTATTACTCAATTAAAGGACCGAAGCTTTTTCTGTTATCGTATTTCCGGTAAATCAAAATACACTCCTATTACTGTGATATGACTATATCCTTAATAAAGTTTTCTACAGCGAAGGCTGCTACGCCTAGGGCTGAAGAATAAATGGATAGTGTTGAAAAATAAATCTCCATTTCATTCTGGTGAAATGATAAGGTATGTTTTTTAATCGTTCTTCTTATTGGTGCTTCAAGCCACTTCTTTGCTTTAGCAAGTCGATTCCCGATAATGACTTGCTCTGGATTAAATGTATTTATTATGTTATTAAGGCCATAACCCAGGTAACAGCCAATTTCCTCAAAAAGTTCCAGTGTATCTTTATCATCTTTCTCAGCTAGTTGAATTAATGATTCAAGTGTCGCGGCCTTATCCTTGGTCATTTTTAAAAGAGTATGTTCTGAAGCGTACATTTCCCAGCAACCTCTGCTTCCACAGCTACAGGGTCTTCCGTCAACATCGATGATCATATGGCCAAATTCTCCAGAATAGCCGTTATTTCCTTGATACAACTCACCATTCAGGATGATCCCAACCCCAATACCAATTCCAGCACTTATATAGATGATATTTTCGTGATGTTGACCTGCACCAAATTGTTTTTCAGCATATGCACCAGCATTTGCTTCATTTTCTATGATAACGGGTAGTTTAAATACTTCCTCAATCTCTGCCTTTAAAGTGACGTATCTCCAGCCTAAGTTAGGGGCAAGTAACACCATTCCTTCTTTATCAACAATACCTGCAACACCCAATCCCACACCAACTACACCATATTTGCTTTGAGGCATTTCATGAAGCAGGCTATGGATAGCTGTTTTGACTAACTCTTTAACAGCTGGAAAACTGGAATCTTGGATAAGCTGGTTTTTTTCAATGATAATATTTCCTTTTAGATCAGTTAAAACACTTAGGATATAATTAACCCCGATATCAATGCCAATTGCGTATCCCGCTACCTTATTAAAGTGAAGAAGAACGGGACGTCTGCCGCCGCTGGATTCACCTGGGCCAGATTCATAAATGAGCTCTTCCTCTAATAATTCATTTACCATTGATGAAACAGTGCCCTTATTTAGACCGGTTACCTGAGCAATGTCTGCACGTGAGATCGGTTCTTTATCGATAATCATTTGCAGTACCAATGATTTGTTATTTCTTTTTACAACTTGTTGATTCCATGTAATGGTTGTCAATGTAAAAATCTCCCTACGTTCGTTATCGTATCTATATCTTAACATAAACTTAGTTTATTGAATATACAAACAAAGAAAAGGATGCTATAATGCTATTATATTCGGTAAGAAATAACCTCTGACTAGCTTAAGAACAACGCAATTTGCGCAAATCTAATATTATTTGGAGAAAGAAGGGGAACTAGTTGACAAAAAACATGTTTTTCAACGCACATCATTCACCAATCGGAGCCTTTTCAAGTTTTACCCTTGGTTTTTATGGGAATGGCGGGGGGCTCGATTTAGAGCTTGGCCGTTCACCCCGAAAAAATGTCTATGTTGGTGTTGAATCGTCAGAACGTGAAGGAATCTATGAAGCACTTCCATTCTTTGAACTAGAAGATGATGAAAGTAAGCGCTATGATATCGAAAATATGGATCCAAACCCAGATAAGCCGCGCATCATTTTACCTTTTGAGAAGGAAAAAATAGAACGGAACTTTCAGTTAGGAACGGATTCTTGGAAGGCGGGCGACTTAACTTTCACCATCTATTCTCAAGTCCAATCCGTACCAGATCCGGCTGCAGCCGCAGAAGAGGAACTGAAAAATGCTTTAATCCCAGCTGTTTGGGCAGAGCTTACCATTGATAACACACAAGGAACAAAAAGCCGCCGTGCATTTTTTGGATATCAAGGAAGTGACCCATACAGTTCAATGCGTCGTATGGATGATACGTGTGATGGGATTGCGGGGATTGGACAAGGTCGTTTAACAGCGATTACCACAAACGACCCTGAAGTGAAGTCAGCTCTGCACTTTAGTTTAGAAAATATTTTAACGACACCCTTTGAAGAAAACTGGACCTTCGGTTTAGGGCCTGTCGGGGCACTGGTTGTGGATGTTCCTGTTGGACAAAAACGCACCTATAAATTTGCCGTCTGCTTCTATCGTGGGGGCTATGTAACAGCAGGGTTAGATGCTTCTTATTTATATACGAGATATTTTCCAAACATCGAATCTGTAGCGGCCTTTGCCTTAGAAAATTTTGATCAATTCACAGCAGTTGCAAAAGAATCCAATCGTTTAGTAAGTGATGCGGATTTATCAGATGATCAAAAGTTTATGATGATTCATTCGATTCGCAGCTATTATGGCTCTACCCAATTGCTTGATGTAGATGGAGACCCGTTCTGGGTGGTAAACGAAGGTGAATATCGGATGATGAACACCTTTGACTTAACGGTCGACCAAATATTCTTTGAGTTAAAAATGAACCCATGGACCGTAAAAAATGAGCTGGACATGTTTGTCAGCAGATTTAGCTATGAAGATAAAGTGCGTTTCCCAGGAGATGAGACAGAATATCCGGGCGGTATCAGCTTTACCCATGATATGGGGGTTGCCAACACGGTCTCCCGTCCACATTATTCTTCCTATGAGTTATACGGTTTAGACGGATGTTTCTCTCATATGACCTATGAGCAATTAGTTAACTGGGTGTTATGTGCATCTGTATATGTAGAACAAACAGGAGATACCGATTGGTTAAACGGGAATTTGGATGTGTTCGTCCGCTGCTTTGAAAGCATGTTAAACCGTGACCATCCGGAAGCCGATCAGCGGGATGGCATTATGGGGCTCGACTCCACACGCGTAATGGGCGGTGCAGAGATTACCACTTATGATAGTTTAGATGTTTCACTTGGGCAGGCAAGAAATAATATTTATCTAGCAGGAAAAACATGGGCATCATATGTTGCTTTAGAAAAACTATTTAAAGAAAATGGGTTGGCAGACCTGTCTAAACAGGCTGGAGAGCAGGCAGAAAAATGTGCTTCGACGATTGCAAGCAATGTGACAGCAGGAGGTTATATTCCTGCCGTTATTAAGGAAGGTAACGATTCTAAAATTATTCCTGCTATTGAAGGACTCATTTTCCCTTACTATACAAACAACAAAGAAGCACTGGATCCTAATGGCCGTTTTGGAGCCTATATCCAAGTGTTGAAACAGCACTTAACAACTGTATTAACAGAAGGGGTCTGCTTGTTTGAAGATGGCGGTTGGAAGATTTCGTCAACGAGCAATAACTCGTGGTTAAGCAAGATCTACTTAAGCCAGTTTATTGCCCGTGAAATTCTTGGCTGGGAGTGGGATGAAAAAGGGGCAAAAGCAGATGCAGCCCATGTAGCTTGGCTGACACATCCAACTTTATCTGTATGGAGCTGGAGTGATCAAATTATCTCTGGTGAAATTGCAGGAAGTAAGTATTACCCGCGTGGAGTAACGAGCATTTTATGGCTTGAGGAAAGCAGAAAATCTGCCCCTTTAGTTGCTTCTTCACAGACTGAGTAAAAGAATAGGAGACTGTCTGGTAGTAACTGGACAGTCCTATTTTTTAGAAGGAGTAAGGCTATTTGTGTCAAAATATTAGATAATAATTGATCAACAGAGGTGAAATGGCTATGCAAATTAATTGGGTAGTGGGAAAAGCTTATACTTTTTGTGAATGGGTGATGAAACTTGCCTATGTCAATATTTTATGGACACTATTTTCCCTTCTTGGTCTGATTTTTTTAGGTGCTGCCCCTGCCACCGCGGCATTATTTTCCATAGTAAGAAAATGGCTGATGGATGAAACCGATCTGCCCATTTTCCGTACCTTTTTAAACACTTATAAAAAGGAGTTTGGAAAAGCAAATAAGCTTGGCTGGCTAATGGCCATAATCGGAATGTTTCTGTATATTGATTTTAAGTTTCTTATTAATATTGGTGGAACCATTCAATATGTCCTATCCATTCCATTGCTCATCATCACCCTATTATTTTTCATTACCCTACTTTATATTTTTCCTGTTTATGTCCACTATGAACTCCGTTTGGGTCAGTATATTAAAAATTCCTTCTATATAGGGATTATTAATATGCATATCACGATTTTGATGATTGCTGCCATGGTTTTATTAGTGTTACTTTATAGCTATTTTCCAGGGTTTGTACCGTTTTTGGGTGTAAGTCTAGTGTCTCTCATTATAATGATAGGGGCAAAACAGAGTTTTCATAGAATCGATGCAAAACAAAAAAAGCTTACATTACAAAATTAACAAACTTTCTATTCAGAAGCTGTCACTTAGAAAAACCTAAGCGTCAGCTTTTTTAGTCTGTGTTAAAGGGTATGGTTACTATTTGGCTTGGAAATCAACAACCATGTTAACAAAGTCTTCTTTCAAAAAAATTTGTTCAAAATAAATTTAAAATATCTTTGTTTATCCGATAGACAAACGAAGTTAAGGGTGCTATAATCTAATTAAACAAAGGTTAGAGACTACGAGATTTAAAGACATTGTAAGCATTTACAAGTCTATAACCGAAAAACATTAGGAGGAATCCAATCATGGCTTATTTTGAAAATGTAAAAAACATTCAATTTGAAGGTGCAAATTCAACTAATCCTTTAGCATTTAAGTATTATAATCCACAAGAAGTAATCAACGGAAAAACAATGGAGGAATTACTACGTTTCTCTGTCACCTGGTGGCATACATTCACAGCTGATGGAACAGATCCATTTGGTGTAGGTACAGCAATTCGTCCTTGGAACCACTTAAAAGGACTTGATTTAGCAAAAGCACGCGTGGAAGCGGCATTTGAACTTTTTGAAAAATTAAATGTTCCATTCTTTGCTTTCCATGATGTCGATATCGCTCCAGAAGGAAGCACATTAGCTGAAAGCAACAAAAACCAAGACATTATCGTTTCAATGATCAAAGAATACATGAAAACAAGCAAGACAAAGCTTCTATGGAATACTGCTAATATGTTCACAAATCCTCGCTATACACATGGTGCGGCAACTTCTCCAAATGCAGATGTATTCGCTTATTCTGCTGCAAAAGTGAAGAAGGGCTTAGAAGTAGCGAAGGAACTAGGCGCAGAAAACTATGTATTCTGGGGCGGCCGTGAAGGATATGAAACACTATTAAATACAGATATGAAGCTTGAGCAAGATAACTTAGCACGCTTCTTCCACATGGCTGTAGACTATGCTAAAGAAATTGGCCTAAATGTTCCATTCTTAATTGAGCCAAAGCCAAAAGAGCCAACAAAACACCAATATGACTTTGATGTAGCGACTGGACTAGCATTCTTACAAAAATATGACTTAACTGATTATTTCAAGTTCAATCTTGAAGCAAACCATGCAACATTAGCTGGTCATACATTCGAACATGAACTTCGTGTGGCTCGTATCAATGGTATGCTTGGATCGATCGATGCAAACCAAGGTGATCCATTACTTGGCTGGGATACTGATGAATTCCCAACTGACTTATATTCTACAACATTAGCAATGTACGAAATTCTTCTAAATGGCGGCCTAGGAAAAGGTGGTACAAACTTCGATGCAAAAGTACGCAGAGGCTCTTTCGATCCAGAAGATTTATTCCACGCTCATATCGCTGGAATGGATGCTTTTGCAATCGGCTTAAAAGTAGCAAACAAGTTACTAGAAGACCGTGTATTCGAAAACTTCATTGACGACCGTTACAGCAGCTTTACAAAAGGCATTGGTTTAGACATCGTTGAAGGAAGAACGAATTTCCGTGAATTAGAAGAGTATGCACTTGGATTAACAGAAATTAAAAATACATCAGGCAGAACAGAACTTTTAAGAGCTACCCTTAACCAATATCTATTAGAAACACTTTCAGGTGTTACAGTTCGATAAAAAACAACAATGAACCTAACAAAATAAAATGGAAAATGTGCTGGAAGTTACTTGTCCAGCACATTTTTATAGAAAAGGATGATTCCTAGATGAAATACGTTATTGGTGTAGACCTCGGGACGAGTGCTGTCAAAATTCTACTTGTCAATCAAAATGGTGAAGTATGCCAGGAGGTTTCGAAATCCTATCTGTTAATTATCGAAAAATCTGGTTACAGTGAGCAAAACCCAGAAGAATGGGTTGCAAAGACTACAGAAGGCCTCAACGAACTGATCCATGCGTTCCAAGGCGATGTAAAGGACATTGAGGGGATTAGTTTTTCAGGGCAGATGCATGGATTAGTTTTACTAGATGAAGCAAACAACGTCCTGCGAAATGCCATTCTATGGAATGACACGAGAACAACAAAGCAATGTCAGGAAATCTATGATGTCGTGGGTCAGGAGAACCTGCTAGATATTACAAAGAATCCGGCATTAGAAGGATTCACTTTACCAAAAATTCTCTGGGTAAAAGAAAATGAGCCTGAAACTTTTAATCGTGCAAGCGTATTCATGCTTCCGAAAGATTATTTACGTTACCGTATTACAGGCAATATTCATATGGAGTATTCGGATGCAGCGGGAACATTGATGTTAAATGTAAGTAAACGGGAATGGAGTCCAGAAATTTTACATCTATTTGGAATTGCTCCTGAACTTTGCCCGCCACTAGTAGAGTCTCATGCTTGTGTTGGCACGGTAACCGCTGAATTTGCACAGGCAACTGGATTGTCTGAAGCAACTCAAGTCTTTGCCGGAGGGGCAGATAATGCTTGCGGTGCGATTGGTTCAGGGATTTTATCAGAAGGTAAAACACTTTGCAGTATTGGTACATCTGGTGTTGTCCTTTCTTATGAAGAAAGAAACGATCTCGATTTTGAAGGAAAAGTTCATTATTTTAACCACGGTGAGGAAAACACTTATTACACGATGGGTGTGACTCTTGCTGCCGGATATAGCTTGAGTTGGTTTAAGGACACTTTTGCCAAAGAAGAAGCATTTGAAGAGTTTTTAGAAGGCGTCGATGGAGTACCTGCAGGCAGTGACGGACTATTATTCACTCCATATATCGTTGGAGAAAGAACACCACATGCTGATTCTAATATCCGCGGTAGCTTTATTGGCATCGATGCAGGCCATGAGCGCAAGCATTTTGCCCGTGCAGTCCTTGAAGGAATTACGTTCTCTTTAAATGAGTCGATCGAGATTTTTAGAAACAGTGGGAAAACCATTGACTCCATTATTTCCATCGGGGGCGGAGCTAAAAACGAAACATGGCTGCAAATGCAGGCAGATATTTTCAATGCTAAAATTGAAAAGCTAACAAGCGAACAAGGTCCTGGAATGGGCGCAGCGATGTTAGCGGCATATGGCTGCGGCTGGTTTACGTCACTTAAAGAGTGTGCCCAAAGCTTTATTCAAACATCAAAAACCTATTATCCAATTAAGGAAAATGTAGAAGCTTATCAAAAACTATTTGCAATTTACCAACAAGTTTATACACAAACCAAAACACTGAATGACCAATTAAAAGAATTTAGAAGATAAGTATTGGATGAATGATGTGGAGGGAACATATGACAAAGTTAGTTGAAAAGCAGGAAGGCTCTTTTTACACTGGGGAATATCGTAATCTCTTCAAAGAAATCGGCAAAACAGATGAGGAAATTAATAGGAGAATTAAGGACAATTGGGAACAGCTCTTTAATGGGGATGAAGATACGAGAATCTATTATCCAGTCGGAGATGATTTAGGCTACATGCTCGATACTGGGAACCTCGATATACGGACCGAGGGCATGTCCTATGGAATGATGATGGCAGTACAAATGGATAATAAGGATGTTTTTGACCACCTTTGGAAATGGACTTTTAAATACATGTTTATGACGACGGGAGAAAACGCGGGTTACTTTGCCTGGTCTTGTCAGCCTGATGGTACGAAAAATGCTTACGGTCCAGCACCGGATGGGGAAGAGTTTTTTGCGATGGCCTTATTCTTTGCCTCTCACCGTTGGGGAGATGGTCCAGCTCCTTTTAACTATAGCGTTCAAGCAAAAGACATTCTTCGGACCTGCCTTCATAAAGGGGAAGACGGTATCGGTTTCCCAATGTGGAATAGAGATAATAAGTTAATTAAATTTATCCCTAATTGTGAGTTTTCAGACCCATCCTATCATTTACCACATTTTTATCAATTATTTGCGTTGTGGGCTTATGAGGAGGACCGTTCATTTTGGAAGGAAGCAAGTAAGGCGAGCAGGGAGTATTTAAAAATTTCCTGTCATCCTGAAACAGGCTTAAGCCCAGAGTACGCCTACTATGATGGCACTCCAAATAATGAAAGAGGTTATGGTCATTTTTTCAGTGATGCCTATCGGGTTGCAGCTAATATTGGCCTTGACTATGAGTGGTTTAGAGGGGATGAATGGGAAACGGAAGAGGCGAATAAAATCCAAGCCTTCTTTGCTGATAAGGACTTAGAAGATTATCGACGTTATACGATTGCTGGGGAACCATTGGAGGAAAAATCGCTCCATCCGGTCGGCTTGCTTGCAACTAATGCGATGGCATCCCTGGCAGCCGATGGTCCAGACCGTTTAAAATGGGTGGAACGATTCTGGAATACACCTGTTCGAACGGGTGTAAGACGATATTACGATAACTGTCTTTATTTTTTTAGCATACTAGCGCTTAGCGGAAATTATAAGATTTGGATGCCTAAGTAAGTTGAAAATAGACTAAAGAATGCTCTTCGTATTTATTTAAGCGAAGGGTATTCTTTTATTTTGGAGCTGCAAATAAAGCTGGAACAAGTTCGCTTCAAGAAATCATTGCTTATGCTGAGAAGCCTATAAAAAAGGGACTGGTTTGGATGGATACACCGGGTCATGATATTGAACAACTTACAGGGATGACTGCTGGAGGAGCACAAATCGTATTATTTACGACAGGCCGCGGAACTCCAACCGGGTCACCTATTGCTCCAGTTATCAAAATAAGTACAATTTGAGAAAATGGGTGAAAACATTGATTTAAATGCAGGAACGATTATCGAAGGAAAAGAATCAATTGATAACGTTGGGAAAGAATTTTTAGAGGAATCTTGGATGTTTGTTCTGGGAAATTAACAAAAGCAGAAATCTTAAAACATCATGATTTTGGTATATGGCGGATTGGCCCTACATTTTAAATACTGACAATCCAATGAAGCCCCTCAAGCTATTGAACTTAAGGGGCTTAATAGTTTTTATTAAATAAAGAGTAATTTCAAAAAAAAATCAGATAGTTTAACCACTAAACTATGTTCCGTGATAAAATGAGTATAAATAAGGTTATTAACGAACTTTATTTTTTAGTCTTTCACCATTGAAGTACTCTAAAAAGATTAGTAAAAAATATCAGTATGATATGTGTCTTTTTTTTATATGTAAGCGCTTTAGATTTAGGTGATCTATTAAAGCGCCCATTCGCTAATTTCATCTAATTGGAGTTGAATAGACATGCACAAAGTGATTTTAGTTGATGATGAAAATTTTTTCCGGAAAGGATTAAGAAGTTTAATAGATTGGAAAGCATGTGGATTTGAGGTTGCTGGAGAGACAGCGAATGGTGAAGATGCATTAGCACTTATTGATGAAGTAAATCCTGAACTCGTCATAACTGATATCCGAATGCCTGTTTTAGATGGATTAGAGTTAATTAAACATGTGATGGAAAAAGAGGGGTATCAACCTAAATTCATTATTATTAGCGGATATAGTGATTTTAAGTACGCCCAACAAGCGGTTCGTTATGGTGTGCATGATTTCATCCTGAAGCCAATTGACCAAGAAGAAATAGAAGAGACCTTACAATCACTTTCTAAAACCATAACAGAAGAAAAGGTCGAGTTTTATAGGAACATCGAAATAAAGAAAGCCGTCTTACTTGAAAATCTCATTTATGGAAAAGTGAATGAAGAGGATGCATACAACTTTTCAAAAGAACTATCCTTAAGTAATGCCGCTGAATATTTTTATTTGATTTTGGAAATCAATGGACTTCCCGTACCACTTAGTGAAACGGCCCCTGAAAATCAAGTGAAGGAAAAAATCACTAATATCATTCGCGATATTTGTGATCCACATGTGGGGGTATTTATTCAAGAGTTAGAACAAGGGAGTTATGGATTATTAATTCCTTCCACCTATCTGCATCGTTTCCAAATGCAAATCAGTCATTTTGTGAAGTGGATTAATGGACTACTTACAAGTAATATGACTCAAGAGGTTACCTTTTATATTGGTCCTGCTGTTCCTAAATTATATTTGTTAAAAGATTCCTTTGAAGCAGCAAAAAATGCACGCGAGTATAAGTATGTGTATGAAGATAAAAATATTATTCTTTCAAAAGAGATAGAAAACAATAAATCGATTACCTATACAGAAATCGAGGATTCCTATTATCATCTATTAATGGAGCAAATAGAAGAAAATACAACCATGGACATTATGGAAACAATAGATAAAATTTTCCTACAGTTTGCCTCGAAAAAAATGGCCCGAGTAGCAGTGAAAGCATCCATCAATCGATTTGTACACGCAATTTTAAAAATTATTAAAAATATGGAAGGGGAAGTATCGAATTTAAAAAACTTCCAGACCATGCTTCAACTGCAAAACTATAATTTAACCTTGCCGCAATTAAGGAAACAATTTCTTGAATTTGTGCTCGAAAGTAAAGAGATGATCACGATCCTTCGTAAACAATCTGCAGATGGTGAAGCTCATAAAATTAAACAATTTGTAGACTCAAACTATCGGCAGAATATAAGTTTGAAATCTATCGCAGCAAAGTTTTATATGAATCCTGTCTATTTAGGACAGTTATTTAAGAAAACCTATGGGATCTATTTTAAAGATTATTTATTGCAAGTAAGAATTAATGAGGCGAAAAAACTGCTGCGGCAATCGGAACTGAAGATATATGAAATTGCAGAAAGAGTAGGTTTTAATAATACTGACTATTTTGTGACGATGTTTGGGAAGTTTGAAAAAATAACTCCCTCTGAATATCGGAATAAACTCCTGGAGAAAAGAAAAGTGTGATCACCATGAAAAAAGCAAAATTTAGTTTTCATAATTTGCGTTTAAGTAAAAAATTATTGATTATGTATATTTTTTCAGTCCTTATTCCGATTGTTTTAACCAATATTATTTTTTACACGGTTACGATAAACAATGTAAAACAGCAGCAAATGCACGACTCGCAGCTGGCATTGAACCAAATAAGTAATGATTTTGGGAAGATTATCGACGATGCCGTCGGGATATCTTCCTCTCTTTATACCAATACCAATATTAATTTATTCCTGGAGAGAGATTATCCGTCAGATGTGGATTATGTGGATGATTATGACACTTATTTACGAACCTTTAACCAATCAAGCCCTATTAATCCTTCAATCAATTCGATACGATTTTATACGGATAACCCTACGATTATATATTCGGGCGGTGTCTATCCATTAACAGAGCAAATCAAAAAATTGGCTTGGTATAAACAATTAATAGAAACGAATAATACGTCTCCTATCGTATTGAATTCAATGATTGATAATCAAACATCAACGTTCAGTATCATAAGAAAGCTTGATTACTTTAACTTTAATAATAAACAAAAGATTGTAAGAATCGAAATTAATCCCTCAACCATCGAAAAAATATTCAATAATGTTACCTTTAAAGGAGATGTATTCCTTCTCAATGATAAGGGGGAAATTGAGTATTCAACTAAAAAGGATTTAACATTGAAAAAAAAGCTAATTCCATTTAGTCAGATTTCAAAGACAAATAAGACTGTAATCTTAGATTCGACCGGTTTGGACCAAGCCTACCTTCAAAACTGGAAAGTCGTCGGGACTGTCTCGGAAAAAGCGATGCTTAATACAGTTAACAAATCAGGACGCTTTATTCTCTATTTGGCTTTTATCAATATCATTATTCCTACTATTATCATTATATTAATTAATCGATCCTTTTTAAGAAGATTAAAGCGAATATTTAGACATGTTAAAAAAATGGGTGATCAGAATTTTGAAAAGATTCCCGATCCGGAATACACGGATGAAATAGGAATCTTAACTAGTGAGTTTAATCGTATGGTAAGGAAAATTGAGGAATTGATTCAAGATGTATTTATGGCTAATATCCAAAAGCAAGAGATGGAGATTAAACGAAATCGTGCTCAGCTTAGCGCTCTCCAAAGTCAAATTAATCCGCACTTTTTATTCAATGCGCTTGAAACCATTAGAATGAGAAGTTTAATGAAAGAGGAGATAGAGACCGCTAATATTATCCATAATATGGCCAAAATCTTTCGTAACTCCATTACTTGGGGAAAAGACATGGTAACGGTCCGATCGGAAGCAAACCTAGTCGTAAGTTTTCTTGAAATCCAAAAATACCGATTTGGTGAAAAGCTAGAATATGAAATTGATATAGATGAGGCTGCAGAACAATGCATGATTCCCAATATGGCTCTCCAGCCATTTGTTGAGAATGCTAGTATTCATGGAATAGAGCCGTTAAAGGGAAATGGGAAAATTAGTGTAAAAGTCACAGTTAATCAAGATATATTAACTTGTATCGTCATGGATAATGGTGTAGGAATGCCTGAAGATAAAAAGGAACAAATACTCTACTCCTTAGAAAATGAAGACGAAATGGGAAAAAGTGTGGGTATAAAGAATGTGTTTTATCGTTTGAAGCTGTACTACGCGGACCAATTTGACTTTTATGTGGATAGTGAGAAAGAAAAAGGAACCATTGTTACGATGAAAATCCCCTATAAAACCAGTATAAAAGACAAAAAAATAGAAATTTCACAAAACAAACTATACTTTACTAAGTAACAACTATAGTTTTTAGGTACTTGAAGAAAGCCCTTACATTTTATAATAAACATGTAATTAAAAAGAAACGGGGGGTAGCAAATGATTAACAAGAAGTTTTTGGCCGTACCATTAATGGCTGCGATGTTATTTACTGCTGCAGGATGTACAAAAGATCAAAGTGCAAGTACAAGTTCCAGTAAGAATGACAAATCACCTGTAACCTTTACTTATTTTAATGCCGGTGCCGCAGGAAAAGACTTGAATACCGATGAAACCACCATTGGTAAAGAACTTGAAAAACAAACCGGTGTAAACTTTAAGGTCGAGCACATTGTGGGTGACGTTAATACAAAGATAGGAACCATGATTGCCAGCGGAAAATATCCAGACCTTCTTGTTCCCGATCAAGGGATCGATAAAGTGGTACAAGCAGGAGGATTTATTGATCTAACTGACCTGATCAATAAATATGCCCCGAATCTTAAAAAATTATATGGCCCTTACATGAATCAAATGAAAGATCAGAAGGATGGGAAAATTTATTTTATCCCATTTGGCGCCAGCCAAGGATATGCACCATACCCGGATATTCAACAAAGCGCATTTTGGGTCCGTCGCGATGTTTTGAAAGAAGCGGGCTATCCAAAAGTGAAGACAGTCGATGAATATTTCAAATTAATAGAAGACTTCCAGAAAAAACATCCACAGACGAATGGTGCTCCTACGATCGGCTATACATCACTAAACTACGATTGGAGATTTACCGTAGGTGATGGTGCAAGGCATGCTGCCGGTTATGGGAATGATGGCGGCGTTATTGTCGATACGAAGACACAAAAAGCCTCTGTTTTTGCAAACAAGGATTGGATGAAAAATTATCTTGGAAAATTAAATGACCTTAATGCTAAAGGAGTATTTGATAAAGAATCATTTGTTTCCAATTATGACGAATATCTTGCGAAAATTGCTTCGGGACGTGTCTTGGGATTCTTTGATTATCAATGGGAAGTTTCCCAGTCCTTAAATAGTTTGGCAAAAGCCGGCAATGATGATTTACGTTACATGGCATTGCCAATTACCTTTGATTCTAGCATAAGAGATGCCTATGTCGATCCGCCAGCTTTTGTAAACAACCGCGGTATTGGTATTACTGTTAGTGCAAAAGATCCTGTTCGAATCATTAAATATTTAGATGCACTTTGTAAAGAGGAAAATCAGAAGTTAGTTATGTGGGGAATTAAAGGACAAACTTATGAAGTCAACGACAAAGGCAGATTCTATCGTACTCCGGAAGAAATTGCAAAAACACAAGATCAGAAATTTAATGACGAGTTTGGCTTTACGACCTTTGATTGGTACTGGCCTGTCGGTGATGGTCTGTATAGCGATGGTAACGCCTGGGGCCCAGCGAAACAACCGGAAGTGGCGCAAGCTTCTTACACCGAAGGGGATAAGAAATTATTATCCGCATACGGCATAAAAGTGTTTTCCGACCTGTTTGTGAAACCGGAAAACCGTCCGTGGTACCCAGCATGGAGCGCACAGCTTGAACAAGGATCTCCAGCGCAAATTTACGACCAAAGAAGCCAGGATTTGCAAAAGAAATATTTTGCTAAATTAGTATTAGCTAAGCCATCTCAATATAATTCTCTCTGGAGTGAGTTTGAGAAACAATACAATGCCCTAGATTCTAAACCATATGAAAAAATAATGAATAAAGTAGTTCAAGACCGGGTTAAATTAGCTGAGCAAAAGTAGGTAAAGAGAATCCAATCAAGGCCGATATTTGCCAAATTGACTATATCGGCCTTGACCATTTTAGTAGACACTTATCAAGGGAAGCTTTATAACATTTGAAGGAAAAGGGACTTAGTACTTTTCTTAAAGGGAGGGCTAGTAATGCAGGCAGAAACGAAAGTTGCTGATGAGTTGATTCAATCTCCAGTTTCCATTCAGTCTAATAAGAAAAAGGGGCTATTTCTCAAAAAATTGAAGACCCAAAAGGCACTTATGGCCATGAGTATTCCATTCCTGATTTGGTTGTTTATTTTTAAGTACGTCCCTTTATGGGGCTGGAGCATTGCTTTTCAGGATTATAAACCGGCATTAGGCATGTTTGATCAAACATGGAGTGGATTAAAACATTTCAAGTTTTTATTCGATGACGCAAACTTTTACCGGGTGCTTCGCAATACGCTGGGCATGAGTGTTATTAATCTTGTATTGGGGTTTGTCACCGCAATTGGTCTTGCCCTACTTTTAAATGAAATCAGACATAGCAAATTTAAGAAAATCGTTCAAACCATCAGCTATATGCCTCACTTTCTTTCATGGGTGGTGGCGGCAAGCATCATTTCTTATTCTCTTTCCACAGATACGGGAATTGTCAATATTGTATTAATGAAACTGGGCATCATTCATCAGCCTATACTATGGCTTGGAAAGGAAACTTGGTTTTGGGGAATTAACGGAGTTTCCGATGTTTGGAAAAATGTCGGCTGGAATACGATCATCTATTTGGCCGCCATTACGATGATTGATCCAGAACAATACGAAGCAGCGGATATTGACGGTGCAACCAGGCTGCAGAGGATCAGGTATATTACACTTCCGTCTTTAAAACCAACCATCATTATATTGCTGATCATGAATTTAGGATATATTTTGGAATCTGGCTTTGAGGCCCAATATTTACTAGGGAATCCAATGAACCTTGACTACTCGGAAAACCTCGATATATATGTATTAAAATACGGGATTTCAATGGGTAATTTTTCGCTTGCCACAGCAGCCGGTATTTTTAAGACAGTCGTTAGTTTCATCTTCCTGTTTACTGCTAACCATATCGCTAAAAAGTTTGATCAGCCAAGGCTGTTTTAGGAGGGAGACATATGAAACAAAGGAAGTTTTTTAAAGCAACAAAAAATCATAGCGGAGTAGGCGATTATCTTTTTGATATTTTCAACTATACATTTATGATTTTTCTTTGCGTAGTTATGCTATATCCGTTTTTAAACCAGGTGGCTGTATCTTTGAATGAAGCCACTGATTCCCTAAAGGGAGGAATCTTTTTATGGCCAAGAATATTTACCTGGGCAAATTATAAGTATGTATTTGGCGAGGCCAGTATTTTTCATGCCTTCTTTATTTCAGTTTTAAGAACGGTAATCGGAACACTGATTTCCGTCCTTTGTACGGCAATGGTCGCTTATACAATCAGCCGAAAAGATTATGTCCTGCGAAAATTCGTAACTATCGCCTTCGTTATCACGATGTATATTAACGGCGGTTTGATTCCGAATTACTTGCTCATCAAAGACCTGGGTTTATTGGATAGCTTTTGGGTATATATTGTTCCAGGAATTATTGGAGTATTTAATCTCATCGTTATTCGCTCTTTTATTGAAGGAATTCCTGATAGTTTATTTGAATCAGCAAAAATCGACGGAGCAGGAGATTTTACTACTTTTATCAAAATTGTTCTTCCGTTGTCGCTGCCGGTATTGGCGACGGTTTCACTGTTTGTGGCCGTTGGTCAATGGAACTCCTGGTTCGATGTTTTCTTATACAACTCATCAAATTCAAATTTAAGTACGTTACAATACGAGCTGATGAAAATTCTGCAAAATTCGAATGCCTCGATGTCGGGGAAAACAGCGTCTGATGCCATGGCGAATACAACTGCACAAGCAAACATGGTAACGCCTACTTCCATTCGGGCAACGATGACGATTATTGCGAGTTTGCCTATTATTATGGTTTATCCATTCCTGCAAAAATATTTTGTTAAAGGTTTAACACTTGGCGGGGTTAAAGGCTGATCCTATAAAACTCCTAAATGCGATCCCAGTGAAAAGGGTAAAAAAAGGACTAAATGTCCTTTTTTATTTGAGTACTTTTTAAAAGTAAGCAAACATGCAAAGAAAGGATGAATAATTTTGGAATATGGCGAATCAATTTTTCCTGTTCAACCGGATGATCCGAAGGCCCATGTGTTTTCGGCGGAGGAGTTCGGTGCTGATTCAAGCGGTAAAGGTGATAATACAGCCGCAATGCAGGCGGTGATCGACAAGCTGGAAGCGGAGGTAGAAAACGGAATTATCTTTATCCCGGAAGGCACCTATCGTTTCGAGGGAACGGTGAATTTGTGGCGGGGCATCCGCCTCATCGGTTTTGGAGCCGAACGTCCGGTATTCACTGTGGCGGAAAACACTCCGGGTTTTCAGGGACCGGATTCCACATACATCTTTCATTTCCGTGTGAATAAGCCGGACCCCGGCGAAGAGCTGCGGGATGCACAGAATACCACTTTTTACAGCGGCATCCGGAACATAGACTTCAAACTGGGCAAGGGTAACCCCGGATTGGTCGCTTGCCGTTTCCGTGTGGCGCAGCTTTGCTCCATAGAAGATGTCGACTTCTACATGGAAGACAATCGTGCAGCTGTAGAGATGGTCGGTAACGAAATGGAACGCTGTCGATTCTTTGGAGGGCAGTTCGGCATTCTCACCGGTGAAACCGTACCTTATTGGCCTTTCTATCTAGGTGACTGTGTTTTCTCCGGTCAGTCCAAGGCATGCATCTCGACTTATCGTGCCGGCATGACCATGCTGCGAAACACACTCTCCAATGCCCCTTACGGTTTGTACGTACCCAACAAGGAGCGGGACAACCACTATATTGAAGAATTTGAGAGGTTATATATGCAGGATTGCCGCCTTGAGAATTTGACAGAAGCCGGCATCAGTATGAACATGGTGCGATATCCGCAGAACTGGCTGCACGGAAGCGAAATTCATTGCAAAAATGTGCCGAGGTTCTTTGAATCCTTCGGCTATCAGTATAACCACCACATAGGGGTGCCCCACATCGAACCGAATACGGAATGCTACAGCGTAAACATCGACATGGGCTTACGTATCGATGTGGAAAATCAGGACATCAACCGCCGCTTTGATTTGCGGTATCATGTTGAGCCGGAAGAAAGCCTTCCTGATGCATCCAGTCCTGACTATGTACCAATGCCTCCATTCTCGGATTGGGTCAACATCAAGGATCTGGGGGCAAAGGGGGATGGTGTGACCGATGATACCGAGGTGTTTGAGAACGCTATTGCTCGACAGCAGGCAATCTATCTGCCACAGGGTGAATATTTGATCACCCGAGGGCTTGAACTGAAGCAGGATACCGCCATTCTCGGTCTTCAATGTTCGAAGACCAGACTAAAACTGAAGGATCATTCCACGGGATATGACAACGATCGAGCTCCTGCCGCCATGTTCAAAATTCCAAAGGGAGGATTGAACCATATTTCCGGCATCTGCTTCGATGGCGGCAAGAACAAAGGTGTCATTCAGGTAGAATGGCTGGGCGATCCATCCTCCATCATGGAAGACTGCCTCTTTGACTTTGGCGGTCATGGCAGCACCAAGAAAGGCCGCGGCCGTTATTACGGTGTTTATATCCACGACGAGGGTGCGGGTGTGTTCAAGAACATTTGGATGCCTGACGTTTGGACCAAGGATGGCTTCCATATCAGCAACACTTCCGCTCCAGGCCAGATTTGGATGATTTCCGTTGAGCACCATCTTGATGTTGAGGTGGTGTTGGAGAACGTTTCCAACTGGAAGATTGTTGCGCTGCAGACGGAAGAGAACCTTGGAAGCGAATATGCTTCTTCGCTCCAAATCGAGAATTGTTGGGATCTCGAAATCGCCAATCTGTTCCAATACAGAGTACAGGCCATCGACATTCAGCATCCCAACGCAACCTTAATTAACAATTGCAAGAACCTGACCATTAACGGGATACACTGTTTCAGTATCGGGCCAACGCCTTTTACCAACTCTGCCCTGATTGACGGGAAACTGTTCATCAAGGATCAGGAGATTGGCACCCTTCACGTAAACTGCTAATTAGGGTATCCCAAAGCCTTTATTCAACTGCAAGCTTCTCTGAATGATTCCTCTTGTGTAGACAGTATAAAAATAAACATACTGAACATAGCTCAGGGCACAAAATATTATTTTCTACGCTTTGTGCCCCTTGAGCGAAGCGAAAGGAATGGGAATAAAGATGACATCATTTATTAATTTGGATTTAAGCAAAGGTAAGGACGTAATAAGTAAACATATTTATGGTCATTTTGCTGAGCATCTTGGTCGCTGTATTTATAATGGACTTTGGGTTGGCGACGATTCCCCAATTCCTAATACTCGTGGAATACGAAATGATATAGTGGAAGCCTTAAAAGCAATCAAAATCCCTAATCTGCGTTGGCCTGGGGGATGCTTTGCTGATAATTACCATTGGAAAGATGGGATTGGACCACGTAAAGACCGACCTTATATGGTTAACACAGACTGGGGGCATGTGGTAGAAAATAATCATTTTGGTACACATGAATTTATGGATTTGTGTGAACAGCTTGAGACTGAGCCATATATTTGTGGTAATGTCGGAAGCGGTACTGTACAAGAAATGCAGCAATGGGTTGAATATATGACCTTTGATGGTCAATCCCCAATGGCCAATTTAAGAAAGAAAAATGGGAAGGTTGAACCTTGGAAGGTTAAGTTTTTTGGAATAGGTAACGAAAACTGGGGCTGCGGTGGTCATATGAAAGCAGAAACATATGCCGAAAAGTACAGACAATACCAGACCTATGTGAATAATTACTCCGGGAACAATATCCTTAAAATTGCCGGTGGTCCCAGCGAAGCAGACTACCATTGGACAGAAGTAATCATGCGTGAATGTACAAAGGAGACACAGCAACTGAAAAATTCCACACATGATAAACCAATCAATTCCGTTTGGGAGTACTATCGTCCTCAAATGTGGGGACTTAGTCTTCATTACTATGTAAGAAATCGTCTAAATTATACAAGTGCAACGAAATTTGATGAAAGCTTGTGGTTTGAGTACATGCAAAGAACGCTTTATATGGATGAACTCAATACCAATCACTCTAATGTGATGGATCAATATGATCCGGATAAAAAAGTCGCACTTGTAGTCGATGAGTGGGGATCATGGTATGAACCCGAGCAAGGGACACATCCAAGATTTTTATTTCAACAAAATACCTTGCGTGATGCTTTAATAGCCGGGGTTACACTTAATATTTTTAACAATCATTGCGATCGGGTTAAAATGGCCAATATAGCACAGTTAATTAATGTTCTGCAGGCTTTAATTCTGACTGATGGTCCCGATATGCTCTTAACTCCGACCTATTATGTATTTGATATGTATAAAGATCACCAAGATTCGACCCTAATTCCTCTTGATTTAAATACAAGAGATTACCTGTTTAGTGATGGCAGTATTCCTGTTGTTAACGCTTCTGCTTCGCGTGATCAGGAAGGAAAAGTTCATATTACATTATGTAATCTTGATCCAAATCATAACGAAGAAATCACTTGCAACTTAAAGGGAGAAAATGCAATTTCAAGTGTTAATGCTCGGATTCTGACAGCTCCAACGATGAATGCCTGTAACACATTTGAACAACCGGACCAAATTAAACCTTGTAATTTTAATGATATTAAAGTCCAGGGGAATTGGATTTCCATGGTATTGCCGGCAAAATCTGTATTAGCAATAGAAATAGCGTTTAAATAAGTGAAAAACCTGAAGAACATGAATCTGGTCTTCAGGTTTTTTTATTTTATTTTATTTTATATTGGATAAAACCTTAGACGTTTTATTGTAAATTTTGACGGTACACTTGGGATCAAAAAAATCCCCATCAAACAAAAAAATATCAGAAATTTTAAACAACTATACTTTTCAAAGTTAAAAATAAAGTTTTTAAGGTATTTTTGAAAACCCTTACATTTTATAATGAAAGTGTTTACAAATTGCAAGGGGGATAGCAAATGAATAAGAGGAAGCTTTTGATTGTGCCAATAATGGCTACGATGTTATTGACTGCAGCAGGATGTACTAAAGATCAAAGTGCAAGTACAAGTTCCAGCAAGAATGACAAATCACCTGTAACCTTTACTTATTTTAATGCCGGTGCCGCAGGGAAAGACTTGAATACCAACGAAACAACCATTGGAAAAGAGCTTGAGAAACAAACAGGTGTTAACTTCAAGGTAGAACACATTGTGGGTGACGTGAATACAAAGATAGGAACCATGATTGCCAGCGGAAAATATCCAGACCTTCTTGTTCCCGACCAGGGAATCGATAAAGTGGTACAAGCAGGAGGTTTTATTGATCTAACTGATCTGATCAATAAACATGCCCCAAATCTTAAAAAATTATACGGTCCTTACTTAAATCAAATGAAAGATCCAAAGGATGGGAAAATTTATTTTATTCCATTTGGCGCGAACCAGGGATATGCAGCATACCCGGATATTCAGCAAAGTGCATTTTGGATCCGGCGTGATGTCCTGAAGGAAGCAGGCTATCCAAAAGTAAAGACAATTGATGAATATTTCAAATTAATAGAAGACTTCCAGAAAAAACATCCACAGACGAATGGTTCTCCTACGATCGGCTATACATCCTTAAACTATGATTGGAGATTTACAATCCGTGATGGTGCAAGGCACGCAGCCGGTTATGGAAATGATGGCGCCAATACTATTGTCGATGCCAAGACACAGAAAGCCTCTGTTTATGCAAACAAGGATTGGATGAAAACCTATCTGCAAAAATTAAATGATCTTAATGCTAAAGGAGTATTTGATAAAGAAGCATTCGTTTCCAATTATGATGAATATCTTGCGAAGATTGCTTCAGGGCGTGTCCTGGGATTCTTTGATTATCAATGGCAGGCTGCCCAGGCTTTAAATAGTCTGACACAGGCTGGCAATGACGATTTGCGCTACATGGCATTGCCAATTACCTTTGATGCCAGCATAAGAGATGCCTATATCGACCCTCCGACATTTGTCAACAATCGCGGTGTCGGGATTACCGTCAGTGCGAAAGATCCTGTCCGGATTATTAAATATCTTGACGCTCTTTGTAAAGAAGACAATCAAAAGCTGGTTGAGTGGGGAATTAAGGGACAAACTTATGAAGTCAACGACAAAGGCAGATTCTATCGTACTCCGGAAGAAATTGCAAAAACGCAAGATCCGAAATTTAATGACAAGTTTGGCTTTACGACCTTTACTTGGTATTGGCCTGTCGGTGGTGGACTTTACAAGGATGGTAACGCTTGGATCCCGGCACAACAACAGGAAGTGGCGCAAGCTTCCTACACCGAGGGTGATAAAAAATTATTGGAAGCATACGGCTTAAAAGTATTCTCAGACCTGTTTGCGAAACCGGAAGACCGCCCGTGGTTCCCGGCATGGAGTGCACAACTTGAACAAGGCTCTCCAGCCCAGATTTTCGACCAGAAGGCCTCGGATCTGGAAAAGAAATATATGGCTAAAATGGTATTAGCAAAACCGTCACAATTTAATTCTTTATGGAATGAGTATGAGAAACAATTCAATGAGCTCGATATTAAATCATATGAAAAAACGATGAATAAAGTGGTTCAAGATCGGGTTAAATTAGCGACGCAAAAGTAGGATAAAGAAATTGCAAACAAGGCCGATATCGCCAAATTGGTAATATCGGCCTTGTTGATTTTATTATTCTTCAAAAAGGGAGGGCCAGGAATGAGGTTATTAGTACCGGTTCAGACTAAAAACGAAGATACTTCAAAATAGTAATAAAAAAACAGAGTTTTTTGAAAAAAACCTGTTTTTTTATTGTCAATGAGTTATAAATTTTATATGATAAACATATCGTTAGTTTGTTGACTGTATAAACAAACTATCAAAATCCAAATGTTAATGGGAGATGGTCCATAATGGCAAAGACAAGTGTTGAGTTACCTTCGTTACAGAAAGTCTATGAAAGCTATTTTAACATTGGTGCAGCAGTAAATCTTCGAACAATAGAAACTCAGCAGAATTTATTAGCAAAACATTTTAATAGTATTACAGCAGAAAATGATATGAAATTTGAGTTATTACAACCGGAAGAGGGCAAATTTACATTTGAAAGAGCCGATAAATTGGCAGCGTTTGCACAAAGCCGTGGGATGAAGATGCGCGGTCATACATTGGTGTGGCACAATCAAACGCCTGCATGGGTTTTTATGAATTCTGAAGGAGAAAGGGTAACTAGGGATCAATTGTTACAACGGATGAAGGACCATATGACCACTGTCATGCAGAGATATAAAGGACAAATTTACTGTTGGGATGTAGTCAATGAAGCAGTAACTGACGAAGGGCCTGAATTGTACAGAAAAACTAATTGGCTAGACATCATCGGCGAAGATTACATAGAAAAGGCCTTTGAATTTGCACATGCAGCTGACCCCGATGCCCTGCTGTTTTACAATGATTATAATGAATCCAATCCAGAGAAGCGGGAAAAGATTTATCAGCTTGTTAAATCATTGGTTGAAAAAGGGGTCCCTATTCACGGAGTCGGTCTTCAGGCACACTGGAATTTAACAAACCCATGCCTAGAGGACATTCGTGCGGCCATTGAGCGATATGCATCACTTGGACTAAAGCTGCAGCTGACAGAATTGGATATATCCGTTTTCAACCATGAAGACAAGCGGACAGACCTTGCAGCACCAACAGCTGAAATTAATGAACTGCAGACCCAAAGATATCAACAGGTATTCGAATTACTTAGAGAATATCGAGAGGTAATTACAGCCGTAACGTTCTGGGGGGCTGCCGATGATTATACTTGGTTAAATGATTTTCCAGTAAGAGGCCGTAAAAACTGGCCATTCTTGTTCGATGAAAATCATCAGCCAAAGGAAGCGTTTTGGAAGGTTACTAGCTTTTAATGGTTTTAGAAGTAAAAAACTTGAAAGCGTTTATACAGAATAGAACAACAAGGAGGACACAAAACTTATGCTTCCATTAAACCAGAATTTAAAAGGAAAAGTTGCAGTAGTTACAGGCGGCGGTGGAGTTTTATGCGGCTGCATGGCGAAGGAGTTAGCCCGGCAAGGAATGAAGGTGGCGATTTTAAATCGCACCTATGAAAAGGCTTTAAAAGTAACAGACGAAATTAAAAGTGTTGGCGGGGAAGCCCTCGCCATCGAATGTGATGTATTAAATGTTGTAAGCGTAAAAAGAGCTGAAGAGATCATCTCTTCTGAATATGGAAGCTGTGACCTATTAATTAATGGGGCAGGTGGAAATCATCCAAAAGGGATTACCACAAAGGAAATCTTTGAGATAAGTGACCTTGAAAAATCAGATTTAACGACCTTTTTTGATATGACCACAGAAGGATTTGGTTATGTATTTAACCTCAACTTTATTGGTACGTTAATTCCTACTCAAATTTTCACAAAAAAAATGATTCATAATCAAGGATCGATCATTAATATATCTTCGATGAGCGCTCCTAGTCCAATGACAAAGGTTCCGGCGTACAGTGCAGCAAAAGCGGCAATTGAAAATTTTACACAATGGCTTGCCGTCCATTTTGCTGAGACAGGTATCCGGGTAAATGCGATTGCACCTGGGTTTTTCTTAACCGAACAAAATCGCGCTTTGTTAACGAATCCAGATGGAACGAATACAGAAAGAACCAATAAAATCTTAGCCCATACACCGATGAGGCGCCTAGGAAAACCTGAAGATTTACTTGGGACTTTGCTATGGCTTGCTGACAAGGATGCAAGTGGATTCGTCACAGGCATAAGCGTGCCAGTGGATGGCGGCTTTATGTCCTATTCAGGTGTCTAAGAATTGTTTTATCCCCAAAAATATGAGTTTGGAAGGTTGGTAGATAAATGATTAACGTAGCCATAATTGGTACAGGTGCCATTGCATCAGCACATATTAGAGCCTATCAACAATTTTTAGGAAGATGTAATATCGTCGCCATTTGTGATATCTATTCTGAAAAAGCAGTAAAAAGCGCTCAGACTCACAATATAAAAGTAGATATATACAGCGATTATAAAGAGATGTTGCAACGCCCGGATATTGATTTGGTATCTATTTGTACCCCTCCTTATACACATGCTGAACTATCCATTGCCTTTTTACATGCAGGAAAGCATGTACTTGTCGAAAAACCAATGGCCTCTTCTTTAGAAGAATGTGATGCTATGAATCAAGCACAAAGGATGAGCGGCAAGATTTTATCGGTTGTATCACAAAACCGCTTTACCAACCCAATGATGAAGTTAAAGTCGATTCTTGATACAAAGCTGATGGGTCCAATTGTCCATACGCAGGTCGATTCCTTCTGGTGGAGGGGCTATAGTTATTATGATTTGTGGTGGCGGGGAACCTGGGAAAAAGAAGGGGGCGGCTGTACATTAAATCATGCAGTCCATCATATTGATATTTTCCATTGGATGAATGGGATGCCTGCTGATGTAACGGCGATTGCGAGTAATACCTCACATGATAACGCCGAGGTGGAGGATTTGTCAGTGGCCATCTGCCGCTATTCTAATGGCAGTTTGGCCCAAATTACGAGCTCCGTTGTGCATCACGGAGAAGAACAGCAGCTAATTTTTCAAGGGAAAAATGCACGTGTCTCTGTCCCGTGGAAGGTTTGTGCATCAAAATCGAAGGAAAATGGGTTTCCGGAAAAGGATGAAGAATTAGAAGAAAAACTGCAAGCGGCCTATGAGCAATTGTCTAATCTAGATTATGAGGGTCATACCGCCCAAATTGACGATGTACTCTCGGCCATAGAAGGGAAGAAGGAAGTATTAGTAGATGGACATGAAGGCAGAAAAACGCTTGAGCTCATTACAGCCATCTATCAATCTTCTAGTACAGGGCAAACAGTAAAACTTCCACTAGATGAAATGAGTCCTTTTTATACAAGGGATGGTGTTCTAAAGAACGCTACCCATTTCTATGAAAAGAAGAACCATGTCGTGGGTTTTTCGGAAAATGCGATTACAACCGGCGGTAAATATGAATAACTCTTTTTGAAAGAGCCCCAAGGGAGTCAATGAAGGCTATTGACGACCGAGCAAGAGAAAAAAGAGCCTCGAGGGTAGCCAAGAGAGGCTATTGACGACCGAG
>NZ_NUNF01000065.1 GCF_002585305.1 Bacillus sp. AFS037270 | reverse complement strand
CGCTGGAGCTGGACAATTCACTAGGTAAAAACTTTTATACTTTCTTACCTAAAAAAAAGACAGCCCTATAAAAGAACTGTCTTTATCTTTCATTTTGATATTTAACTTCACAACGGTAAATCCGGTTTCCTTGTTCAGAAAATTTTTGCTCATATTCCGTCATAATATTGCCTTCATAACCACTTTTATGAAAATCAAGGCTTACATATTTCAATAATAAACCATAAGCCGAAAAGCTCATTAGAGAATACTCGAATAATCCTTGATTATCCGTTTTAAAATGAATTTCCCCGCCATTGACCAATATATTTTCATAAAGCTTCAAGAAATCCTTATAGGTCAATCTTCTTTTTTCATGACGGAACTTTGGCCATGGATCGGAAAAATTCAAATAAACCCGATCAACGTCATTTTTTGTGAAATATTTTTCTAGCTCCGCGGCGTTTACGTTTAACAGCTTGAGATTGGGTAAATCCGCTTCAATCAGGCGGTCCAAAGCAGCAACGATTACACTATCGTACAGCTCAATACCGATATAGTTAATATCCGGATTGGCCTTTGCCATTCCAGTGATGAATTGACCTTTACCTGTACCGACTTCGATATGGAGCGGCTGTTCTTTTTCGAAAGCCTCATGCCACTTACCTTTGAAATTTTCTGGGTTTGCTACTACATATTGCGGATGCTGCTCTATTTTTTCCTTTGCCCAAGGTTTATGTCTAAGTCTCATTTTACACTCCTAAAAAAACGTTATCCTTCAAAACATACCATGCAGTTCTTTTTGATGCAAGTCAAACTAAATGGAAAAAAGGTTTGCGCATAAACAGAAAAAGAATCCACAACCTAACTGTGAATTCCTTTTTCTATTTCCACTTGAAAGGATGTGCTTTTATGCCATTAAGTCATAGTGACCAAGTTACACTGCTAAAAGATATTTTAAACAATCACCAAACAGATTGCTGCGGATCCGTCTCCGAATGCGAGCAACTAGAGCGGTTAGTAAAATCTCTAATGGTTAACAACCAAATTGATTCGAATGTCAAAAATATTTTGCAGGAAGTATATCAATACAGCCAGCATGGTGCTCAATCCGCTGATTTAAATCAGCATATCTCATCTAATCAAGAAAATTTATCACAATGGGTCAATGATATCGACCAATTTTCGTGATTAGAGGATATCTTGCAAAAAATCAATCCATTTAGTCATTTCTTCCAATCGATTCTTATCTTTATACCACTGAATGGAAGACAGAGTTTGAATGGTTACATACCATTTCATTCTGAGTTTCAGATGGTCAGTAAGCTCTTTATCGTAAAGCTTTAACCAGTCCTCCCAGTTTTCTTCTGGTATGTACCAGTAAAGCAATAACCCTAAATCAATAGCAGGGTCAGCAATCATCGCTCCATCCCAATCAATCAAATACAACTGGTTGTCTTCTGCAAGCAGCCAGTTGTTATGGTTGACATCACCATGACAAACTACTTTCTCATCACAATAAACGTTTAAGGCTTCCACTTTAAGAAAATTGATCGCCTTTTGTGATTCAGGTAAAGAAAGAACTTGTTCATCCAATTCATTCACAACTGACTGTAAAATAGGCTCAGGATTTACCGGTGAACTTTCTAACCGGCTCAACATTCCAAGCATCGGTTCAGAACAATGTATTTTCTTAAGCAATCTGGCAACACTCTCTTGGTTCATTTCAGAGGGCTTTAACTCCCGGCCAGGAAGCCATTGCTGTGCTGTTATTACATCTCCGTTTTCCAATCGTTTTGTCCATACAAGCTTTGGGACAATGCCTTCTGCTGATAGTACTGCAAGGAATGGAGAGGAATTCCGCTTTAAGAAAAGGCTTTGATCCTTATATTTTGCATAAAAGGCTTCTCCTGTTTTGCCTCCAGCTGGGGTAATTTCCCACTCTTGTCCTAGTAAATGTTCCAAAATTGCTCACCTTCAATTTATGCCGTTCTAATGGGCTTATTCCTCTTTAATATACGAGGTAAAACCTGTGCTGTAGGAAGGTTTAGTAACCACAATTATAACAATAGCTCTTTTTTATAAATAAAAAAAAAGCTATTGAAACCATTGCACACAATAGCCATCTTAGTAAATTTTATTCCTATGCCCTTTTTTCGTCAAGTAATCTTGAAAAACTATTTTTTTAGCAAAACATTTAGAGAAATGGGTTCAAGAAAATGTTCTTCCGAATTTATATAATCTTTGGCAGAAATTCCCGCATTCTTGTGATTAGCTAATATTCCCCATTCCCCCTCAGGAAGGATAATCCTTTGAACTTTGGAGGATGGATTAATAACAAGAATGACCTCCTCCATAGGTAATTGATATAAACATCCTAAAACAGGAGCAGAAAATGACAGCGCTTGTATGTGAGCACGAATTTCCTCAGTAGTTCTCATCCGAAAACATGAAAACTTCTGGCGAATGCTAATAAGACCCTTAATGTATTCGACATTGTCTTTATATTTACTTTTTCGATCCCAATTGAGCAGATTGATCCTATCTGGAGAACGATAGCTATTTCCATCTCCTTGCTTTGTGCGAAAAAACTCCTGTCCACTATGAAGAAACGGAATACCCTGTGATAATAAAACAATTCCTGTTGCAAGGCGATGGTATTTTTGTCGAACCGCAGGATCCGCTTCAGAATAGCAGCCTTGAAGTTTATCCCAGAGCGTATGATTATCATGACATTCTACATAATTGACGCATTGAGAAGGGTTATTAAAGAGACGAGTACTCTTTTTGGTAAAACCGATACTGCCGGTTATGACCTCCATCGCGGCATCCACCAAATGCTCATTCCCTAAGGCAAAGCCTTTATCAAACAAATTAAACGTACTTCCTTTGATAGTGTCTCTAAATTTATCATTAAACTGTCCAATTTCCGGTATTTTTGCTTGATTGGCTATCGTTGCCTTTTGAGCGGGCGGCAGAGGAGTATTAAGGTTCCAGCCTTCACCAATAATTAAAATCCCATTTGAAAGGCTGTCACAAGTCTTTCGTACCTCATTCATCGTGGTTACGTCCAAAATCCCCATTAAATCAAATCGAAATCCATCGATGTGGTATTCTTCAAGCCAATAACGGACCGAGTCAACGATAAATTTCCGTACCATTTTCCGCTCTGAAGCAACATCATTTCCAACACCAGTGCCGTTTGAAGGCAAACCAATTTCGTTATGACGAAAATAATAGCCTGGGACTATTTTTTCAAAGGAGGATTGCTCACGAATATAGACATGATTAAAAACTACATCCATGATGACACCGAGTCCAATACTGTGAATTTGATCGATTAATTTTTTCAACTCAATGATTCGGGAATAAGGATTAGATGGATCGGTTGCATAGCTTCCCTCAGGGGTATTGAAGTGAAGAGGATTATATCCCCAGTTATACTGTTTAGCTGGGTTTAATTCGTCCACACCGGCAAAATCGTTAAACGGGAGAAATTCGATATGAGTGATCCCTAAATCTTTGACATATGATAGACCAGTCACTTCACCATCCGGACCATTTGTTTCCAATTCGCCAGCACCTAAATACAGTCCCTTATTTTTGACACCGCCATTGTCATCAATCGTAAAATCCCTAATATGTGTTTCATAAATAATCGCATCCACAGGGTTTTCTAATGGTGGAAACTTGAGTCTAGGTCTAGCTGTCTTCTCGAGCTTTACAATGACACCCTGCTCCCCGTTTGCTGTTACTGCCTTGACATACGGGTCTACTGCCTCACGCCATTCTTGATTAACGAGGACCAAAAAGCTATATTGGTAAAATTCCAAATCACGGTGAAGACAGACAGACCAAACGCCAAAATCTTCCCGCCTCATCTTTATGAATTCTGAATAATCATTAGCGGATGGACGTAATTTCAATTTGACACCTGTGGCGGTTGGTGCCCATAGTTTAAAACAGGTTTGTTCGGCATGAAAGGTGACACCGAGGTCGTTCCCTTCATAATAAAATTTTTCATCAAATCGATCTGTTCGAATCACAGCGCCTATTTGTAAATCTGTTTTCCCGCCATGCTCATCAAAAATCCAATAGGGCCTGCCAAAGGAAATTTCCCCTTCAAACTGGCAAATATATTTAAAATGATCCTCAATCTCCGTCTTCTCCAAAATGGCCAGTGGCGTCTTAACTGCATCGGCTGCCATGTAAAATGCAGATGACAATCCGTGATGATATGAATGGGGAAGAAGAATAGTAACGATGTTCATTTCATCTAAGTAAGCAAAAAAATTCCTGTCAACAGAATTCATTCGAATCCCTCTCCTTCAGATCAACTTCTTCCTTCCCGCGACTTCTAGATAACACCTCTACGGCTTTCGCTTGAAGGTGAATCGAAAGTGGGGTGTATCCGATATGCTCCCCATCAGCATGAACATACTGTGTTTTTGTTGAATGGATTGTAATATTTTTCCCCTTATATGTTTTCACTTCTTTAAAATGGATGTGCCTGCCCCAAAAAACACTAATAAAAACGAGTAATAGCTTTAGTCTTGATAATTGATGGACAACTGTAATATCGAGAAGTCCATCATCAGGTTCAGCAGCAGGGGCAATTTCCATCCCGCCGCCATAATAAGGCTGGTTAGAAACAGTAACAAACCATGTTTGTTCAAATATATGCTTTTTCCCATCAATTGATAAATCAATTCTTGCAGTTTTATAGGTAAATACATTTTTTAATAGAAAATAGACATAAACCAGCCTGCCTAATGATAATTTATTCAACAATGCCTTTATTCGGGATTGATTAACTTGATAAGAGATAATTGCATCAAATCCGGCACCCATATTATTGATAAAATAGTGCTCCTCTTCCCTTCCAGTCAGGCAAACCTTCCCGATATCGATTTGCCTTCCTGTCCGCTTCCGAAGATAGAGAATAGCCAGTAAAGCCTCTTCGGGATTGATTGGAATATGAAAGCCTCTTGAAAACTCATTTCCTGAACCACCAGGAATAAAACCTAGTGTTATATAATCGTACTTAGCAAGCCCGTTTAGCACTTCATGGATCGTTCCGTCTCCCCCTACTGCAATAATCACCTTTTCCTGTTGATTTTTCTCCGCAATTTGTTTGGTAAGGCATTTAGCATGACCAGGAAATTCGCTAAAAAAAGCTAAAAAGTGAATCTGTTCAGACACTAGCTTAGATTCAACTTTTTTCCATACCTCGAGGCAGTATCCATTTCCAGCTTTGGGATTAATAATAAAATAAATTTGCTTCATAAAACCCACCTTCTTCAAATTTCTATGATTGCAATGGGAATATGGTTACGGCTTCATATTTTGGTGTTTGGTCCAGATGTGTTTGATAAACAACAACATCTTCAGCTTGAAATTCCAGTGGTTCCGGCTGCAATTGATACCAAATATTTAACAGCTCCTTTTGGAACCCGACTGGTCCCTTCCACTTTCTCGCTAAGGTAATATGAGGCTTAAAAGCGCGTTTTTCCAGTTGAAAGCCCGCTTGTTCACATGCCGAAAATACCTTTCTTCTAATATCGAAAAGCTCCTCGCTGCTTTCTGTATCGGCCCAAAAGACACGCGGTGATTCTTCCTTTCCGAAAAAGCCTAGTTTGTTTATTTTTAATGTAAATGCCCCCTCGTTAAGTAGGGCCTCTTTCACATAATTTTCTGCTGCTTTAAGTTTTTCAGGTTCTGCTGATCCTAAGAAAGCTAAAGTAATATGTAAGTCCATATAATGAACCCAACGGCTAAAAGGGATATCTTCCTTTAATCTTTCGATATGATCCATCATGATTAGTTTTGCTGCTTCAGGAATTCTCACAGCGAAAAAAAAGTGTGGTCGTTGATTCATATTCATATCAGTCCTTTTTATAATTTTAGTCTATTTTCTCCCAATTGTATCTACTGTCAAACCGTTTATTAGGCGATATTTTTTACAATCAGTATGATTTTCTTTATGATAAAAAGAGAAATAAATTTAGTTTAGAAAGGGAAACCCAATGAAAATAGTTAATAATATCGCTGAACTGATTGGAGATACACCGCTAGTTAAACTAAATCGCTTAGCACCTAAAGATGGGGCCTCTGTTTATTTAAAGCTGGAATTTTTTAATCCTAGCAAAAGTGTAAAGGACCGGGCCGCCTATAATATGATTATCGAAGCAGAAAAAAGTGGACATTTGAAAAAAGGCTCCACCATTATTGAACCGACGAGCGGCAATACAGGGATTGGCATTGCGATGAATGCTGCTGCAAGGGGTTATCAAGCAATTATTGTGATGCCTGATACGATGACAAAGGAACGGATCAGCTTACTCGCGGCATATGGAGCAAAGGTAATCCTAACCCCTGGGGATGAAAAAATGCCAGGAGCAATTAGGAAGGCTTTGGAATTAGCAAATGATATCCCTAATAGCTTTATCCCGATGCAATTTGAAAATAATGCAAACCCGGATGCCCACAGACAGACTACTGCTGTAGAGATTATTGAAGGCCTAAAAGAAATCGGTAAACCACTTTCAGCTTTCGTTGCGACAGCCGGAACAGGTGGAACCATCACGGGAACAGGAGAAACTCTAAAAGCCTATTTTCAAGGTTTATCCGTGCATGTTGTCGAACCAAAGGGTTCTCCAGTATTATCAGGCGGGAAACCAGGTAAACATAAGCTTGTTGGTACAAGCCCTGGTTTTATTCCGAAAATTCTTAATGAAGAAGTATATGATGAGATTCATCAAATTACAGATGAGGATGCTTATGAGATTACCAGAAGATTGGCCAAAGAGGAAGGTATTCTAGTTGGTCCATCATCAGGGGGTGCTTGTTTTGCGGCGTTAGAAGTTGCAAAACGATTATCACCGGCTGATGTTGTGGTTTGTATTGCCTGTGATACAGGGGAAAGATATCTATCAAGTGATTTATTTGAATATTAATTGCAGCTGCCTATACGAAAAGACGTGTTACCCGAACACGTCTTTTTTCTTTTATATTTTTATTCCGTTTTCGCTAATTCATAGCTTGCTTGGATGGCGGTTGCTTTTAACCGGTCGTCAAATAAACCAACCTAATCTATTGCAGGATTAAAAATAGATGTTTTTTATAGCAGAACCAACAAAAAGATGTTCAGACCGCGAATTGTATCTGAACATCTTTTTGTATTATTTACATAGCTTTTTCCTTTTTTGAAGTTGAAGTAGCTGGGGAGAGCTCCCAACATTCAATGCCTTCATGATTTTTAATACAATCTTTATAAAAGATAGGATCTTTACCAGCTTTTTTCTGTTTCATGTAATCCGTTAAAGCAGTAAAGGCTATTTTTCCTAGTAATGTAATAGCAATCAAGTTTATGATAACCATAAAGCCCATAAATAAATCCGCTAAATCCCATACAAGTTGGACTTTTGCAACGGAACCGAATAGAATCATGGCTACCACGCTTATGCGATATACCATCAACCATACTTTACTTGTGTGTAAGAATCGAATATTTGTTTCTCCATAATAATAGTTACCGATTAACGCACCGAATCCAAATAGGAAAATGAAGATAGCAAGACAGCCTGATGCCCAGGAACCGACGTGTTCACTTAATGCAGCTTGTGTAAGGGCAATTCCCTCTAACCCTGGTTGTTTCCAAGCATCAGAAAGTAAAATAATAAATGCAGTGCTTGTACAAACAATCAGTGTATCCGTTAATACACCAAATGCTTGAATAAGTCCTTGTTTAACCGGATGACTGGTTGTTGCTGTTGCGGCCACGTTTGGCGCACTTCCCATACCCGCTTCATTCGAGAATAAGCCACGTTTCACTCCATTCATGAGCGCAGCACCGATTGTACCGCCTGCCATTTGTTGAAGTCCAAACGCGTTTTTAACAATAAGAGAAAGAATTTCCGGCATTTTAGTAATGTTCGTAGCTATGATAAATAAGGCAATACCAATGTATAACACAGAAAGAATCATAACCTTATATTCCGCCATTTTGGCAATACGTGTTACACCGCCAAAGATAATCACAGAGAAAACAAGTGCCATGATAATCCCTAACGTTAAACGATGTGTACCAAATGAGTTCTCAAACGCAATAGAAACGGTATTTGATTGTACAGAATTGAATACAAGACCGAAAGAAATCGTAATTAAAATGGAGAATATTACGCCCATCCAACGTTTGTTTAATCCTTTTTCCATATAATAGGATGGGCCGCCGCGGAAACCATTTTTATCTTTTACTTTATATACTTGCGCTAACGTACTTTCAATAAAGCTGGATGCTGAGCTAATAATCGCAATAATCCACATCCAGAATACCGCTCCAGGACCGCCTAACGCAATCGCAATCGCGATTCCTGTGATATTACCTGTCCCAACGCGGGCGGCCATACCAACACAGAACGCTTGAAATGGCGAAATTTCGTCTTTGGAACCCTTTTTCCCTTCCATTAAAACACGGACCATTTCCTTTAACATTCGAAACTGTACAAATTTCGTTTTAAGTGTGAAATAAATCCCACAAGAAACAAGCATAATAATTAGTAATTTTGACCATAGAAAATCATTTGTTACACCAACCATACTTTGTAGTAATTGTTGCATCTTACCACCCCTTATTAATGTAGTATATATTGAAGCAATTAGGCACACAGTTTGATAAACGATGGTTTGAATCGAAGTAGAGTTAGTGCCGGCGATGTGGCCGCCTGCTGCTAGAATCTTAAGATAAGATCATTTATTAATACGGTATAATTCCATCAGCATCGTTTGACCAGTACCCGTTAACTATACATGCAGCGTAAAGATCGGCACTGCACACAGAGGATAAAAATGGATTATGTGGTCAGGTCCCATTTTGATTAAACAGATTCTATGAATACATCGAAAGGTAAAGTATCTCAGTAAGGATTTTACAACCCTTAATTTTTCCGAATGCCTCTTTTGCTTCTTTTTCAGTGTCATACTCAAACATTTTTAGATTGTTTTTTGAATGGACAGTGATGATCCACAAATAAATTTCCTCCCTTCCATAGATAGAGAAAAATCTCGCATTTTAGATCCAGCCCCGGAAGCTTGATGCTTCAACCAGTTTTCTTATTCCAACCATATACGCTGCTAAGCGCATAGTTACTTGATGGACATGTGCTGTTTGATAAATATTTTCAAAAGAATCCACCATTACTTTTCGTAATTTTTCAGCCACCTCTTCCTGTGACCAATAAAATCCTTGATTGTTTTGAACCCATTCAAAGTAAGATACGGTGACACCACCAGCACTTGCCAATATATCCGGAACAAGGAGAATTCCTCTTTCATCCAAAATTTTAGTTGCTTCAAGGGTTGTTGGCCCATTAGCTGCCTCCACTATGATTGAAGCCTTAATACGATCGGCGTTTTGTGCTGTAATTTGATTGGAAATGGCAGCCGGCACAAGAATATCACATTCTTTTTCAAGTAATTCTTGATTCGTGATTGCATTGTTAAATAAAGGTGTTACTGTACCAAAACTATCGCGTCGATCGAGCAGGTAATCAATATTAAGGCCTTCTGGATCATAAAGAGCACCATATGCATCCGAAATACCAATCACTTTTGCTCCAGCATCATGCATGAATTTGGCCAAAAAACTTCCTGCATTCCCAAAACCTTGAATCACTATTCGAGCACCTTGCAAGTCAATGTTTTTTTTCTTTACCGCTTCTTCAATACATATGGTTACACCGCGGGCTGTTGCCGTTTCACGTCCTTGTGACCCTCCTAAAACAAGGGGCTTGCCCGTAATGAATCCAGGAGAATCGAATTCACGAAGGCGACTATACTCATCCATCATCCAAGCCATGATTTGAGAGTTTGTATATACATCGGGAGCTGGTATATCTTTTGTAGGCCCGACAATTTGGCTGATAGCACGAACATAACCACGACTCAATCTTTCCAGTTCTGCAAACGACATATTTCTCGGTTCACACCTAATGCCTCCTTTTCCACCACCGAAAGGAAGGTTCGCAATGCCGCACTTTAAACTCATCCAAATAGACAAGGCCTTTACCTCTTCTTCGTTCACTTCTGGGTGAAATCGTACGCCTCCTTTTGTCGGTCCTACTGCATCATTATGTTGGGAACGAAAACCGGTAAACACTTTGATCGAACCATCGTCCATTCTTACAGGTATGCGGACAGTGAGCATTCGGATGGGTTCTTTGAATAATTCAAATTCATTATTTGAATAACCTAATTTATCCAACGCCTCTTTTATGACCGTTTGTGTAGAAAGAAACAAATCTAGAGATTCCTTTTCTTTTTTCTGTTCTTCGGCAAGGCTTTCTACAGTATTTATTAACGCCATTAAAATCACTCCTTATTTTATTTGAAGAATAAAAGTTGGTATTGCATCGTTTTCTTAATTTCGTATGAATTTTCAAATGTCCAATGAAATTTCCCCTGGAAACTCGTTTTTTTAAGATGTTGTTAGAAAATACACAAATCCCATTCCTTCGATATATGTTTCAATAACTTAACACCCGTCAGACTATTTCCATACTCATCAATAGCTGGACCATAAATGCCAATGCCCCATCCATCATGAAAAGGCAGTTCTCTTTTCATGCTCTCAGGAACGGTTGCTAAGATCCCCCCTGATACTCCACTTTTGGCTGGCATACCGACAAAGGCGGCAAACTTACCTGAGGCATTGTACATTCCGCATGTAAGCATTAAGGCTTTGGTAAGTCTGGCCACTTCTTTGGGGAGTACCTGTACTTTTTGCATCGGATGATATCCATCGTTTGCCAGGATCATTCCAATCATGGCTATATCTTCGGTATTTACTTCTATGGCACACTGCTTTAAGTAAACCTCTAAGGCTTCTTCCACCTCAGATTCCAAAAAACCTGTCTCTTTCAAATAGTAGGCTAAAGCTCTATTTCGATTTGCTGTCAGCCACTCTGATTGGAAAACTTCCTCGTTGATGTTCGGACGTTTCCCTATCATTTTTTCAATAAATTCGTAAAGGAACTCCAATTTATGTTTTGATGATTCTCCTGGAAGAAGCGACGCAATGGTAATCGCTCCTGCATTGATCATGGGGTTAAACGGCTTACCAGGTTTATGCATTTCTAGACGAATAATGGAGTTAAAGGCATCCCCAGTTGGTTCCACGTCGACCCGATCAAGCACATAGAGTATACCGCGGCTTACACAAGCAGCTATAAAGCTGATTACTTTTGAGATACTTTGCAGAGTGAAAGGGACTTGCCAATCCCCTGCTTTCATTACCATTCCATTTGATCCTACAATACAAATACCTAACTGAGATGGGTTGACTTTTCCTAAAGCAGGAATATAGCTTGCACATTGCCCTTCAACTCCATAGGAACGATAATGCATCACCCATTCCTCCAAGCTATCCATCTTTTCATTCCGGGTCTGATCTTTAGTCTCTTTATTAATTTCTTCAATCAAATTCTTCGAATCCTCTCTTTCTTAAACGTTTTTAAGGAAAAAATTCAGCAAAAGGAAAACGCTTTCTATTTTCTGATAGAAAGATATAATTGATTCTATAATCTGAACTACAGAAGAAAACGAAAAACTACAGAACATTTTTTATTTTTTATTTTTTATTTAAAATGGTTTGGATTGGTTAAAAAGAAAAGTTTGCATTGTATTAAAACGAATCTATCTGTATACTAATTTTCAGAAAAATGAGGAAGTGACCTTTTTGAATATAAGCCCATTATTAAAAAAAGACCTATTCATCCTTGTTTTAATGATGATAACAGTCCCATTAGCAGGTGAATTAAATTTTTATCCAATTAATGAAACGTTTCGAATCAGTTTTGGCGTGCCGGCATTTTTATTCTTTTTGCTGTTGTTTCGAAAAATTCCAGCAGTTTTTCCTGGTTTCTTGACTGCCATTCAAGTTGTGAGTTTTCGCATTCTGTTGGAATTTATCAACCAAGGTAATTGGAATTGGATTTCCTCTTTTGAATCCAATTTTTCCAGTTTTTTCTTTTATTTCACCTATGCTTGCTTCTTTTATTTTGCTAAAGTCAATCGTTTCAATAACCGGCCCATATTAATGGGATTGATTGGCATCACCATCGAAATATTATCTGATATGGCAGAATTGATCATGCAATATTTGGTATTGGGAACAACGATTAAGTTAACAGCGATAAGTGAAATCCTGATTATGGCGATATCACACAGCTTTCTTGTTATCAGCTTTTTCACGATGATGCAGCTATATGAAGCACAGGCAAGAGAAAAACAAATTAGAAAGCAAAATGAACACATGCTCATGCTCATTTCCAATTTATATGAGGAATCCATTCATTTAAAAAAAACATTGCAGGATGCTGAAAACATTACAAAAAAATCATATGATCTATACAAAAGCTTAAACCTTATGAAAAATGAAGGGGCTGCTGAGAATACGATCGAGGAACTCCGCAGGCAGGCATTAATAATTGCCGGTGAAGTTCATGAGATAAAAAAAGATAACCACCGTATTTTTGCTGGGCTTTCTAAACTGATTTCTGGTGAAAGTTTTACAGATTATATGAAACTTGACGAACTAGTTTCCATTATCAAAAAAACAAACGAAAATTATGCAAGTTTTCTAGGAAAAAGTATTCAAATTGAATATTCCATTGAGGGAGTTCATCCTCCATACCATGTTTTTACCCTTCTGTCGATTATCAATAATATAGTCACAAATTCTGTAGAAGCCATCGTTAATATTGGATCCATTACTATTAATATAGAAAGGAATCAGCATTGGGTTAAATTCCAAATTGAAGATAACGGCCCCGGTGTTGCCGAAAAACATAAAAATTTAATTTTTAAGCCCGGGTTTACGACTAAGTACGATCATTCCGGAAACCCTTCAACGGGGATGGGACTATCCTTTGTAAACGAGATGGTTGAACAGCTTAAAGGTGAAATTTTCGTCGACAATCGATTAAGCGGAACAGGTTCTAGTTTCATTATTCAATTACCGGCAGTTCATTTAATGGAGAAAGGGTGATTCGATGCTTTTTTATATAACAGATGATGATGAAGCGGTTCGTTCGATGCTGGCCCAAATCATTGAAGATGAGGGTTTAGGAGTAGTGGCCGGGGAGGCAGAAGATGGCTCTTTGTTGGATGGAAACAGATTAAACATGTTAAATATAGATATTCTATTGATCGATTTTTTAATGCCGGTTCAAGACGGACTAGAAACCATTCGGCAAATTAAACCATTATTCAAAGGGAAAATCATCATGATCTCTCAAGTAGAATCGAAAGAGATGATTGCTGAAGCCTATTCCCTTGGCAGTGAATACTATATAACCAAACCAATCAATAGGATAGAAATACTGACGATTATTCAGAAAGTCATAGAACGAATTCGATTGGAAAAATCGATACACGAGATTCACAAATCCCTCAATGTCGTGCTTAAATCGTATCACCCGCTAGATAAACAACAAAAAACGTTCGACGAAAAAAATATAAGAACATCAGGTCATGTTCTATTATCTGAATTAGGAATCGCTGGCGAAAACGGAAGTAAAGATTTACTGGATATATTGGAGTACTTACATCAGAATGAACATGAGTATTCGTTACATAAAGGGGTTCCGATCCTTAAAGAAATTTTCGTTGATCTGGCTAAAAAAAGACTGGGATCATCCGCATCGGAGTCTGAGTTAAAAAAAGAAATAAAGGCTTCTGAACAACGAGTTCGACGGGCTATTTCACAATCATTGACTCATCTTGCTTCCCTAGGTCTTGCTGATTTTTCCAATTGGAAGTTCGAAAACTACGCTTCGAAGTTTTTTGATTTTACATCCGTAAGGAAGAAGATGACAGAATTAAAGTATAGTTCAACACCGTCGACCTCCCTTACAAGGATCAATACGAAAAAATTCATTCAAGTTCTTTATTTTGAAGCGCAGCGAGTCATTTCAGAGTCTCAATAATTAATTTAAGCTTTAATTAGACAGATATAAACTTCACTGAACCGCAATTTAGTGAAGTTTATCTGTTAAGAGATATACATATAAAATACATATAGGCATTTATTGTACTGCCTTATATCATCTGGTACCAAATGAATACTCCTCACATTACTTCAACAGCACACTTTTTTCTTACAATAAAATGATAAAGCGCTTTATAAAAGCAGTCTTGAAGCTCAGTTTGAGTTAAAGCGTGGTTCCAAAGTCTAACTTCACTAATTTCACATTGTCAATATAACAATTGGCTGTTTTAGGTTCTGCGCCAAAAGTGAAAGGCATGGTGGAATTATATAAAGTTCCAGCCTTACTTTATCTCGCCATTAAGGTTCCATTTAAATAAAAGTTTAGGGCAGCTCCATCATATGTAAAGGCGATGTTAAAAATTTAAATAATTTTAACATAAACCAAGTACTTTCCCCCATACTCTATAGTATAAAATAATTTAGGAGGAGGTAAAAACAGAGCATTACCATTAATTACCGAAGAATATCTTGTTTTCTTTACTATATTGGTAGAAATTTTCTGAAATTATGGGTACAATAAGGTTAGATGTATGACATCTAAGTATCCACAGTCACATTCCATTAAAGGAGATGTCTGCGCGGAAAAGAAACTACATATTTCTTGAAGAGTAATCTTCAAATAGGCGTCGGTAGCTGGATTAAGCCATAGGTTTGAAATTTAGGATAGGGAGTGGTTCTTTGAAACCTTCAACTAACCGGATGTTAAACCGCATCAAATGTATCTACATGTTTATAAGAAATAACGGCACTGTTACGACTCAAGAACTTGTAGAGGAATTTGGTATCACTCCTCGCACCATACAACGAGATTTAAATGTCTTAGCCTATAATGACTTGGTGATCAGCCCAAGCCGCGGAAAATGGACAACAACACAAAAGAAAGTGAAGATGTCATCTTAAATTCAAAAATAAAATTAAACAATCCGCATAAAAAAGCATGCGATTTCAATCGCGTGCTTTTTACTGTTTATAATATTATCGTTTTTCAGTAAGAGGTGTGAAATTTGTAATTTGGCTAAATTCTTGCTCTGATAAAATGCCAAGCTTTCTAAATACATATGAATACATTAGAATTCTCCGCTGTAAGCGAGGGGTAAGCACCATATAATCATCTCCTATTTACTTTATAATATTCACCAATACCAATTAAGTTTCCTTAAGGCAAAATATTTTATTTAATTTTTTTCATCCTCTTATTCTTCAATTCTATTTGACAGGAATAATAATTATGATATATTAATATAAGAAAATGCTTTAGTGCTTAAAAGCGTTTAAGTAAAAAAGAAAAGTAGGTACGTATATGAAGAAAAATCAGCAGCAGAATCTAAAAAAGGGGCTTCTGCCAAGGCATGTCCAGTTTATCGCCTTGGCCGGGATGATCGGAACAGGGATCTTTAAAGGCAGCTCCGATACCTTAAATATAGCTGGACCTAGTGTAATTGTAGCCTATTTAATCGGCGGTTTATTGTTATTCATTATTATGGCAGCCTTAGGCGAAATGGCGCTCGCTTATCCTAATCTAAATGTACAGCATTTAGTAAATAAGGCGTTTGGATTTCAAGTTTCCTTTCTTGTTGGATGGCTATACTGGATTAATTGGATTTTAGTCACCGTTGTTGAATTATTAGCGGCGGGAAGTTTTCTTCAATTTTGGTTTCCGAGTGTCCCATTGTGGCTGCTCAGCTTTCTATGTGCGATTGTCATTGTTGGCATCAATTTATTCCAAGTAAAATACTATGGCGAGCTGGAATTTTGGTTTGCTGGCATTAAAATTATTGCCCTAATTGCCTTTATTATCTTAGGATTTTTACTTCTTTTAGGCTTAATTCCAAGCAACCTTCACGACCCACTCTCAAACTATACCGAGCACGGCGGCTTTTTTCCGCACGGACTAGGCGGAACATTTAGTGCCTTCTTAGTTGTCATGTTTTCTTATGGAGGGGCTGAATTAATTGGGGTTGCAGTTACTGAAACCAAAGATGCTGAACGTGTCTTACCAAGAATTATAAAAGGCGCTGTCTGGCGCGTGATTATTTTTTATGTTTTACCCATTCTTATCATTTGCGGGATGATGCCTTGGAACAAAGTGACCGGTCAAGACAGTCCATTTGTTCAGGTTTTCAGTAGTACAGGCTTACCTGGAGCTGCCCACATTATGAACTTTGTCCTTTTAACGGCTGTCCTTTCAGCTGCAAATTCCGGTATTTATGCCACATCGAGAACATTGTATTCGATGGCCCAAAGTGATGTGGCCCCTAAAGTCCTCGCAAAGGTTTCATCTAAGGGAATACCTTTTATTGGGATTATGATTACGAGTATTTGTATTTTGGCGGGTGTATATTTAGCGTATTTGACACCAAGCCAAGTCATTGGCTACCTCATGACGATCCCTGGTTTTACAGTCATGATTATTTGGATGAGCATTTGTGCAGCCCAGTTAAAACTAAGACCGCTTTACAAAAATAAACCAGCTTTTAAAGTGAAGTGGTTCCCATACACAACGATTTTTGCGCTAGTTTCATTAAGCATCATTTTCATTGGATTTTTATTTAACTCCAACAATTTGATTGGTACATCCGTTTGTCTTGTAACGATTGGGATACTTATCCTTCTTTCCTTTATTTATAAAAAAACTGATGGTAGAAAAATAATCGCATAACATGTAAATTAAGGCCAGCAAGCGCTGGCCTTTTATTTTTCATCTACCATTAATTTTTGAAAAATAATCCAGCACATATTGACGAAAGTGCTGACTTGGATTAGACAGGTATCTCCTTTTTGACCAGCCTAACCCTATGGTTCTTTGACAATGGGGTTCAATGATTTCTAGTTTATTAGGAAAAGGCTTCGAATTTCCCAGCCAAGATATTTCCGGAATAAAGGCCACTCCCAATCCTTGCCGGACCAAATCCCCAATCACCCCAGGTTCATCTCCTTCAAAAGCAATATTAGGAACAAAACCTGCTTCATGACAAAATTCATCGGTTAGATTTCGAAACCCGAATCCCGTATTCATACTAATAAATGACTCGTCTTTTACTTCATTAAGGTATATTTTCTCTCTCTTTGCCAAAGGATGCTCCGGGGGAACAACTAGGTAAATTTGTTCCGTCATAAGTGGTTCCCACACAATATCACTGCCGACAATTTCCACTGATGAAATACAGAAGTCAATCTCGGCCTTCTCAAGGAGACTCTTCATTGATGAAGTAGACTCTAGCACCTGTTGAAATTTAATCTCAGGGAATTCCTTTAAAAACGAACTCAATAATTCAGGAAGTACTTTTGGAATGCTGACCGCTAAGGTAATTTGTGTTTGACCACGTTCAAGTTCATCCTCAATTTCTCTCTTCCCTTCATTTAATTCTAAAAACACCCGGTTTACACGCTCTAAAAACAATCTTCCATAATGATTTAGCTTGAGCTGTCGATTCTTACGATCAAATAAGGAGACACCAAGATCTTCTTCTAATCTGGCTATCGTTTTACTTAGTGATGGCTGGGCAATTTGCAGTTCTTCTGCCGCTCTCGTCATATGTTCAAGTCTCGCAACTGTTTGAAAATATTGTAGTTGTAAAAGCTCCATCTTTTATACACCTTCACATTTAAATAGATTTAAAGCTATAGTTCCATAACAAATTATATATTATACAATATATAAAATTCCATTTAAAATAATGGTTATGTTATTAAATCAAAAATTCAAAGGGGTATTTATGAAGGGACTAAAGTTAGTATTTCGAGATTTAAAAATGATGTGGCATCATAAACATGGAAGAATTGCCTTAATCTTTCTTTTAATGGTTCCATTAATCTATTCAAGCTTCTTCCTCGCCGGATATTGGAACCCTTATGGAAGATTAGATCACCTTCCAGTAGCTGTAGTTAATTTAGATAAAGGCTCCATGATGGAACATAAATCCATTAACGCAGGCCGAGATTTTGTTAAGAACTTGAAAGAAAATAAGGATTTAAATTTCCATTTCGTTTCAGAAAAGAAGGCAAACGAAGGAATAAATGCTGGAACTTATTACATGGTACTAACCATTCCAGAAGATTTCTCACAAAAGGTAAGTACCTTAATGGATGAGCATCCACAGCCGGCCAAGCTCGTGTATAAAATAAATCCCGGTAAAAACTTCGTTGCATCACAAATAAGCACGACTGCAACCGAAAAAATGAAAACGAAAATCGCGAATAGCATTACCAAGTCATATGCAGATGGGGTATTTTCAAAGTTTCAGGAACTAGCAAACGGATTACGTGACGCTGGTGATGGGGCTGCTAAAATCAATCAAGGAACAACCGATGCAAAAAATGGAATGGTACAGCTATCAGATGGTGTTCACAGCTTGAATATTGGAGCAGCAAAGCTTAAGGATGGAAGTCAGCAGCTCTCTATCGGTCAGGATCAGTTAGCCAAAGGGCTTGACACGATTAAAAACGGCTCGGCTACACTCTCTGACGGCATGTCAAAACTCGCAGCGGGCCATACCAACCTTGAAACAGGCATGGACAAATTGACTGAAAGTACAAAGGATTTAGCGCTGGGTCAACAAAAGCTGGCACAGGGTCAAGAAAATCTGAAAAGTACTGCCGATGACCTAAAGAATTCAATTGAACAATTTTTACAAAGTCATCCTGAGCTGCAAGATGATGCAGCAATTCAACAAATGGCCGCAAAGGCTGCTGGACTATCAACTGCTGCAGATTCTATGAAAGATGGCCAGAACCAACTCGACCAAGGCACTTCCCTTTTAGTACAAGGTGAGACAAAGCTTCAATACGGGATGAAGCATTTTGGAACAAAAATGAAGGATGCTGAGAGTGGTGCTTCAAAACTTGCTGATGGAACAATAGAATTATCGAACGGATTCACACAATGGAAACAAGGGTTTAATTCACTTCATACCGGTATCATTGATCTAGCCAGCGGAGGAAACAAACTTGATCAAGGTACAAATCAGTTGGTAGATGGTTTGGGGCAATTATCAACGGGGTCCAATGAACTTGCTGTTAAATTGAATGAGGCAGCAACGAAAACATCGGAAGTCCATAATACCGACCAATTAACCTCGATGTTTTCAGAACCGGTGCAGTTAGTTGAATCGGATTTATCTCATGTACCGAACTATGGAACAGGAATTATGCCCTACTTCTTATCTCTAGCATTTTATGTTGGAGGGATTATGGCGGCGAATATCCTTCCGTTAGGGCGGAGACAGGATATGAACATCAACGGAACGGAGCATTTTATTAACAAACTTGCTCTTAAATACGCAATTGCCTTAATTCAAGTACTATTCGTTGATTTAGTCGTTCTTTTTGGCTTTAAAGTCCATTTAGCCAGTGTTCCTTTATTTATCCTATCTAGTATTATTGTATCCTTAACTTTTATGACGTTTATTCTTATGTTAGTAACGGTGTTTGGAGTAGCTGGGAAGTTTATGGCTGTTACTCTGTTAGTCCTGCAATTAGCTACCTGCGGCGGGACATTCCCTGGAGAATTGGGTAATCCTGTCCTAAGTGAGATTGGCAAAGTGCTTCCTATGGCACACTCGTTACGAGGATTCCAGGATGTAATTACACTTGGGGATTGGGCACAGCTACAGCAGCAAATAGTAATTTTATTGATTTATTTAGTAGTCGCGGCCCTGATTGGCTGGATAACAAGTCATTTGCAGCACTCAAAACCACAATCTGTTAATTAAAAAACAAAAAGTGATATCCTTTATGGGTATCACTTTTGTATATTTACTTTTTTGATTCATCGTTTTCCGAATCTGAATCATTCGCTTCTAACAAACGTCCCAGTGCCCCCAATTTATTTTCCCAAAATAGCTCAAAATATTGGAGCCAGTCTTTTAGTTCAACTAAAGGATCTGGCTGCAGCTTGTACCGTGTTTCTCGTCCAACCTTCCGCTCCTTCACTAACCCAGCTTCAGATAAAACTCGTAAATGTTTAGAAACGGCAGTCCGGCTAATTGGAAAATGTTCAGTAATCGCTGTAACAGGCATCTCTTGGGTACTAAGAAGTTTTAATAGCCTTCGGCGGGTTGGGTCAGCAATCGCTTGAAATACATCATGTTTTGCTGAGGAAGCTGCCATTTACGCCTCAACATATGCTTGAAGCTTTTTCACAAGGCCTGCCCAGCCTTTGTTCATGTTATCACGAATTGGTGTATGTGGTGCGCCAAATTCGGTAACTTTATTTACATCCCAGCCGCCATGGATCAACGTTAATTCTGTTTTCTCATCCAAATCCTTTAATTCAAAGGTTAAGGTCCAGTCTTTTCCCCAATTAAAAGAAAGACGGTTTGGCGGATCTACCTGTGTAACCTTACACGGTGACATGCCAAATTGACCTGCATTTATATGAAACTCATGACCTTCTACTGGCTTAAGATCATTTGGCATAAACCACGCACTTAGCCCCTCTGCTGTTGCAACCGCATCCCATACTTTTTCAATTGGTGCATTATAAACAACTGTATATTTAATATCTTCTAATGTAGCTTGTGATTGATTTTCCACTAAAAGTCCTCCTCAATTAAGCTCAAATTACGAAACCATTTGGTTTCACATTAAAACTATATAACACCTTTTGGTTTCATGTCAAGCTATCTAAAAAAATAAAAAGGTGCCTTATAGCTAGTAAGGTCACCGTAAACTGTTCTTTTCATTCAACTGTTATGCTCCTTGACCACTTGATAATAGCGCCTGAGCGATGCCAATAAAGTATTCAGATTCCCGGATAATATGATTTAAGACCACTTTTGCTGTTTGATTACCGCTGACTGCTGCACTTTGTACTTTGATTTGTTCACAAAGCTGGATAAACGATTCGCTCTGCTGCAAACAATAGGCAACTAGCTGTAGGACTTGTTGATACAATTGATTGGATACTTGCGCACCTGACCGAACTACCGACTCGATAAACCTGACGACCTGCTGATGCGTTTCTCCAAGTGCTTGCTCCCATTTTATTAATGCATCAAAAAATTCTCGTTCAAGTCCTGATACCAGTTCCCTGATGACCACTGTATGTTCCTCTTCTTGATGTTTCCAGAATTCTGCCTCATCTAATATCCGAAGCGGCATTTGCGGTCCGTAATAGAATTGCATAGACATCCCCCCCATCATCATTCCTTTCAATGTATGGGAGGGGCTTGTAAAATATTCACTCACTTATTTTAAAATAAAAAGAGATCAGGACCTATGAGCTCTTAAACAATATTTTTCCCATAAAAAATTTCATCCATCTCAATCGTTAATCTCTCAGTTATTTCAATATGTTCATCCGGCGTTAACTTATCTTTTGTATAGCCGAATAAATAGTTATTCAAATCAAAATTACGGAGTTTACATTTGGTATGAAAGATGTTTTCCTGATAAACATTGACGTCAATCATATCAAATAATTCGCCAACATCTTCAGGGATATAGTTCTGGATTGAGTTGATTTCATGATCGATAAAAAGCTTATGTCCGTTCTTGTCCCTTGTAAAACCACGAACTCGGTAATCTATCGTCATTACATCGGTTTCAAATGACCTAATTAAATAGTGAAGGGCTTTTAGCGGGGAAATCTCTCCGCACGTTGAAACATCAATATCGGCTCTAAAGGTACTGATACCTTCATCCGGATGAAATTCTGGGTATGTATGAACCGTGATATGACTTTTATCAAGCTGCATGACCAATGATTCTGGAAGCGGCCCTGGTGATTCTTCAAAGGATTCTGAAGGGACATCATGTGTCACAGGTCCCTCAGATACTAATAGAGTCACGCTTGCCCCGGCCGGTTCAAAATCCTGATAGGCCACATTTAATACATGGGCACCTATAATTTCAGCAACATGCTTTAAAATCTTTTGCAATCTTTCCGCACTGTATTGTTCGTCAATATATTTTAAATAGGCTTCCCGTTCTTCTCTCGTTCTTGTAAAACAAATATCATACATATTAAAACTTAAAGACTTGGTTAGGTTATTGAAACCGTGTAACTCAATGGCCTGGTCGTGTGTCAGTTTCATAACAGTTCCCCCTTAGCAACACTTCTTTAATGCGTATTTACCTGTATGGTACCCATTTTTAAGCTTCGTTACTATTATTTCGACCGAATTCCAAATTTATCAACCACCCAGGTAAAACACAAAAAGCAGCTAATATTAGCTGCCTTGGTGATTATTTGACTTGATACTCCCGTAATAACTCAACTTCTTCATCCGTTAATTCCCGATATTCTCCGAGCTCTAAAGTTTCATCTAATGGAAGAGGCCCCATAGAAATACGCTTCAAATAGACTACCCTTTTCCCAACAGCCTCAAACATTCTTTTTACCTGATGAAACTTTCCTTCGGTAATGGTCAGCTCAATATCAGAGCGGAGTCCAGATTTTAAAATTTTCAATTCACCTGGCTTTGTTTCATACCCGTCATCAAGAGTTACCCCTTTGGCAAAGGCTTTTATATCCTCTTCCGTCACTTCTCTATCAATGACAGCAAAGTAGGTTTTCGGCACATGCTTCTTCGGTGAAAGTAAGCGATGCGCTAATTGACCATCATTGGTTATCAGTAATAAGCCTTCTGTATCCTTGTCCAATCTCCCAACTGGAAAAGGCTCATAAACTTGATCCCCAATCTCCAACAGATCGATTACAGTTTCCGCAGCACTATCCTCCGTCGCCGACAACACCCCAGGAGGCTTGTTCATCATTAAATAAATAAACTCTTTGTATTCAATCACTTCACCATTTAAGGTCACAGTTTGAATTTTTTCATCAACATGCTGTTTTGGGTCCTTAACGATTACATCATCTATTCTAACGGCACCGCTTTTTAAAAGCTGCTTTACTTCTTTCCGGCTGCCGTAGCCAAGGTTTGCTAACATCTTATCAATTCTCAACGCTTTGCCTCCTTCTTGGCAGCTTAAATTTAGTGAGGACACGCTCAATTCTGTTCCCGAATAATCGAGTTGCAAGTCCGGATTTTAATCCTAGATAAAAATAGATGGCTGCCCCTGCAAAGGCACTTATTAAAATAATTAAGATTGATTGCATTTTGGATGCAGGAGATAAAAACACCGATAAAAATCTATACATAACCTCCGTGCCAACCCACATACAGCCTGCAAAAATAACAATCAATAGGCTTCTCCGCCAAATAAATCGATATTGATAGCGGGAAAAATATTTGATGACAATTAAATTAATAATAATCGAGGCCGAGTAGCCAATCGCTGTTGCCAAAACTGCCCCTCTTGTTTCAAACATCTTAACTAAAGGAATATTAAGAGATAGTTTAACCAATAGTCCCACTAGTAAGCTTAAAATCGTATACCGCTGTTCATTAATCCCTTGCATAATCGCCGCTGTAACTGAATAAAGAGAAAAAAGAATCGCTACTGGCGCATAGGCACCTAAAACCTGTGTCCCAAGTGCATCATGCTCATAAAAAACTGTATAGACTGGCTCTGCTAATAAGGATAATCCAATCGCCGCAGGCAGTGTTAAGAATAATAACACCTGAAAGGTTTGATTTAATTGGTCAGTTAAGTTTTTACGGTCATTCTCCACATACGCCTTTGTAATACTCGGGACAAGTGTTAATGAAAAGGCAGTGGCTAGGGAAACAGGAATTATCACAATTTTATGCGACTCAAAGTTCAAAATTCCAAAAGCAGTATCGGCCAATTTCTTTGAAGTTCCCATTTCTACTAAGGCCTTAGTAAGGGTAAATTGATCGATAAGTTGGAATAATGGATTAGCAATCCCAACAAATACAAAGGGGGCCGCATAGATAAAGATTTCTTTATAAATCTCTTTCAGCGAAATATTGACCGTTCCTTTATCTTTCTCCAAAAGCTCATCTAAATATGGCCTCCGTTTATACCAATACCAAAATAAGACAGCAAGGCCTCCAATCGCTCCAACAAAGGCCGCAAACGTAGCAACACTTACAGCCGTTACCATTGACCCGCTTAAAAATTTCAAGACCACATAGGCCCCCACCAGTGTGAATAAAATCCTCACGATTTGTTCAACCACTTGTGATGCAGCACTTGGTCCCATCGATTGATGCCCCTGAAAATACCCTCTGATCAAGCTCATAAAAGGAACAAGGATTAAGGCAAAACTGACTGCCCTCATGACGGTTACCACATCATCCAATTGACCCTTTCCTGGATTACTCATTTCAGCTAATATTGGGGCTGCTAGATACATAATTAAAAACGCAGCAAAACCAGTTAAAGACATCACCATTAATCCGGATTTGAACAATTTTCTGCCCACAGCATATTCTTCAAGCGCATTATACTTTGCAATAAATTTTGAAACAGCCAGTGGTACACCAGCCGTTGCGATACTTATGAATATGGTGTAAGGGACATATCCGTAGGAATAAAGCTGTGTCCCATGTTTTCCAACAATCTGATAAAACGGTATAACATAAATAAGTCCAATTACTTTAGAAAGTATGGTTCCGAGCGTTAATATAAACGTTCCTCTTAAAAGCTTAGACTGCATAAAATCCCTTCCTACCCGAAAAGATACGTTCGTTAGTTCACAAAGAATAATCGACGTTTTTTGCGCACTATTAGTAGTTTACAACTTCTTTCCCTCCGATGCCACTCACAACCGAGTTAATTCACTTAAAAAAATAACTTTTTTCGTTTTAATTTCACAAGTTATGTTTATAATGAAATGAATAAATTAAAGTTGGTGGATAAAATGGATTACGATTGTATAGTCATCGGCGGCGGTCCTTCTGGATTAATGGCTGCCATTGCAGCTGGTGAAAAGGGCTCAAGAGTCCTCTTAATCGATAAAGGAGATAAGCTCGGCCGAAAACTAGCCATTTCCGGAGGGGGACGCTGTAATGTGACGAACAGGCTGCCGGTTGAAGAGATTATTAAGCACTTGCCAGGCAACGGAAAATTCTTATATAGTGCCTTTTCTATTTTCAGTAATGAAGATATTATTCGCTTTTTTGAAAAGCTCGGAATTGAATTAAAAGAAGAAGATCACGGGCGGATGTTTCCAGTTAGCAATAAAGCCCAATCTGTGGTTGATGCCCTTTTAGAACAGCTAGAAAAACTCCGTGTAAGAGTCTTCAAAAATAGCCCTGTCGCGGACGTCCTTTATGAAAATGGACATGTTTCTTCCGTTCTGCTAAAAGATGGACAACAACTATCCACTAAGTCAGTAGTGATTGCCGTGGGAGGAAAATCGGTCCCCCATACAGGGTCTACAGGTGATGGTTATGCCTGGGCTAAAAAAGCGGGACATACAATCACTGAATTGTTCCCTACCGAGGTACCTGTGACATCAAGTGAGCCCTTTATTAAAAAGAAAACGCTGCAGGGATTATCGTTAAGGGATATTAATCTTAGTGTGTTAAATCCGAAGGGCAAACCCTTGATTTCGCATCGGATGGATATGCTGTTTACCCATTTTGGCGTGAGCGGCCCGGCTGTTTTGCGCTGCAGCCAATTTGTTGTCAAGGCAATGAAAAAATGGAATTTAAAAGAGGTAACGATGAGCCTTGACACCCTTCCAGACAGAAAAGAGGAAGAAATTTTTCAAGAGATTGTCAAACTCGTAAAAAGCGAACCTAAAAAAAGTATCAAAAATACCTTAAAGGGAATGGTACCTGAGCGTTATCTTCTATTTCTGCTAGAATTGAATGATATTGATCCTTCTGAGCAAGGAGGCACCATTTCTAATGAAAAAATCCGTGCGTTTGCAAAGGGCTGCAAACAATTTCAATTCAAAGTGAATGGCACCCTTCCGCTCGAAAAAGCATTTGTGACGGGCGGCGGAGTTACCGTAAAAGAGATCGAGCCGCAAACGATGGCCTCAAAATTGATGGAGGGTCTTTATTTTTGTGGGGAAATCCTAGATATTCACGGTTACACAGGCGGATATAACATTACATCGGCCTTGGTAACAGGAAGGCTTGCTGGAACCAATGCAGCTCTATCTGCAAAAGCTAATCGGGCGTGAAGTTCACTATCACGCCCGATAGATAATCATTGCGGAAAAGCAGTAAATCTGCTCTTCCTCTTCTTCCTCTGTCAATGCAGCCACATTGTACTTGATATCGACAAGGCTTTGATCATCTATTCCTTTTAAAAATCGATTCATCTCTTTTTCTAAATCTTTTTCATGCTCCCGGTCAAATAACTTTACTTGGATCACAAAACTCTCTCCCTCTCTTTTTTCTACTAGTATTCTCACTTTTTCAGAATTTTAAAAATAAATAACTATAAAAGTTAAGGTTATTTTAAGTTTGAACATGTAAACTCCCTTTTGAGGTCATGTAGAAAGGAGATATTTAACAGTGACAAAAAACACATCCAAATGTGTTCAAAAGTAATAAAATTATACTATGGAAAAAATATACAAACCAAAGGAATTTGCGTCCATGTTGGACTTAAGCGTCATAACCCTCCAACGATGGGATAATGAAGGTAAATTGATAGCCTATCGAAACCCTAAAGGAAGAAGGTACTATACTGAAACAAAGTATCGTGAATACAGGGGGATTCCAAAGGAAAATAAAGTAGGTAAGACGGTCATTTATGCGAGAGTATCCAACCAAAATCAAAAAAAAGATTTATTAAACCAGATTGAGTTTTTGAGGAATTTTGCCAATGCCAAAGGATGGATTGTGGATGATATCCTGAAAGATATTGGGAGTGGACTAAATTACAAACGAAAGAACTGGAATGAATTACTAGACTTGGTTAAAAAAACTAGAAATAAAAACCATTATTATCTCTCATAAAGATCGGTTTGTACGTTTCGGATTTGAATGGTTTGAAGGCTTTTTGCAAAAGTGTGGAGTAGAAATGGTCGTTGTGAACAATGAAACCCTTTCTCCACAAGAAGAACTCGTTCAGGATTTAATTTCAATTATTCACGTTTTTTCTTGTCGTATTGATGGTTTAAGAAAATACAAAAAGAAATTGAAAGAAGATAATGAGTTATGAAAAGGGCCTACAAAACCGAAATAGAATTGACTTCCAATCAAGCAGAGAAAGTGAACCAAACGATAGGGGTTTGCCGCTATGTTTACAACTTATATCTAAAAAGAAATCAAGATCTTTACGAAAAAGAAAAGAAATTTATAAGTGGATTTGATTTTTCTAAATGGCTTAATAATGTCTATACCAAAGAAAACGACCCTTGGATCAAGAAAGTGTCTAGTAAAGCAGTAAAGCAAGCGATTATGAATGGCGATAAAGCATTTAGAAATTTTTTTGAAGGGAAAGCTAAATTTCCTCGATTCAAAAAGAAGAAAGATCAAGATGTGAAAGCTTATTTTCCAAAGAACAATAAAACAGATTGGACAGTCGAACGCCATCGGGTTAAGATTCCTACCTTAGGATGGATCAAGTTGAAGGAATTCGGATATGTTCCAACAAACGCCCAAGTTAGAAGCGGAACAGTTTCGCAAAAAGCAGGTCGATATTATGTTTCGGTTTTATGTGAAGTGCCACCTAAAGAAAAAACAGTCAACAACCATGATGGATTAGGAATCGATGTTGTAATAATGAATTTTGCAGTTTGCAGTAATACGGATGTTTATGGGAATATAAACCATTCACCCAGAATTAGGAAGCTAGAAAAAAGCTTAAAACGTCAGCAGCGAAAGCTTAGTCGAAAATATGAATACAAAAAGAAAGGTGGTGAAACCTGCTGCAAAAATATCCAAAAACAAGTAAAGATGATTCAAAAACTAAATGCTAGATTAACTCATATTCGAAAAGAATATGTACGGGATGTCGTAACTCGAGTGGTGAAAGCCAAACCCTCTTTTATTACGATTGAAGATTTAAACATCAAAGGCATGTTAAAAAACAAACATCTTGCTGATAGTGTTAGAAAACAAAGTTTCTATTATTTCCGAGTATGCTTGGAACAAAAATGCAAGCAGAATGGGATTGAATTGCGAATCGTAAGTCGATTCTACCCATCTTCTAAACTTTGTTCCTGCTGTGGACTTAAGAAGGTTCGTCTATCTTTATCTGAAAGAATCTACAAATGTGATTCATGTGGAATCGAGATGGACCGAGATTTCAATGCTAGTTTAAATCTGAAATACGCAATGAACTATACAATTGTCACCTAACGATAAAGTATAGATGTAGGGTGGGCTACATCCGAATTAACGCCTGTGGAGAGCCAAACAGACGATAGTAGCGAGCAAGTGGCGAGATCGGGTTCAAAGAAGCAGGAAATAATCTAGCATAAATGAATGATTATATTTGTTTATGTTTTTAGTAGCAGTATCTCAGGTGGATAAAAAACAAAAGATTTCTTGGGGTGTCAGCTTCGGCAGCTTAGCACTTGTGGCAGGAATGGTCTCCTATCTTGGGTTATCAAACGGCGGTAATAACAACAATCAAGTAGCTACTAATCAAGGACAACTCTCAAATAACAATACAAATCAGCAGCCCTCACAAGGGGGATTTAATTCACAACAAGATCAACAATCAGGACAAGATCAGCAATCCGAACAGGATTTCAATAATTCCTGGGGTGGGGACAGTACTTCGCAATTTGACCAAAATCAACAGACAACGGATACAAACACTGATAACAGTGGACAAGGCTTTGATAATAGCAATCAACCACAGGATCAATTCGGTAACGGCGGAGAAACATTTTCTGGTCATCATCATGGATTTGATACCACTACAGGTGGAACCTGATTGGCAGTTAGAGAACACCTTCTTGCTGCTAATGAAACGAAAAAACCGATTCCAAAACGGAATCGGTTATTCTGTGTATTCAGTTTCAAATGGCCAAGCCAGCATTCCGCCAATCATATTGCGGACTTTGTAACCTTGTTCTTGAAGATAATGACAGACGTTACCACTGCGGTGACTGGAACGGCAGATAAAAATATATTCCTTATCTTTATCAAAATAGTCTAGGTTAGCAGGAATATCCCCCATCCGAATATGCTTTGCTCCCGGGATCATTCCAAAAACTACTTCCTCATCTTCCCGTACATCGACAAGCTCTAGTTTTTCCCCTGCCTCGAGCTTTTTTTGTAATTCTTCTGGTGTAATCACTTTAATTTCTTCCATCCCATTCATCCCTTTCAGAAAAACATCCTCCATTTCACAGGAGGATGTTCAATTTTGCATCCTGATTAATTTGCTACAATATTTACTAATTTACCAGGTACAGTAATCACTTTGCGAATCGTCTTACCCTCGATTTGTTCCTTGACACGATCATCATCCATTGCAATTCCTTCCAATGCCTCTTTCGTTGCATCTGTTGGAACCTTTAATTTCGTTTTGACTTTGCCATTTACTTGAATGACAATCTCAATTTCATCATCGACTAATTTCGCTTCATCATATGCAGGCCATGCTTCATAAGAGATGGTGCCGCTATGTCCTAGCTTTTCCCATAGCTCCTCGGCGATATGCGGACAAACTGGAGCTAGTAACTTAACAAAGCCTTCGATGTAATCCTTTGGAAGAACGGTTGCTTTATACGCTTCATTGATAAATACCATCATTTGTGAAATGGCTGTATTAAATCTTAATCCTTCATAATCCTCGGTAACTTTTTTCACGGTCTGATGGTACACTTTTTCAAGGTTTGATGCTTCTTCATCTGGCTGGATTTTCGGACTTAACTCGCTGTTTTCTTCCACTAGCAGGCGCCAAATTCGATCTAAGAAGCGGCGGGATCCATCTAAGCCATTGGTTGACCACGCAATCGACGCATCAAGCGGCCCCATAAACATTTCGTATAAACGAAGGGTATCGGCACCATGGCTTTCAATGATGTCATCAGGGTTGACAACATTTCCTTTTGATTTACTCATCTTTTCATTGCCTTCGCCTAAAATCATTCCTTGGTTGAATAGCTTTTGGAATGGTTCTTTAGTTGGCACCACACCGATGTCATACAAGAACTTATGCCAGAAACGTGCGTATAGCAAGTGAAGCACGGCATGTTCGGCACCGCCAATGTAAATATCAACTGGAAGCCAATGATTTAATTTTTCTTGTGATGCTAATTCTTGATCATTTTCTGGATCAATATATCGTAAATAGTACCAGCAGCTTCCTGCCCATTGCGGCATGGTATTCGTTTCACGGCGGCCTTTTTTACCCGTTTTTGGATCGACAACATTTACCCAGTCCTCAATGTTAGCAAGTGGTGATTCTCCAGTTCCAGACGGTTTGATGTCAGTTGTTTTTGGTAAGGTTAATGGCAGCTCTTCTTCCGGAACGGCTGTCATCGTGCCATCTTCCCAATGGATTATTGGGATTGGCTCGCCCCAATATCGCTGACGGCTAAATAACCAGTCACGTAAACGGTAAGTAACCTTCTTCGTTCCAATTCCTTTTTCCTCTAGCCAAGTGATCATTTTTGAAATGGCCTCTTCTTTATCTAACCCATTTAAGAACTCAGAGTTGATATGCTCACCGTCACCAGTGTAGGCTTCTTTCTCTACATCTCCGCCTGCCACGACTGGCTTAATTGGTAAGTTGAAAACTTTAGCAAATTCATAGTCGCGTTCATCATGGGCAGGGACAGCCATAATCGCACCTGTTCCATAGCTTACTAATACATAGTCAGCGATCCAGATTGGCATTTTTTCGCCATTTGCAGGATTAATGGCATACGCACCGGTAAATACACCTGTTTTTTCTTTTGCTAAGTCTGTACGCTCTAAGTCGCTCTTCATTTTAACTTTATCTAAGTAGGCATCAACAGCGGCACGCTGCTCCACTGTTGTAATTTTTTCAACAAAGGCATGCTCAGGTGCTAGCACTGCATAAGTTGCACCGAATAAAGTATCTGGACGTGTTGTGAACACGGTAAATGTTTCATCATGCCCATCGATTTTAAAAATGACTTCGGCTCCCTCAGAGCGGCCAATCCAGTTTCGCTGCATTTCTTTCAAGCTTTCCGGCCAATCTAACTCTTCTAAATCCTCAAGTAAACGGTCACCATAAGCAGTAATTTTTAACATCCATTGCTTCATCGGACGGCGCTCAACCGGATGGCCGCCGCGTTCACTTTTTCCGTCAATAACTTCTTCATTTGCCAAAACAGTTCCTAGTGCAGGGCACCAGTTGACGGCTACTTCATCAATATAGGCTAGCCCTTTTTCCCATAACTTTAAGAAAATCCATTGTGTCCATTTATAATAGTCAGGATCAGTCGTGTTTACTTCACGGTCCCAATCATACGAAAAACCTAGTGATTTAATTTGTCTGCGGAACGTATTTATGTTCTTTTCTGTGAATTCAGCAGGGTCGTTACCTGTATCTAATGCATACTGTTCAGCAGGCAATCCAAAGGCATCCCAGCCCATTGGATGAAGAACATTATATCCCTGCATCCTTTTTAAACGGGAAAGAATATCTGTTGCCGTATATCCTTCTGGGTGACCTACATGAAGCCCTGCACCGGATGGATATGGAAACATATCTAAGGCATAGAATTTCCGTTTATCATATTCCTCGCTCGTTTTGAACGTTTTTTCTTCTTCCCACTTTTTTTGCCACTTTTTCTCGATTTGTTCGTGATTAAAGCTCATTTTTGATTTTCCTCCTATACAAAACTAATATGGCGTTCCACGCCACCTTCAAACATGATATAGATTCAGAGCTCTACCATATTCACCTAATAAAGGCGGTGTGAGCAGAGCTGTAGTTAACTTCATTTATGTGTCTAAAAATGTATACACTTCGCAACACTTGGTTATACTGACTCGTTTTTGCGCCGCTCCGCCCCTTTTCCACTCAAAATAAAAAAACCCCTCATCCCAAAAAGGGACGAGAGGATTATATGTATCTTCCCGCGGTACCACCCACATTAGTGCCTAAACACTCGCTTCATTCAACCTTAACGCGGTAAACGGCAGCCATTACTGTTTGTTCATGCCTGCAACTCAAAGGCGAGTTCATGATGTACTCGGTTGACTTTCACCAGCCGTCAACTCTCTAATCTGTCGAGTATGAATCATTACTACTCCTGATCACTGTTTTTTTAATATAAAGTATTACGGTTATTGTATTAAATTTTCTGCTACTATGCAAGCAAACATTTGCCTAATTTCAGGATGGACGAGTAAGGCCTTTTTTAAACATGAAAAGCAGCTGACTATTGAAGTCAACTGCCCCATTATTCTATGCAACCTTTGAACCAAATTGAAAACGCGGGGAATTCCACATCGTTGTCCATTTCTTAATCGCTGTCACCATAATAATAATGCCAAGGACTAGCATCGTAATCGATAGAACACCATTCAAGACACTGTACCCTGCTGCTGCTGGATTTAAGTAGACGTTTTTGACCATCCAATAGCCTGCATAATTAACGGTAACAAATAAATATGCCAGAGGTACTAAACAAGTAAACACGTACCACCGTTTGTCGGCAACCTTTAGAATAACGGTTGCACCAATGATTAGACCAATGGAGGCCATTAACTGATTCGATACTCCAAACAAGGCCCAAACTGAACCGATGTCTCCTGAGTAGAGCAGATATCCCCATATAAAGCATGCTAAAGCACTTGCAAAAATGGAGCCTGGCAGCCAGTCTGTTTTTTTCAAAGGTTTATAGAATTCTCCAAAGAAATCTTGAATCAAATAACGGGCTACACGTGTACCAGAGTCAATTGCCGTTAAAATAAAAACCGCCTCAAACATAATGACAAATTGGAAGAAGTAGGATGATAATTTCGCAAACCAAGGGATGGCAGTAAAGATATAGGTCATACCTACAGCTAATGTTACCGCACCGCCTGTTCGCCCTTCTAAGTCAATTCCAATTTCCTGGGCAAGCTTTGGTAATTGATCAACATGCATTCCCAATGTTTTGAACACTTCTGGAGTTGAATTAATCGCAAAATAATCTGCCGGCTGAAGCGCGGTTGCTGCAATTAATGCCATAATCCCGACAACACACTCTACTAACATCGCGCCAAAGCCAACCACCTTAATATCTGACCAGCGATCTAGCATTTTTGGTGTGGTACCTGAACCAACAAAGGCATGGAAACCAGAAATCGCACCACAGGCGATCGTTATCGAAATAAATGGCCAAACTGGACCAGCTATGACAGGACCGCCGCCTTGGGTAAACTTCGTAAATGCTGGCATGTGAATCGTCGGATTAATAATGAAAACTCCGATGATAAGGGCAATAAATACACCAATTTTCATAAAACTGCTTAAGTAATCACGAGGTGCAAGCAACAGCCATACAGGCAGTGCCGCTGCAAAGAAAGCATAGATTGGCAGGATAATTGCTAATGTTTTGGTATCTAGGGTGAGCCAATCCCCAATAATCGTATCTTGAATCATTGGTCCAACAAAGACACCGACCATGACTAGGATAAATCCTACTGTCGTAGTTATCTTTAAATTACCTGTTTTCTTATAAAAAATTCCTACTCCCATCGCAATTGGAATAGTAATTCCTACTGAAAAGGTTCCCCAAGGATTATTCTCAAGGGCATGAAGCACGACCATTGAAAGACCGGCCATTGTAATCGTAATGATGAATAACATAGCAAGTCCAGTACAAAATCCTGCAACAGGGCCTAATTCATCTTTTGCTACTTCCGATAAAGATTTCCCCTTTTTACGCATGGAAGCATAAAGTACCACAGCATCATGGACCGCACCACCAATTACAGCTCCAATTAATAGCCAAAGTAAACTTGGCAAATAACCAAATTGTGCCGCCAGGATTGGCCCAACAAGTGGACCTGCAGCCGCAATCGCTGCAAAGTGGTGGCCGAATGTCACCCATTTATTTGTTGGAACGTAGTCCTTTCCATCATTTAACTCGTGAGCCGGTGTCGGCTTGGAATCATCTAACTTTAAGACTTTTGCAGCCATGAAAGTCCCGTATAGACGGTACGCAATCATTAAGATACAGATGGAGCCAATCACAACTGAAACCGCATTCATTTTATTTCATCCTCCCCCTAAATTAATAGCTTATCTTAATCATATTAAATGAAAACGATAACATGTGTTTTTCAAGATAAGTTGCGGCAATCTAGGGATGAAAGACATAAATTCCGAATTGAAATACAAAAAAACAGCTGTCAAATTCCAAGCAGCTGTTTCAGTTCTTTTGTATAGGTTCTGCTGACTGGAACCTTATCGCCGGATTTCATAATTAAATTGTAGGTAGAATTAAACCATGGTTCAATCTCGATGATGGTATCAATATTTACTAAAAAAGCACGATGAACGCGAATAATAGACGTATTATGTAATTTTCGTTCAAATGTTACCAATGGTTCATTAACCCACAATTTTTGCTTTTCTGTAGCTACAACGGTTTTTCCGTCCTGAGTGCCAATATAGACAATGTCATTTATATGAAGTAAAACGATTTTTCCATCAATTGAAACTGCTAGTTTTTCAAAACGCTCATTTTGAAACGAATGCGGTTTAGATGAAAGAGGTATATTCTGTTCACTACTGCCCACCAGCTTATAAAGCTTATCAATCGTTTTCTGGATTCTTTTTTCATCCATTGGTTTTAATAGATAATCAACAGCATTGAGTTCAAAAGCTTTAAGCGCATATTCATCAAATGCCGTAGCAAACACGATCAAAGGCGGATAGTCTAACTGATTTAATATACTGGCTATTTCAATTCCACTTTCATCTGCAAGCTGGATATCTAAAAAGATGACATCAATATCTAAGTTTTTCAATTTCTCGAGTGCTGCTTCGACACAATCAGCTTCTCCTGCTACTTCAACCTGCTTACTGCGTTTGAGCAAATAGGAAAGCTCGTCTCTCGCAAGCGGTTCATCATCCACGATAAAGGCTTTTAACACTTTCTTCCCCCCACCTTTGCCCTGTTAATGGCAATTTAATCACAACTTTCGTTCCCTTATCTAGTATACTATCAATCTGTAACGATGCATCCGGCCCATAAAGTTCTTCAATCCTTTTCTTAATATTCCATAAGGCGGTACCTGTTCCATCGGCTGAATCAACTGTTTCATTTCCTAGTACTGCAAGTTTCTCCTCTGTGATCCCTTTTCCATCATCTTCTGTAACAAGAACCATTCTCCCCTCAGCTTGAAAGGCCCGTACTCGAACAGTTCCCGTTTTGTTTTTTGAAAAGGCATAACGAATCGCATTTTCCACCAGCGGCTGCAAAGTAAATGGTGGTATTAAGACCTCTTCTAATGATGGATCAATTTCTACTTGCACACTATAACGGTCAGGGAATCTTGCTTGTTCAATCGACAAATAGGCCTCGACATGCTCAAGCTCTTTTTCAAGCGGAATCAACATTTGACGTGCACCTTGGAGATTACTGCGAAAGAAAACACTTAACTGTATTAATAGCTTTCTTGCTTGGTCTGCATCTTTTCGGACAAGGCTTGAAATGGTATTAATCGCATTAAACAAAAAATGAGGGTGCACTTGGGCTTGCAGTGCTTTTATTTCAGCATCTTTTAATAAGCGCCTCTGCCGTTCTAATTCAGCCATTTCAAGCTGACCAGAGAATAATTTCCCTAAACCTTCTGCAAGTTCCTGCTCTACCCTATCTAGTTTGCTAGAATTAGTAAAATAAAGCTTCAAGGTTCCGACCGTTTTATCATCTACCTTAAGAGGTAACACAATGGCCGCTTCTAATGGGCAATTCGGGTTAAAGCATTGAATTTCTTTGGCTGATTTTGCAATAATAATTCTGCCTTGATCCAACACCTTTTTGGTTAATTCGGTGGCCATCATTCCGGACGGAAGATGGTGATCGGAAGCAGCTCCAACATGGGCTAATACTTGCTGTTGATTTGTGATGGCGATGGCATCTGCCCCCGTCCATTTCAAAATAATCTCCGCCGCTTTTGTACAAGAATCCTTATTCAAGCCCTGGCGAAAAAATGGCAGCGTTTGATTGGCAATATATAAAGCTTTATGTGTCTGTAGTGCCCGTGTTCGTTCCTGTTCATGAAAAATATCCTGAATAATAAGTAAAAATAAAAGTGTCCCAAAACCATTAATTGCAATCATTGGAAAGGCAATTAGCTTTACCAGGTTAAGTGCTTCATCAAAGGGTTTTGCTAATAAAAGAATAATTCCCATCTGGAGACATTCCATCAAAATCCCCATGATAACGGCTTTCGGGGTAGAGCCTCTTTCCTCTATTTTAAAACGCTTACTTAAAAATCCAGTTACGACTCCTGCAAAAATGGTCGATACAGCACAGGCAACCGCGGTAAATCCTCCAAGCGATAATCGGTGCAATCCAGCAATTAAGCCTACTCCGATACCAATCATCGGCCCGCCAAGCAAACCGCCAATCACCACACCCATAATCCTTGTGTTCGCAATAGCACCGGCAGTATCAACGTCTGTCAGCCAGTCTTGTGACATAACCATCCCATGACCTATTTCTACACCGGTATAATTGCTGATGATCCCGAAGGCACCAAATATAGCAATTATGGTTACTTTTGCTGCTATCCCCCGCTCATTATGGATTACCTGCCGAAACGATTTCATTCTTGATAATATAAAAGCAACAATAATTAAAATACCAACCCGCTCTAGCATGAGAGGAATTAAGGTAAGCATATCATCCCCCACTTTCATCCTTCTCAGGAACTACAATTCTATAGAATTACTATAACAAAAAATGAGACAGGAGATCATTTAAACATACTAGAAAGTTATGTTTAAAAGAAAAACCACAGTTATCTTTGACTGTGGTTTACTAAACTTATATTGTTTTTGCGGTAATTTTCTCTTTAGGCTGCAAACCTCGGTCATAAACTAAGGTTGTGCCGATCGCGATTATAAATAACAAGATTAATACAGTAAATAAAGTGGACATATTATAGTGGTCGACCAGTAATCCGCCAAGCACTGGACCAATCATCCTTCCGCCAGTGGCCGTACTGTTCACGATTCCTTGATAATAACCTTCTCGGCCTTTTGGCGCTAACGCAAAAGCAACCGTTGGAACTGCCGGCCAAATGAACATCTCACCGATCGTTAAAATAACCATAGCGGCTAAAAAGCCTGATAAAGTACTGGCCTTCCCTGCGACGATAAACGAAATAATAAAGATCCCAATACCGATCAGAACTTGTAGTTTTAATGATGAGTTAAGTGCTTTGAGGATCCCGTTTAAAAGCGGTTGCCCCAGAACGATAATCGCACCGTTAATGGTCCATAATAAACTATATTGGGTGAGTGTGATATTGATTTCCTGTGTATAAGAAGCAATCGTTGTGATCCATTGACTGTAGGAAACCCAGCAAAGCAAATAACCTAAACACAGAATCATTAATGCCTGGAGATTCATTCTGCTAACTGCTTTTACATTTACTTCCTTGTGTTCTTCATGTGCTGGTTTTACAGAAATCCCTTTATATCCAAAGACAGCAATCAATAAAAAGATAACATACATAATCGTGTTTGCTAGAAAAATGAGTTGAAAGGAATAATCTGCTACAATTCCACCTAATGAAGCCCCAACAGCAACCCCCACATTTTGAGCCACATAAAGAGCATTGAAAGATTTACGGCCTCCCTCTTTCCATACGGAACCAGCCATCGCATACATTGCAGGAAAAATAATTCCTGTTCCAAAACCCACGATGGTTAAGAAAACGACGTATTGAGGCCAGTTATGCCAGATGGATAACCCGATAAGGGCTAATAAGGAGATTCCAATTCCCAGAATGATAGATTTATAGCCGCCCATTTTATCAAACAAATGACCGCCATACAGGTTACCGATTACATTTGCTCCAGAATTAAGCATCAGAACAATACCCGCAACAGATAAAGATTTTCCCAAATGATCGTGAATATAGATTGTATTTAAAGGCCATAAAAAAGAAGAGCCAATTACATTCACTGCCATCCCAATAATTAATAGCCATAAGGCACGTGGCATGAAAAACGCTCCTTTACGATAAACATTTCATTTTCCAAAGATACATTGTATTCCATTAACAGGATGGGTGCAATCTTTTTCGTTTTACTCTTTTTTTTATTAAAAATTCTGCTTTTTCGAAAGATAAGAGCGATTCATAACCCCCGAACACTAACAAAATCTATTGCCGCGACAGATAAATACAAAAAAGACCTCTCCACAAAGTGAGAGATCCTTTTCATATCTTATGAAGATTGTTCTGGTTCTTGATGCATTTTGGATTTAACGGGCTGTCCGCCAGTTTTCTCGTATTTCTTTTTTGCTTCTTTTATTAAGTCACGGTCCTGACCGAGTTCAAGGTCTTGATTATTGACACTATTACGGGTTTTTTGTTCGGGATTATTCTTCTTCGAACGTTTCTTCAAAAAATTCTCCTCCTCTTAATGTACTTCAATAATCATGGAATTTTGAAGCTGCTGTATCTGAAGTCTCATTCGATGGAGTTGTTCCCGCTGCTGCGGGTTCGCACTATGGGCCAACTTACAAATATCCTGATAGGTTTGCTCAAGCTGTTGCAGCGCATTCGTATAACCATCGTCATTATACTGCTCTTGAAGGCTGCTTTGCTTATATTGCTCTTCAGCATAGCGGATTGTGTCCTCAACTTGCTGCATTAAATTATCCATTGAGTCGCGAGTAGCCATCTAAGAACCCCCCTCATGTTATGAAGCGCACGCTTCATTTCTTATTTTGTTCTCCATTTCTATTCCTATAACTCAGGATTGGTGGATAATTATTACCAAGAATGCTTGTGACAATTGCAATTGGATAAAGGGTTACTTCATGATAAAATTGAGGTTATGCAATCTTAAAAAAGGAGGTTTTCTAAGTGATCCAGACAAAACCTTTTCACTATGCAACAGACGATAAACGATACCACACTTGGAATTACCACCTAAGGAACCATTTTGGTCATAAGGTGTTTAAAGTAGCCTTAGACGGTGGATTTGACTGCCCGAACCGTGATGGTACGGTCGCACATGGCGGCTGTACATTTTGCAGTGCTGCAGGTTCCGGGGATTTTGCTGGTAACAGGGTCGAAACATTGGAAACACAATTTAATGAAATTAAACAAAAAATGCATACTAAGTGGAAAGACGGCAAATATATGGCGTATTTTCAGGCGTTTACCAATACCCATGCACCTGTTGAGGTACTTCGGGAAAAATACGAGACTGTCCTGAAACAAGATGGTGTCGTTGGTTTATCCATCGCTACTCGTCCGGATTGTCTTCCTGATGATGTAGTCGAATATTTAGCTGAATTGAACCAACGGACGTACTTATGGGTCGAACTTGGGCTGCAGACGGTTCATGAGCGAACTGCCTTACTCATAAACCGTGCCCATGATTTTCAATGTTACATCGAGGGAGTTAACAAGTTACGAAAACATGATATCCGGATTTGTTCTCATATTATTAATGGGCTGCCGCTGGAATCCAATGACATGATGATGGAAACAGCTCGTGAAGTGGCAAAATTAGATGTACAAGGAATTAAAATTCACTTGCTGCATTTATTAAAAGGCACTCCAATGGTTAAACAATATGAAAAGGGAATGCTTGAATTTCTATCCCAAAAGGATTATGTAAATTTAGTATGCGACCAGTTGGAGATTTTACCGCCGGAAATGATTGTTCATCGGATAACAGGGGACGGTCCGATTGATTTAATGGTAGGTCCTATGTGGAGTGTTAATAAATGGGAAGTACTAAATTCCATTGATGCTGAATTAAAACGAAGGAACAGTTTCCAGGGTAAGTTATATCAAAAGAATCCGGGGAATCTATCATGAAAATGGATCGCATTCTTCCTTTTGCCAAAAGTTTACTTAAAAAAGCCGTCAAACCGGGTGACATAGTAGTGGATGCCACCTTAGGGAATGGACATGACACCCTATTTTTAGCAGAGCTGGTTGGAGAACTTGGTAAAGTTTATGGGTTTGATGTCCAGCAAGAAGCGATTAACGCTACCAAAAAACGCCTAACCGAACATCATTTAACAGACAGAGTCTCAATTTTTCATGCAGGCCACGAACAAGTTTCTGTAAAAATCCCCGTTGAAGAGCACGGAAAAATAACAGGAGCAATATTTAATCTAGGCTATTTGCCTGGCGGTGACAAGAATATTGTCACCCATTCTGAGACAACCATAACTGCGATAGAGCAGTTATTGGAGATCATGGCACCAGAAGGAATCATCGTCCTTGTGATTTATCATGGGCATGAACAAGGCGCAGTTGAACGTGATGATTTATTGCACTATTGTCAAAAGCTCGATCAAAAAACAGCCCATGTTCTTCAGTATCAATATATTAATCAACAAAATAACCCGCCATTTATTATCGCAATCGAAAAAAGATAAACCAGGCTTTCTCGCCTGGTTTTATTTGGTAAAAGATCTTGTTACAATTGCTGGTATTGATTTTTGCAGGGAGCGATAAGCAAGTCCATTAAAATAAAAGAAATAACTAATCCACCCGCCGGATTTTATAATTCCTCTTGCCAGTTTACGGACATTTTTCTGTTTACGAACCTTTGCATCTGATAAATAAATCCCTAACAAACCGCGATTAATCAGTTGGTGGAACTTCTTATGGGGCAGGAATTCTGTATGGCGGTCGGCTTCATTAACGAAATGTTTTAATCGTTTAAAAAGAGTCTCTTCACTATTATAATAAGTGCAGAAATTCAAGTCCCCGCCAATAATGTCTTCCTCTTGATCAATAAAATAATCCAAAAGTATATGTAACCCCTGTATATAGGGAAAGTAACCCTTACGAATATTTCTTGCATCCTCTAATTGAAAATCTTCCCGCATCGCATACGATACTAAACAAAAGATCCCCAATGTTGAACCGGAACAAGCGGAGAATTCATACCATTCCATCTCAGGCAGCTTGTCTTGATAATAGTTAAACCAATTTTTTAAACGCGGTACCCGTTCCTCTTTTACCACATGCTTATTTACTTGCAAATCACAATAATATCGGCAAAGCTCTTGAAGATAATCCTTGATTAAATCATAGTGATCTAACTCTCTCAAGACGGAGCGGCAAGTCTCGGATAAATCATGTAAATATCCATCGTCATCCTGGTCGTCCCTAAGACGATAATAATTTTTCTCTTCTACCTGCAGCTTAAGCGCATCAGACATAGACTCATGGAGAGCTGTAAAATCGGCAGGATCTAGTGAGGTGCTCCGATCACAAAGATTATCCAAATAATCACTGATTGTTTGATAAGCTACGATAAATTTTACAGCTTTTTGATAGTCTTCTTTGGCTGTTAGAGCAAGAACTCCCCCTCCTTCACAATGGAAGGTTTTATGTTCGATACTAGCAAGCGCCTGATTTCTTAATTCCTGATTGGGAATTTTCTCAGCCCGGCTTTTCCAATAAGCCAATTCTTGATGGACTGCAGGAATGATTTTGCGATAGACCCTAGACATAAGGGTGATTGGCATCATGGAAAACATCTACCTTTCTATACAATATACCCAATTGCTTTTAATTGACTATTAACAAAATCCTTCGCATATTCAAATACTTCATCCCGCTCCGGTTCATTAAAAATTTCATGGTAGCACTTGGGCCACTCCTTAAACCTTTTCTCTGATAACGGAACATGATTAAACCATTGCTTTACCGTGGCTTTATTGACAATTTTATCGTCTCCGCCCTGCATGACGAGCATTGGGAGATCCTGTGTATCTTCCAAATTTTCGAATGCTTCTTTTATAGCACCTACAAGTTCACGATACCAGCGAATCGAGATCTTTGTCACGTAAAGTGTATCATTAGCATCCGCTTCGCGGACATCATCGTTTCTGGTGGCCATTTGCACCGACAAGCCAGAATTCATTCGAAGGGATGGATACACTACATTTAATATATGTGATAAGGCGTTCAAAAACTTAGATGGAGCTTGAACCAGTCCCAAACATGGCGAAGAAAGGATTACCCCGGCAACATTCAACTGTTCTTCCTGCAATAAACGAATGGATATCAATCCGCCCATGCTGTGGCCTAATAGAAACACGGGGAGGTTATACTGATAGGCGGCCTGCACCCAGTCCTTTACCTCCATAATGTACTCATCAAAGGAATCGATATGGCCGCGGCGGGACCTTGTCGTCATCCCTTGCCCCGGAAGGTCGCCCATGATGACATGAAAACCGGCTAAACGCCACATTTCAATCAGCCATCCGTAACGGCCATGATGTTCCATAGCACCATGCACCATTACAATTACCGCTTTTGCCTCCCCTTCAGCTTCCCATTTCCACATAATTCGTCCCCCTAGAAAAAGATATGCTTTTTTGTTAAACCCCAGTAAGTTTAGACTTATTGGTTATAACAGATTTATTTTTTGAAAACCACTTATACTATTCGCTAAAATATACTTATCATTTAAAAAGGAGCGATTCCAATTGATATACCCCTTTAAAGACAAATACCCGTTAATTGCCGAAACCGCATTTATTGCCGATTATGTCACAATAACTGGTGATGTGGAAATTGGCGAACAGTCCAGTGTCTGGTTTAATTCCGTCATTCGAGGCGATGTTGCCCCAACTAGAATAGGTAATAAGGTTAATATTCAGGATAATTCTATCTTACACCAAAGCCCTAATAACCCGCTAATTTTAGAAGATGAGGTTACGATTGGACATCAGGTCATACTTCATAGCTGCATTGTGAGAAAAAGAGCCTTAGTTGGCATGGGATCGATCATTCTCGATCAAGCAGAGATTGGAGAAGGTGCCTTTATTGGAGCCGGAAGCCTTGTGCCTCAAGGAAAGAAAATCCCGCCTAATACCTTAGCATTTGGCAGACCAGCAAAAGTTATTAGGGAATTAACCCCAGAAGACAAAAAAGATATGGAACGTATCTATACAGAATATGCCGAGAAAGGCCAATATTATAAGTCTTTGCAATCTTAAAGATTAACAAAAGCACCCACATTTTTGCGGGTGCTTTTCTCTTAATGCTTTACTGATTGTAATTCTTTTTGCAGGGCATAATCACGTTGAAACGAATAGACATTTTCCACATATACCTGATGCCAAACCATAAACATAAGCACTGTCCAGATCTTCCGGCTGTTGTCAGCTTTGCCCTGACAGTGGTCTTCTAGTAAGCCCAAGACATATGATTTATTGATTAGATGGTCCGTGTTGCTTTCACGGATAATCTTTTTCGCCCATTCATTCATTTCATTTTTTAGCCAATGACGAATTGGGACAGGGAATCCTAGCTTCTTACGGTTTAGAACATGCTCAGGGACTACACCTTCAGCTGCTTTACGTAAAATGTATTTGGTTGTACCATTAGCTGTTTTTAAGCTGGTCGGAATTTTCGAAGCCACTTCAAACACTTCTTTATCTAAGAATGGCACCCTTAGCTCTAGTGAATGAGCCATTGTCACCCTATCGGCCTTCAGTAAAATATCTCCGCGCATCCAAGTATGGATATCAATATACTGCATCCGGTCTACTGGGTCATAACCTCTTGACTCTTGATAAAGCGGCTTTGTTACATCCATATAGTTTAAACCTTCACGGTAAACATTTAATAAATCTCGCTTTTCTGCTTCAGTGAACATCTTGGCATTGCCAATATAACGCTCTTCCATTGGAGTAACGCCGCGCTCAATAAAGCTTTTACCCTTCATTCCTTCAGGCATCATCCCCGCAATTCCTCTTAATAAAACTTTACCAACCCTCGGTATTTTATTAAATACCTCTAATGACTGCGGTTCCCGGTAGATATTATAACCGCCGAATAATTCATCGGCCCCTTCACCTGATAGGACTACGGTAACATGTTTACGTGCTTCCCGTGCTACAAAATAAAGAGGAACACAGGCTGGGTCAGCCAAAGGATCATCCATATGCCACATGATTTTAGGAATTTCATTCATATATTCTTCAGGTGTAATGATGTAACTGATATTTTCAACACCAAGCTTTTCAGCTGTTTCCTTAGCTACATCAATTTCACTGAACCCGTTATGGTCAAAACCAACAGAGAAAGTTTTAATAGCAGGATGAAATTCTTTTGCAATCGATGCAATAATTGAAGAATCAATTCCCCCTGATAGGAATGACCCTACCGGAACATCACTGCGCATATGCTTTTCGACTGAATCAAATAATACATCACGAATTTCCTTAATAAAATCAGCTTCCGTTTTCTGAACAGGCTTAAAGTGGGCCTTCCAATACTTTTTCATTTCCATTGGAGCGCCGATTTTTTTTGTAAAATAATGGCCAGGCTCTAACTTTTTAATTCCCTCTGAAAGCGTATCTGGTTCTGGAACGAACTGATAGGTCAAGTAATGCTGTAAAGCATCATAATTGAGGACATCATTTTCTAATGCCAATAAAATACTCTTTTTCTCAGATGCCAAAAAGGTTCTTTCGCCATCTTCTAAATAAAAGAACGGTTTTATTCCAAACGGATCACGTGCACCGTAAAGGGTTTGTTCCTGCTTATCCCAGATCACGAAGGCGAACATTCCGCGCAGCTTTTCAACCGCTTTTTCTTTTAAGTGGCTATAGAGTGCAATGATTACTTCTGTATCCGAACTTGTAGCGAATGACAGTCCTTCTTTTAATAACTCTTCACGAAGTTCAACATAATTGTAAATTTCACCATTAAAAATAATCCAATAACGCTCGTTCTCATACGTTAGCGGCTGATGACCACTTTCAATATCGATAATACTCAAACGACGGAAGCCAAATTGAATATGGTCATCGTAATAAAAACCATCATCATCCGGCCCGCGATGGGTAATTAAATCGTTCATATTTTTAAATTGTTGTTTTTGTTCATCACTATAGTTTTGTGTTTTGTCGTGTACACAACCGATAAAACCACACATTATGTACCTCACCTACTCCAATTCATATTAAACGTCTTCTAAAAAACATCTCTCTAATACTACCACTATTATAAAAAAAATGGCACTGTGAACATTAGGAAAATTTAAAACACCCTCGGGACTCTTTTCTTCTTTCTCGTTCGTCAATAGCGTCTATTGACTGCGGACAAATCCGCAATCACCAAAGTTTATCATGTTTATCCTTTATCGCCAAGTTATCCTTCATTTTTCACTTCTTTGTACCTACCTAAACATAGTTACAAAATCAATTTATATGACGAAGAAACGAAAAAGGGAGTTACATCCTAGATGCAACTCCCTGCTTACTTATAGATTTGCTTGCTCTCTTAACGCATCTGCTTTGTCAGTGCGCTCCCAAGGAAGATCAATATCTGTCCGACCAAAGTGGCCGTAAGCAGCTGTTTTCTTGTAGATTGGGCGGCGAAGGTCAAGCATTTTAATGATACCAGCCGGACGAAGATCAAAGTTTTGTTCTACTAAAGTAACTAATTGCTCTTCATTAACTTGGCCTGTTCCAAACGTATCAACTGAAATGGAAACAGGTCTTGCTACACCAATTGCATATGCTAGCTGAACTTCTACCTTATCGGCCAAGCCTGCAGCTACAATATTTTTGGCTACATAACGAGCAGCATATGCCGCTGAACGGTCAACCTTTGTTGGATCTTTACCAGAGAATGCACCGCCGCCATGGCGAGCATAACCGCCGTAAGTATCCACAATGATTTTACGGCCTGTTAAACCTGCATCACCCTGCGGCCCGCCGATAACGAAACGGCCAGTTGGGTTAATAAAATATTTAGTGTTTTCATCAATCAGTTCTTTTGGAACAACAGGATTGATAACATATTCCTTCACGTTACGCTGAATTTGCTCCAATGAAATTTCTGGGTGATGCTGCGTTGAAATGACAATCGTATCAATTCGAACAGGTTTATCGTTCTCATCGTATTCAACGGTTACTTGTGTTTTTCCATCCGGACGCAAATAAGGCAGTAAGTCCTCTTTCCGTACTTCCGTCAATCGGCGTGCAAGTTTATGCGCAAGTGAAATCGGAAGAGGCATAAGCTCTTTTGTTTCATTACAAGCAAAACCAAACATTAAACCTTGGTCCCCTGCACCGATTGCTTCAATTTGCTCCTCTGACATTTGACCTTCACGAGCTTCAAGGGCTTGGTTAACGCCCATCGCAATATCAGGAGATTGTTCATCAATAGAAGTTAAAACCGCACAAGTTTCGGAGTCAAAACCATATTTTGCACGATTATAACCGATCCCTTTGATTGTTTCACGAACGATTTTAGGAATATCTACATAAGTGGATGTCGTGATTTCTCCCGCTACTAGAACTAATCCTGTTGTTACTGAAGTTTCAGCGGCAACTCGAGCATTAGCATCTTTAGCTAAAATTGCATCTAAAATGGAATCAGAAATTTGGTCACAAATCTTGTCAGGATGACCTTCGGTTACTGATTCAGAAGTAAACAAACGACGTTTTGTTGACATCTGAATTCCTCCTTATTATGGAATAAAGTGAGGTTAGCTGTATGGGTTTTATGTATACCTGCCTTTTAACCTCGAATTGATACGGAACTCATTCCCTTAGTAGTATGAAATAAACATGGGATTATTATTATAGAAATGTAAAAGTGCCTTGGTGCTTGAACCAGACTATTTTCTCATTTCGGATAATCCTCTGGCAGTTTATACGATGGAATAAAAAGTACATTTATGTAGCAAGCACGTAAAAACAACAAAAAACCTTTCCATCCAATGAGGAAAGGTTGATAGCAAAAGTTCTGCGTGCCTTTCACTCTTATCGTTCAAGGTCAAGCCTTGCTTCAGGTTTAGCACCTTTGCCCGAAATAGGGGATTCAACTAAAATCCGTTTTTTCGTTTGCAGGTTGCTGGGTTTCATAGGGCCTGTCCCTCCACCAGCTCGGGATAAGAGAGTATCCGTTCAAGGGTAAATCATAACCTACTATTTCAAACAATGTCAATGAATTTTTATCAAATTTTTCCTTAAAAGAGTAAATTGTTACTTTAGATCATTTTATTACTTCCTCTTATTTAGTAATCATTAATCCAGGACTATTTTCTTATCAAAAGAATAAATCCTCAAATATTCACATAATTTTATTTATTAGTATAGACTATTAAAATTAATGTGTTATACTATTTAACAAATAATCAATGAAAAGGAAGGTTTCAGTCAATGAATTCTGTTCATATTCCAACCGAATTAAAGCACTTGTTACAAGAAAGTCATGTCCAGGTTCAACTATCCGTTCCCCAATTAGTCGAAAAGGTTTTAAGAAGAAATGAAGGAACTCTAACTTCTACCGGCGCTGTCAGTGTTTCCACAGGTAAATATACCGGACGCTCGCCACAGGATAAATTTATTGTTATGGAAGAGTCTACTAAGTCAAAAGTTGCGTGGGGCTCAACAAACCAGCCAATCTCGGAGAAAGCTTTTACGAAACTTTATCATAAAATGCTTGATTACTTAAGACAACAAAATGAGATTTTTGTGTTCAAGGGCTTTGCCGGAGCAGATAAAAAGTCCCAACTGCCTATTCAAGTAATCAATGAACTTGCTTGGCAAAATCTATTTGCACATCAGTTATTTATCCGCCCAACAGAAGAAGAATTGCTGACACATGATGCCGGGTTTACGGTCATTTCCGCACCCAATTTTAAAGCGGACCCAGTGATTGATGGAACAAATTCTGAAACCTTTATAATCATCTCTTTTGAACAAAGAACTGTATTAATTGGCGGCACAGAATACGCCGGGGAAATGAAAAAGTCCATCTTTTCTGTCATGAATTATTTGCTTCCGGAAAATAATATTTTCTCCATGCATTGTTCAGCTAACGTTGGAATTGAGGGCGATGTGGCTTTATTCTTTGGATTGTCTGGAACAGGAAAGACCACTCTTTCAGCAGATCCAAATCGCCGCTTAATTGGGGATGATGAACACGGCTGGTCATCTAATGGGGTCTTTAATATTGAAGGCGGCTGTTATGCCAAGTGCATTAATCTTTCTCATGAAAAAGAGCCGCAAATTTTTGATGCAATTCGGTTTGGTACCGTTCTAGAAAACGTAGTCCTCAATTTGGAGTCAAGGATTCCTGATTATGATGACGGCACCCTAACGGAAAATACGAGGGCTGCCTATCCGATGGAGGCAATTGATAATATCATCCAGCCAAGTATTGCTGGTCACCCTAATACGATTGTCTTTTTAACAGCAGATGCCTTTGGAGTGTTGCCTCCGATAGCAAAGTTAACAAAGGAACAGGCTATGTATCACTTTTTGAGCGGCTATACTTCTAAGCTTGCCGGAACGGAACGCGGAGTTACCTCTCCCGAAGCCACTTTCTCAACATGCTTTGGTGCACCATTCCTTCCACTTCCAGCGACACGCTATGCGGAAATGCTTGGCGAAAAAATTCTAGAGCATAACGTGAATGTCTTTTTAGTTAATACCGGCTGGACGGGCGGAGAATATGGAATTGGAAACAGAATGAAGTTATCCTATACACGAGCAATGGTGCAAGCAGCCCTAGAGGGAGAACTCAACCATGTAGAAACGGTGAGAGATCAAATATTCGGACTAAATATACCGGTTCATGTTGCAGGAGTTCCAGATGAGGTACTTCAACCTAACAAAACATGGGCAGACCAACAGGCCTATGAGAAAAAAGCAAAGGAATTAGCGGCGAAATTCCATGAAAACTTTAAAAAGTTCGCTAATGTCCCGGCAGAAATCGAAGAACAAGGCGGACCACTAAAATAGTTTAAGTAAGAAAGCCCATATCATTTACGATATGGGCTTTTCTTTCCTTCACTAACTAAAAAAAGAAGTATATCTCCAAGTTTAATTTGTAGTATTTAAGGATACTAATTGATAGGTTATGGATGTGGTGTTTTTTTGCCATTCCACTTTTTTTATCAGCGCGGTTCCACTTGAATCACAATCGATTGTTTTTTTGACATCAATCGGAATTTCAATAGGGTAAAGTCTATATCCTTCTTTAACTAACTCAAAAAGATTCTCCTCTATCCTTTGCTCCCTTCCTTTAGTCACAATCATCGTATTCATTTCAAGAGGCATACCCATACATATCCGCTCCTCCGCTTATATTACCTTTATTTTATCATCTTTTAGACTGATTTTTCATCCACTTTGATAAATCATGTACGACTTTTCTGTTTACGGCAGGGGGAAAATAGTGGGTAAACTCTTCAAAGTACCAGCATTCTACTGATTTATCTAGTGATCTCAGCCTTTTCTCCAGCCGATGAGCGTGCTCCACTGACACATTTTGATCCTTTACTCCATGAATAATGAGTGTAGAGGCTTCCATTTTATCAAGCTCATAAAGGGCGGTTCTTTCTTTATATCGTTCCGGATACTTATCAGGTGTCCCTCCAATCACCCTTTTCATCATTCTCCGTAGATCTTTTCGTTCCCTATAGGTAAGGGCCATATCACTCACACCCCCCCAGGTAACGATAGAGGCGGCTTCCGGAAATTGGATTCCCGTCCATAATGCCATAACACCCCCGCGTGAAAAGCCAAAGATATGAATATCCCGTACCCTTGGAAGTGATTTCAAAAGTTGATAGGCAGCATATGCATCTTCTTTGTCTTCCCCAGCAAAATCTTCATTCCCTTCTCCCCCTTGGTTTCCCCGATAATAAGGGGCAAAAACAATAAAACCTTCTGAGGCAAACTGGGCAATTCTTGCCGGCCTTACTTTCCCGACGTTCTTAATTCCGCCTCTTAAATAAAGGAACCCGTCCAGATTGCCTTCATGAATGGGTTCTGCAAGCATCCCCTTTACTTTTAGCCCGTTTGAGAGATAGGTAATGACTTTTAATTCCACATTTGGATTAGGAGACGGAAATCGATTAATTTCTAGGATTTTTCCATTATTAATGTCCATCTGTCGTCCCTCCTTTATAGCATTTTTATAAATTAAATGTAACTGGGCACTCACACATCTTTCTTCCCTACATACGATATCTTAGGCAATTAGCCCAGATTTATTAACGTGTATTAAAGGGGGTAACTATTATGAAAAAGTGGGTAAAAATGAGTTTCTCTTTACTTCTCATAAGTGTTCTTATGATTTCATTGGCTGCTTGTAATAGCGATTCGCAAACAAAAACAAAAAAATTAGAAAAGGTACGAATTGCGGAAGTGACTCGGTCGATATTCTATGCCCCGCAATATGTAGCCCTTGCAAAAGGATTTTTCAAGGATGAGGGGTTAGACGTTACCTTAACCACTACTCCTGGCGGCGATAAGACGATGACAACCTTAATTTCAGGCGGAGCAGATATTGCACTTGTTGGTTCAGAAACATCGATTTATGTTTACGCACAAGGGTCCAATGATCCGGTCATTAATTTTGCGCAGCTCACCCAGACCGATGGAACGTTCCTAGTGGCCAGAAATAAAATTGATAATTTTTCATGGGATTTATTAAAAGGGAAAACATTCCTTGGCCAGCGCAAGGGCGGCATGCCGCAAATGGTTGGTGAATTTGTGTTAAAAAAACATGGAATTGACCCGCATAAGGACCTCACTTTAATTCAGAATGTTGATTATGCAAATATAGCCAACGCCTTTGCATCCGGTACAGGCGAATTTGTACAGCTGTTTGAGCCAACGGCCAGCATTTTTGAAAAACAAGGGAAAGGCTACATTGTTGCATCCTTTGGTAAGGAATCCGGTCATGTACCTTATACCACTTTTATGGCGAAACAAAGCTATATAAAAGAAAATAGTGATACTGTTGAAAAATTTACTAGAGCGATCTATAAAGCACAGCAATGGGTGCAAACGCACAGTTCTGAAGAAGTGGCCAAAGCTGTTATGACTTATTTCCCAGATACCGATATAGATATTATGACAACAGTTGTGGATCGTTATAAAAGCCAAGGCTCCTTTGCAACAGACCCTATATTGGACGAAGAAGAATGGAACAATCTCCAAAACATCATGAAAGAAGCCGGTGAGCTTCCGAAAGAAGTAGACTATAAGACACTTGTTAATACAAAAATCGCTCAGGATATTATGAAAAAATAAATTGGAAAGGGAGGCCGGTATCATGAGCTTCTTGCAGGTTCAAGATATTCATCACACTTATTTCACTAAAGCCTCTGTCACCACGGCCCTCTCCGATATTTCACTAACTGTTGAGGAGGGAGAGTTTGTCTCCTTCCTCGGCCCAAGTGGCTGTGGAAAGACCACTCTGCTCTCGATCATATCGAGCTTACTCAAACCAACCCAAGGGACTGTACTGTTAGAAAACAAGCCCGTTTCAACCTCAAAAAATGAAATCGGCTATATGCTGCAGCAAGATTATTTGTTTCCTTGGAAAACGATTGAAGAAAATATATTATTAGGCCTTAAGTTATCGAAACGGCTAAATGAAAAAACAAAGTTCGCAGCTCTAAGCTTATTAAGCCAGATTGGCTTAAAGGGTGTAGAAAAACGACTGCCTAAGCAATTATCAGGCGGAATGAGACAGAGGGCAGCCCTCGTGCGAACACTGGCAACAGAGCCAAAGCTGCTGATGCTTGATGAACCATTTTCCGCACTTGATTATCAAACAAAACTAAAACTTGAGGATTTAGTTTCACAGACATTGAATGAGTTTGGAAAAACAGCTATCCTTGTTACCCATGATATTGGAGAAGCCATTGCTATGAGCGATCGCATCTTTTTATTTTCATCAAAGCCTGGAAAAATCCACAAAATTTTTGAAATGCCGGAAGAGCTTAAGAGGCTTTCTCCTTTCGAAGCGAGAAACCATGAAGCATTCCAAGGTATTTTTCAAGCGATATGGAAGGAGTTGGAGTCCCTTGAGCCAAGAAAAGACTAGTGTTGAACTCCTCCATAAAAAATATCTGAGATCTTTAAAAATCGAAAAAAGATGGGTGCGTTTTTATCAACTGATTATTTTCCTGTTCTTATTTTTGAGTTGGGAATTTTTAAGCAGGATGCAGTGGATTGACCCGCTCCTATTCAGTTCCCCTTCAAAAATTTGGGCATTGTTTATTGAGAAAATGCAAGATGGCTCATTACTAACGAATTTAGGGGCTACTTTAATAGAAACGATCATTGGCTTTATTGTGAGCACCATCCTCGGTGTCATCATCGCCGCCGTTCTCTGGTGGTCTCCGATGATTTCTAAAATACTTGACCCTTATCTAGTCATTTTTAATGCAATGCCCAAAGTTGCTTTAGGGCCAGTAATCATTGTCGCCCTTAGTCCAGGATATACCTCAATTATCGCTAATGGCGTGATAATATCAGTTATTATAACGGCGCTTGTCGTGTATACATCCTTCAAAGAAGTGGACTCCAACTATCTAAAGGTCCTTCAAACCTTCGGAGCAACACGCGTACAATGCTTTAAGGAAGCAATAATGCCGGCCAGCTTCCCTGCGATTATTTCCACATTGAAGGTGAATGTTGGGCTATCATGGGTAGGGGTGATTGTTGGCGAATTCCTTGTATCCACTAAAGGACTTGGATACCTGATCATCTATGGATTCCAAGTATTTAATTTTACGCTAGTTTTCTTATCTCTCTTGGTGATCGCCGTATTTGCCACGTTTATGTATCAGCTCGTAGATGTATTAGAAAAGAAATTAATTAAAGAATAGCAGGGGCTAAAAACCTTCTGCTATTTCCTTTCATTTTGCAGCTGATTAATAAATTTTAGACATTCCTCAATGACTTGGTCTTTCATGATAAAACTGTATTCTTCAGCAAAGCGGAGCTGCAAAATGTCACCCTCGACAACAACCGGCCCATTTGTTTCAAAATAAGTTTTGGTATGCTCCACTCGATCCACTTTCCCCAAAAAAACAGCTTTAACAAAAGCCCCGTTAGTGTCATTCACTTTGTATTCAGCAATGTATTGGAGGTCACCAAGGATGCCCCCTGTCTCCTCAAAAGTTTCTCTTCTCGCCGCTTCTTCAAGGGTTTCACCCTCTTCTACTTTCCCACCTGGAAATTCTAAACCTCGAAGTTTATGATTGGTTAAAAACCAGCGATTTTCAAATTGACAAATAACTAAAACATGTTTAGCCTTCATAGTAAAGGCATGATGACCAAAGGCAAGTTCAATCGTATTTCCGTTGCAGTCGAGAAACTCTTTCATGTTTATCCGCCCCAAATTTTCTTTAATGGTATAATTATATATAAAAAAGGAGAATCCTTAAACCTTTGGATTCTCCTCACAGTATTACTGATTTTCCGGTAAAATGTTCATGCTTTCAATATGGTTTTTTGCCTCTTGGTCCCCTAATTTGTATAGCATACCGTAAACCTGTTGAATGGTACTATCGTAGCTGTCATTCTCCCTGTCATAATGGTATTGAACAAAAGGGACATGGGCTCTAAAAAAGTTCTTCCACTCTGTGGAATAGTTTTGATTAAATAGCTCTCTTAACTGGGTTATTTCATCATCTGTTGCTTCAATTTTATAGCTCCACGTAGAACTTGAAGCAGTACTGAGTATTTGACCGGTCCCTACATCAATATAGTAGGTTTTCTTCTGTTCGTCCATTACTTCAACCCCTTTTACTGTTTAGTAATGTGCCAATAGAGAATTTTTTATTCTTTTTCACATTTCGACTCATTTTTTAGCGGATGATACTATATAATAAACATACAACCAAGAAAACAGATTTTTCAGTCAATTTGTTAATTCAAAGGGAGGGATGATATTATTTGTTTATGGGTATTCAATAAGTATAAAGAATTTCAAATCAAACAATTTTAGCAGGAGGTGGAAAAATGAAATTAGTCGATGAATTATATGCAATGTATCGAAACAAGTTAACGGGTGATGAAGAGGACATTGATATGCTGACATTTGCCTTTTTAGAAGAGATGTCACATGAAGATTTGCTGGCTTTAATTCAAGAAATGGATAAACAAGAATTATATGATTTAATGGGACTCTATTTGATTGAAAGCTTAAAAGGAAAGTTTGCTCAAGAAGAGTACGGGCAGCACCGAACACATACTTATTATCCTAGGAATATACATTGAATTTTACATAACACCTGACACCCGGAAGCGGAAGCGCTTCCTTTTTTATTGTAATTTTTCAAATTTGCCCCTTTTTTCATGGTACAATATTAAGGAAAGGAGGTTGAAATATGTTTACGGTCTTGGTGGTTGGTATTATTATTGTCATTGTCGTCTTGGTACTAGCAGTTACTACTACTTCTAAAGCATATACTTATAAACATACCGTTGATTCATTGGAAAACAATCCCTATGTTGATCAGGAAGAAAGCAAGAAACAAGAAGATGATCATAAAGCATAAAAAAATTCCTATTCTCAGCTGAATAGGAATTTTTAAAGCTTTAGGCAAATACTTGTTTTAAATCTTCTTTACTATGCTCAAGCCAAAAGCGCATTAACCGTTTAGCACCCTCTAAATCATGTAGTTTAGCCTGGCCGCATTGTCTTTCATTTGCAGCAGGAACCTCAATGATTTCAACCGCATCTTTCATTGTATCTTCTAAAAGATCAATGATTTCCTCAACGGTTGGTTCCCCGCTCACAACCAAGTAATAGCCAGTTTGGCATCCCATAGGCGAAATATCAATGATATCAAAATGGTCATACTTTTCGGAATGCTTGCGGATATTAAAGGCCAGTAAATGCTCTAATGTATGAATGGCATCTGGTTTCATTGCCTGTTTATTCGGCTGACAAAAACGGATATCATATTTATTAACAACACCGTCACTGCCCACTTTATGAACACCACAATGTCTAACATATGGGGCTTTAACAGCATTATGATCTAGATCAAAGCTTTCAACTGAAGGCACGTTATTCACTCCTTTTTTATAATCTCTCTTTATCATACAATAAAATCCGACTTATTACATCTTCTTAGTTACAATTAGCAATTTAGACGCTTATTACTATTTATGGTATGTTGTAAGTATGAATCCTGTATTCAAAAGGAGTAAATAGTATGCTAAAAAAAATCTTTATTTTGCTTATTCGCTTTTATCAAACAGTCATTTCACCCATCAAACCGCCTACATGCCGATTCTATCCTACATGTTCCCAATATGGACTAGAGGCGGTTCAACGTTTTGGTGCCATAAAAGGCGGCTGGCTGACTATTAAGAGAATATCAAAATGCCATCCCTTCCATCCAGGGGGAGTTGACCCTGTTCCGGAAAAGAAAAAGAACTAATTTAGAAAAGCGGAGGCGACTGTTCAACTTCGACAGACGTTGGAGAGCCGGCACTGCAAATCCTGATTTTGGATTTGTAGGGACGGATCGAAACGGCCGAGAAGTTAGGAGCCGCAGCTAGCCAATCTGATAACCGTCTACAATTAAATCAAGCTTGCCTGTCTTAGGATCAATAACTAAACCGTGAACCGGGATATCCTTTGGCATTAATGGATGATTTTTAATCATATCCACACTGTGCTCGACGCTCTCAGTCACATTTTCAAATCCACGCAGCCACTGTTCGATATCGATTCCGGAATATGTAAGAGTTTTTAGCGTTTCTTCAGAGATCCCTCTTTCTTTCATACTCTCAATCACCGGTTCTGCCTTCATCCCGCTCATTCCACAATCGTAATGGGCAATAACCAAAACTTCTTGCGCTTTTAATTGATATAACGCGACTAAAATACTGCGCATGACACTGCCAAATGGATGTGTTACCAGTGCTCCTGCATCTTTAATAATCTTGGCATCGCCATTCCCCAAATTTAGAGCTTTAGGTAAAAGCTCTAATAGCCTAGTATCCATACAAGTAAGTATGACCATCTTTTTGTTAGGGAATTTGGTTGTTTCATACTTCTCGTATTCATGGTCCTCTACAAATTTTTGATTGTAATCTAAAATGTCGTTTAAAATTGTACTGCTCATATAAATCCCACCTTTCCTATTAAGCATACATAATATGCCTTGTATGTAACAAATATTATACTTGCAATTAGGCAATTTTTTTTGTAAGATACTAATGAAAATCGTAATGGTTACGTATTATGTATTGTTTATCTTTCAGAATTCAAAAAATTTTTTATTAATAAATCGTAATAAATCCGATTTAATATTTATTTGAAGGAGTATTTATGAAAAAAATCATCCTGATTCTTACTTTCTTTCTGCCATTAAGCCTCATTCTGTCTGGCTGTGCAAAAGAAAAGAATCAATCTAAAGAAAAGAAAGATCAATTAACCGTTTATACAACGGTCTTCCCCTTGCAATATTTTGCAGAACAAATTGGTGGAAAATATGTCAACGTAAAAACCATCTATCCCCCAGGGGCTGATGAGCATACCTTTGAGCCATCTCAAAAAGATATGATGAATTTAGCAGATTCAGATTTATTTTTCTATATTGGTCTTGGCTTGGAAGGTTTTGTGGAAAAGGCAAAGGACACTCTTAAAAATGAAAATGTTGAGCTTGTTCCAACAGCTGCTCACCTTAAGCTGCCAAAAGACCCTCACTCAAGAGAAGGAGAAGAGCTCGGTACAAATAATGTAAACCCCCATGTTTGGCTCGATCCAGTTTACTGTAAAGAAATGGCCGAAGTCATTCGTGACCGCTTGGTAAGTAAAATGCCGCAAAACAAAGAACTTTTTAATCAAAATTATGATAAACTTGCTGCTGAATTAGATGATTTAAATAATCGATATGAACAGACCATTTCAAAAGCGAGTCACAAAAAAATTATGGTTACTCATGCTGCCTTTGGTTATTGGGAAAATCGTTACGGACTTGAGCAAATTAGTATTTCAGGTCTATCCACAACCAATGAGCCCACGCAAAAAGAACTTGAAAAGATCATTTCTATCGCGGAGCATGAGGGCATCCACTATATTCTTTTTGAACAAAATGTTCAATCCAAACTAGGCAAGGTTGTCCAAAAAGAAATGGGTGTCAAAGCCCTTCATATTCATAATTTAGCCGTACTATCCAAAGATAATCTAAAAAATAAAGAAACCTACTTTACTTTAATGGACGCTAACCTTAAAACCATTGAAACGGCGTTAAATCAGTAATCAAAAACCTCTCGGGCATTCGGGAGGTTTTTTCGTTATAAAAAAATTTAACGTTATTTTGGAAATTATTACATAGGAATCCTTTCCCTGCAAACAATAAATTCATATGTGTCTGCAGAGAAAGGAAGAATTACATGAGTGATTTAGTGATTGCAAGGAGTTTATTTGGAACAACTATGGGGTTTCATATTATTTTTGCAACAATCGGTGTTGGACTGCCTTTTATGATATTGACAGCAGAGCTTATCTATCAAAAAACAAAAGATATCGAGTATGTTGTCATGGCCAAAAGATGGACAAAAGCTTTTGCCGTCCTGCTTGGAGTAGGAATTCCAACCGGAACCATCGCAGGGGTTCAATTATCATTGCTCTGGCCGGGATTCATGGAGGTAATTGGAAGAGTCATGCCGCTGCCCTTTCAAATTGAGATCTATGCCTTTTTTATCGAGGCACTCTTCATGTCCATTTATGTTTACGCTGCTGAAAGAATTGCGCCATGGATGAGGATTACAAGCCTTGTTCTTGTCGCGATTGGCGCTATGGGCTCTGCCGTATTAATTACAAATGTCCATGCCTTTGAAGGAACACCTGCAGGTTTTAACATTGTCAATGGAAAGATTGTTGATATTGATCCTTGGGCCGCCTTTTTTAACCCCAGCTTTTTTGTGACAGCCGGACATGTGGCATTGTCAGCTTACACTACTGGTGCCTTTATCGTGGCAACAGTATCAGCCTATAAAATGTTAAAAGCAGAGGCCTTTTCAAGGATTTATAAATTCCATCAAAAAGCCTTGCTGTTAAGTTTGGTTGTTGGAGGAATATTTTCTTTATTAACCGCCTTGAATGGCCATGAGTCCGCCCAATACTTACATAAATACCAGCCGGAAAAGCTTGCTGCGGCTGAGGGGCTATTTGAAACGCAATCCCATGCCCCCCTAACGATTGGCGGTCTTACAGATAGAGAAACACAGGAAGTTAAGTATGGACTAGAGATTCCCTGGGCCCTGAGCTTTTTAGCAGGAAACAGCTTTGATACGGTTGTGAAAGGGCTGAACGATTTCCCTGAACTATATTGGCCGCCGTTATTCGTGCATACTTTATTTAATGCTATGGTTGGGGTCGGGTCTCTGCTGATCCTTATTTCCTTCCTTGGACTAGCATTAAGAAAGGTTTTTAAAAAGGATACTTTCCCAAAATGGCTGATGTGGCTGTATGTGGCCTCGGGTCCTCTTGCTGTTTTAGGGATTGAGTTCGGCTGGATTTTTGCTTGCACAGGCCGGCAGCCTTGGACGATTTATCGAATTTTGTCTACAGCCGATTCCGTCACGACTTCGACCAATCTTGGCATCCTTTTTGCCTTGTTTGCTTTGGTATATGCTATTTTGGCTTTCTCAGTACTCTTTGTACTTAGATATTATTTTAAAAAGAATTCCGTTGTGGATGATTTAAACCGGGCTAATCAAAAGGGCGTGCCGTTATATAGCTCAAATTCTTAAAGAGGTGGAACAAACATGTTGGATGTTTATCTTGCGGTAACAGTCCTATGGGGATTTGTGTTTATCTACGCTGTTATGGCAACAATGGATTTTGGGGCAGGATTTTGGTCAATGTTTTATATTAATCGGGAAAAAACTAAGGCAACAAACATTGCCAATCGTTACCTCTCTCCTACATGGGAGGTGACCAATACTTTTATTGTGGCCCTGGTCGTAGCTGTTTATAGTTTGTTCCCTAGGGGAGCTTATACGCTTGGTACCATTTTATTAATACCAGGTAGTCTCATTTTGTTATTGCTCTCCATTCGAAGTGCATTTCTTGTTTTTTCTAATATTGCAGATGAATATAAAAAGCCGCTCACCTATATTTCCGGAATTTGCGGGATTTTAATTCCCGGCTTATTAATCAGTGTCCTGCCTATAACACATGGCGAATATGTTCATTTTTCTAACAACCGCCAAACATTAGATCTAGCTGGACTATTCTCGAGCCCTAACGAATACGCCTTTTTTGGCTTTGCCATTTCGAGTACTTTGTTTCTCTCCTCCCTTTTGTTAGCGGATTACTCTAAAGCTTCCGAGGAATTTGACGCCTACAATGCCTACCGTCGAGATGCTTTGTTTATCGGTCCAGTCTCATTATTAATGGCTTTTTTGATTATGATTACATTAAAATCAGAAGCTGCTTGGATTTATAATAAAATGATGAATGACCTGCCATTTCTCTATTTATCACTTGCCTTCTTCTTAATTGGAGGACTGGGTTTATTACTTCCTTCCACTAAATCAAAAATTAAGGGATGGCCACGTTTATCAGTCATTGCAATAACGATCCAGTATTTACTAGCCAGTTATGTCTATGGTAAGGCCCATTTGCCCTATATTGTCTATCCCAAAGTAACGATTCATTCGGCGTTTACTGACCCTAATTCTTTTCGTGCTATTTTTATCACCTATATTGTCGGTTTCGCGATCCTTTTTCCAGGGTTTATTTACTTTTGGAGCCTGTTTATGAATGATAAACGATACTTAAAACAAATCAAGCTGGGCAGAAAGTAATCTCCCCTTTTATGGAAGGGATATTATCCGATCATTCCTCAAATGCTATCTGTGTATCCTAATTAAAGGAGTGATACTAAATGGCAAAAGATGTTTTGTGTGAGGTAAATAACTGTACGTTTTGGGCAAGTGGAAATAGATGCAGTGCGGATCAAATTTATGTTGTTAGCCATACAGGCGAAACAGCTGATAATAGCAGAGAAACTGATTGTAAAACATTTGAACCTGTTGAGCTTTCCTAATTGTAAGAAAAGGCAAGCGCCTTGGTCAGCCCCGATATAGGGCGACTTGTCGACTGGCCAGTGAAAGCAGGGTCAAAGACTAGTCGCCCTTAATGCGTACAGAAAGCGATAGCTTTCTATAGCCAAGCATAAGACGGGCCGGCCGAAAGGTTGCTCTTTAACCTTTTGGACGGCTCGTCTGTAGACCATCGAGGGGCTAGGNNAGGCGCTGGAGCTAGACAGTTCTCAAAGTTAAAAACTTTATACTTTCGGCAAAAAAGGTGAATCAGCATCTGCTGATCCACCTTTTTTCAATTTATAATCGAAATGTTCTTGTTGATAATAAAGTTTCTTTCAGTCTCTTTTCATTAAGGCTAAATCCAATACCCGGCTCATCAGGTACTTTAATAAAGCCACCTTTCACTTGCACCTCCGGCAGGATAATATCTTCCTCCCAAAATCTGTTGGATGCAGATATATCTCCTGGAATCGTGAACCCTGGCAATGAGGCTAGAGCAATATTATGGGCACGTGAGATTCCAAACTCGATCATCCCTCCACACCAAACAGGAATTTGCCTGGCAAAGCAGTAATCATGAATTTGTTTTGCTTCATAAAGACCGCCCACACGGCCGACTTTAATATTAATGACTTGACAACTTCCTAGTTCGATGGCCTTTCTTGTATCATCAAAACTTACAATACTTTCATCTAAACAAATAGGCGTCCTTATTTCTTTTTGAAGTACAGCATGTTCAATGATATCGTCATGGGCGAGCGGCTGCTCAATCATGAGCAGATTAAATTCATCTAACGCCTTTAGCCGTTCGATATCCTTTAAGGTATAGGCGGAATTAGCATCTGCCATAATCGGCAGCTCAGGATATACTTTTCGTATTTCGGCTAGAAAAGAATAATCCTGTTGGGGGTTAATTTTCACCTTTATCCTTTGGTACCCCTCCTCGAGATACTGCTCAATTTGTTTAAGGGCATTTGCAGCAGAATCCGTGGCAACGACTACACCCGAAGCAATTACCTGACGGGTCCCGTTAAGAAGGGCGGATAAGGGGGATGAGTTTTGTTTTGCGTATAAATCCCATAAAGCCGTTTCAAGGGCTGCCTTCGCCATATGATTTCTTCTAATCGATTTAAAAAGCAGGGCAGCTTCCTCTGGCTGCTGAATGGGATTCTTTTTTAACAAGGGAATTAATATATCCGTAATCATATGTAAACTTGTCGCAACTGTCTCTTCTGTATACCATGGTGTTGAGAAGGCCACTCCCTCTCCCAGTCCAAAGCAGCCATCCTGATCCATTATCTTTACAATGATCCCCTCACGGTGGGTTACTGCACCTAAGTGCGTTAAAAATGGGGATTTTAGGGGCATTTGAATAATATAAAGCTCAACCTGAGCAATTTTCATCCCCTTACACCCACTCTCTCAGTTTTCTTCGCAATAATTTCTTAGCTGCATTTCTGGGCAGCAGTTCCGTAAAATAAAAAGCCGTAGGCAATTTGTACTTCGCGAGACGTTCCATACAGAATCGCTGCAGCTCCTCACCTGATAGATTTGTGTCTTTCTTTTTTACAATGAAGGCGACAGGAACCTGTCCCCATTTTTTATCCTCAACGCCGGTAACGCCAGCATCCATTACATCCGGGTGTGCCAGTAGGATTGCTTCAAGTTCAGCAGGATAGATATTTTCTCCACCGGAGATAATCAAGTCACTTCGCCGATCTTTTACATACAAAAATCCTTGCTCATCAAGATAACCAATATCGCCTGTATATAACCAGCCGTCACGAATCTTTTCTTCGGTAGCTTCCGAACGGTTTAAATACCCAGGAGTAACATTTGGACCTTTAACCACAATTTCACCAGGCATACCCGCTTTGGCTGTCTCACCATTTTCATGCTCAATTCGTAGCTGGGAAGGGAATAAGGGTTTTCCTGCAGAACCAAGTTTTTGCAAACTGTCTTCTGGGGATAGTGTGACGATTTGTGAAGAGGTTTCCGTCATTCCGTACGATTGAAAAACAGGAATATCCTTTTTCACACATGCTTCTAATAATGGTAATGGTGCTGGCCCGCCCCCTAACAACATACAACGGAAAGAGGCGGGTAATCGTCTGTCCTCCAGCGCTTCAACGATTTGGGTTAACATGGTACCCACTACTGACATAATCGTTACCTTTTTTAGTTGAATATCTTTTATCGTTTGCTCCACATCAAAATGTTCATGGAGAACGATCGGCATCCCATAAATAACACTGCGCATTAAGATTGAATAACCACTAATATGGAAAAGAGGAACCGCACAGAGCCAGCAATCACTATCTATTGTTCCGAGATTAAGGGCTGAGCCTGTTGAACTCCACCAATGATTTCCGTATGTCTGAATTACTCCTTTTGGATTCCCCGTTGTACCTGATGTATACATAATGGTACAGATATCAGTGAGACTGATTTCTTCTTGTATATAAGGTTCTTCTGACTTTATTTGAGTTAATTTAGTCTTAGTAATGGTTGTCAATTGGTCGATTTGTTCAGTAATCACCGCTTCGGTTTGAGTAAAGGACTCCTCTAAAATCAGAAAGGCAGATCTTGAATCCTTTAATTGAAAAACAAGCTCAGCTGCCGTCAATCGATTATTTAAAATAACTGCTCGAGCTCCAAGTAACTGAAGAGCAAATAAAATCGTAACCGTATCCAAATGATTTTTCAATAATACGCCCACGAACTGCCCTTTCCGAATGCCCAACGCTTGAAGTCTCCCGCTCACTTTTAAGGAACACTCATATAAGTCATGAAATGTTAACGTTTGGTCTTGAAAATAAATAGCAATCCGATTTGGAGTTAAAAGAGCACGTTTGATTAATAAATTAGGCATCGATTCATTTTGCATTTTTGCACCCTCTTTTCTCTATATAAAAACAACAGCCTGATGGATACCATCAAGCTGCAGAAGGGAATCTTCAAATCAAGGGAAACGCGGGAATTGACCAAAGTCAGGCTTCCGTTTTTCTTTAAAGGCATCGCGGCCTTCTTTTGCTTCATCAGTTGTATAATAAAGCAATGTAGCATCACCGGCAAATTGTTGGATACCAGCTAAACCATCTGTATCAGCATTAAATGCAGCTTTTAAGAAACGAAGAGCAGTTGGACTTTTCTCAAGCATTTCTTCACACCACTTAATTGTTTCTTCTTCCACTTGCTCAAGCGGAACAACCGTATTGACTAAGCCCATATCCAATGCTTCCTGTGCATTGTATTGACGGCAGAGATACCAAATTTCACGAGCCTTTTTGTGGCCAACAATTCTTGCTAAATAACCAGAACCATACCCAGCATCAAAGCTACCTACTTTAGGACCTGTTTGACCAAAAATAGCATTATCCGCTGCAATCGTTAAGTCACATACGATATGTAAAACATGACCGCCGCCAATCGCATAGCCTTTAACCATTGCTACTACCGGTTTTGGAATTACACGAATTAAGCGCTGCAGGTCTAAAACATTTAAGCGAGGAATTTGGTCTTCTCCAACGTATCCTCCATGACCTCTTACCTTCTGGTCTCCACCGGAACAAAATGCTTTATCTCCAGCACCAGTTAATACAATAACGCCAATCCTTGAATCATCACGTGCATATGCGAAAGCATCGATTAATTCCATAACAGTCTTCGGTGTAAAAGCATTATGTACATGTGGACGGTTAATGGTGATTTTTGCAATCCCATTGTAAGTTTCATATAGAATTTCTTCATACTTTTTTCCTGGAACCCATTCTACTGCCAAAATGATGTCCTCCTTTTATTATTGATTTGACAAAAAGTCACTTACTATTGTACCAAACTTTTCAGGTTCTTCCACATGAATTGCATGTCCGCTATTTTCAACGACAATCCAGGTGGCTTTTTTTATCCTAACTTCCATCTCTTCTGCAATTCGACAAAACTTCTGGTCCTCACTGCCTGTAAGCAGCAAAACATCACAGCTTAATTGGTCTAGCTGCTTCCACCAAGATGGCTGTGAGCCGGTCCCCATTCCAAGCAAACTATTTTTAAGCCCCAAGGGAGAATTCATTAAGCGCTGTTCTCTTATTATGTTTTTTACTGAAACAGGAAGTCTCTTCATCGTTTGAAATAAGGAGATATCTTCCCAATAATCAACAAAAGACTTCAATCCCTTGTCTACTATAAAGTTTGCAAGTTTTGCATCATTCATACGGCGAACTTCTCTCTCGCTCTCGGTTTTAAGACCAGGGGATGCACTTTCCAAAATCAGCTTTCGGACTCGGTTCGGGAAAAGAAGCGCAAAAGTTAAGGCAAGCCGGCCGCCCATGGAGTACCCGAGCAAGTCTACTTGATCAACACCTGTTTTCTCCAAAATGGTATTTAAGCTATTTGCCATGGATTCGATTTGATAAGGTCCTAGCCCTTCAGGGGATTCTGTTTCGCCATGTCCAATGATATCAGGAACGATCAGCCTCGAGTGGCTGCCCCATTTGTCAAAAAAGGATGCCCAGGTAGACCAATCGCCCGTAAAGCCATGCAGTAAGATAAGCGGAAATCCTTCACCACGAACCTCTAGATGATAGCGAATCCCCTCAATAACCACAATCATTCCTGCGCTCCATCGACAAGATTTGATATTTCCTGGGAAACAGAACGCCAAAGTTCACGATGTTCATCACGATTTCTGTTTCTATTTGTTTCAATCTCATAAACATGGATCCCTTTTTGGTGATGGCTTTGTTTTAATAAGGTCCCAAGTTGATCCCAAGTTGCTATTTTGTTGTAATTCCCATTAAACATTTTAACAGCATGCTCAAAGTTTATATTCAATGGGGTACCAAACAATAGTTCAAAATGCTGAGGATGCTCGGATTGTGGAAGAAAAGAAAAGATTCCCCCGCCATTATTGTTAATGAGAATAATATGAATATCAATATCGTAAAGCTTGGCCGCAATCAAACCATTTAAATCATGGAAAAAGGTTAAATCCCCCAAAACTAAGTATAAGGATTTTGTATAAACAGCAGCACCAATTGCAGTTGAAACGGTCCCGTCAATCCCATTGGCCCCTCGATTGGCCATTACTTTAATCGATTTATGATTACATAAGAAAAAGCTATCTAAATCACGGATAGGCATACTGTTACCCACAAAAAGGGTAGCTTCTTCTGGAAGCTGGTCGACTAATTGATAGAACAGCTTTCCTTCACTCAATTCTCGTACATCACGGATAACCGCCATATGTTCTTTTGTCAGCTGGTTCACCTTTTTCCAATCATCTAAAAACGAGGAAGAAGAGTTCGCGTCCAAATACGTAACTAATTTTTCACAAAACATCGTTTCATTACAAAAAATCATACTCGATGATAATGTGGAAGGGTCACGCCAGCCGCCCCCGCCGTCAATTACAAAGTGATCTGCACCTTGTTCTTTTAGGAATATCGTTAACGCTTTCGAAACTGGCATTGCTCCAAATCGTAACACAACGTCCGGCTTAAGAAGGGACTTCGCATCTTCATTCCTTAAAAAGGTATCATAAGCATCGATAATATTCTCAAGCTTATGTCGTCCACTTCGTAATTGTGATAAGGGGTCGGCTAATATAGGAAAGTTTAACTTTGCTCCTAGGTCTGTGACTGCTTTTGCAAATTTTTCATCCGTTATATTACCACAAACAATCATTCCCTTTTCTTTGCCTGTCAAATCTTTCGCAATATCCTTAACCTCTTCGTCGCTTATCGTAATATCGCCATTATGAACCTTGACATACCCCTTTGGCCGCTCTGAAAGCGCAAAGAGACTTTCGTCTATCTTCGGGATCAGTGGTTCACGGAACGGAAAATTCAAATGTACGGGTCCTGCAGGTGCTTGGGTAGCAATAGCTGCGGCCCTTGCACAAATGGTTCTCGCATAGCGGAGCATCTCATTGCTGTTCTCCGGCAGTGCCATATCAGCAAACCATTTTACATGCTGGCCATATAAATGCAGTTGATCAATGGCCTGAGGAGCTCCCACTTCTCTTAATTCATGTGGTCTGTCAGCTGTTAGGACAAGCAAAGGAACACGGGAATATTTTGCCTCCACTATCGCGGGAAAATAATTAGCTGCTGCCGTACCAGATGTGCACAAAATGGCGACAGGCATGTTTTTTGCTTTAGCCATCCCTAGTCCGAAAAAAGCAGCTGAACGTTCATCAACATGGATATGAACTTTTAAATCAGGGTGTTCAGCCATGACCATTGCCATCGGAGTTGACCTCGAACCAGGGCTAACGACTACATCAGTGATACCAGTTAAGACAAGTTCTGAAACAAAGGCTGCAATATAAGCAGTTAATGATTCTTGATGATTCATAATTATTTTCCTCCAAGAGCGCGAAGCATTGGTCTAAACTTTAAAGCAGTTTCCAGATACTCATCTTCAGATTTTGAATCGGATACCACACCACATCCGGCAAACAAGGAGACTTCTTGCTCCTGGATAAGCCCAGAGCGGATAGCTACAGCAAATTCACCATTTTGCTGATAATCGACCCATCCGAGGGGACCGCCAAATAATCCTCGGTCTAGCTCTTCTACTTCTCTTATCTTTTCTACCGCTAAAGTTTTGGGAAGCCCGCCAAGAGCAGGTGTTGGATGAAGCTTCTCTACAAGTAACAAAAGGGATGTGTTTGGACCGCACTTTCCAATTACCGGAGTATAAAGGTGCTGAATATCCCTCATTTTCATTAATTGCGGTTTATCAGGTAAAATAACCTCTTTACACGATTGCTCGAGTGCTTCTTTAATCATTTCGACTACATACCCGTGTTCAATCAGATTTTTTTGATCAGCTAAAAGAGTCTGTCCTAATATTTGATCTTCTTGTTCTGTATTACCACGAGAAATCGAACCTGCCAAACAGGTCGAATAGACTTCATCGCCTTGTTTTTTTATAAGCCGTTCTGGTGATGCTCCTATAAAGCAATCTCCATTCGATTCAAAAGCAAAGATATAGCTTGCCGGCTGCTGTTTATATAAACTTTCAAGGACTGTTTCTGCTTCAACCTCCGAACTAAATTCTAATCTTAGCTCACGAGCAAGGACTACTTTCTTCAAAGGTCCATTTGTTAATTCTTTCACAACACCATCAACCGTTTGCTTCCAGCTTTCAGGAAAGATTTCATTTTTCCTCATTAATGAGGGAGATTTTGTGCTAATCCTTGTTCTTAATGAATCAAGCAGTTGATTTCTTTCTTCCAAACTCTTGCTATAAAGTGATAAATCATCATTTGGTGTAAAAATAATATTTGTGGTTAAAAAGGTTTCACCACGGACGATACTCAATAAGAATTTGGGTATGTGAAATAAAGAATCTGCAAATTTGGACCAAAGTTCTGTTTTTTCTTTAAAAGGATCAAATGAGAAGCCTCCAAACATAAGAGGGCCAACACCGTCGACTTTATATTGATTAAAAATAAAACCGTCTTTTAAAAAGCTTTTCCACTCTTTTTCAACATGAAAAAAGCGGTCAGCAGCCTGATCCGATTGAATTTGCTTTGAAATTCCTAGTCCAACTAGAACCATATCGTTTGTCGGGTCTTTCCAAAAAAAACGTTCCCCGCAATAACGGTCTTTTCCAGCATTAAAAAAGGATAAAGGATTAGTCGTGTCCATTTTATGAACTACACTCATTAAAATGGGCCTGCCTAATTCTCGCGCCCGATTTACCCCTAAAAGACCCCTTTCTTTTATTTCTGTTTCTTGAATGGTAATCAAACAAATCCCTCCAAAACAGCCGAAATGACTGTTATCCATTCATCTTAAAGCCTATTCTAAGATACTACTCCCATTGTAAATAAGTCAATAATTCTAATCACTACCTGGACAGCTTTATACCTTATTATATATCAAAATTATAAAAGAGAGTGAAAATCGGTTTTTATACCTACAGTTTTCCACGAAAAGCAGATAATAATCGAACAGGGATTATCTTCTAGTTTTGAAAACAAAAATTAATTGACACTAAATAGGGGATTCCAATACACTTAGGTGTGGGAAACAACCCTAAACGCTAGTAAAACTTCATAATATAGAGAGAAAATTTACAAGGGGGAGAATGTATGCAGTCAAATTTACAACAAAACTCAAAGCAGGACATTGATGCTAACCGCGGTTTTCAAGTTTGGTGGAAAATGACCCGTCCTCATACACTTACAGCATCGTTTGTTCCAGTTCTGCTTGGAACGGCATTAGCTCTTAAGAACGGTAAAATTCATATCGGACTTTTTCTTGCCATGCTGGTAGCTAGTATGTTAATACAAGCGGCTACAAACATGTTTAATGAATACTTCGATTTTAAGAGAGGCTTGGATACAGCAGAATCCGTAGGAATTGGCGGAACCATTGTTCGGGATGGAATCAAACCAAAAACCGTCATTAATCTTGCTTTTGGATTTTATCTCATTTCTTTATTGCTTGGAGTATATATTTGTGCCAATAGCAGCTGGTGGTTAGCCATTGTGGGGCTCGTTTGTATGGCCGTCGGCTATTTCTACACAGGTGGCCCTGTTCCAATTGCCTACACACCATTTGGTGAGCTTCTTTCAGGGTTCTTTATGGGCATGCTGATTATTTTAATTTCTTTCTTTATACAAACTGGAACTGTTGATCATTCAAGTATTCTTCTCTCCGTACCTAGTATGGTTTTAGTAGGTATGATTATGCTTTCTAATAACATCCGCGACCTTGATGGTGATAAAGAGAATGGCCGTAAAACAGTAGCGATTTTATTAGGTAAGAAGAAGGCGATTTATCTATTAGCTGGTATGTTTACCTTTTCTTATCTTTGGATTTTGGGACTTATCATCAGTGGTATTGCTCCATTCTGGACAGCAATAGTCATATTGAGTGTTCCAAAACCAGTTAAAGCAATAAAAGGGTTTATTGAGAATAATGTGCCACTTAAAATGGCACCTGCCATGATTGCAACTGCTCAAACCAATACCATTTTTGGATTCTTACTTGCAATAGGCATTTTTATCGGTCATTTCTTTTCATAAGAAAAGCGGAAGCGCCTTGTTCAGGGAAAAAAGTAGTTCATTTTTTCCTAGGGGCTGGAGTACGAATCATTATCATACTCATAAGAAAAAAAGCTTCTGCCCAATGGCAGAAGCTTTTCTCTTACTTAAGAGACTTAATCCCCCAAATTTCATCCGCATATTCCCGAATGGTGCGATCACTCGAAAAATGGCCCGCATGAGCAATATTAGCTAAACTCATTTTCTGCCACCCGCTCTTGTCGGCAAATTGTTGACCTATTTGTTCCTGCACGTTTGCATAAGAAGCGAAATCCTTTAAGACAAAATATTGATCATTTTCTTCTAGCAGTGAATCAAATATCGGTTCGAATTCATTATTAACACCAGGAAAGAATCCATTGACGAGTTGATCAACCGCCTGCCTGATTCGATAATCATGATGATAATACTCGCGGGAATTATAGCCGCCATGCTGATAATAATGTAGGACTTCGTCTGAAGTTAATCCAAATGTAAAGATATTTGATGGGCCAACTAATTCTTTAATTTCTATATTGGCTCCATCCAAAGTCCCCACGGTTAAGGCACCGTTAATCATAAACTTCATATTCCCTGTACCAGAGGCTTCTTTACTAGCAGTTGAAATCTGTTCACTAACATCTGAGGCCGGAAAGATTTTTTCAGCTAGGGAAACCCGATAATTTTCAAGGAAAATCACCTTTAGTTTATTTCCGACCCTTGGGTCATTATTGACTTGTTCAGCCACAGTGTTAATTAATTTGATAATCTTTTTTGCATAATAATAACCAGGAGAAGCTTTTGCACCAAAAATAAACACCCTTGGGACAATCGGATAAGTAGCATCTTCCTTTATCCTGTTATATAGGTGCATGATGTGTAAAACATTTAAAAGCTGGCGCTTGTAGGCATGAAGTCGTTTTACCTGTACATCAAAAATAGCTTCAGTATCTACTGCCACTCCTGTTTTATCTAAAATGATATCCGCAAGCCGTTGTTTATTTTCATTTTTTATCTTTAAAAGCCGGTCTAAGAACGACGAATCATTCTGATAGTTTTGTAAATGATTAAGTTCCTCAGCTGAATTCATCCAAGAGGGCCCAATTGCGTCAGTGATAAGCGAGGATAATTTCGGATTTGCCTTTAACAGCCAACGTCGGTAAGCAATACCGTTCGTTTTGTTATTAAATTTTTCCGGGTATAGTTGATAAAATTGATTCATTTCCCGCTTCTTAAGTATCTCAGTATGTAGCTTGGCGACACCATTTACACTAAAACTTCCTACAATAGCTAGATGTGCCATCTTCACAAAATTATCGGCTATGATGGCAAGATCACTAATCCTCTTCCAATTACCAGGGGTTTGTTCCCATAGTTCACGGCAAAAGCGCTCATTGATCTCTTCGACAATCATATAAATTCTTGGCAGTAATGGCTGAAAAATATGAATCGGCCATTTCTCAAGCGCCTCAGATAAAGTGGTATGGTTGGTATAGGAGATGGTATTTTTCGTAATGTGCCATGCTTGGTCCCACTCATATCCTTCTTCATCAATTAGGATCCTCATAAGCTCTGGGATAGCCAAAACTGGGTGTGTATCATTGATGTGAATACAAACATGTTTATGTAGTTCATTTAAGCTGGAATGTTGTTTTCGGTAAGTTCTTAAGATAGATTGTATACTGGCTGACACTAAAAAGTACTGCTGTTTTAGCCTTAAGATTTTCCCCTCATCATGGGTATCATCAGGGTATAGAAATTCGGAAATGGATTCTGTCTCGCGCTTATATTTTAATATATCCGCATCAATTGGAAATTGTGATGGCTCGGCATTCCACAACCTTAATGTATTGACAGTTTGTGTGTTATAACCGATAACAGGCATGTCATGCGGGACCGCTGTAACCGTTTCAGCATTCAAATGGTGAAAGACGAGACGTTCTTTCTCTATCCTCGCTTCAACCTTTCCCCAAAACGGAACTTTTACTGCACTGTCAAGTTTACGAATTTCCCAAACATTTCCGCTTCTCAGCCATTGCTCAGGAAGTTCCACTTGATAACCATCGACTATTTTCTGCTCAAACAATCCATGCTTATAGCGAATGCCATGACCATGTCCCGGCAAATTAAGCGATGCAAGTGAATCCAGAAAACAAGCGGCTAATCTTCCTAAGCCGCCGTTTCCTAACCCTGCATCACTTTCTAACTCCTCAAGCTCATCGAGGTCAATCCCTAATTCCTTAAGTCCTATCTGTACGGTTTCCTCAACGCCTAAATTTATTAAATTCTGTCGTAACAACTTACCTAATAAATATTCAATTGAGAGATAGTAAACCTGCTTTCCTTGAGCTGCAAGATATTGTTCATTTGTCGCAATCCAGTCATTGCTCACAAATTCCCGAATCATGCTGCCAAGGGTTTGATACTGATCCCGTGCTGAACTTTCAGAAAAGCTCTTCCCACATAGCATCTCAAGTCTTTTCAGGAAGGTCTTCTTAAAACTAGCTTTATTAGAAAACATGAGTTTCACTCCTTGAGACGAGCTCTGCATAAAGCTGGCTATAACTAAATGCTGATTGCGCCCAGCTGTAGTCCTTTTCCATAGCTTGCTTAACAATTGATTTCCAAACTGGTTGATCAAGATAAAAGCTTAGTGCTCGCTGAACAGTATATAGCATGTCATGGGCATTAAAGTTTTGGAAAGAGAACCCATTTCCTCTGCCTGTAAATTCATTATATGCCTTTACAGTATCATTTAAGCCCCCTGTTTCGCGAACGATAGGTATAGCACCATACCTCATGGCAATCATCTGTCCAAGGCCGCATGGTTCAAATTGAGACGGCATTAAAAACAAGTCGGCTGCTGAGTAGAGCTTATGGGCAAGTTCCTCGCTAAATCCGGTATAAACTTTTAATTTATCAGGATAAACCCGTGCTGCTTGGCGGAGATATTCTTCATATTCAAAATCTCCCGTTCCCAGTATAACGACCTGAACATCCTCTTGCAAAATTTCCCTGAGAACACACCTTACCAGATCAAGCCCCTTTTGTTTCGTCAGCCTTGTAATCATGACAAGTAATGGTGTTGCAGCACTCTGCGGCAAGCCAAATTTCTTTTGAATCTCTTTTTTGTTAACTGACTTTTTAGAATAGGTATCCACCTTATAATTTTGATAGATTAATGGGTCAATTGCCGGATTGTAAAAATCCTCATCAATTCCATTTAAGATCCCGATAAGGTCCTCTTTTCTTGCTCGTAAGAGTCCATCTAGTTTCTCACCAAAAGTCTGGGTTTGAATTTCCTCTTTATAGGTTGGGCTAACGGTCGTGATTTTGTCAGCAGCTACAAGGCCGCCTTTCATAAAATTGATATTTCCAAAGAACTCTAGATGGCCTGATTGGAAGGATTGATAATCCAATCCCAATAAATCCTCCAATACTTCTTTTGGAAAAATTCCTTGAAACTGTAGATTGTGAATTGTAAACACAGTCTTAATCAAACCATACCCTTTTCGCTTGTAGTACTCCGTTCTTAAAAGGTAAGGAATCATCGCTGTATGCCAATCATGACAATGCAGGACATCGGGATAAAAATCTAATTCGGCAATCGCCTCAAGAATAGCCCGATTTAAATAGGCAAATCTCTCCCCGTCATCAAAATAGCCATACAAACCTTCTCGTTTAAAATAGTATTCATTATCAACAAAATAATAGGTAATCCCTTGGTGTGTAAGCTCTTCAATACCACAATATTGATTTCTCCAGCCTACAGATACAGTAAATTCCTTAACCTTCTTCATTTTCTGTTTATATTCTTCTGAGATAGTTCCATATTTCGGAAGAATTACTCTGACATCAGTACCAAGGCTCTTAAGTTCTTTTGGAAGTGATCCTGCAACATCAGCAAGTCCCCCAGACTTGGCGAATGGGCCACATTCCGATACAGCAAATAAGATTTTCACGAGTTCATCAGCGCTCCTTGTTTCGTTCCTTTACGAATAACGTAAGGGGCATGTGCAGTGCCTGCCAAATAAGTACCTGCCTCCACCTTAACGTCCTTGTCTAAAATAACGGAATCTAAATAACAGTTCTCCTCGATTTGGCACTTTTGCATAATAATGCAGTTCTTAATAACTGCCCCTTTGCCAATCTTCACCCCACGGGCGATAATACTGTTTTCGACCGTCCCGCTAATGTGGCATCCGTTTGCAATCATCGCATTTTTCACCACGGACTCTTGCACATACTTAGTAGGCGGTTCATCCTTAACTTTTGTAATAATAGGCTGGTCTTTTAAAAATAATTGCTTCCATACCTTTGGTTCGAGCAATTTCATACTGGTAGAGAAATAGTTGTCAATCGAATCTATTGTGACGGCATAGCCGTTATATTCATAGTGACAAATCGTATACGCTGCATTTAGATCTGTTACAACATCCTTCATACAGGTGTAACCTGTCTCATGTCTTGTTTCAATTAATTTGATCAGCAGTGAAGTTTTAATTAGATACATTTCCATCGAACGTCCATCTTGGTGACGGATTTCAGTGATATCGCATTTTGCCTCATTATGCCACTCTAAGATTGGCCTAATGTTCATATTAACAATAGTGTTACAGTTAGAGATAATAGCATATTCTTGGCCGCTTCGGTAAAAATAATCCATATTAGCCGCAAAATGTTCAAACGAACCAATTTTATTACTATCACTTTCTACAATCGGGGATGGGAAAAAGAAAAGTCCATCACGCTTACGATTTAAATCCCAATTTTTTCCCGACCCTAAATGATCCATGAGGGAACGGTATTGCATCTTTGGAAAGATTGCCACACTGCGTATACCTGAATTGACCATACTTGAAAGAATAAAGTCGATAATACGGTAGCGCCCCCCAAATGGCAATGCTGCGAGTGAGCGGTGGATTACTAAATCCTCCAAATCTTCGTGGTAGGTTGTTGCATCAATTACGCCTAATAGCTTTCTTTTCACTCCAAATTCCCTCCTGAATTTTCTATTAAATAACCAACCTTTTTTATACTATATGGCTGGATAAAGACCGCTTAACATCTCTTCCGTTACGAGGATGATCTCATCATCAAAGGAGCGAATAACAGTCCCGTCTGGTATTTTAACCTCACCAGGTACGATTGCTTTTTCAATTAAACAATTTTCACCAATCTCAGCATCTGGCATGATAACGGACTCTTTAATAATCGAGTTTTTACCGATTGTCACACCTTGAAATAACACGGATTTATCTATCTTCCCTTCAATCGTACAGCCCTCATTTATCAGAGACTCTCTGACAATGGCATCTGAAGAGATATATTGCGGAGGTTGATTTGGGTTAACGGAATAGATTCTCCAATCATTATCAAATAAATCTAAATCACAATCTTCTCCCAATAAATCCATATTGGCTTCCCAAAGACTTTGGACTGTTCCAACATCCTTCCAGTACCCTTTAAAGGGATAGGCATACAATTTTTTATTTTCGTCTAATAGCAATGGGATGATGTCTTTCCCAAAGTCATGACTGGAATTAGGGTCACGTTCATCCATCTCTAAATATTCCTTCAATATGTTCCAGTTGAAAATATAAATGCCCATAGAGGCAAGATTATTTTTTGGATTGCTTGGCTTTTCCTCAAATTCCGTAATTCTCAAATCCTCGTTTGTATTCATAATGCCAAAACGGCTTGCTTCAACCCATGGAACTTCTATTAAAGAAATCGTAGCATCGGCTCTTTTCTCAATATGATAGTCAAGCATGCTCTCATAGTTCATTTTATATATATGGTCACCTGAAAGGATTAAAACGTATTCCGGCTGGTATTGCTTTAAATAATTTAAATTTTGAAAAATGGCACTGGCGGTTCCGGTATACCATTTAACCTCTGAAGACTCGGCATATGGAGGCAGAACTGTTACACCACCGTCTTTGCGGTCAAGGTCCCAAGCACTGCCTATACCAATATAGGAATTTAATAAAAGCGGCTGGTATTGGGTTAACACCCCAACAGTATCAATACCAGAGTTGGTACAATTGCTTAATGTAAAGTCGATAATTCGGTATTTCCCCCCAAAAGGTACTGCAGGCTTCGCTAATTCTTTCGTAAGCGAATTAAGTCTGCTTCCTTTCCCTCCTGCTAATAGCATGGCTACGCACTTTTTCTTTACCATTACCTTTTCTCTCCTTCCGCTTTTTAACTGGCCTTATGATTTGGAAACCGAACGGTGGAATTACAATCTCAAATGAACTTGGCTGACCATGATAAGGCTCTTCAGATGCTAAAATGGTCTTCTTATTCATTAATCCTGACCCACCGAACTCTTGGTAATCACTATTAAAAATTTCCCGATATTCACCTGCTTTTGGTGCACCAATCTTATAAACTGGATACTCTACTCCTGTAAAGTTGCAGACAATAATTAAGGTATCTTCTTCCTTTTTTCCTTTTCTAATAAAGGAAAAAATTGATTGGGTACTGTTGTTTGCATCAATCCACTCAAAACCATCCTGCAAATGATCCAATTCATAAAGTGCCTTTGAGCGTTTATATAATTTAGTTAATACTTTTACATAGGTGTTTAAATTGCGGTGCATGTCATAATCCAACAAGTTCCAATCAAGTTGTTCTTTATCTTTCCATTCCGCAAATTGGCCTATTTCAAACCCCATAAATAATAATTTTTTTCCAGGGTGGGCAAACATATATCCTAGCAGCAGCCTTAATTGGGCAAACTTTTCCTCATACTCTCCAGGCATTTTATCTAATAGTGACTTTTTCCCATGAACCACTTCATCATGTGAAAATGGGAGCATAAAGTTTTCAAAAAAGGCATAGAAAAGTGAAAACGTTACCTTTGAATGGACTTTTGACCGGAAGTAAGGCGGTGTTTCCATATACTCAAGCATGTCATTCATCCAGCCCATGTTCCATTTGTAGTCAAATCCTAAACCGCCGTAGTGTACTGGCGCTGTTACATGAGGATATTCCGTAGAGTCCTCCCCAATCATGAGAAAATGGGGATCGAAATCATGTACTTCTTTATTTAATTTTTTCAAGAAATTAATTCCAAAGGGATTTTCGCGCTTTCCGTTAGTGGTATCCGGCCAATAAATGATATTTGCTACCGCATCCATCCGGAAGCCGTCTATGTGGAAGTAATCGATCCAAAATAACGCATTTGAAATTAAGAAACTTTGGACCTCTCCTTTTCCTAAATCGAAGTTGGCCGTACCCCATACTACATTTTCTCTGTCATATTCAGTGCTGTATGAATAAATGTGGGTGCCGTCAAATCGGTAGAGTCCGTGAGCATCCTTGCAAAAATGGCCTGGTACCCAGTCAAGTATGACACCGATCCCTTGCTGATGGCACTGATCCACAAAGTACTTAAAATCATCAGGTGTGCCATACCTGGATGTTACAGAGTAATACCCTGTCCCCTGATAGCCCCATGAGGCGTCAAGCGGGTGCTCGATGATAGGCAATAGTTCTATATGGGTAAATCCATGCTCTATTACATAAGGGATAAGTTCTGCTGCAAGTTCCTTATAGGTTAAGTAACTCCCATCCTCTTTTTTCTTCCACGATCCTGTATGGATTTCGTAAATAATCGCTGGCTCCGATAAAACATTCTTCTTTTCTTTACGATTCTGCCAGTGACTATCTTGCCAATCATAATCATTTAATGAATATACAATAGAAGCGGTGTGGGGCCTTAATTCTGAATAAAATGCAAACGGGTCAGCTTTAAGGAGCTTTTCACCTGAAGATGTAATAATCTCGTACTTATAAATGCAGCCGTCTAGATTTTGATTAATAATAATGATCCAGACTCCTTCATTGTTTACCTTTTGCAGTTCATATCCTTCACCATTCCAGTTATTAAAATTTCCCGTGAGCCTTACCCTTAAGGCATTAGGAGCCCAGACGCAAAATCGTGTATAGACTTTATCGGAATCTTTAAAGATATGAGCGCCAAAAAGCTGATGACTCTGGAAGTAGCTGCCTTCATGAAACAAATGCAGCTGATAATCTGTCGGAAAAAGTGTATTCACCGTCATGGCTCTCCTCATCTCATTGAAAATATGTATTTCTTGACCAATTATAATTGCAAATGGCCCAGATGCCTCGTAAAACTTTTTTATCTTTTCTGACAATAACCGATTAATCTTGTCATATAATATCAATACCCGACATAATACGACAGTAAACAACAGATTATCCTTCGTTGTTCGACAATAATCTAGTATCTTTTTTTAAATTTTTTATGGATTGATAGTTAAAAAGTTATTTTTTTAATAATAAAATTGGATTTAAAAAATTGAGTAAAAAGAAGTAAATGTAAACGGTATCAATATTATTTATAAAATTTGAATCTAAATTAAATTATATCGATATAATGAATTCGAAGATATAATGTACTTTAAATACAGCTTGGAACACAAGCAAGATGAGTTTTAGACAGTCCTTTTTCCCCCTCAGGGTACTGGAGGTCTATTTTATAAGGGAGAAAAAAGTGCAAAAAAAAACTGATAACAAAAGTTATCAGTTTTTTTATGACCCCTACGGGATTCGAACCCGTGTTACCGCCGTGAAAGGGCGGTGTCTTAACCGCTTGACCAAGGGGCCATTTATTTTATGGCGGAGAAGGAGGGATTTGAACCCTCGCGCCGGTTACCCGACCTACACCCTTAGCAGGGGCGCCTCTTCAGCCACTTGAGTACTTCCCCATAAAATAGTATGGCTCCGCAGGTAGGACTCGAACCTACGACCGATCGGTTAACAGCCGATAGCTCTACCACTGAGCTACTGCGGAATAATTATAAGTTATTTTGTTTTTGTAAAAAACAATGGTGGGCCTAAATGGACTCGAACCATCGACCTCACGCTTATCAGGCGTGCGCTCTAACCAGCTGAGCTATAGGCCCATATGTTGGAGCGGGTGATGGGAATCGAACCCACTACATCAGCTTGGAAGGCTGAGGTTTTACCAGTAAACTACACCCGCA
>NZ_NUNF01000064.1 GCF_002585305.1 Bacillus sp. AFS037270 | reverse complement strand
AGAACGCCTTCTTTCCCTGAAACGTCTTATGCTTGTCGGGGCTGTTCAAGGCACTTGCGCTTTTGTTCTATTGCATAAGAAATTTATAGATCAGAAACGGCCCTTTTTTCATTGTGACCTCGATGAATGATTTGATAAATGGATAATCTCGGTTGGGCATCATCTTCGTTAACTCACTCCACCATTCTGTTTCATAACGGGCAATCATGCTAAGGTTATACAACAAAAGATAGTGAACAAGCAGTTCTGGAAAATTATTGAAGTTTCCTTTATCAAGTGGAATTGTGTAACTTTTATCTTCCAAGTTATAAAAAAGCGGTGACATTTCAGAAAGAAGGTCCTCACTTATCTGAAAGGCAAGCCCCTCATTAGCGAACTCCACATTATTTTTAAACTTTGAGGTAAAAAACTCCTTAAACCTGCTCTCCGTCATATGATAGTTATCCAGTACATACTCAGGGATTAGAAGTTTATTATCATGCTGAGTTAAATTGGCAAATGTCCTTTTTCCTTCAACGATAAAGAATAAATCATTTAATTCAGGTATAAGCTGTAATAAATCCTCCATAATAGCTTTTTCCCCTTCCAATTGTTTCATGTGAAACATTTTCTCTGACATATAGGGGAAAAGGCCATTTTTTTGAAACTTTACTTCATCATGGAAAAAAAGGTAATTCTGCTTTTTTCTTTTCCTTGTAGAAACGCCGTGGGCCAATACAGCGGTAGTTTCCGGATAGGAGGGATCTATGGTTAAGATACAGGCTTTAATTAAATGGACAAGTCCATAAAAGAGTAATATGGGTTTTAAAATTAGTGGAGACTTTTCTGCTTGATCATAATATATTTGCCCGTGTTCGAGATAATAGAGAAAGGCATATCCATTTTCATAGCTTTTTTGTTCAGGGTTTTCAATATTTCGCTTTTGGTAGCACATTCTTAAATATCTTTGGCAGTATTCTGCCGAAAAAAAACAAGAGTAACTTTTCCAATTTTTATAGTTAGTAACCAAGTCGCTCACCTTTTTCAGAAAAATCAATTTAATATTTATTCCTTGACAGTATTTTGTCCAATTGATAACCTACAAATAATATTTTTTGTTCTGGGGGGCTGTTTAAAATGTGGGAAAACAAATTTGCAAAAGAAGGATTAACGTTTGATGATGTTTTATTAATTCCGGGTAAATCAGAGGTACTGCCTAAAGATGTCAACCTGCAAGTAGAGTTATCGCCAAGTGTAAAGCTTAATATTCCAATTATCAGTGCTGGAATGGACACTGTAACGGAATCTGAAATGGCGATTTCCATTGCCCGTCAAGGCGGCTTAGGAATCATCCACAAGAATATGACCATTGAACAGCAGGCAGAACAAGTTGAGAAGGTTAAGAGATCTGAAAGCGGGGTTATTACGGATCCATTTTTCCTAACCCCTGAACACCAGGTGTTTGATGCGGAACATTTGATGGGCAAATATCGCATCTCTGGGGTTCCTATTGTGAATAATATGGAGGACCAGAGGCTGATCGGTATTATAACCAATCGTGATCTTCGTTTTATCCAGGATCAAGATTATTCATTTAAAATTTCTGATGTTATGACAAAAGAAAACCTTGTAACAGCCCCAGTCGGGACAACATTGAAAGAGGCCGAAAAAATACTTCAAAAGCATAAGATTGAAAAACTTCCGCTTGTGAATGAGGAAGGCGTATTAAAAGGATTAATTACGATTAAAGACATCGAAAAAGTAATTGAGTTTCCTAACTCAGCAAAAGACAGTCAGGGCCGTTTATTGGCAGGTGCAGCTGTAGGTGTAACAAAGGATACGATGAAGCGTGTTGAAGCCCTAGTAGCGGCAAATGTCGATGCGATCGTTATTGATACAGCTCATGGACATTCTAAAGGTGTTCTTGATATGGTGAAGGAAATCAGAAGTGCGTATCCTAACCTAACAATTATTGCAGGAAATGTTGCAACAGCAGAAGCGACAAAGGACTTGATTGAAGCGGGCGCTGATGTGGTAAAGGTAGGGATCGGACCTGGTTCCATTTGTACGACAAGAGTTGTAGCTGGTGTAGGAGTACCACAAATTACAGCTGTCTATGATTGTGCAGCGGAAGCGATGAAGCTTGGAAAAACAGTTATCGCTGATGGCGGAATTAAATACTCTGGAGATATTGTAAAGGCCTTGGCTGCAGGCGGGCATGCCGTTATGCTGGGAAGCTTATTAGCAGGCGTATCAGAGAGTCCTGGTGAAACGGAAATTTTCCAAGGACGCCGCTTTAAGGTTTACCGGGGTATGGGTTCAGTCGCTGCGATGGAAAAAGGTTCAAAAGACCGTTATTTCCAAGAAGACAATAAAAAGTTCGTTCCAGAAGGAATTGAAGGGCGGATTCCTTATAAAGGTCCATTAGCTGAGACGATTTACCAGCTTATTGGCGGCATACGGTCTGGTATGGGCTATTGCGGAACAAAGGATCTTCATGATTTAAGAACAAAAGCACAATTTATTAAGATGACAGGTGCTGGTTTGAAAGAAAGTCATCCACACGATGTTCAAATTACCAAAGAAGCACCAAATTATTCACTATAGATTTTATTAAACAGAGAGGTCATACCTCTCTGTTTTTATTATGAAGAATTTCCTATTAAATTTTAAGAAAATTTTAATCAAATGCCAAAGAATGGTCCAATGCTCATTCTATGATTTACTAGGCAGGTATGATAAAATATTCAAAGTGTATAAATTCCTTGGAGGGCGTGTAATAGTGAACAAACATCTTTATCGAAAATATGTTGCCAGTGCATTGGCAATGATTATGTTTTTTAGCGTTTTTGCTGGTGTACATAAGGCTCATGCAGAAGCAGCTTTAAATGTGAATGCAGATGGAGCCATTTTAGTAGACGGTAAGACAGGTAAGGTTTTATATGAAAAAAATGCTGATAGTGTACTAGGAATTGCTAGTATGACCAAAATGATGACTGAGTATATCCTGCTTGACTCAGTGAAAAAGGGAAAAGTGAAATGGGATCAAGAGTACAAGGTAAGTGACCTTGTGTACAAAATATCTCAGCGGCGTGATCTTTCCAATGTGCCACTACGAGCGGATGGTACTTATAAAGTACGAGAATTATATGAAGCTATGGCGATTTACTCTGCCAATGCCGCAACCATTGCCCTTGCAGAAATTATGGGCGGTTCAGAAACAAACTTTGTAAAGATGATGAATGATAAAGCAAAGGCACTTGGGTTAAAGGATTATAAATTTGTGAACTCAACAGGTTTGAACAATCGAGATTACAATGGCCTGCAGCCAGAAGGAACGGGTGCAGAGGACGAAAACGTGATGTCATCCCGGGCTGTGGCAAAGCTAGCTTTTCACTTAATTAATGATTTTCCTGATGTGCTAAAAACAGCCAGCACACCAAAGAAGATTTTCCGTGAAGGAACAGATGACCAAATTAGTATGATTAACTGGAACTGGATGTTGCCATCACTAGATTATGGTTACCAAGGGATGGACGGGCTAAAAACGGGAACAACAGATTTTGCAGGTTACTGTTTTACCGGAACAGCGAGCCGTGATGGAAAACGATTTATTACGGTTGTGCAAAACGCTAAGGATGCCTCTGGACAAGGCGGTTACAGTGCCCGCTTTGAAGAAACTAGAAAAATGCTGGATTATGCTTTTAGTAACTATACCAATGTAAAACTAGTTCCAAAACATTATCAGGTCAAAGGACAGAAGACAGTGCCCGTCCTTAAAGGGAAAGAAAATCAGGTAAAGATTTATACGAAATCTGCTATTAATATGATCGTTCTTAATGGTGAAGAGAAAAACTATCAACCTGAGCTCGTATTAGATAAAAATAAAGTTAACAAAGACGGTGAGTTAACTGCTCCGATTAAAAAGGGAGAAACGGTCGGTTATGTGACCTTAAAACCAAAGAATGGCGAGAAGGTTAGTTTCTTAACAGCTGAGGGTCAAAAGAAAGCACAAGTGGATGTTGTTGCAGCAGAAGATGTTGAAAAGGCTAACTGGTTTGTTTTAATGATGCGCGGTATCGGTAATTTCTTTGGAGATGTATTTCATGGGATAGGAACAACTGTTAAGGGATGGTTTTAAATTTAAGTCCGTTAATATTTACCATATAATAAAGAAAAGGATTTCTTGTCTTGACAGGAATCCTTTTTTGTTGCTTTAATGTTTTTATGGTAAAATTATTCCGATATTTTAAATAGGGATTTTTCCTATAGGTATGAATTAATTTTTCTTAAAATTAAAAATAAAAGGGGGATTTTTTTATGAAAACTGGTACGGATCTTGTAAAACGTGGTATGGCTGAAATGCAAAAGGGCGGCGTTATTATGGACGTCATTAACGCTGAGCAGGCAAAAATTGCGGAGGAAGCTGGTGCCGTTGCAGTAATGGCATTAGAGCGTGTTCCATCTGATATCCGCGCAGCTGGCGGTGTTGCGAGAATGGCTGACCCAAGAATTGTCGAAGAGGTACTTAAAGCTGTTTCTATCCCTGTTATGGCAAAAGCAAGAATTGGTCATATCGTCGAAGCACGAGTACTTGAAGCTATGGGCGTCGATTATATCGATGAGAGCGAAGTTTTAACACCTGCAGATGAAGAATACCACCTAAACAAAAAAGACTATACAGTGCCATTTGTGTGCGGCTGCCGCGACCTTGGTGAAGCTGCCCGCCGAATCGGTGAAGGTGCATCTATGCTTCGTACAAAAGGTGAACCTGGAACAGGTAACATCGTAGAAGCTGTTCGCCACATGCGTAAGGTGAATGCACAAGTTCGCAAGGTTGTTGGAATGAACGAAGATGAGTTAATGACTGAAGCAAAACTACTTGGTGCACCATATGAATTATTGCTTGAAATTAAGAACCTTGGCCGCCTTCCAGTTGTTAACTTTGCTGCTGGTGGTGTTGCAACACCTGCTGATGCTGCATTGATGATGCAATTGGGAGCAGATGGCGTATTCGTTGGTTCTGGTATCTTCAAATCTGAGAACCCTGCTAAATTTGCAAGAGCGATTGTGGAAGCAACTACACATTATCAAGATTACAAATTAATCGCTGAACTTTCAAAGGATCTCGGAACACCAATGAAAGGTATCGAAATCTCTTCCCTAGCACCAGAAGCTCGCATGCAGGAGCGTGGATGGTAATTAGAAAAGCGGAAGCGACTTGTTCAGAGGCGACAGGCATAAGACGAGCTGGCGAGAAGGCTGCTTTTTAGCCTTTTTGATAGTTTGGCTGTAGACCTCTGAGCCTCTAGGCGCTGGAGCTAGACAGTATTCAAAGTTTATCACTTAAACTGAGTAGTAGAAGGGGTATAATAATGACTAAAATCGGCGTACTTGCTTTACAAGGAGCTGTCCGTGAACATATTAAATCTTTAGAGGCATGTGGAGTAGAGGCAGTTGCAGTCAAGCGCAAACAGGAATTAGAGGACCTTGATGGCCTTATTCTTCCTGGCGGTGAAAGCACGGCAATGCGCCGCTTAATTGATAAATATGATTTTATGGATGCTCTAAAAGAATTTGCACGTGCGGGGAAACCTATGTTTGGTACATGTGCCGGTCTGATTCTTTTAGCAAAAGAACTTGTGGGGTATGATGAGTCACACATCGGTGTAATGAACATCAAGGTGGAACGGAACTCATTTGGCCGCCAAGTTGACAGCTTTGAGGCCGACCTCACGATTAAGGATGTAGCAGACAGTTTTCCAGCGGTGTTTATCCGTGCGCCGCACATCGTTGAGGCAGGCGAGAATGTTGAAATTTTGTCCAAGCATAATGACCGCATCGTCGCCGCACGGGAAGGACAATATCTTGGCTGCTCATTCCATCCGGAATTAACCGAGAACCATGCGATTACGGCTTATTTCGTCGAAATGGTGAAGGAAGCAAAAGCGAAACAATTTGTTTAATTCGGTTGCATTTGGTTCATAATTATAGTAAATTATAAAACAAATCAATAATGAAAAAGCAATGAGAGGAACTAGTAACAAGAACCTCACTCCAAAGAGAGCCGGTGGCTGGTGTGAACCGGTGTGTGATACTTGTGAATCCCTCCTCGAGTAAGGTACGGAACACCTATAAGGTAAGTAAGTACTTTCGGTAAAAACCGTTACAGTTTTTTGAGGTGGGCAGCCTATGTTGTCAACCAGGGTGGTATCGCGACTAACTCTCGTCCCTGTATTTGGGGCGGGAGTTTTTTTATTTTAAAGCGGAAGCGCCCGTTTAGCGGCGCTGGAGCTGATAGTTTTCAAATTATATAATAAAGGAGTGCCGACAGAATGTTAGATATTAAGGTACTAAGAGCTAATTTTGCTGAAGTAAAAGAAAAGCTTCAGCATCGCGGTGAGGATTTAACTGATTTAGGCCGATTTGAGGATCTAGATGTAAAAAGACGAGAGCTAATCGTTGAATCTGAAAAATTGAAGAGCCGCAAAAATGAAGTATCACAGCAAGTGGCTGCACTGAAGCGCGAAAAGAAAGATGCAGACCACTTAATTACAGAGATGCGTGAAGTTGGCGATCAAATAAAAAGCTTAGATGACGAACTCCGCGGCGTCGAGGAGACGTTAGAACAGCTGTTATTAAGCATTCCTAACATTCCACATGAAAGTGTCCCAATCGGTGAAACCGAGGATGATAATGTGGAAATTAGAAAGTGGGGCCAAGTCCGTGAGTTTGAGTTTGAAGCAAAGCCGCACTGGGACATTGCGACTGAACTAGGCATCCTTGATTTTGAACGGGCAGGAAAGGTTACAGGCAGCCGCTTTGTCTTTTATAGGGGGCTGGGAGCTCGTTTAGAACGGGCCTTAATCAGCTTCATGCTGGACCTGCATGTTGATGAGCACGGCTATACAGAAATATTGCCGCCATACTTAGTCAACCGTACAAGCATGACCGGTACAGGACAATTGCCAAAGTTTGAAGAGGATGCCTTCTTAATAGAAAATGAAGATTATTTCCTCATTCCTACAGCTGAGGTGCCAGTCACAAACTATCATCGTGATGAGATTTTAAGTGGAGAAGACCTTCCGATTCGTTTTGCTGCTTATAGTGCTTGTTTCCGTTCTGAAGCAGGATCTGCAGGGCGTGATACAAGAGGATTAATCCGTCAGCATCAATTTAATAAGGTCGAGCTTGTTAAATTTGTGAAACCCGAAGATTCTTATGAGGAACTTGAAAAGCTTACACACGATGCAGAACGTGTGTTGCAGCTGCTAGAACTTCCTTACCGTGTGTTAAGCATGTGTACCGGTGACCTCGGCTTTACAGCTGCAAAAAAATACGATATTGAGGTTTGGATCCCAAGCTACGGAACCTACCGTGAGATTTCTTCTTGCAGTAACTTTGAGGCCTTCCAGGCAAGACGGGCAAATATCCGCTTCCGTCGTGATCCGAAAGCGAAACCGGAGCATGTTCATACCTTAAATGGATCTGGTCTTGCAATTGGCCGCACGGTCGCCGCAATATTAGAAAATTATCAGCAGGAGGACGGCAGTGTCGTCATTCCTACGGCCTTACGTCCATATATGGGCAACCGCGACGTCATTAAACCTATGTAAAAAACTGCATATCAAAGGATTTTTTCGGGCACTCTAAATTTGTCCGAAAAAATCCTGTTTTACTATTTGACATTATCATTATTTTTATGGTAAATTATCATTTGTTGATACGGAGGAATACCCAAGTCCGGCTGAAGGGATCGGTCTTGAAAACCGACAGGCGGGTTAAACCGCGCGGGGGTTCGAATCCCTCTTCCTCCGCCATTATCTAAAAAGAATCACGCGCATAAAAACTGGAGATAAAAATTCGTTACAATTATTTGTAGCGAATTTTTTTTTGCAAAAAAATATGTCTAGCTGCAGCGCCTAGGGGCTCTGGGGCATAAGCCAATCCGTCAAGAAGGCTCGTCTTATGCCTGTCGCCCCTGAACAAGGCGCTTTCGCTTTTCGATAAAAAAGCACAAATTGGTTTAACCAATCTGTGCTTTTTCTATTTTTAAAATCTTATTTAATTTTTCATCTACAGCATTGCAAACCTTGATGGCATCTGCCTTACTTTTGACCACATCAGTATTGTCCATATCAATCACTAGCACTTCGCTTGCTGCATACTGATTCAAGACCCATTCGTCGTAGCCCTTCCAAACCTCGAAGTAGTACTCTTTTAGTTCAGGATTAATTTCAAAGCTTCTGCCGCGTGCCATTATCCGGTCAATGACCGTATCAAATGATCCTTTTAGGTAAACCATTAAATCTGGTGCCTTCTTAGGAAGTTCATTGAGTTCTTCCATCATATTATCAACAAGCTCTTCATAGATTTTGAATTCCAATTCAGAAATTCGGCCTAAATTTTTATTTACATAAGCAAAATACCAATCCTCATAAATCGAACGGTCTTGAATGGTATAAACGGGTTCGCGCCAATTCACACATTCCTTAACAGTCTTAAATCGTTTGTTTAAAAAGAATAATTGTAAGAGGAACGGAATTCTTCTTGCATCCAATTCTTCTGGTGTCAGTTCATAATAAAGGGGAAGAATTGGATTATCATCGACCGCTTCATAAAATACCTTACTCTCAATGCCTTTATTTTTAAAGTGTGCATTCAATGTATCAGCTACACTTGTTTTTCCTAGACCAATCATACCACCAATAACGATACTCACTAACCTAACATCCCCCGTTCAATAATATGTTGTTTGTCCAGCTGCTTTCTTTTAAGGAAGTAGTTAACTTTTGAAAAATATAATTTAAATCCTGTTCACTTTTTACGAAATCCAGCTCATCTCCGCTAAAGCGAAGAACGGGAATTTCCGGATGTTCTTTCTCAAAGACAGCTATGGTATTTTCATAGTCAATAGAGAGCTGTTCTAAATATAAAGGGCTGATATTTTTCTCTACTTCTCGACCTCTTTTTTTAATCCGTTTCAAAAGTGTATCGAGGCTTGCACTTAAATAAATTATCACATTCGGTTTCGGCATATCTTCCGTTAGAATTTGATAAATCTTAAAGTACTTTTGGTACTCTTCGTTATTTAAAGTCCGTTCAGCGAAGATCAAATTCTTTAAAATATGATAGTCCGCCACAACCGATTTGTTTTGGCTTAAATAATGGGTATTGATATCCCCTAATTGCTTATAGCGATTGCAGAGAAAGAACATTTCAGTTTGAAAACTCCACTCCTCTATATTTTCGTAGAATTTCCCTAAAAATGGATTTTCATCAACAATCTCTTTTAATAAAGCAAAATGGAACTTTTCTGAAATAGCTTTTGCGAGAGATGTTTTTCCTACACCAATCGGCCCCTCAACGGTAATAAAGGGTGTAACCCCCATTGCAAGTCCTCCTTCTCCAACTGCCTGAACATCTATGTTATCTTATGATAAGTTTTTACCTATCTTATCTTAGTTCCTATTGTTATACGTTCTTTATAAGACGCAAAGAATATTTTATCATAATCTGTCGAAGGAAGGGATATGGAATATTTTCAAGCTGTAAATTTTATGTCAAATACATAAAAAAACTGCCGACTAACGGCAGTTTTTGTAGAAATGGAAATTTATATATGCTAGGATCCCTTTTTGGTTACATTGAAATTATCTACGATTAATAGCCAATTTTGTGGAAAGGCTAACCCAAGTTTCCAGTAGCTCATTCCTCGGAGATTCAGCTCCTTGATTAAGTCAAACTTTGCCTGGATTGACCGGGCATCTTCAAACCAAACTTCGTGCTGCTTACCATCGGCGGTATATCGGAAGTGAGGAGCTTGTGCTTTTGTGTCGTATTCAATCGGAACATTATGTGTTGCAGCAAGCTGAATGGCCTGCTGCGGGCTCACCGCTTTTGCTACTGTTCCTTGGACAAAAGGAAGTGTCCAGTCATAGCCATAGAGGTTCTGTCCCATTAGAATCTTATTTGAAGGCATTTCAGTAATGGCGTATTCTAGAACTTTCCTGACCTGTTCGATTGGTGATACAGCCATGGCAGGGCCGCCGCTGTATCCCCACTCATAGGTCATAATCACGACAAAGTCAGAGATTTCCCCATGTGCTCGATAGTCGTGGCCTTCATACCATTTTCCTTTTTGGGTGGCACTTGTTTTCGGAGCAAGGGCAGTAGACATGAACCAGCCCTCCCGGCTAAACCTTTGTTTTGCCTTCCGCAAAAAGTTATTATAGGCTTCTCGGTCAGCTGGCCGTAAAAACTCAAAATCAAAATGAATGTCGCGGAATCCATATTTTTTGGCGGTAGCGACAATATTATTGAGGAATCGATCCTGGATCGCAATATCGTTTAATAAAATGCGGCCAAGTTCGTCACTAAATTGATCATTCTCCTGATTGTTAATGACCATCATTAATACGTTGCGATTGGCTCTAGCTATTGCAGGGAAGTTATTTAATAAAGGCTCTTTTAAGGTCCCATCGCGGCGCGCTTGGAAACTAAACGGGGCTAAATAGGTTAAGTACGGAGCCGCTTCTCGGGCGCTTGATTCTAAAACAGGGGCTACGGTCGTTCCGCGCGGCTCAACATAGGCGTTAAACTCAGCGTTTCTCTTTGTCCCTTGAGGTATATAGAGACGGAAACCTACATTTAAGGGCTGATTGATGTTAATACGGTTAACGCTTGCCAATTGTTGAGGAGAAACGCCGAACTTACGCCCTATTGAATAAAGGGAATCACCAGATTGAACGAAATAAAAATGGCCGATAATGGGAATAACAATGGATTGTCCAATGACAAGATTATTTGGGTTTGGCAATTCATTTGCCTCAACGATGTCTTGTACGGTCGTATGATAAGTCCTTGCAATCGTTGTTAATGATTCATTACTCTTTATGACATGGATTTGCATCCTAATCCCTCCCCGAAACATACGCTACAGCTATTCTATGAGGGCGGATTTGTTTACATGATATAATGTTGATAAATTTTGTGAGGGTTTAACCACTGCTTTTAAAACATTTTTCATCATCATCAGAGCGTACTGGTTATCTTGATCATCGGCTGAGGCAATACAATCATTAGGGATGAGGAGCTTGTATTCGCGCATATAGGCGTCGTTTGCTGTAAATAGAACACAGATGTTGCCGGCAATTCCAGTTACAATAAGGGTATTAACTTTTAGCTGGTGGAGTAAGGTATTTAAGGCAGTACCATAAAAGGCGGAGTGTTTAGGTTTGATTAAAAAAAAATCATTTTCGCCCGGAAGCACTTTCTTGTAGATAGGCTCACTATATTGATTTCGGCAATGTTCAATAATTCTATGGTAATCAGCTTGCCATAAATTATAATGATCGTTAATGAAAATAACAGGAAGCTGCTGCTGATTAAACTGATCTTTTACTTCTTTAATCTGTTCGGCAATTTTCAATGCCTTTTGGGCAAGAATCGGACCATGTGTAAAATCAAAGTTATTGATCATATCAATGATTAAGAGTGCAGGACGGATCTGATCCAAACTGTCTCCCTCCTTTTCGTTTATTTTGGAGTAGCAGGGGAGTTTTTATCCCGCCTTTCATTGATTAGGGGATTTCAAACCCTTTAATACTAAAATAATTGGGTGATAATTTGATAAATATCGTAGAATCTCAAGATGAATTTTTTATGAAGGAAGCAATAAAGGAAGCAAAGAAAGCGGAAGAATTAAATGAAGTACCAATTGGTGCAGTGCTGGTGATGCAAGGTGAAATTATTTCCCGGGCCCATAATTTAAGAGAGCTAGAACAAAGTGCAATTGCTCATGCCGAGTTGCTAGCGATTGATCAAGCCTGCCGGCAAACCGGATCTTGGCGGTTAGAGGATTCAACCCTATATGTCACCCTGGAGCCATGTCCTATGTGTGCCGGTGCGATTATTTTATCAAGAGTGAAAAGAGTGGTTTATGGTGCAAGTGATCCAAAAGGGGGCTGTGCCGGGACTCTCATGAATCTGTTACACGATGAACGCTTCAATCATCAGTGTGATGTTACAAAGGGCGTTTTAGAAGAAGAATGCGGGCAGCTGCTTTCTGCATTTTTTCGAAGCATAAGAGATCGAAAAAAGCTCGAAAAGCAAATGAAGAATAATCAAGTATTTAAAGATTTACAGTAATTTACAGTGGATTAAGATTGCTTTTTTTCGCGATAGGTTGTATATTAGAAAGGCGTCAGATACGACGCGTGAAAATTTAGGTATCAATTTTGCCGTGCTAGGTGGGGAGGCAGCGGTGCCCTGTACCCGCAATCCGCTCTAGCGGGACTGAATCCCTTCCCGAGGCTTACGACCTGTAGGGTCTGCCTTAAGTAAGTGGTGTTGACGCCCTGGTCCTGCGCAATGGGAATCCATGAACCATGTCAGGTCCGGAAGGAAGCAGCATTAAGTGGACGCTCCCATGTGCCGCAGGGTTGCCTGGGCCGAGCTAACTGCTTAAGTAACGCTTATGGGCGTATGTCGACGGAAGGTGCACGGCAGTACATATATGCATGCACTCAAAAACTCATCTCAAATTACGGGATGAGTTTTTTTACATACATTTTGAAAAATGGAAATTAAATAAGCTATAATGGATATGATGATAAAAAATTTGAAGGGGGCGGTGTCCAGTGGCATATCAAGCTTTATATCGTGTTTGGCGTCCGCAGGCATTTATTGATGTAGTAGGACAAGAACATGTTACCAAGACATTGCAAAACGCCCTGCTTCAGCAAAAAATTTCACATGCCTATCTTTTTTCAGGTCCTAGAGGAACAGGTAAAACAAGTGCTGCTAAAATATTAGCAAAGGCTATTAATTGTGAGCATGCACCGGTTTCAGAGCCATGTAATGAATGTGCGGCATGCCGCGGCATCACTAATGGCACTATTCCAGATGTATTAGAATTTGATGCTGCTTCAAATTCCCGTGTTGAGGAAATGAGGGATGTCCTCGATAAGGTCAAATTTGCACCAACGGCTGTAAACTACAAGGTCTATATTATAGATGAAGTGCATATGCTGTCGATTAGTGCTTTTAATGCCTTGTTGAAGACGCTCGAGGAACCGCCAAAGCATGTTATTTTTATTTTAGCAACAACAGAACCTCATAAGATCCCGCTAACGATTATCTCAAGGTGTCAACGTTTTGATTTTAGGCGCATAACAGCAGGATCCATTGTGAATAGAATGAAATTAATCGTGGAAGAAACAGGCGTGAACTGTGATGAAACGGCGCTGCAAATGATTGCCCGCGCTGCTGAGGGCGGTATGCGTGATGCCTTAAGTCTGTTGGACCAAGCTATTTCCTACAGTCAGGACCGTGTTACACTTGAAGACGCGTTAACCGTTACAGGATCTGTATCACAAGGATTTCTTAATAAATTAGCCCATGCCTTTCAAGAAAGTGATGTGGCAAGTGGTCTAGAGGCACTCGATGAACTATTATTCCATGGGAAAGATCCATCCAGATTTATGGAGGACTTAATTTTATTTTATCGGGATATGCTCCTTTATAAAACCGCCCCTAATCTGGAGGAATCGCTTGAAAGAGTGATGCTGGATGAGGATTTTCGAAAATTGGCGGAAACGATCCCAGTTGAAAAAATTTATCAGCTTATCGATTTGCTGAATAAGACACAGCAGGAAATGCGCTGGACCAATCACCCCCGGATCTTTTTGGAGGTAGCGGTTGTAAAGCTTTGTCAATTGGAAGTGAAACCATCATCCGTTCAAATTGATACTGCACCTATTGGGGAATTACTAGCAAGAATTGATCAGCTTGAGTCAGAGCTGCAGCACTTAAAGGCTAATGGTGTAGCACCGGCTGCTCAAGAGGGAGCGCCACAACAGCAAAAACCTGCACAAAGATCATCCTCGAAAAAGGCCTTTCAGGCACCAGTTGGAAAAATAAATGAAGTTTTAAAGCAGGCAACGAAGAACGATTTAAATTTAATTAAAGCAAATTGGGGAGAAATGCGGTCTAGCCTGTTAAAGTCGCAGGCTGCATTATTAAATGATGCTGAACCGATCGCCGCTTCCTCTACCGCTTTTATTATAAAATTTAAGCATGAAATGATTTGCCAAATGGCAATGAACCGCACCGATTTTCTTGAAGCCGTTACAGCTGCACTTTTAAAATTAACAGGCAAGAGGCTTCAGCTTTTAGGCGTTCCTGAAGATCAATGGATGCCGATTCGCGAAAGCTTTTTAAATAGTCAGCATGATGAAGAAGGAACAAGCTTAGGCGGTGAGTCTGTAAAAGAAGAGGAACCGCATATTGCAGAGGCAAAGAAATTATTTGGTGCTGAGTTTGTAGAAATTATTGACTAATGAATAAATAAATGGAGGTTAGGATTATGATGCGTGGTGGCGGAATGGGTAACATGCAAAATATGATGAAACAAATGCAAAAGATGCAGAAGAAGATGGCGGAGGCTCAAGAAGAGTTAGGCCAGCAAAAAATTGAAGGTACTGCCGGCGGCGGAATGGTAACGGTGATTGTTACAGGACATAAAGAAGTAGTAGATGTGCAAATTAAACCTGAGGCCGTAGATCCAGATGATGTTGAAATGCTTCAAGACTTGGTTCTTGCAGCAGTTAATGATGCCCTTAAAAAGGCGGAAGAATTAACAAACAATACAATGGGTCAATTTACTAAAGGAATGAATTTACCTTTTTAATGAGATAAGAAAAAAGTTTTTTCTTTGAGAATTGTCTAGCTCCAGCGCCTAGGGGCTCGGGGTCATAAGCCCCTGTTCAAGGCGCTTGCGCTATTTTATTAAATGTTGAGTTGGGGTGCATAGGAACTTAGGATGTTTTCGTCCCTGAGGCCTGGCACCCCTGCTTTCTAGAGGAGAAAAGCTAAATGCACTATCCAGAACCCATATCAAAGCTGATAGACAGCTTTATGAAGCTGCCAGGAATTGGTCCTAAAACGGCTGCCCGGCTGGCTTTCCATGTTTTAAATATGAAAGAAGACACAGTGCTCGACTTTGCAAAAGCACTTGTCAACGCAAAACGTAATTTAACTTATTGCTCCGTCTGTGGGCATATTACCGATCAAGATCCGTGTTATATCTGTGAGGACCAGCGCCGGGATAAAAGCATTATTTGTGTCGTTCAAGATCCAAAGGATGTTATTGCGATGGAAAAGATGAAAGAATTCAATGGCTTATACCATGTTCTGCACGGGGCTATTTCACCAATGGATGGAATTGGACCAGAGGATATAAATATTCCCGATTTATTGAAACGTCTCCAAGACGAAACGGTTCAAGAAGTCATTCTCGCCACGAACCCAAATATTGAGGGAGAAGCAACAGCCATGTATATCTCCCGATTGTTAAAACCATCAGGCATTAAAACAACTAGAATTGCTCATGGACTTCCTGTTGGCGGGGACCTTGAGTATGCAGATGAGGTTACCTTATCTAAGGCACTTGAGGGAAGACGGGAATTGTAAACCATAAACAGGTAAATGTCTCATGAAATCTAATTACAGATTTTAGCTAGACACACACTATAACCGGAGGAATAACAGATGTTTTTTCGGCGCAAAGGGCGGCTGCGAAAAGAGTATGATGAGAAGCTGTTAGCACAATTAAACCGATTTAAAACACATTGGCAGCAGGAAAAGATGCTTTTAGAAAAAAGCTTTGACCCTTCAGAAGAAGTGATCTGTCAAACTAAAATAGCAGAAGCTAAATATATCTTTCTATTAAGAGAAGCAAAGCAGCGAAATGTAACCATTCTTAAGTAATATAGTATTTCTCCCCATATGGTCTATACAGAACAACTTGTACATATGTTGTAGTAAAAAGACATTAGAGGGGGGAAGCTCTAGTTGGAACCAATAGTCGTAATTTCTATTTTAGGCGGGCTTATTCTTTTATTATTATTTTCTGGTGCACCATTTAAGCCAATACGATTTGTCGGACAGGCAGCTGTAAAGTTTTTAATAGGAGCTTTGTTTTTATTTTTCCTGAATGTGGCTGGCAATCGATATGGAATTCATGTCCCGATTAATTTTGCGACTTCCGCTGTTTCAGGTTTTCTTGGTATACCGGGATTAGTCGCATTAGTTGCGATCCAGCATTGGGTTCTATAGAAAAAAACCGCTGAAAAACAGCGGTTTTCCTTATGCTGGAGGTAAAAGACAAAAGGAAAATCTATTTCAGAAAAAATAATAATAATTTGCTTGACGGATTAAATGGAATGCTGTAATATACTAAAAGTCGTCACCGAGACGACAAAGAAAAAAGAAAGTTGTTGACTTTTAGTTGATAACTTGGTAAGATAATAAAGTCGCATTTGAGCGACGGGATATTGTTCTTTGAAAACTAA
>NZ_NUNF01000063.1 GCF_002585305.1 Bacillus sp. AFS037270 | reverse complement strand
GGAATGCTGCCCCGTTACTTGAAGAAGAAAGAAGCGACCTTCGTTCTTGAAGAATCGCCCCCGTTACTTTAATATGCATCTCGGTATGATTGCACTTTTTTTTCATTCATTATCTTTTCTGCTCGAAGAAAGCTCTAAAAAATTCATACACATCTATGTGGGAATCCTGAAAAGGCAATGAAGCCGCATCCATATACCAAATTGTATTTCCCTTCCTAAAATTAAAGGGATTGTGCAGTAGTTCTTTATTCTAACCATGTTTGCTTAATATTCGGGTCATTATTTTAATCTGTTAGTGAAAAATCTTTTTCGATTTGATCAATAGTCCTACTAGTTATTTCTGCGATATATTTCAATAGGTCATCATATTTTTCACCATTATTGAGTTTTTTAAATTTCTCAACATGAACCTCAAAACCTTTAAAATATTCACTTTGATAATTTGAGTTGTTATAAATTTTAATAAATTCAAGATAATCTTTTGTAGACATTTTATCTTTAATTTGAATTAGAATATCATTCCAATTTTTAATTCTTTTTTCATGAATAGGCTTTTTTACGCCAATTTCTTTTTTTTCTTCATTTTTTATCTGTTGAATAAATTGTTCGATTTCAAGTATATATTGAAAAAGCTCATACCTATTTTGGCTATCCAATTCCGATAGTATTTTAGTTTTATAATGATTATAACGCACTTTCCTATGATGCAATTTTCCTTCTGTTTTATTGGATTCTTTTTTCTTTTCCATATGATTTTTTATTGATTCTTTTCCAGTACCAAAAACCCCTGCAACTGCCACTATTTCTTTGTAGTTGTCCTTAATAAATTTTCCTGTTTTTGGTGCATATTTTTTAACGCCTTCAATAATTGGTCCAATTGGAATTCTAGACATATTTATCCCCCCTTTAGTAGTAAACAAAAAAACCTTGAAATGATAGGTTTTTTTATGACTTATTCATCAACTTTTATGGTTTTTTTTTCTTCATGTACCGAGTCCATCCAATTATATTCGACGTGGAAAGACCGTTTCCTTCTTAAATTAACCTGTCAGTTAGCTTAATAAGAAAAAACGCCACCCGTTATGATGACGTCACGCTAAGTACTATAAATATTTCCGTAGGTTCTCCGCTACTTCTTCTTTATCCAAGTGTAAGTACTGTGTTGTCACTGCGAGATTACTATGACCAAGCGCTTTTGATATTTCAGCAATATTTGCTCCCTTATTCAATAGAGACTTAGCAAAACCACGTCTGAGCGCATGCGGATTAATATTACGTAACCCAAATTCTTTAGAGTACTTATTTAACCGCTTTTGAATGTTATTATGCGTAGGACTATTCGAAATGACTCCACCTTGTTTCGTGATAAACACGTAATTATTTTCAACTCCATAGGCATGTCTAATAGCATCATTCTGCCGTACTAGAACGTATAGTAAACGGTGCAGCGTATCATCAAATGGCAATAGTAACTGATCGTGATTTTTCATAATAGCACCATCGAGTCTCAGTAACTTTTCTGTGAAGTCGATATGCCTATTTTCCAGGTGAACAATTGTATTAACACGAATCCCCGTCTTAAACATCAATAAAGCCGCTGTAGCGTCTCGTAATTGCACGAAGTCACCTAAGTCTAGCAAAGACAATAGCGTTCGAATTTCACGCTCTGTAGCGCCTTCCTTGACTTTACTATCAACTCGGATAGTGATTGACTTCCAAAACTGCGTTTCAATCCATCCATTACTAAAACAACGGGACAAGAACGCCTTCAAACATTTTAAGCGTGTTAACTTCGTTTGATTACTAACGTTCATTCGGGAAAGCCATTCGTATATTGACTCCGCCTTTAATTCGTCTAAGTATATTAGTTTTGTCGTCTCAGCAAAATGTTTTACTTGGATAGAATAATCGCTAATCGTCCTTGGACGATTACCACTGATCTCCATTTGGCGAGTAATCGTTTCATGTGCCTTTTTAACAGTCATTCGGTCTGATTTGACCGTTGTACGTGGGGTAGGATTTTTGGAGAATAAACCGCTCAAATCATCTGAAACCGATAGAATACTTTTCTTTTTCGTCATAACAAAAATAACCTCCTAGCATACGCCTAATTTCGAGTCGTTTACGGTTTTGACCGATGCACTGACCGTTTCATTTGGCGTCCTAGAAGGCTTATATATAGCGGTTTTATGTAGTGTTAATGGCGTCCCAGGAGAGATTCGAACTCCCGACCGTACGCTTAGAAGGCGTATGCTCTATCCGGCTGAGCTACTGGGACATTTTTTAGTATCAAAGACAATATTTATTATATTATCCTAATACCTAAAAGTCAACAGCTATTTCCTTTTTTATAAAAAGGGGGAAGCCCCCCTCTAAGTTTAAAGAGTAAATTCTTGTGCTAATTTTGTAAGTTCACGGCCTGAAGATTCAAACACTGACATGTTGATTTTATCAGATTGTAAATCAAGAATCACATATGTCTTTTCAAGACGCTCGCGTGGGAGGCGGATGCTGCCTGGATTGATAAAAAGCGTGCCGCCCACCACTTCTGCTCCTAAGACATGCGAGTGTCCAAAGCAGACAATATTGGCATGAACTTCCTCTGCTTTGTATTTAAGATTCATTAGTGTCGACTTTACTGAATAGCGATGGCCATGAGTGATAAAGAACTTCCTACCTGCTACTTCAGTTGTTGTCTCCAATGGGTACTCGGCGCCAAAATCACAATTCCCCATGACCGTTAAGTATCCAGAGATTGATTTATCAGTTGGCATCAATTGTGAATCACCGCAGTGAATCATTAAATCAACTTCACTTAAGTGACGTTCCCTGATGATTTCAAGCTCCTTCGTTAAGCCGTGACTGTCGCTGATAATTAATACCTTGCTCATGACTTATCAGCTCTTTCTAAAATGGAATCTAACTCGACATCTAGTTTTTTAAGCGCATTCGCCCGGTGGCTGAGTTTATTTTTTTCATCAGAAGATAGTTCTGCCATTGATCGGCCTTTTTCTGGCACGTAAAAAACTGGGTCATATCCAAAACCATTTGTTCCGCGGCGCTCCTCGAGAATCTTGCCTTCACAGGTGCCTGACACCGTTTTAGTGTCTTGACCAGGAACTGCGATTGCGAGCGCACAATAGAATCTAGCCGTTCTCTTCTCCTCAGGAACACCTTGTAGTTCTAATAACACTTTGTCTGTGTTATTCTCGTCGTTCTTTTGCTCACCGGCATAACGAGCGGAGAAGATTCCTGGTCTGCCATCCAGAGCATCAACCATTAGACCTGAGTCATCGCCAATGACCATTTTATTGAGTGCGCGGGAGACGGCCTCTGCTTTAAGGGTGGCGTTTTCTTCAAAGGTTGTGCCCGTTTCCTCCACTTCTGGTATTTCGGGGAAATCTAGTAATGTTCGAACAGTGATTCCCCTCGAGGAAAATATTTCCTCAAACTCTCTTGCCTTGCCTTTGTTTTTAGTCGCTATAATGACTTCTTTCATATTATCGCCTCTATTTTATTACAGTGTTTTTTTGAATTTGACAGTAAATTGAGCTTATGCGCCAGTAAAATTAAGTTATCCGCCAGTTAACTCCATTTATCCGCCAGTAATCATCGCTTATTGCAAGTTAATTCCGCTTATCCGCCAATTAACATCACTTATCCGCCAGTTAACTCCGCTTATCCGCCAGTAAACCCAACTTATCAGCAAATTAACTCATCTATCCAAACGAAAACTCATTCGACCGACTTACTTCTTCCTTCTACTCTCAATTTTTTTAATAATATCCTCACCCAACGCCGCCTTCTGTTGTTCAAATAACTCCATGAGCCCCTCTTGTGCCGCATGCAGCAGCCCTTGTAATTGGTCGTAAGAGAAAGTGGACTCTTCACCTGTTCCTTGCAGCTCAACAAATTCTCCATTCCCTGTCATGACTACATTCATATCCACTTCAGCCTTGGAATCTTCCGCATAGTTTAAGTCTAACACGACCTTACCATCCGATAGGATCCCTACACTAGTTGCAGCTAAATAATCAGTAATTGGAAACTTTGAAAATGACCTTTTCTCTGCAAATGAATTTAGAGCCAGAGTAAGCGCCACAAACGCACCAGTTATCGAGGCTGTTCGTGTCCCTCCGTCCGCCTGAATGACATCACAGTCAATCCAGACCGTTCTCTCACCAATCGCACTAAGATCGACAATGGCGCGAAGTGCGCGGCCTATCAGGCGCTGAATCTCCATCGTCCTGCCGGAGACCTTTCCCTTCGATGATTCGCGAATGTTTCTTGTTTCTGTTGCCCTTGGAAGCATGGAGTATTCCGCCGTGATCCAGCCTTTACCTTCTCCTCTCATAAAGTGAGGAACCCGGTCTTCAATACTAGCTGTACAAATGACCTTTGTATTTCCGACCGAAATAAGGACAGAACCTTCTGGATGCATTAAATAATTGGTTTCAATATGTATGGGCCTAAGCTGCAATGGCTCTCTTCCATCAACACGCACAACATTTCCTCCTTAAGCTGATCACTTATTTTTCAAATAAAGAAGAGGCGGCATAAGAAGCCAACCTCTTTCATGGTCACTATATAGTATAACAAAAATGTTTTTTTAATAACTACCTGTATTGACTTTTTCTGGGCGTGTTACTGGTTCAGACACCTTTTTACCTTTATCATTCTTAATGTCTACTTTCCCCTCAACCTCGACTGCAACCTTTTCAACACCCTGCTGCTCCGTTAGAGACAGCACGAGCGTATCTAGTAAAGATTGAGAGATTTCTTTTTCCTTAAAGCTGTCATAAATATTTTTATTAAAGTTTAACGTTAACGTACCGTTTTCATATTTAGGGGTGTCAAGAAGCTTCACATCTGACATAAATTCAGATACAAGTGTTGATTTCTCACTTGGTCCTTGAATTAATTGATTGACGACCGCGGCATAATTGTCCTTTTCCGTATTGCTAATCCGGCGGGTTACTGGCACGTAATAATAAGAGCCCTCTACACCACCTATATAGTAGACAGTTACCGGTTTTGTATTTGTAATATCAGCGACATCTGAAGTATCTATATTAATTCCGGTAGCCCTAGATAGATTTTCACTAATTGGTGTTCCGCTGACAGGCATTTCATTTAGGTCATGGCCGTTCATTTGAAGCTTGACCGATTTGATATTATCAAATTGCGTTAACGTCCAGGTGACAGATTGAAGGATTTTCTGCTCATCCTCTGGCTGATAATTCTTGAACTCTTTTGAGAAGTTAACGGTTGCGACCCCATTATCTTTATTAATGTTGACCGATATATCTGTATCTTCAGGAAGGACCGCTCTAAAATCATTTGGAAGCATGTTTGTCACAGGACCATCTGCCACTAAATACTCAAGGGCTTGTTTAGCTACTGAAGTAGTTTTTGGAAGTGCTAGAGTTTGTGGTACCACATAGCCATCCTTATCGATCAAGTATAGTTCAGTTTTTACCGTGTCCTTTGCTGCCTCTTTTTCTTTCACTGTGGTTTCCTTACTAACCGGAACCGTTCCTTCCTTCACAGTAACCGTTTTTGGCGGATCAATTTTCTTCTGCGTTTCGGTGCTAAACAATCCGCAGCCTGATAGTAAAACCGTTGAAGTTAACACAGTCATACCAATTATTTTTGCTTTATTTTTAGACACATAATTCCCCCCTAAGACAGTTTGTACTATCATGTATACGAGCCCTAAGAAAAAATAGACCGCCTTAACAATTAAAAATTTTTCCCATTATAAAAGGAGCCCCTAACCGGGAGCTCCTTTTAAAGTTTTATTTTATTTACATTGTCGACATGGGTGCCGAGCCACTGGGAAGCAATTTTTGAGAAAATCGATTTAGAGCCTGTTGTATAATATTCGTGCTCTGGTTCTTCTTCACAGGTGTCAAGCAAATCGTTATATTGGAGAATGGCGCTAATTTCTCGTGCCGTTTCGTCCCCTGAGCTAATGACATGTACCTTTTCACCCATTACATTTTTAATAAGGGGTTCGAGCAATGGATAATGAGTGCAGCCCAATATTAAGGTATCTAAATTTTGATCCAAAAGCGGTTGTAAAGATTCATCTACGATTCTCTCAGCAATTGCTCCCGCATATTCGCCGCTCTCAACAAGAGGGACAAATTTTGGACATGCATGACTAGTGACAAAAAGCCTGCTATTGAGCGATTTTAGAGCTTTTTCATAGGCCCCGCTTTTGACTGTTCCGATGGTACCAATTATGCCGACTCGATAGTTTTTTGTCCGCTTAATGGCAGCTCTTGCCCCAGGATTAATAACACCAATAACCGGAATCCGTAATTCCTTGCGTATTTCATCCAGTGCAGCAGCGGTAGCTGTATTACAGGCGATGACAAGCATCTTAATATTTTTCTCTAATAGAAAATTGGTCAATTCCCAAGTAAACCTTTTTACTTCCTTCCGTGATCTTGGACCATACGGGCAGCGCGCTGTGTCACCCAAATAAATAATTTTCTCATTGGGAAGCTGCCGCATCATCTCTTTGGCAACGGTTAGTCCACCGACACCAGAATCAATAACACCGATTGGTTGTTTCAAAAATTCTCGCCTCTTTTTAACGCATTTCTTGATGAAGTTTGCTCAAGCTGGATTGTAAAAGTAAGATTTGTTCCATCGTATAATTTTTTAACATCTCTTCCAAATACGCTTGACGCTTCTTGATAACTTCATCAATGATTCTTTTTCCTTCTTCTAGTAAGTGAATTCTGACCACACGCCGGTCGCTTGGATCTTTTACCCGCTCAACGAGTACATTTTTTTCCATCCTGTCGACCAAATCTGTCGTGGTGCTGCAAGCTAAATACATTTTATTTGAAAGCTCGCCAATGGTCATGTCTCCGTCTTCAAACAGCCATTGCAAGGCCACGAATTGTGGAGGAGTAATTTTATATTGACTTAACATTTCCCTGCCCTTTTGCTTAATGATACCAGAAATATAACGTAAGTCTTTTTCAATATTAGCGATCATATCCACTGTAACCTTTTGTGGGTTTTCGAGTTCCATTTGTATACACTCCTATATTTTGCTTCTCCTCAAGACGAATCTAGATAATAACCGCGGAACCAAGCTGAAAGTCTTAAAGCTTGTACTTATTTTCTACTTTTTCTGCTAAAATTTCAAGCTGTAACTCTTTTTTTCAACACTCCTGAAAAGCTATTAATTGAATCAAATGCTATAATAAATTAATTTTAACAGATTAGTTCATAATATGTTCATGTCTGAATTTTAAAACAAAGGTGAGAAAAATATGGAAATAGGTTTGAGCACTGCAGCCATACAATGGTTTAAGGATGAAGTAGAGTTGAAAAAAGGAGATAAAGTAAGATTCTATGTTAAAATTTACGGAAGCAGCCCCGTTCAAGAAGGGTTTTCACTTGCATTTACCGTCGATAACGAGCCAATAGACATAGGCGTTAAGACTGAAAGTGAAGGTCTGACTTTCTTTATTGAAGGCTCCGATTTATGGTTTTTTAATGGACATGATCTTTTTGTGGATTACAATAAACAAGTTGATGAATTAGAATTTAGTTATACCTTACCAAGGGAATAATAATGAAAACCGGCATCCTAACACGATGCCGGTTTTCATTTCTACGTATTATTAATGGAGCCTTTCACTCGCAATCGGTAATATCACTTCTATCATAGTCCCCTGCTCATCGCTCCAAATGTTGATCGTTCCGCCATGGTTTTCGATAATTTGTTTAGAAATCATGATACCAAGTCCAGTGCCGTCCTCTTTTGTTGTAAAAAATGGCTCTCCAACACGTTTTAGGATTTCAGGTGACATCCCAAATCCAGTGTCCTTAAAGAAAATTTTCACCATATTACAACCGTACTGCTTTACTTCAATCGTGATAAATCCACCTTGGGGCATGGCTTCAACAGCATTTTTTAAAATATTAATAAACACCTGTTTTAGCTGATTCTGATCACTATTAATAGTAAAATTTTGATAATTATATTTCGTCTCAATTCGAATTCCATTTATAACAGCCTGAGTATCAATTAATGTCTTGACATTCTCTAGCAGGGTGATGAGGTCAATTGGTCCAAATTTTAATTCATGTGGTTTGGCCAGGACTAAAAGCTCACTTAGGATCAATTCAATTCTGTCCATTTCTGATTCAATAATATCGAAGTAAGATTTATTTCCTTTATCTTCTGACTCCATTAACTGAAGAAACCCTTTGATTGCAGTAAGTGGGTTTCGCACTTCATGAGCAATTCCAGCAGCCAGTTGTCCTGCCACATTCAACTTTTCGGAGTTAAGCAAAAGTTCGTGCGTCTTTTTCCGTTCCGTTACATCCCGTATGATGATATGTCTTGCAGGTGTATTTTGGTAAAAAGTCGGAATTCCTTTCACTTCGGCAACAAAGGCTGTGCCGTCTAAACGCAGCAATTTATACTCGATAAAATCAGTGATAGTTCCTTCCATTACCATGATTTCCCGCTCTCTAGCAATCTCGTGAAAATCAGGATGAATAATTTCTCTGATTGACTTGTTTAGAATATCCTTTTTATCCTTCGTCCCAAATAATCTAGCACCAGTATCATTTATAAAAAGAATCTCAGAATCTTTTGCAATAATAACGGCATCAGGTGAGTGCTCTACTAAATCGCGATAGGTCTCTTCGCGTTTTTTTGCTTCTTCTTCACCCTTTTTCCGTTCTGTTACATCTCTTATGACACTGACAATCTCTAAAACATGAAGGGTATCATGGGCGATAATCGGTTTACAAAGCGATTCTACCCACAAATATTCTCCGCTTTTTTTCCGGATACGGTAGCAGTCTCGTCCACTTTCTTGGCTGTCGAGCACCATTTTCCGGCTCTGATAAGCTTTTTCGACATCATCTGGATGGACAAATGATAATAAATTTTCTTTTATTACTTCATTTTGCTCAAACCCTAGAATATATTCACAGGAAGGAGATACGTAAACAATTTCCCCTTGCAAATTCGTACTCACTATGACATCTAAAATATTATCTGTTAATACACGCTGCATCTCTTCAATTTTTCTTATTTCTTCTTTTTTTCTTTTTAATTCGGTTATGTCTTTCCCAACTGCTCTAACCCCGACGATTTGGTCATCCTCACTGATTGGGATAAACGTTATATTTAAATCAAGGATTTGGCCGATGTTAGTAATGATTTTCGTATCAAAGTTTGAAAAACGGCCTACTACCGCATTACTAAAATGATGGAACACCTTATTGATATGGTCGATTGGAAAAAGAAATTGAAGTCTTAACTTGTCCGTTTCCGCATGTGAATAACCTGTTAATTGTTGAAATGCCGGATTTGATTGAACAACATGCCCTTCTATATCCAATACAAAAATGCCATCTTCGTTGCAAGAAAATAGTGTCTCATATCTGCTGTGGTTTTCTTCCAAATATTTTAATAAAAGCATTCTTTTTTCACTTTTAATCGCTTCAACAGGACTGTTCATCTTTCTCTTTCCGTTCCTTTCTCCCATGATAATGCCTATATTACCATTCTAACTTTCATTGTAAGTTTTACTGATAAAACTTTCAATACATTTCTACTATTTTCCATTAACTTATGTTATCTTCCAAACCAGCCCACCAAGAAAGAATTCACAGGACTTTTACAGAGAATAACCCGTGAATAAAGCAGATTTTATTTTTCTAAAAAAACTTTTCCCTAAAAATGAACCGGCCTCCAAATGGAAGCCGGTCACATTATTAAAGTTCTAGCTCTCCCATTCGAAGGAGCTCTACAACAGCTTGTGAACGCCCCTTAACACCAAGCTTTTGCATGGCATTTGAAATGTGATTCCTAACTGTTTTTTCGCTTATAAATAATTCACCAGCGATTTCTTTCGTTGTTTTGTCTTGTACTAATAATTCGAATACTTCTCTTTCCCGTTTGGTGAGTAATGGCTTGTGATTATAATCATTCTCCTTCAAGTATTGTAACCCTCCTTGCCTTCGCCAGTAATGTATCGTGGGATGGGTATATATTTAGTCACCATATCTTATGTAACCGATACAAATGGAGTGACTATATTTAACCGAAAGGAGTGGGTTTTTATGAAAAAATCACAAAATTATTCCAATTTTTTTTATTCTTTGTTTAGGAGTTAATTATTTTTGCAAAAATGATATATCGTTTTGGTGCATTTCCAACATAATGAAACGGATAACACGTTGTCAGGATTAATTCTTCTTGCTGTTTCTGTAAGGTAATAATGGATTTATCGTTTGATTTAACAATTTTAGTATGAGTGATCTCGTATGTGTAATTCCCGTACGGCATCTGCATCTTTAAATGATTACCTATTTTTAATTCGCCTAATTTTCGAAAAACCGTATCCCGATGGCCCGACAAAACGATTTGCCCTTTATCACCCGGAAAGTAAGAGCCTTTATAATGGCCTACTCCCTTTTCAAGATCATCAGGGTTTGTCCCTTCCACAATGGCCAATTCCGCTTTAATTTTTGGAATGCTTAGAATTCCTATGGTATCTCCTGTTGTGGGAGGAGTACTGTTGTCTAATCTCTTCTTATCCGCAGCAACCGGCTGTTTCTGGCTGATGATTTCCTTCGCTTGCTGGAGAGCTGTAGTGGTTTTTACTTTTGTATGAGCATATTGCCAAACACCTGCACCCACAAAAATGAGGCCGATGATAATAAGAAAAAAGGGGAATTTTGTTTTCACCATGTATACCTGCCTTTTAATAGGTCATTTGTTCAAGTATATCAAAAAGTGATAAGAATGGACTAATAAAACTTCCGTTTAAAAAACAAAACCTTCTTTCCTAAACAGAAAAGAAGGTCTCTTAGATTCAATATAATTTTAGTTACCGCTGTCGCTTCCGAAGAAGTTTCTAAAGGCTTGCATGGTTGCAGCTCGGTTAACCGCTGCAATAGAAGTAGTAATTGGAATTCCTTTTGGACAAGCTTGTACGCAGTTTTGAGAGTTACCGCAGCCCTGCATACCGCCATCCTCCATAAAAGCATTTAAACGTTCAGCCGCGTTCATTTCGCCGGTTGGATGAGCGTTGAATAAACGAACTTGGTTAAATACAGCTGGTCCCATAAAGTTTGTTTTACTATTCACATTTGGACAAGCTTCTAAACATACACCGCAGGTCATACACTTAGAAAGTTCATATGCCCACTGACGTTTTCTCTCAGGCATCCGAGGCCCAGGTCCCAAATCATATGTTCCATCAATTGGAATCCATGCTTTTACCTTTTTCAACGAATCAAACATTCTGCTCCGGTCAACTGAAAGGTCACGGACAACAGGGAAGGTTTTCATTGGCGCTAAGCGAATTGGCTGCTCTAATTGATCAACCAATGCCGAACAAGATTGACGAGGCTTCCCGTTAATAACCATTGAACATGCACCGCAAACTTCTTCAAGGCAGTTCATTTCCCAAGTGACTGGAGTAGTCGTTTTCCCTTGTGCATTTACTGGATTTTTACGTATTTCCATTAATGCCGAAATAACGTTCATATTCGGACGGTATGGAATTTCGAATGTCTCCTCAAAAGGAGCAGCATCTGGGCTATCTTGACGAGTAATGATAAAAGTTACCTTTTTATTTTCAGACATGTTTCCTACTCCCCTTTCTATTAATGTTTTGTTGTGTAATCGCGCTTCCTTGGCTTAATTAACGAAACATCGATCTCTTCGTAATGGAAAGCTGGAGCAGTTTTAGAATCAACGAATTTAGCCATCGTCGTTTTCATAAATTCCTCATCATTCCGCTCAGGGAAATCAGGTTTATAATGAGCACCACGGCTCTCATTCCGGTTATAAGCACCGATCGTAATAACACGGGCCAATTGCAGCATGTTCTGTAATTGTCTTGTGAAAGCTGCCCCTTGGTTGCTCCATTTCGATGTATCATTGATATTAATGTTTTGATAACGCTCCAATAGTTCTTGAATCTTTTCATCTGTTTTTAACAGGTTGTCATTATAACGGACAACGGTTACGTTATCAGTCATCCATTCGCCAAGCTCTTTATGAAGTACATAAGCATTTTCCGTACCAACTAAAGACATAACATTATTCCATTTTTCTTCCTGTTCTTTCACATGACGGTCAAATACAGTAGAAGAAATGGCGTCGGAACTCTTTTCAAGTCCTTCAATATATTTAACAACATTTGGTCCTGCCACCATTCCGCCGTAAACAGCTGATAACAAGGAGTTTGCACCAAGACGGTTTGCACCGTGCTGTGAATAGTCACACTCACCAGCAGCAAATAAACCTTTAATGCTTGTCATTTGATCATAATCAACCCATAGTCCACCCATTGAGTAGTGAACCGCAGGGAAAATTTTCATTGGTACTTTACGTGGGTTATCACCCATGAATTTTTCATAAATCTCGATAATACCACCTAGTTTTACGTCCAATTCATGCGGATCCTTGTGAGAAAGATCAAGGAATACCATGTTTTCACCATTAATTCCAAGCTTTTGACGAACACATACATCAAAGATTTCACGTGTTGCAATATCACGTGGTACAAGGTTTCCGTAGGCAGGATATTTTTCCTCCAAGAAGTACCAAGGTTTTCCGTCTTTATATGTCCAAATACGACCGCCTTCACCACGTGCAGATTCGCTCATTAAACGAAGCTTATCATCACCAGGAATAGCAGTTGGATGGATTTGAATCATTTCTCCATTTGCATAGTAAGCGCCTTGCTGATACACGATCGATGCAGCTGAACCTGTGTTAATTACGGAGTTTGTTGACTTTCCAAAAATAATCCCAGGGCCTCCAGTTGCCATGATTACAGCATCAGCAGCAAATGATTTGATCTCCATTGTTTTTAAGTTTTGGCAGACAACCCCGCGGCACACTTCCTCATCATCTAGAACCGCACCAAGGAATTCCCAGCCTTCATATTTAGTAACCAAGCCATCCACTTCATGGCGGCGAACCTGCTCATCAAGTGCATAAAGAAGCTGCTGCCCAGTTGTTGCTCCGGCAAATGCTGTCCGGTGATGCTGCGTTCCGCCAAAACGGCGAAAATCTAGTAAACCTTCAGGTGTACGGTTAAACATAACACCCATCCGGTCAAAAAGATTAATAATTCCAGGTGCTGCATCACACATCGCTTTAACAGGCGGCTGATTCGCTAAGAAATCTCCGCCATAAATGGTATCGTCAAAGTGAATCCACGGAGAATCCCCTTCACCTTTTGTATTTACTGCTCCATTAATACCACCTTGGGCACAAACAGAGTGAGAACGTTTAACCGGAACTAGCGAAAAAAGCTCTACCGGTGTTCCTGATTCTGCCACTTTGATAGTAGCCATTAAGCCTGCAAGGCCGCCGCCGACTACAATCACTTTACCTTTACCCATTCGTGACTCACTCCTTTAATCCAAAATACAATTTTTTCCGACTTAAAATCTATTAAGATACAAACGCAATTAATGTTTGAATACTAATTAATGAAAGAATAACAAACACACCGATCGTCACGTAAGTAGTAATACGTTGTGAACGTGGTGATACCGTAATACCCCAGCTTACTAAGAATGACCATAAACCATTGGCAAAGTGAAAAATTGCTGAAAGAATTCCTACTAAATAGAAACCAAACATAAATGGTGATGATAGAATATCATGCATCATGTCATAGTTGACTTCAGTCCCTAATGCAGCTGCCACACGTGTTTGCCATACATGCCATGCAATAAAGATCAATGTAATGACGCCTGTGATACGCTGAAGTAAGTACATCCAGTTTCTGAAAGTACCAAATCTATTAACATTACTATTTGCTGTAAAAGCAATATAAAGTCCATAGATTGCATGATATAACAACGGTAAATAAATAATTACTGTTTCGAGGACAATCTTGAAAGGAAGACTTCCCATAAAGTTTGAAGCCTTATTAAAAGATTCAGGTCCCCCAGTTACAAAATGGTTGACGATTAAGTGCTGCGTCAGGAATACTCCAATCGGAATAACTCCTAGTAATGAGTGCAATCTGCGATTAACAAACTCACGATTACCCGCCATTATTTTTACCCCCCTTTTAGTTTTGAAAAGTGCTTTTTTACTGTAACCTTTTTATATTTCCTTACAAATCCTTAATTGTCATCACTGTGACAATTATGTGACATGTTCATTTTACTCCCATCATTTAAGAGCGTCAAGAAAACGGATACAGATTCTTTAGCAAAAATAGAAAATTTTTAAAATATATTGATATTATAATAGACCCTTATAACAGTTGAGTTTTAAAGCCCTTTGTTATGTAATACAACAATATTCTTCAATCAATTTCCAACATCTAACTGTTAGAAATTATATGTAATAGGAAACAATAATTATGATGAAAAATAGGATTTAATATTGCACGATAATTTGTTTAATACAAATAAAACGGTACTGAAATCCGCCTCAAATTGTATATAATAGAATGATAGAAAGAGGGGAAGCATATTGAAAGAAAGTACTGTTGTCGATGTAAGTTTGAACACAGATGAAAATATAGCTGAACAGACAGCTGAACCACGCACCGTATCGATATTCGGATATGAATTAATTAGGGAAATCCTTTTGCCCGAGATTCTTGGCAAGGATACACCGGAAATATTATATTGGGCAGGCAAACGGCTGGCGCGGAAATACCCATTAGCTGATTTTGATGAGGTTGTTACCTTTTTTCATAATGCCTCATGGGGCCAGCTGGAAATTAAAAAAGAAACAAAAAACGAGATTGAGATTGAACTGTTGAGCCCATTACTTGTTTCACGGGTAAAATCAAAGGCCGAGCATTTCTTCCAGCTTGAAGCAGGCTTTCTCGCACAGCAAATGGAGCTTCAAAAGGAAGTCGTCGCTGAAGCCTTCGAACATCCCATCAAAAAAGGAAACAAAGTACAATTCACCGTCAAATGGGACATTAAAGACTACATCTAGTAACTCAGGTCCCCTATCAAATTATTCTATAACGGTAATAAAAATGGTGTCAGCTTACCTTTCGGTGCCTGACACCATTTTTATTATTTTTATTATTTTTATTATTTTTATCATTTTTATTTATTTTTACTATCTATACAATCTTATTGTTGTTGGCCTAGTTCGAATGCTGCATGCAGGGCTTCAACTGCTTTTAGCATATTTTTTTCTTCCACTACGGCTGATACTTTGATTTCGGAGGTGCTGACCATTTTAATTTGGACATCATTTTCAGCGAGAACCTTAAACATCTTTGCTGCGACACCTGGATTGGAAATCATTCCTGAACCGACAATCGATACCTTAGCTAATTTATTTTCTGCATCGAGCTGTTCATAGCCAAGTTCTGCTTTATTCTCTTCAAGTACCTTCACTGTTTCTAATAGATCATTCGTATGGATCGAGAATGACAGATTAGCACTTCCAGCTTCGGTTGTACTTTGAATAATAATATCTACGTTAAGATGATTCTGGGCTAAAGTGGTGAAAATTGTTGACAGACTTGTAAGCGAGTTAGTCAAACCTAATACGGTAACTCTTGTAATTTCGTCCTCAAATGCCACACCGCGTACCACTAGATTTTGTTCCATTGTTGCTTCCTCCTCAATAACTGTTCCTTCTTCTTTTTCCATGCTAGATCTGACAACAAGCTGTACTTTATAGTTTTTCGCAAACTCAACTGCTCTTGGATGGAGCACACCTGCGCCTAAATTGGCTAACTCAAGCATTTCATCGTAGGAAACGGATAATAGTTTCCTAGCATCTTTTACATATCTTGGGTCTGTCGTAAACACACCTGTTACATCCGTATAAATATCACATTTATCAGCTTTTAGTGCTGCTGCTAAAGCAACTGCGGTTGTATCTGAACCTCCGCGGCCTAATGTCGTAATTTCGCCATCCTCGGTAACACCTTGGAAACCCGCGACAATGACAACCTTTCCAGTAGAAACTTGAGCTTGAATTGCCTCAGGATTGATTTTCGCAATGCGGGCATTACCATGAACAGGTTCAGTAACGATTCCTGCCTGCCAGCCTGTGAAGGAAACTGCCTCAAGCCCTTGTTGTTGTAAAGCCATGGAAAGTAATGCAATGGTAACCTGCTCGCCTGTAGACAAGAGCATATCCATTTCTCGTTTGCTAGGCTCCTTCGTTATATCCTTGGCCAGGCTTACAAGCTGGTCCGTTGACTTTCCCATCGCAGAAACAACGACAACGACATCATTACCGCGTTCTTTCTCCTCTCTTACACATGCTGCAACATTTAAAATTCTTTCAACACTTCCAACAGAAGTGCCGCCAAATTTTTGAACAACTAAACCCATCCTTTTTCCCCTACTTTCCATTTTGCTGTAACTAGTATGCTAGTAAAATAAAAAAAAGCAATGAGAAGGGCATCTCATTGCTTTTTGAACACGAAGAAATAAATTCCTGTACAAACAACGTAAGATAGCTCTCCAAGACACCGTCTTGACAATTCTGGATTTCTTCAATACAGAACCAGCAAAAAAAGGATATGAGTCCTTCTTCACTTCGGCGAACCTTCCCTTTCATGATTCTTCATTGAAGCTCATCCTTCTCAGAATCATTACTATTGAATTTCGCACCTCTACCTTCACTTTAGTACGATAAAGTGACTGATTAAATTTTTATCATTATAGCATGTTCATTATTTTATGACAATAATTATGAACGAAGTTTTTCGATTAATTCTTCTGCTACATTTGTTGGAATACCAAGTGCAGTAAATTCCTCCAGCGTAGCTTCCTTCATTTTTTTCACTGAACCAAACTGTTTTAATAATAATTTTTTGCGCTTTTCACCAATTCCCGGGATATCGTCGAGTAATGATTGAAAAGCACTTTTCCCACGGATTTGCCGGTGAAAAGTAATCGCAAAACGGTGGACTTCATCCTGAATTCGCTGCAGCAAATAAAACTCTTGGCTATTCCGTGCTAACGGGACAACTTCGAGCGGATTTCCATAGAGAAGCTGTGAAGTGCGGTGCTTCTCATCCTTCACAAGACCTGAAAGCGGAATATCTAAACCAAGTTCATTTTCTAGAACATCCCGTACGGCCTCAACATGTCCTTTACCGCCATCAATAATAATTAAATCCGGCAGCGGAAGATTTTCTTTTAGGGCTCTCGAATATCGTCTCCTAGTGACTTCCCGCATGGATTCATAATCATCCGGACCTTTTACCGATTTTATTTTATATTTTCGATATTCGCGTTTGTTCGCTTTTCCATCTGTAAAAACAACCATTGCTGATACGGGGTCCGTCCCTTGAATATTGGAGTTATCAAATGACTCAATTCGGTGCGGGGTATAAATCCCGAGGAGCTCTCCCAAATTTTCAACGGCTTTTATCGTTCTTTCCTCATCTTTTTCAATGAGTGAAAATTTTTCCTTTAAGGCGATATTGGCATTCTTAATCGCCATTTTAACCAGGTCCTTTTTGGCCCCTCTTTGTGGCTGAAGGACTTTTACTTCCAGCAGCTGCTCTGCCAAATGAAGATCGACCTCATCTTGGATAAGGATCTCTTTTGGCTTAAAATGATTTGCTTTTGTATAGAATTGACCAAGGAATGTTAAGATTTCTTCCTCAGGTTCATTATAGATTGGGAACATCGAGACGTCCCGCTCAATCAACTTACCTTGACGGACAAAAAAGACTTGAACACACATCCAGCCCTTGTCGACTGCATAGCCAAACACATCACGGTCTGTAAAATCAGTCATCGTGATTTTTTGCTTTTCCATAATGGTCTCAATGTGGACAATTTTATCTCGGAACTCCTTAGCTCGTTCAAAATCAAGTTCTTCAGCCGCCGCAGTCATTTTTTCCGTTAGCTCGTTTTTAATTTCTTTATAGCCGCCATTTAAAAAACGGGTGATTTCATCCGTCATTTGTTTATATTGTTCTTCACTTACTTCATTTACACAAGGTGCCAGGCACTGTCCTAAATGGTAGTACAAGCAGACCCGATCAGGAAGGGTAGAGCACTTACGCAGTGGATAAATTCGGTCGAGCAGCTTTTTTGTTTCGTTTGCCGCCCCGACATTTGGATAGGGTCCAAAGTATTTCCCTTTATCCTTTTTTACCTTTCTCGTAATAATTAATTTCGGATGTCTTTCCGCTGTTAATTTTATAAACGGATAGGTTTTGTCATCCTTTAGCATGATGTTATATTTTGGGTCGTATTTCTTGATCAGATTTAATTCAAGTAGAAGCGCTTCTATATTTGAAGAGGTAACAATATACTCAAAGTCTTCAATTTCATTGACAAGTCTTAATGTTTTCCCATCGTGAGAACCGTTAAAATAAGAACGAACACGGTTCTTTAACACTTTCGCTTTCCCCACATATATAATCGTTCCCTGACGGTCTTTCATTAAGTAGCAGCCAGGCTGATCAGGCAGCAGGGTCAATTTTTGCTTAATAATTTCATTCATTCCGGCCACTCCTCCGTCTTTTATATCATATCTTATAAATTCTAATGCATAGTTACGATAAAGGGAAGTAGGAGACTTCTGTAAAAAAAGAAAAGCGGAAGCGCCTTGTTCAGGGGCGACAGGCATAAGACGAGCCGGCAAGAAGGCTGTTCTTTAGCCTACTTGACGGATTGACTTATGACCCCGAGCCCCTAGGCGCTGTAGCTGGACAATTCTCAAAGTTATATTTCATTTTTTTAAAGAAAAGAACCTCAGCCTAAGAGCTTGAGGTTCTTACTTTGGTAAACTTATACGTGCTTATCTAATACACTTGCTAATGCATCTTTAGGTTGGAAGCCGACTACTTTATCAACCACTTCGCCGTTTTTTAATACCAACAATGTTGGAATGCTCATAACACCAAAGTTAGCAGCAGTTTGCGGGTTTTCATCTACATCAAGCTTAGTGATTTTTACTTTTTCGCCCATTTCTGCGTCAAGTTCTTCAAGAACTGGGGCAATCATTTTACAAGGTCCGCACCATGGTGCCCAGAAATCTACGAGCACAAGACCTGAACCTGTTTCAGCAGAAAAATTTTGATCTGTTACGTGTGAAATAGCCATTTATATTGACCTCCTTAAAATACTGGAATACTACGGAAAGTATATCATTTGTTTGTCATATCACGCTAATAATATGTCTCGCAAATAATTTTCCCTTTTTTACTGTAAGTATTCTATTCATAACCAAGTAAAAAAGCGAGCCATACACCGCCCGCTTTTTAGTATTGACCTGCATTTCCGTTAGTAAACCGACCAAGCTTTAGTTTATTAAGAATGAACTTTTAGTTTTTTAAATTCTTCTGTTAACAGTGGCACGACTTCGAATAAATCACCAACAATACCGTAATCAGCTACTTTAAAAATGTTAGCTTCTGGGTCTTTGTTAATCGCTACAATGACCTTAGAATTGGACATTCCTGCTAAGTGCTGAATCGCACCTGAAATACCGCAGGCAATATATAAATCTGGTGTAACTACCTTACCGGTCTGGCCTATTTGCAAGGAGTAATCACAATAGTCAGCATCACAGGCGCCACGAGAAGCCCCTACAGCTCCTCCTAATACATTTGCTAATTCCTTTAATGGCGCAAAACCTTCAGCACTTTTTACGCCACGTCCTCCAGAGATTACGACCTTTGCTTCACTTAAATCTACACCCTCACTTGCTTTTCTTACCACCTCTTTGATAATAGCTCGAAGGTCCTTGATATCAACAGACAGTGAAGTGACCTCTCCTGTTCTGTTTTCATCCTTTACGGATGGTGCAATATTATTCGGACGGACAGTGGCAAAGATCAGCCCATCAGTCACAATTTTCTTTTCAAATGCTTTACCGGAGTAAATTGGTCTAGTAAACACAATATTTCCGCCTGCCGCATCAACAGCCGTAGCGTCAGAAATAAGACCCGAAGAAAGTTTACCGGCAATACGCGGCGCTAAATCTTTTCCTAAGGACGTATGCCCTAACACTAATCCTTCCGGTTTTTCTTGGTCAATGACTGCTAATAAGGCTTGGGCAAAACCGTCAGATGTATATTGCTTTAATTTTCCGTCCTCTACAACGACAACACGGTCTGCTCCATATTGAATCAGTTCAGCACCTAAAGCGCTTACAGATTCGCCTACTAAAACCCCAACAACTTCTCCGCCCTCTGCGACTGTTTTCGCTGCGGCAATTGCTTCGAAAGAAACATTACGTAATGATCCGTCACGAACTTCTCCTAGTACCAATACTTTTCTCGACATTCGATTACCCTCCTGAAAGACAATTTTTATGTGAATGGATTAGATTACTTTCGCTTCTGTATGAAGAAGATGAACAAGCTCTTTCACTTGGTCATTTAAATCGCCTGCTAAAACCTTGCCAGCTTCTTTTTTAGGCGGCAAGTAAATTTCAATTGTTTTTGTTTTGGCTTCAACTTCGTCTTCCTCAAGATCGAGATCATCTAACTCTAATTCTTCAAGCGGCTTTTTCTTTGCCTTCATGATACCTGGCAGCGAAGGGTAGCGGGGCTCGTTTAGGCCTTGCTGTGCTGTTACTAAAAGCGGCAGGCTCGTTTCAATCACTTCTGAATCTCCCTCAACATCACGAGTTACCGTTACCTTTGTTCCATCAATTTCTAACTTCGTAATCGTTGTAACGTAAGGAATGTTAAGCAGTTCGGCCACACGCGGACCAACTTGGCCTGAACCGCCATCGATCGCGACATTGCCGCCTAAAATTAAATCGGCATTTTTCTCTTTTAAGTATTCGGCTAGAATTTTCGCAGTGGTAAATTGGTCACCATTTTCTACATCATCTTCGATATTAATAAGAACGGCCTTGTCTGCACCCATCGCAAGAGCAGTGCGTAATTGCTTTTCAGCTTCCTCATTTCCAACTGAAATAACGGTCACTTCACCGCCATTGGCATCGCGGACTTGAATTGCTTCTTCAATGGCATATTCATCATATGGATTGATAATGAATTCTGCACCGTCCTCGTTGATTTTGCCGCCGGAAATGGTAATCTTTTCTTCCGTATCAAAGGTTCTTTTCATTAATACATAAATGTTCATGGTTTCCCTCCTAGTAAATTTCAAACATTAATTTAGTTCGAAAGATTGAGAAAATTCTTAGCAAAAAAATTTATTGGAACTTCTGGACAGATGCCTGACGTTAGAAGTTATGCCCCTTTAAAACTAGGCTCTCTCTTTTCAAGAAATGCCTGGATTCCTTCTTTTGCATCCTCTGATACAAATACTTCACCAAATAATTCAGCTTCCCTTTTTGTTCCTTCGTAGAATTCCTCTGTTTTAGCATAATTCAATAATTCTATGGTTGCTTGAATGGAACCAGGACTTTTCTTAGCAATCTTGCCTGCCAATTTATACGCTTCATCTAACAGCTGACTTTCAGGGAAGGCACGGTTTGCTAAACCATATTCAACCGCCTCTAGACCGGAAATAGGTTCAGAAGTAAACAGCATTTCCGCAGCCCTTGCAACACCGATGTATTTAGGCAAACGCTGGGTACCCGCAAAACCAGGGATTAACCCAAGCTGAAGCTCAGGCAGACCAAGTTTGGCATTTTCACTTACATAACGGATATGACAGGCCATCGCCAATTCAAGTCCACCACCTAGAGCTGCACCATGGATGGCTGCAATAATTGGTTTTGGGAATTTTTCCATCCGATCGAATAAATCTTGCCCAAACTTGCCAAGGTTCGCAAATCCTTCTGATGAAGTCACAGTCGTAAATTCCTTAATATCGGCTCCTGCTGAAAAAAATCGGCCTTCTCCGTGAATGACAATAACCCCAATCTCACGGTTTGGCTCGATTTCATCAAGAACTGCAGACAATTCTCTTAACAGACCCGATGAAAGTGCATTTGCTGGCGGACGCTCGATGGTAATCGTGGCAATCCGATCCTGATACGACCATTTTAAGTATTCCAATGCAACTCCCCCTTTTCTTTCCTTACCTTTTTCCACAGCCATCGATCAACAGTCGATGGACTGGAGATGCCAAGGCCAGTAAATCATATTTCTCCTCGTTCATCACCCACGATGTAACTGTTTCATCAATCGTCCCGAAGATCATTTGCCGGGCTAGACGAACATCAAGATCACTTGAGAACTCCCCTGTTTCTTTTCCTTCTAAAATGATTTTTTCGATGACCTGTAAATATCCTTTAAGAACCGCATTAATTCTTAACCGCAATTCTTTATTGGATTGACGTAACTCCAGCTGGGTAACAATTGCCATATGGTGATCATCCGATAGAAGTTGGAAATGGGTTTCAATCATCATTAATAACTTCTCTTCTGCCGTCACTTTTCCTGCTATTTTTTCTTCTATTTTTTCAACGAATTCGCCCATTTTTTCTTCAAAGAGAGAGATAAGGATGTCTTCTTTGTTTTTAAAATATAGATAAATGGTGCCATCTGCCACCCCTGCCTGCTTTGCGATTTTGGAAACTTGGGCTTGATGGTACCCATTTTCAGCGATAACGATTACCGCTGCATCTATAATTTGCATATATTTCGGTTTATTCTTTTTCACTATGTCCACCCTCTTGAAGAAAATCGAAAAGCGGAAGCGCCTTGTTCAGGGGCGACAAGCATAAGACGAGCCGGCGAGAAGGTTGCTTTTTAACCTTCTTGCCGGATTGGCTTATGACCTCGAGCCCCTAGGCGCTGCAGCTAGACATTAATCAAATTTATAATCTTAAAAAGAAATTATGAATGAATCATCATTCATAATTTTATAATAGAATTTAAATTAGCTGCTGTCAAGAAAAACTGACCACTTCATCGTAATATAAAATAGCGTGGTGAGACAAGCCTTCCTGCTCAAAAAAAATAATTAAAAAGCTACGCGTGTTTTTGGCTTTCTTGCTCTATTTTTTGTTTTTCTTCTTCTACAAGTGTTCTTCTTAATATTTTACCTATTGCCGTTTTCGGTAATTCTTTTCTAAATTCATAAACCCGAGGTGCTTTATAAGCAGCCAAGTATTTTCTTGCAAATTGATTCATTTCTTCAGCTGTAACAGTGGAACCTTCTTTTAAGACAAGATATGCCTTCACAGTTTCTCCGCGATATGGATCAGGAACACCGGCAGCAACGGCCTCCACTACATCTGGATGTTCATATAATACTTCTTCGATCTCTCGAGGATAGATATTAAAACCTCCGGCGATAATCATGTCCTTTTTACGATCTACTACATAAAAATATCCCTTCTCATCCATGTAACCAAGGTCTCCGGTATAAAGCCAGCCATCCTTCAGTACTTCTTCTGTTTCCTTTGGACGATTCCAGTAGCCCTTCATAATTTGCGGTCCTTTAATCACAATTTCACCAATTTCGCCGACTGGCATCTGTTCACCCGTTTCAACAGACAAAATGACAGCGTCTGTGTCAGGATATGGAACTCCGATACTGCCTTTTATCCTTGGAACATCCCATAAAAAATTAGAATGAGTGACAGGAGATGCTTCAGATAGTCCATAGCCTTCTACGAGCTTTCCACCTGTAACTTCCTCGAATTTTTGCTGTATTTCCACTGGGAGTGCCGCCGACCCGCTGATACAGGAATCAATCGAAGAAAGGTCATATTTCTTCAAATCAGGATGATTCAATAGGCCGATATAGATGGTTGGCGCACCTGGAAATAGAGTTGGCCGCTGTTTGTGAATGGTCTTCAATGTCGTTAGGGCATCAAATTTCGGTAATAAAATCATTTTATAGGCCATCTTGATCGATAAAATCATGACCGTAGTCATTCCATAAACATGGAAAAACGGCAATATTCCCAAAACTGATTCTTCACCGGGTTTACATTTATATAACCAGGCCTCACTCATGCAAGTATTGGCAATCAGATTTTTATGGGTCAGCATGACTCCTTTTGGAAAACCGGTTGTCCCTCCAGTATATTGTAATAAGGCAATATCTTCTTCTGGATCAAAATCATGCTGGATCAATTCTGTTGAATTTGCTTTGACAATTTCGGTGAGTAAATGGGAGTTTCCTTCATGTTTTACCTTTACGACAATCCCATATTGCTTTTTCTGGATGAAGGGATAAATAAGATTTTTAGGAAATGGCAAGTAGTCTTTGATAGCGGTTACAATAGCGTGTTGTAAATTAGTCTGCGGCATAACTTTTGTGACTCGTGGATAAAGAATGTCCATGGTGATTATAGCTTTTGAACCGGAGTCTTTCATTTGGTACTCCAGCTCTCGTTCCGTATATAACGGATTGGTTTGAACGACGATTCCTCCTGCCATTAAGATACCAAAATAACTGATTACAGCTTGCGGACAATTAGGAAGCATAATGGCAACCCGCTCATCCTTTTGAATGCCTATGGATTGCTGTAGATAACTGGCAACACTAAGCGACTCTTCATAAAGTTGTTTATACGTCATTTCTTTTCCCATAAAATGAATCGCTATTTTCTCCGGAAACTCTCTGGCTGCGTTTATTAAGTATTCTTGTACGGATTCTCTGGAGTATTCAAGTGTGGCAGGAATTTCCTTTGGATAAAGGTCCAACCAGGGTTTTGACTCCAACATAAATAACCTCCTTTTTTATCATAAATTATAAAAATTATAAACTCTCTTCTATTATAGTACAGCGATTAGTTATAGACAATGAGACTTTGCAATTATGGGGCTTAATCCATTTAGCAAAAAAAAATCATCGCCAAAATACTTCAGCGATGATTGATCTTATGCAAAAAACACCATATAAATAATGCCTATAAGTAAAAACAAACCGCACAATCCCAGCAGTACTTTAGCTAATGTCTCCACTGTTATTTTCTCCCCTTACGAAATTCCTGCACCAATCACAAAGGACAACCCGATTGAGATAATCAGCGACAACAAACCAACCGCTCTGTTATCATTTTGAATTTCCTCATCAATCTTGAATTTGGGTGTTAAAAATTCAAAGATAAAATAGCCGGCAAGCAGCAGGACAAACCCGTAAACACCCCAGCCAACCATCTCCAGTAAGGAATTATTGTCCTTAATAGATGCTCGGAAAATGTTGGCAAGCCCCAGTATTTTTCCACCTGTTGCCATTGCCACTGCCAGGTTTCCTTTTTTGATTTCTTCCCAATTTTTATATCTGGTTACCACTTCAAACACAGCTAAAAAGACAACCATACATAAAATCACAACACTGTAATATGCAGCTATCTGAATATATCTATTCTCCCAAAACTGGTCCATTACGTTTCTCCCCGGAAATATTATTTAAATTCGACGATGGTTACCCCTGAACCACCCTCTCCGGCTTCTCCAAAGCGGATTTTCTTAACGGAACGATGGTTTCGTAAATATTCTTGTACGCCCTGTCTTAAGGCCCCCGTACCTTTTCCATGGATGATTGATACACGAGGATAACTTGCAAGTAGTGCATCATCAATATATTTTTCTACCTTCAGAAGGGCATCCTCATACCTTTCCCCACGGAGATCCAGTTCCAGTTTAACTAGAGTATCTCGTCCTTTTACGATCGCCATTGGTCTGGTTTCCACTTGTTTTGGTGTACTCAAGTACTCCATATCCTTTTCTTTGACCTTCATCTTCAAAATACCAATTTGAACCTGCCATTCATTGTTTGAAACACGGTCCAGCAGGGTTCCTTTTTGGTCAAAGGTCAAGACCTTCACCTCATCCCCAGGCATGAAGGTGTGTTTTTTAGTTTTGGTGTTTGTTAATTTCGCGGATTTCTTGATTTCCGGTGCTGCCTGTTCAAGCCGCTTTTTAGCATCAATGAGTTCATGTTCTTTTATTTCCGCATGTTTTTCTGTTCTCATTTTTCGCAAATCACGGATAACCTTCTCAGCTTCTTGTTTCGCCTCATCCACAATATCAGCGGCCTTTTCCGCTGCTTTTTCAAGCATTGTATCTTTTCTATCATAAAACTCAATCATTTGCGATTGTAAATCTTGATGAAGCTTTTCCGCTTGTTTTAAAAAGTCGCGTGCTTCTTCTTGTTCACGCTCAGCTTGGCGCTTGCTTTCCTCAAGAGAAGCGATCATTTTATCAATCTGATTAGTGTCTTCACTTACATGCGAGCGGGCTGTTTCAATGACTCTTTCATTTAAGCCAAGCCGTTTCGAAATTTCAAAGGCGTTACTTCGGCCGGGTACTCCCAATAATAGTTTATATGTCGGGCTCAATGTCTCAACATCAAATTCCACACTTGCATTTAATACACCCTCGCGATTATAACCATACGCCTTTAATTCCGGATAGTGGGTCGTCGCAATGACCCTTGCCCCGCGCTTGTGGACCTCATCTAAAATCGAGATCGCCAAGGCAGCACCTTCCTGTGGATCGGTTCCCGCCCCTAGTTCATCAAATAAGACTAGACTGTTAAAATCGACCCGGTTTAAAATATCGACAATATTAACCATGTGGGACGAAAAGGTACTTAGGCTTTGTTCAATCGACTGCTCATCACCAATATCGGCATAGACTGAATCAAAAACGGCGAGTTCCGAGCCGTCCAAGGCCGGTACCTGAAGGCCTGCCTGTGCCATTAACGAGCATAGGCCAAGCGTCTTTAAGGTGACCGTTTTACCCCCTGTATTGGGACCCGTTATCACAATCGTTGTGTACTCTTTTCCGAGCATGATATCATTGGCAACCACTTCATCAATCGGAATGAGCGGATGACGGGCTTTATATAAAGCAATTCTTCCTTCATCATTCATAATTGGCATGGAAGCCTTTATTTTTTTACCATATTTCGCTTTTGCAAAAACAAAATCTAAATTGGCTAAAATATCGACAATTACCTTGAGTTCACCTTCATATTCGGCTGTTTCTGCGGACAGCTCTGTTAAGATTCTTTCAATTTCAAGCTGTTCCTTGACACGAATATCTTGGAGTTGATTATTTAATTGGACAATAACCTGCGGTTCAATAAAAAGTGTTTGACCTGATGAACTTTGATCATGAATAATCCCGCCATAATGGCCGCGGTACTCTTGCTTTACCGGGATAACAAACCGGTCATTTCGAATTGTCACAATCGCATCGGATAACATTTTAGCTGCGTTTGAGGAACGAATCATACTTTCTAACCGTTCACGAATTCTCGACTCATTAGACCGAAGCTGATGCCTTAACGATCGCAGCAAATCACTAGCACTATCCAAAACTTCTCCACTCTCATCGATGGCATGTTTAATATCCTGCTCCAAGTTCGTGAGCGGAATGATATTTGAGACTTGTTCTACTAAGATTGGCAGTTCTGTTCTGTCTGCAGCTAACTCCTCGATAAATCGCTTCATTTGGCGGCTCGCATGAATCGTGCTTGCAATCTGAATCAGTTCATGCGGGCTCAAAACGCCGCCGATCACGGATCGTTTAATATGGGCACGAATATCATGAATTCCTGCTAACGGTACATTTCCTTTAATACGAATGACGGTTGCTGCTTCATCCGTTTCTGCTTGGAGCCTTACCACTTCGTCAAAATTCGTCGAGGGGACTAAATTTTTTATTTTATCTCTTCCAAGTGAGGAAGAGGCATGTTCGAATAGCTGTTCTCTTACTTTTGTAAATTCCAAAACCTTTAAGGCTCTCTCGTGCATGGAGTTTCCCGCCTTCTCTGAATTGTCCAGCTCCAGCGCCTAGCGGCTAGTGTCCTTCGCGCTCCGCCCTACGATAAGTCAACATCGAATCGCTAGCGCTCTTCGTGTTTCCTTTATCTCAGTTGGAGCACTCCAGGCCATACGCCGCTGAACAGGCGCTTACGCTTTTCTTATCGATGATGTATATATTCAAGTAATTCATATTTATCTAATGCATTAATCACTGTAGACTTTTTAATCCAGCCTTTTTTGGCCGCCGAAACGCCAATTTCCATATGCTTTAATGTATCCAATTGATGGGCATCGGTATTAATGAGAATTTTAACGCCGTTTTCTTGGGCTTTTCGTAAATATTCTGCTGCTAAATCGAGCCTGTTAGGGTTTGCATTTAATTCCAATGCTGTATTGGTCTCTTTAGCCAGTTGGATTAATAAATCAACATCGACATCATAGCCTTCCCGGCGGCCAATTTTTCGGCCGGTTGGATGGGCAATTAAATCGACGTGAGCATTTTCCAATGCCGTCTTTAACCGTTCCATAATTTTTTCCCTTGGCTGGGAAAATGCCGAATGTATGGAGGCAATCACAAAATCCATTTCTGCTAATAACTCATCATCATAGTCTAATGTCCCATCAGGTAAAATATCCATCTCTACACCCGATAGGATCAGAATATCATCGTATTTTTGATTTAATTTCTTAATTTCTTCTTTCTGCCTTAGCAATTTCTCACGTGTCAGACCGTTTGCTACTTTTAGGTACTGCGAGTGGTCTGTAATGGCTAAGTATTGGTAGCCTCTCGCCCGGCAGGCTTCTACCATTTCTTCAATCGAGTGAGCTCCGTCACTCCAGGTGGTATGCATATGCAAATCACCTTTAATATCTGTAAGCTCAATCAATGCTTCAGACGCCGAGAATTGCTCTACTTCTTTTCCGTCCTCGCGAATTTCCGGCGGAATAAACGGCAGATCAAAATGTTTGAAAAATTCTTCTTCTGATGAAAAAGTAAGAATCTCCCCTGATTCTACATTTTCAACACCATATTCACTTATTTTTTCACCACGTTCTTTAGCAAGCTGACGCATCCGGACATTATGATCCTTTGAACCAGTAAAATGATGCAGCGTTGTAATGAATTCCTCCGGCTTGACGAGGCGGAAATCCACTGAAACGTCATAATCAAGATCCAAGACAATGGAGACCTTTGTATCCCCGGCACCGATGACTTCCTTTATTCGCGGCAGATTCAACAAGTGTTCGCGGACCATTTCCGGTTGGGTTGTTGAAATGATGAAATCAAGATCCTTAATTGTTTCCCTCATTCTTCTTAAGCTTCCCGCTCTAGAAAAACGAATGATATCCGGCATTTCTGCCAGTTTCGCTTCAATTTGGTCGGCAATTGGAAGCATGTACGCCAGCGGAAGCCGTTCAGGCCTTGTTCCCACATTGGCGATTGCACTTAAGATCTTCTCTTCTGTTTTCTTGCCAAATCCGGCAAGGGCCTGCACCTGGCCAGCTTGACAAGCTTCTTTTAAACTGACAACATCTACAATTCCCAGCTCCTTATTGAGCTTGGCTATCTTCTTTCCTCCAAGACCTGGAAGCTGCAGCAAAGGGATTAAACCAGCTGGAACTTCTTCCTTTAACTCCTTTAAGACTGTAGATGTTCCTTCTTTTATGTATTCATCTATTACAGTGGCAGTCCCTTTGCCAATCCCAGCAATGCTGGTAAAGTCTTCAATTTCCGTTAAGACACGTTCATCTGTTTCTAGCGCATTTGCCGCTTTCCGAAAGGCGGAAACTTTAAATGGGTTTTCACCTTTTAATTCCATATAAATCGCAATGGTTTCTAATAACCTAATTATTTCTTTTTTATTAACTTCCATCATAAACACCTGCCCTCTGTTTAGCTTTTTCATTTTATCTTAGTTTATGGCATGAATAGAAAAACTCCTCTGCTACAGAGAAGTTCAAGCAGTTGTATATTCAATCCACAAGCTTTTAATTTGCTGTGAAAGGATAGGGGTGTGATTCACAATTGCTTTCGCCAATGAGGAGTGATCGAGTGCATCCTGAATAAATCCGATTGGAATTAAGGCTCCAATATATAATAAAATAAAAATAAGTAAATAGACTTCACAAAAGCCTAATATGCCCCCAGCTAATACATTCAGCTGTTTTAAGACCGGCAAATGGGCAATGAAATCGAGCATAGAGCCTATGATTTGAAACAATATTTTTACAGCAAAGAAGATAATAACAAAGGCAATCGCCCGATAAAAAGCACTCTGCATATCATTTGAATCTGTTAAAATTTTTAAACCTGTGGCATCACCAAAGTTTGGATAGGGAATCCATAAAATGAGTTTTGTTGAAAGTTCTTCATAGTAGGAAGTGGCGGCCACATATGCAATAATAAAACCTATTAGATGAACAAGCTGAAGGATAAACCCCCTTTTAAGTCCAACAAAGAATCCAATAATGAGAAAAATGATAATGGCTAAACCTAACATATTTTTTTTAGTCCTTTTCTTTTTGTAGTTCTGCTTGCAGCCGCTCTAACTGATCTTTTAATTTAATATAATCATTGACTGCATTTACCGCAGTCAGAACAGCTAGTTTATTTACGTCTAGAGTTGGATTCTTATAACTAATTTCGCGCATTTTGTCGTCAACTAACGATGCCACAAGTCGTACATGACTTGGACTTTCCGTACCCATTATGACGTATTGCTGGCCGTATATAGCAACGGTTGTTTTATGTTTTTGTAAATTTGACAACGTAAAGCCTCCATTCCAGAATCCTACTCTATACTATAACACGAACGTACATAAGTCGAAAAGTCAAACAAATCGAAAATGAAATAGGTCTTGGATTCATCCTGTTTTTTTAAACATAGCAAGAAAATTTATTGAAATGTGGTGTCTTAGTGGGAAATGTTGTTCTTAATTTAGATATGTCGAAGATTAATGAATTGAAAAACTATTATTCAAAGCAGCTTTTGGATAAAAATATTCCTGGAAGTGTGTTTGCTGCAAAAACCCCCTCCTGTATGATTACGGCCTATAAGTCCGGGAAAGTCTTGTTTCAAGGGAATGATAGTGAATCAGAGGCCAGGAAATGGGGCAGCAGTGCTGCGGGTGCTCCAAGTAAAAAAACTTCTGCTGCGAAGGGGAAGTCTGTAGCAAAAGGCGACCTTCCTGCAGGTATTGGTGGGATGTCGGCCATCGGTTCAGACGAAGTGGGCACGGGGGACTTTTTCGGTCCGATTACGGTGGTAGCAGCCTATGTCAGAAAAGAAGATATTCCGTTATTAAAAGAATTAGGTGTACGCGATTCAAAGGATTTGAATGATGAAAAAATAATATCAATTGCTAAGGTTATTAAGGATGTAGTTCCCTTTAGCTTGATGACTCTGAAAAATGAAAAATATAATCAGGTGCAAGGTTCGGGAATGTCCCAAGGTAAAATGAAGGCATTGCTTCATAATCAGGCCATTTTAAATGTGTTGGAGAAGATATCACCTGCGAAACCTGAGGCGATTTTAATTGACCAATTTGTCCAGCCTAGTACTTATTTTCAGCATTTAAAAGGGCAGAAGGCGATCGCCAATCAGGATGTTTATTTTAGTACCAAAGCAGAAGGAATTCATTTAGCTGTTGCTGCGGCTAGTATCCTGGCACGATATGCGTTTATTCAATATATTGATAAGCTTAGTGAGGCAGCGGGTTTTAAGATTCCAAAGGGTGCCGGGTCACAGGTGGATGTGGCGGCTGCCAAGCTGATTATGAGTAAAGGGCGAGAGTGCCTTCCTTCCTTCGTAAAACTTCATTTTGCCAATACTGACAAGGCAATGGCCCTTGTAAATAAAAAGCGGAACTAAGTCGTTATGGTAAGGGCCGTAGAATAGAGTAATAGTAAATGGCAATTGGAGGGGTATGAGTGGCAAAAAGGCTAAGTTTAACGGAAATTGATCAAGCTTTGGATGCATTACCAGGATGGAAATTGGACGGTAAATTCATTGTTAAAAAATATCGTTTTCGGGAGTTTTTGAGTGGGGTAGGGTTTGTAAATGAAATTGCCGAGCTGTCTGAAGAAAAAAATCATCATCCTTTTATTGCAATTGATTATAAATTAGTGACTCTCAGGCTTACTTCTTGGAATGCCGGGGGCTTGACGGATTTGGATATAGAGTTAGCGAAAAATTATGATGTTCTCTATGAAAAATATAAAGGAAAATAAAGCAAAAAGAGTATCGCACAGATACTCTTTTTGCTTTTAATATTATTATCCTCGAAGCACGGCTCCAGCCTTTTCTTTTAAGGCTTCAAGCACGCGTTCATGGACCTTCGTTACCTCTTCGTCTGTCAATGTACGTTCAGGATCTAAATACTTTAATGAGAAAGCAATCGACTTCTTGCCTTCTTCCATTCTTTCACCCTCATACAGATCAAACACCACTGCTTCCTGTAGGAGCGGTGCACCTGTAAACAAAATAATCTCTTTTAAGGTGCCTGACACCGTTTCTCTGTTTACCACAAGAGCAATGTCTCTTGTGATCGTTGGGAAGCGTGGGATGCTGTTGTATTGTAATGGTGCTGTTTCTTCTTGAAGAACTGATTGTAAAGAAAGTTCAAATACATAGGTATCTTTTAAATCAAGTTCTTTTTGAACGGTTGGATGTACCTGGCCAACGAAACCAACGCTTACACCGTCTAACTTGATTTCTGCTGTACGGCCAGGGTGCATGCCTTCTACTTGCGCCTGAACATATACAATTCGATCTTCTAGGCCAAGCTTTGCAAACATTCCTTCTAAAATACCTTTCACAACATAGAAGTCAACTGCCTTCTTCTCACCCTGCCATGAATGGCTGTGCCACAGACCTGTCACAGCTCCTGCTAAATGCTCGTTTTCAACTGGAAGTGTTTCTTCCCCATTTGATAAGAATACAGCACCTGTTTCATACACTGCTAAGCTGTCGTTTTGACGTGCGCTATTGTATTTTAATACTTCTAGTAATTGTGGCAAAATACTTAATCGAAGCACGCTGCGTTCTTCACTCATTGGCATTGCCAGGCGAATTGGGTTGCGTTTTTCCATGGCAAATTGAGCAGCTTTTTCCTCACTCGTTAAAGAATAGGTTACAGCTTGATACAGCCCTGCTCCCTCAAGATACTGACGAACTACACGGCGTTTCTTCTGGTAAGAGGACAATTTGCCTGGAGTTGTCGAACCAATTGGCAATGTTTTTGGAATATCGTCATAGCCGTAAAGACGGGCAACCTCTTCCACTAAATCCTCTTCAATTTTGATATCCCCACGACGTGTTGGCGCCGTAACTGTAATCGTATCTTGCTCGATACTAACCGGGAATTGCAAACGATCAAAAATTTCTTTTACGTCGTTCATTTGAAGATCTGTGCCTAGGACACGATTAATTTTTTTAAGTGTAATGGAAACAACTGCAGGTTCAACCGTTAGTGTATCGACCTCTGATGTACCTTTGAGCACTTGACCGCCAGCATATTTCGCCATTAAGTAGGCAGCACGCTCACCCGCAGCACGAACACGGTTTGGATCCACACCTTTTTCGAAACGAGCGCTTGCTTCGCTTCTTAAACCATGATCTTTAGAAGCTTTACGGACAGTCTGACCATTAAAATAAGCTGCCTCTAAAAGTACAGTGGTTGTATCTGAAGTAACCTCTGAATTAGCGCCGCCCATTACCCCAGCTAAAGCGACTGGCTCAGTTCCGTTAGTGATTACAAGGTGGTCGGCAGTTAAAGTGCGTTCAACATCATCAAGGGTTACAAACTTTTCACCATCTACCGCACGGCGGACAAGGATTTCCTTTGAGCCTAAACGGTCATAATCAAATGCATGTAATGGCTGACCATATTCTAATAAAATATAGTTTGTAATATCAACTACATTATTGTGTGGACGAATTCCAGCATTCATTAAGCGTGTTTGCATCCACAGTGGAGAAGGTCCAATTTTTACATTTTTAATGATTTTAGCCACGTAAAGTGGGTTATCCTCTTTTGCTTCAACATTGATTTTCACATAATCTGCTGCTTTTTCATTTGTTGCCTCAAGATCTGTTTCTGGAAACTTAACTTCTCTTCCTAAGATAGCCGCCACTTCATAGGCAACACCTAGCATACTTAGGCAGTCAGCACGGTTAGGGGTTAAACTCAGCTCTAACACTTCATCGTCGCGATTAAGATGCGCTAACGCATCAACGCCAACTTCCGTCTCTGCCGGAAAAACAAAGATGCCCTCGGAATATTCTTTCGGAACGATTTTCCCTTCCATACCTAGCTCAGTTAGGGAGCAAATCATTCCATTAGACTCTTCGCCGCGAAGCTTCGCCTTTTTAATTTTAAAATTACCAGGAAGTACGGCACCCACTGTAGCAACTGCCACCTTTTGGCCTTGTGCCACATTCGGTGCACCGCAAATAATCTGAACGGGCTGTTCTGCTCCGATATCTACAAGACATTTGCTTAATTTATCAGCATTTGGATGCTGTTCACGTTCTAGGACATGGCCGATAACTACACCTTTAATGCCTTCGTTAAGGACCTCTACGCCTTCTACTTCAATACCGCTTTTTGTAATTTTTTCAGCAAGTTCAGCTGCTGTTACGCCTGTTAAATCAATATAATCCTGCAGCCATTTATATGATACGAACATGTCGCCAACCTCCTATTATTCAGCTTCCGCGCCTAGGGGCTTCAGCATTTAGTTTTACTCGTGTTTTGAAAACTGTTTTAAGAATCGTACATCGTTGGTATAGAAATGACGGATATCATCGACACCGTATTTCAACATCGCAATTCGCTCAGGTCCCATACCAAATGCGAATCCAGTGTACTTTTTAGAATCGTAGCCGGCCATTTCAAGCACGTTCGGATGAACCATCCCTGCACCTAAAATCTCAATCCAGCCTGTTTTCTTACATACATTACAGCCATGGCCTCCACAAATCTTACAAGAGATATCCATCTCAACAGAAGGCTCTGTGAATGGGAAGAAACTTGGTCTGAGTCGAATTTCACGATCTTCACCAAACATTTTCTTCGCAAAAACCTCTAATGTACCTTTTAAGTCACTCATGCGGATGTTCTCACCGACAACTAGACCTTCAATTTGCATGAATTGATGAGAGTGTGTCGCATCATCATTATCGCGGCGGTAAACCTTACCAGGGCAGATAATTTTAATTGGTCCTTTGCCTTCATGCTTTTCCATTGTCCGTGCTTGGACTGGTGAGGTATGGGTACGAAGAAGGATTTCTTCTGTAATATAAAAGGAGTCCTGCATATCACGGGCCGGGTGGCCTTTTGGTAAATTAAGAGCTTCGAAATTATAATAATCTTGCTCTACCTCAGGACCTTCGGCTACTTGATAGCCCATGCCGATAAATAGGTCTTCAATTTCCTCAATAATTCTTGTCAACGGATGGTGGTTTCCAACCCTGACTGGACTGCCCGGAAGTGTCACATCGATGCTTTCAGATGCTAATTTTTCTAAAACTGCAGCTTCTTCTAACCCTTTTTGTTTGGCTTCAATTTTAGCAGCAATGATTTCACGCACTTCATTTACAAGTGCCCCCATGACTGGACGTTCTTCAGCTGAAAGCTTCCCCATTCCGCGAAGTACTTCTGTAATCGGTCCCTTTTTACCTAGGTAAGCAACGCGGATGTCATTTAATTCTTTTAAGTTGGCAGACTGCTCAACTTTTTGAAGAGCCTCTTCCTGCAATTCCTTTAATCGTTCTTGCATATCATCTATTCCTCCTTAATGGTAATTGGTCACTTTAGGTAGCCATAAAAAAACAAAAAAACCCCATCCCTGGAAAGGGACGAGGTTTGTTAATTCGCGGTACCACCCTTGTAAACACACGTTATGTATAAAACATTGTGTTCGCTTCATTCGAATAACGGCCTGTGCCGATGCATCTTTACACGAAAAGCGGAAGCGCCCTTGCGCTGTAGCTAGACAGTAATCTACTATCAAGCTCTAGCTTTTATATTGTGGTCCCGATGCCAACTCAGGAGGTGAACTTCTCTAATCTAGAACCATAAAAGTGCTTGCAGTCATGGCACCTTCTCCCTAAATGGTCGATAACTAGATACTTTTCTCCGTCATCGTTTTTAACTTTTTTCAATTGTTCATTATTATATAACGTTTTTCAGCAAAAGGTCAAACGTATTCCGCCTATTTTTTTAAATAATAGAGCAGAATTCCTGTCGCAACCGCAACATTTAATGATTCACTTTTTCCGAAAATCGGGATATATAGGTTGGCGGTTGTACTTGAAAGTAGATCTTTGGCGACACCATTGCCCTCGTTGCCAACGATAAGGGCAAACGAAGCACCGCAAGAAATATCCGTATAGGCTGATGCACCTTCAAGTGCTGTACCATAAACCGGTATATTTTTATCATGAAGCTTGTCAATCCATTCATGAAGGTCTCCTCTAATGATTGGCAGATGAAAATGGCTTCCCTGTGCCGACCTTAAGACCTTCGAGTTATAAATATCGACACTGCCGCGTCCCACCACAACCGCATCAATCCCGGCCGCATCGGCTGTACGGATCATAGTACCCAGATTGCCTGGGTCCTGGACAGCATCAATTAGCAACAGCGTTTTGGCATCCTGAACCTCTTGATTGGATTGGCGGCAAACAGCATAAATTCCTTGAGGTGCTTCCGTTTCAGATAATGAGTTAGAGATTTCTTCCGTAACCGATGTAACTGGTGTAGATCCAGCATCCCAGCGCGGAGGCAGTCCTACTTTATCCGAAACAATGATTTCTAAAACTTGTTCGCCTTGCTTTAATGCCTCCTCAACCAAATGAAAGCCTTCCACTATAAAAGTACCACTCTTATCGCGCTCTTTTTTTGTCAGTAACTTTTTCCATTGTTTTACCTTAGGATTATTGACAGATTCTATGTATTTCAAAACAGTTCTCCTTTAAAATGCTCTTATGATTTTCTCATTATATCCTAAATATATTACATAATAAAACCAAAACCTAGAAATCATAATATTGAATGAAGTTTAACAAAAGGAGGGTATTAAAATGAACTTAAACCTAAGAAATGCGATTCTTCACAACGTTTCTGGTAATACTCAAGATCAATTAGAAGATACCATTGTTGATGCGATTCAAAGTGGCGAAGAAAAGATGCTTCCAGGACTTGGGGTATTATTTGAAGTGATTTGGCAAAATTCATCAGAAGATGAGAAGAAAGAAATGCTTGAAACCCTTGAAAAAGGCGTGAAGTAATTCACAGGCTGCCAATTTGGCAGCTTTTTTATTTATAACAGTAAGTACTGATCATTTCTTTGACGGACCGGACAAAATAGACCCTTGCTCGGGCAATGACATACTCTTTCATTGACCGTCTGGACAAAATAAACTCTCGCTCGGGCAATGACACGCTGTTTCATTGACC
>NZ_NUNF01000062.1 GCF_002585305.1 Bacillus sp. AFS037270 | reverse complement strand
TATTAGCTGGTTTAGTTTAATAAGACCTATTTGCTTTTATGTTGTTTTTCCTTTATGGTTTTCCAAAACCATTTCAGCACTAAGACTCAATATTCCTAAGTCAGATGAATTTGTAATATGTTCTAATATTTTCTCTGCCTCTTTAAATTTATAATCAATATCAAATGCTACACTACAAGCCCAAATTTTCACATTAGGTTCGTTACTTTCAATTAATATATCAAGCATATTTTCAGCCAAATAAATATCCTGTTTCATATTATGAATTATTTTATATAGCTTATCAGCTGCCTTATTACCTCTTTTGTTATCCAAAAAAGTTTTAAATTGCTTTACAGTATTTTCAACTTTACTATGAGTGGCTTTAGCAAAATAACTGAGGAACTATTTTTGAAGCTTACTCTTGTTTTTCAATATTCCGCAATCTGGCGCTTTTCTTTAATAAGAAGGCGCTTTGTATGGAGCAACACATTTAAGTGATTGGAGTTTATTAATGTGTAAAAAATGATTGTGAAGGATTCTACTGAAACTCCCTCAGTTTAATACGATTTTGCCATGCTAAAATTAATGAAGGCATCAAATGAGGGGATTTTGATTTCTGCGTGGGAAAAGGAACTGGAGGAATTGCGTAGTTCTGCTGAAGAACAAGGTAAAAAAGGAATTCAGTTGTATTCACTGCTTTTTACAAATCAAGAGACTGTTTCTTTCGGAGAAACCTTTTATCATCGTCGAGATACAGCTTCCATTGAAAAACACAGAATGGACCAAAGATTAACGATTGTTTTTCAGGATAATCAAGAGGTACTGATTGCGGGCTTTATTGAGGGGCAAATCCCACAAGCTATTCAAACTACTGAACCCATGTTAGTTCTCCTGGCTAAAGAATATATCCGGCACGATATGTTGATGAAAGTTGTGAGCGACAAAGTAGGAAATGACATGTATAATTCATTATGGCAAAGTGATGACCTATTGACTTATATTGTTCGAAATGTGAAGAAATAAGGAGTTGTTTTTTGTGTATATGGAAGTTTTTTTAGTTGGTGTTCTAGCTGCTTTATCACCTGACCTGATTTTGTAGTAGTCATGAAAAATAGTTTAGGGATAGGCAGAAAACAAAATGACTAGTTCTTTAGAGAGGATACGTATTTAATTCAAAAACCTATCGTTTCCATTCTTCGTGAAACGCCGGATCATTATTTCAATCAAAAGCAGTTTGCTGACTTCTTATCGGAAAATGGCTTGAATTTATGATAAGCGGAAATTAAACGTGTATTATAGTCGAGGTAAATTGCCGAAAGCGGATGTTGAACTTGCAGGTACCCCCTATTGGAGTAAATCAACAGTTGAGGAATTTTGTGAACAGGAGAAGGAACGATTGAAAATGAATTAACATAGGAGTTGTTAATGGCAATGTAGCTTGGAAGGTTGATCCAAGCTATTTGTAGTAATTATTCCAAAAGGAGATACAGAATGGATATTTATCATGCAGTGACAAGTGATGTTAAAGATATTTATGATTTAATCCAAATATATGCTGAAAAAGGAATCGTATTGCCTCGTACATATTTATCACTCTATCAACATTTACAATGTTTGTATGTTATGAAACAGGATAATAATATACTAGGGGTTGCAGGATTACATGTTTTAGGAAAGGACCTGGCAGAGATACGTTCTTTGGTTGTTTCTCCCGATTATGCCGGAAAAGGTATTGGTCGCAGTTTAGTTAATCGTGTTATAAGTGATGCACCGAAACTTGGAATTAGCCGTGTAATGTCTTTCACATATGAAACAGAGTTTTTCAAAAAATGTGGTTTTAAGATCGTAGAAAAGGAGACTTTGCCTGAAAAAGTGTGGGTGGATTGTATGAATTGTCCTAAGTTTAATTGCTGTGATGAAGTCGCAATGATTAAGTATGTTGGGTAAGGTGTCAGATAGGTTGCTTTCAAGAGAAATAGGAATGGCGCCATTATGTGGTGCCATTTTCTTCGTTGTTTAGGAAATAAGCTAAAGTAGGAGACGAAATTCCACACATTTTCTACAAATATTTCGCAATTCAAAATAAAACCTACAATCTATCTATCTCTATATCCATAAATTTGGTAAAATGCTTATATAAAAATTTATCAAAATGGGTTCTTCGTGTCATTATCCGTAAAAGGGAATTAATACATGTGGATTTGGATTATGGTTTTTGTTATTTATCATCCTATTGATCGTGCTTGAGGAGGCGGGCCATTATATTTGGAATCAATATTTATACGGTCGTAACGATGGAAAGCAACTAAAATGGAAGAAAAGAGTGATAACCCTTTTAACTTTAATTAAGAAAAAACTTTAAACAGATAGAAATGATATGAAGAAAGAAAAGAGTTCATAAACTAATCTAGAAAGTTTAGGTAAGGGCCTATATTTAAAGTCCTTCAATTTTGAGGGACATAAAAAATAACAAAACAGTAAATGTAAGAATGAAAAAGCTAATAGTCGATATGTACTTTTCTGTGGAGGGGAAAATGATATTCAAGACAAAAGAAATAGCAGAAATGGGAGATCATATTCTTTTTAAGAAAGCAATCAAAGGGATTGTTGAGAAGGTAAATGAAAATTCAGTCATTGTGAATATAACCGAAAATAAGACGGAATTGAAATTTGAAGGAAATAGAACCGTTGTTGCACATAAAAATTACAAGATTTTGATTGTGCATGATGTGAAAGCAAACGTCATTTATACTAGTTTTAAATGAATGGATCTTTTGTGGTGAAAAAGTGTTTGACCTGGGAGGATAGAGGTTAGACGTTGCCCACTTATTCATAAAGTAACAGCAAATATATAACTATCAGAAAATTTTTCTGAAAATTCAATTAAAATTTGAAAATGTAAGCGTTTTCTATTATAATAAATAGTGGGTTGGATGGCATGCGTGGCCGTCAGCGTATCTGGCGTAGGTGGGGCCGATACTAGGGACAGATGTAGCTTGTCCTTATAAAAAAATACTTAAATGTAAGTTAAGTATGTGGAAAATGGGTGAAGGAGTATGATAAGAAAAAATTCATATCAATAATACGTACTGGAAAGATTAAATCGCTATCCAGTTTTTTTTATGTGAATAGGTTCTTTACTTCGATATTTAGAAACGACTTTACGACACCGATCCTTCCCTAAAATTTTACGATAGGAAATGGGAAACGCTTGAATTGATTACCCTCTTATTGTGGATCATCATTGTTATGTTTGCACTCATCCATATAACAGCCCTTCTCAGCTTAACGGTATGTACTCTACATTTTACTGGAAGGGCTAAATATTTCAACTAGCGCTAACACTGAAAACTGTTCACCGTTACATTCGTTGTATTTCATTCATTTTTTCGTTTTGTTCCATTTGAATGAATTCACTCCTTGTGTATCTATTGGAGAAAAATAACACTAGGATGAAAAAAATCAAGCAACCACCCATTACCAACAAGAAATATTGCAACCCTAAAACGAGAACTGAAAACTCCATTCAAATCCTCCTCGTATAATGACTTGTCTTCTATGTATTTCTATGAATGTAAAAAAAATCCTTCCGTTAAAGCACAATAATGTAAAGGTTTGCCCCTTTTATGGTAAGTATTTATTTGACTATTACATTGGTTAAGGAAAAGAAATCAAGCTTGATGGTGGATCTCAGTTCATCCTGAATTTGAATTCTTTTCTTTAGAGGATCAATTTTGGTTACAAAGCCAACGCGTGAAGTAAAAAATCCGTTTGTCCATGTGGTAATTTCTAATAGCATTTTGGTTTCCATGCTTTCCAATAATAGCCGTTCGATCTCTTCTATTTTCGTTTCATCAAGATGTGGTCTCGGACTTTTATGATCATCCTCCCAAAGATTCTTCAACATTTTTATAGTTTCGGGCATGAAAAAGCCTTGCCATTTCTTCATTCCACGATCTTTAAAATCTTTATTCATAAAAAATTCCCGCTCTTCCATCTATAATTAGAACACTTGTTCCTATTATTCAAGGGGTATATTACATAATTTTTTTGATATTCCTCCATCTCCCTACATCTTTTTCCAGTCATGTGGCCTTAAGGCTGCGGCTTTTCTTCAGAAATAAGGACTTTTTCCTTAAAGTTAAAAACAAACAGAACGACTTTGGGCGGCGGCACTACGGACTGATCAGAAAGGGAAAAGCACCCTTTCTGTCATTCTGTACGTGTCGCTTCGGCATTAAATGAACCGATAACCACGGTCTGTACGGCTCATGCCTACACTCCGTAGGTTCCTGTTCCCTTTACGGCATACGCCGCCATACCGAACGAGCCGAAAACCGGAGGATCAAAAAATGGAAAGATCAAAAGAACAAAAGAATAAAAGACATAAGGAGAGCAGCCGAAACGGCTGCTTTTGTTGTTGGTTTTTCTCTTTTGCCTTCCGAATCGTAAAACAGCGCAAGCCTTCTAACCTTCCAGCCGGTAGGATACCCGAACCTTTCCGGCTAGAAGCTAAGAAGGCTAGTCAATCGGTCAAGAGTAACTTATTCAAAACTAAGTCAGTAATTTTAGCAATGATTTTATCGTTGGTCACTTAGGAAGATTTTTCGTTTTCAAAAGCCAAACCGAAATTTAACACCGTCCGTTTAGGTCTTGTTTAATTACTGTTTTAGCGTATTTTTCTGAGTTTTGAGGGCAAAAATCTCTAGTAAAAAACAGAAGTGCAAAAGGAGGAATGCTTATGGTAGAGAGAGAAAAAGTGCTCCAAATTTATCGGGATGTGTTAGATGGAAAAAGAGGTAAATTTCCTGATCACTTCTTTGTAGGAGAGCAGGGAAAAAAATACTTAGCCTTCCTAACAAGGTATCTAATTGAAGATTACCTAGGAATTTCCGTAAAGGAAATTCCTCGAAAAGTGAAAGCGGCAACACTTTGGAATCACCGGTTACGACCTGCGGCTTATGTTCAAGGATGGAAGGATTTTATGTGGATAATTGAAAATGCTTATCCTGGAAAGTTTAGACCTTGGGAATTCAATCAAGTTTCCAACAATTATTGGCAAGGAGAAAACGAAAGAAAAAGGGCGATTGAAGCCGTGCGATATGGATCTAAGAAAAATGTAAGATGACCCATCATGAAATCCCTTTGCGAATCAACTATCATTTTTTTAAAGACTATAGACTTCTTGGCATTTTTAAATCTTTTGGTAATTCGCCTTATCAAGTTATTTATGCTGTATATCCCGGTCATTTTCAACCTTAGGAATTTACTAACGTTCAGATCAATTATTGGAAGAATCCTGAGAACGTTAAACAGACATTAGATTGGTTACTTTTTCAAAAGCTTGGCTTTTTTTCATATGACGAAGCTCTTATTAAGCTTAAGAAAAATGACTTCTTCCAATATCGACTGACAGGATTATTTCAAATGGCTTTTGACCTTCGATTGTTTAAGGTACAACAATGGATAAGTGAACAAAACATTTATGAGCAAAAATCAATAAATAACTGAATAATTAATACGGAAACTAGGGTATATAGTGAACACATTTTACATTATTTATTATTACACTAAATGTATCAAAAATTGGGAAATAAATAACCTATATATTAGGAACATAGGACCATTCCTTTGGTGACACTATAAACTTTGGAGTGTTATAACAAAATGAACAGTGCATGGAGCCGACTGATAAAAAGGAAAAAAAGAGAGCAAAAACTGTATTATGAAGAAACTGAATTGGCATTAAACAACCAAATAATCAGTCAAGATTTAGACGATAACCTCAAAAATATTAAGAAAGTTTTGGGTAACAGCAGTGACTTAATTATTCGTGAATTTAATATGGGAAAACTTTCTATGAATAAAGTTGCCTTACTTTATATAAATGGCTTAACAGATAAGGAGATACTAGGAAATTTTATTATAGAAAGACTGATGGGTGACGGAAACCATATGGAAAGCGGAGATTCTCAGCAACCAGGTCAATTATTTACCTATATTAAGGAAAATATATTGACAATTGCTGGAGTTGAGGACGTTACGGATTGGAACAAGATATTGAGTTCCCTTTTATCCGGGAGAACCATTCTTCTGATTGATGGTTGGGATAGATCCATTGCCTGTAGTGCACAAGGCGGGGAGTTAAGGGCCATTTCAGAACCTACGACAGAACCGGCTGTCCGAGGACCTAAAGAGAGCTTTGTTGAGTCGCTAGTTACCAATACAGCAATGGTTCGCCACCGGATAAAAAGCCCTAATCTATGGGTTGAAACCATAAAACTAGGGAAAGTTGCACAAACGGATGTTTCTATTATGTTCTTAAAGGGGATTGTCAATGAAAAACTTCTTACTGAGGTAAAAGAACGATTAGGTAAAATAGAAGTAGATGAAATTGCTGGTTCCAATACTATTGAAGAATGGATTAACGATAACATTTGGACACCTTGGCCGACCATATTTACAACAGAGCGCCCGGATGTAGTGGTCGGAAATTTACTAGAAGGACGTGTCGCTATTTTTGTTGATGGGTCACCATTTCCTTTAATTTTACCAGCGACTTGGATTCAATTTTTTCAAACGGCTGAAGATTATTATATGAATTGGTATATTGCCAGTTTTTTGAGACTTCTAAGATTAAGTGCATTTTTAACCACTCTTTTGGGACCGTCCTTATTTATTGCGTTTATTTCGTTTCATCCGGAATTGATTCCAACTCCCTTATTAGTTAGTCTGTCAGCACAGCGACATGGAATTCCTTTTCCGGTATTCATAGAGGCTTTGTTAATGGAATTTACATTTGAAGTGTTGCGGGAAGCAGGGGTTAGGATGCCTCGTCCTATTGGACAGGCTGTTTCAATCGTTGGTGCACTTGTATTGGGACAAGCAGCTGTTGCAGCAGGAATTGTTTCAAGTGCAATGGTAATTGTCGTGGCAGGGACAGCAATCGCCAGTTTTACGATGCCTCATGCTTCGATGACGGATGCAACACGTTTACTCCGATTTATCATAATGTTATTGGCAGCTTCTTTTGGGTTATACGGGATTGGACTCGGAGTCATTGTTTTAGTCGCACACACTTGCAGCGTTCGCTCTTTTGGTATTCCGTATTTAACTCCTTATGCACCACTCATACTCGCTGATTGGAAAGATACCATCATTCGTTTCCCGAGCCAGTTTAGGTCAAACCGTCCTCGATTGTTGAACCAAACGAATATAAAGCGAACAGGTGCTACTAAGGATCTGGGCCCGTCACCGAGAGAAGGACAAATAAAGGATCACGAGTCGAAGAGGAATTCTAATGAGACATAAATTATTCATCACTCTCTTTATGATAATATCTGCCGTATTACTATCAGGATGTTGGGATCGTGAAGAATTACAAGATCTTGATATAGTAAGCGCTATTGGCATTGATAAAGGTGGCAATAATTCGGAAAACAGATATCTCGTTACAGTACAAGTTGTTAATGAAGGACAAATAGCTAGTGCGGGAACACAAGGAGGGAAATCAATAGTGGCGCCTGTTACGACTTATTCGGCTAAAGGCAGCACCGTTGCAGAGGCACTCCGAAAAATTAATCCAATGTCACCCAATGAGCTTTTTTTTCCTCATGTCCAACTAATGTTGATTGGGGAGGAGCTCGCTCGGAAAAAGGGGATTCAAGATTTGTTTGATTTGATTGAACGAGATTCCCAATTTCGTACACTGTTTCCTATTCTAGTCGTCAGAAACAATACAGCAAAGACTCTTCTCCAAATCACCACACCTTTAGAGGACGTTCCTTCTGCAAAAATTGTTGGTGGGTTGGAATCCACCACAAAAATCTGGGGAGAGTATTCAAGTACCCGTGCTGACCAAGTTATTCAACAATTAGGGGGAGGAGAAGGGGCAAATTTAACGGGGGTTCAGATTATCGGAGACCCGAAAAAAGGGAACAAGTTCACAAATATTCAACAAATATCTCCAAATACAGCGATCGAAATCAAAGGACTTGCTATTTTTAAAAAAGGGAAACTCATTAAATGGTTGGATGAAGATACAGCCCGTGGTTCAATATGGATTAATAATGAGTTAAAAAAAACCGTTGTAGACCTTAATTGTGGGGAGATAAAAAAGGGGATTGCGGTGGACGTTATGCGCGCCAAAACAAAAATTAAAGTGGAAATAAAAAACAAAAAACCCGTTATTCAGATTACCGTCCGATCAGAAGGCCACATCTCAGAGGTCCATTGTCCCATTGATCTCAGTAAACATACAACTATTGAAAAACTTGAAAACCAGATGGAGAACGAAATAAAAGCAGAAGTGATAAAGGCTGTAAAAGAGGCGAAAAAACAAAAAACCGATATATTTCGTTTTGGTGAAAATATTAACCGTGAAAATTCAAAATTGTGGAAGAAGATTAAGAACAGATGGAATGATGAAATCTTTCCCGAGACAGAAATCAAGGTAAAGGTACACTCGTTTATTCGACGGTCTGGATTGAGGACAAAATCATATATAAAATAAATGAAAAGTCGAGCATAACAAGTAACGAAGGAAGGTCTTCTAAAACAATGGAGAAAGCCAAAGTTAGTGTCGTCCAACTATTTGCCATGATGTTCTTGTTTGAACTTGGAAGCGCGCTTGTAGTAAGCCTAGGCAGTAGTGCGGGAAAAGATGCCTGGCTTGCTATTCTGTTAGGGCTATTCGGGGGAATTGTTTTATTTTTCATGTACTACTTTTTATTTCGTCTATATCCCAACCTGCCGTTAACCGGATATGCCCGGAAAATATTTGGCAAGTACATTGGGTGGATCATCGGCTTAGTATACACGGTTTACTTTTTGTATGCTGCTTCCCGGAATTTACGGGACTTCAGTGATTTGTTACTTACCTCAACTATGCCAGCGACACCGTTATTGGCGATCAATATCTTGATGGTTCTTGCCATTTGTTATGTACTTTATCTAGGGATTGAAGTAGTAGGAAGAACATCAGAAGTATTAATTGTCATTCTGATCCTTTTGGGCCTCATAGGCAACCTGTTAGTATATGTTTCAGGAAATGTCGAATTTAATAATTTGGAGCCGTTCCTAGAAAATGGATGGAATCCAATCATTACAACAGCATTTCCGTTGATTACCTATTTCCCTTTTGCTGAAATACTTGTCTTTACTATGATTCTTCCTTATTTAAATCGACCTGAATTAGCAAAAAAAACTTGGCTTTCTGCCTTAATTTCAAGTGGTCTCATATTAAGTTATACAGCTGCTTTAAATGTTGCTGTTCTTGGTGCTGATGAAGTGGGAAGATCGACTTTCCCTTTGCTATCAACCATCGGAAAAGTTAATCTTATGGAGTTTTTACAACGGCTTGATGCTATTGTTGTTTTTACCTTTCTAATTACGATGTTTTTTAAAATCGCCATCTTTTTTTATGCCGCGGTAATCGGAATGGTTGATTTGTTCAAGTTAAAAAATCATCAACAAATTATTTTCCCAGCTGGGATTATAATCACATTTTTATCAATGATGATTGCCTCCAATTTTGCTGAACATATTGAGGAAGGTCAAACGATTACTTCATATTATATTCACATTCCTTTGCATATCATCATTCCGTTATGCATGATGGTTGTTGCTATGATACGTAATCGTTTCATAAAAAAAGCTAACTAGGTACCATTTTGTTTATTCTTTTTTATGATAATCATGATTTGCTGACCAATTGTAATTAATAAAAGAAATGCAATCATTACATATTCTCCAGTTTCTATTACCCAAAATGAGTTAAGTATATGCAATAATGCGTGAGAAAGCTTAAAGCCTAAGAGAATATCCATTAATATACTTAAAGAAATGGCTAATAAAAGAATAAATACAAATACTCCTAATACTTTCATGGTTTTTCTCCCTTTAATGTCATGGTTTACTTGCTGAAATACATTTCAAGACTTAATTATTTGAAATCATTGAAAATGATTACAGGAATAGTATTTAAATTTTAAAACCCCTGAAATATAATAAAGTTTCAAAAACTAAAGAAACAATTTAAAGGAACTAGAGAAATAGGATAAGGTTATAAAGGTACATAGAAGGGACTGGAGCTCAACTTGGAAGAAAGAAAAAAGCAATTTGATGTTTTGGATTTACTAGTGAAAGTAGGAACGGGTTGTGTATTGAGTGATCACTCCTCAGGAAGTATAAATTAGGGTAAAACCTAAAAATTATTATGTGTAGAAGAAAAAATAATATGTTGATTGTAATGAGTGACCTTTTTCCAAATATGTTATATTCTCATTGCGTATAGTTCGAATGAATTTGCTCTTGATATTAGTACGTAACGGTTGAGCCAAGATTTTATATATGCTCTTATGGAGTATATATAGGTTAGCCAAAGATTGTATACAGATCATCTAATAATGGTTTGTGTATGGTCGGAGGGAAGATTCTATATGGTAGAGAAAGGTTTTATTGTAGTCGTACCACTAGAAGGTATTATTACTATAAGGTCCCAATTTATCATATGGGTCGAGCGAAGATCGTGCCGAGTGCCGCAGAATTAGATGAGTACATGACTCAATGAAGTTAACGTTCATATATGGCCGAGAGGTTATATATGGGTGTACAGGTATTTTGTACGGTCGAACGAACCATTATCATGGGTGGTAAACTGTTTATTTATAGTCGAAAGATCATAAATAGGTAATCAGCTATTCATGATAGTGCAAGGTAGATCGTTACGTGCTCGTACTATTCAAATGCATCTAAACCATGAAGTCACCCCAGGGTGACTTGTATTATGTTACATAATACATTTTTGTTACATTGAAATACGTAAAAAGTATGGATTCTGAATAAAGTTTGATAATTTGTAATAAAGTCTATAAAAAAGATTGATTAAAATCTATTAAGCGAAGCAGGTTAAAAAAGGAAATTCCTTATTCGTTAAAAATAGGAAATATCTAAAGTGGGTGAGATAACTAGGAAAAAAATTAATTTCTTATTGGACAACAAAACGGAAAAATATATAACCAACATAGGATACTTAGATTTTTATCCGAGTTCTTTTTGGTTATTTGTAGGCATAAATAAAAATGAATATTTGTAAAAGTAACGGACCAATATTTAGATGTACACTATATTAAAAGAAGAGTTTTCAATTTCGTATAAATCAAAAAAAGAAAATAAAATCACTTATAAACATTAAAAAAACTAAAATACAAAAAGCTTTTTTCTCTTCTATATTAAATTAACATTTATTATTTTTCCACCTTTATTTATTTTCAAACATGCGACACATTAACCATTGAAAAACACTTACATTTTCTGATAATAGTAAAATTGGTAGTAGCGTGATTATTAAGCCTATTAAAATAAATGGTAAAATAGTATAGTTAAAAGTGCTTTTTACGAATGTTATATTGAGCAACTCCTTTTAATAAGTAAATGTTGTTCTAATAACTAAAACTAAGAATGAAATTAATCCCATATTTTCTATTTTTTTCATTTTTTACATCCTCTCTTTTTTCCTTGAATTGAATATATAACTTTATGAATCTTCAGTGAATATTTTCGTCAGAATATCTGACAAGGTTTTTCATTTAATAGTTTTGGAGCTTGTTACCACTCGAAATTATTTAAAAACAGAAACGAATAAAGATGATGTATGGAGATGTGAATTTGTTGGAAGCTTATAGTAACACAAAAAATCAGGGTATTCGGAATTTTTCGTGAAATTCAGAGACAATATCCCAGCATTCGGAAATTCTTAAATTGATGTTGATTTGAACACAAAAAGAGCAAGCCTTTAAAGGTTTGCTCTATGCTCGATGCTTGAATTTAACTTAGCATATAATATACATTATACAAGTTGATTTTTCATCATCATATCCTTATAATGTGAATCTTTAAAAATATGAAAAATGAGAAATCGGAAGCGAAAAGTGAAAAATCTATTATTTTTATTAATTTCCCCCTTACTAAAAGTTGAGGGGCTTTTTTATTAAGTTCAAAAGGTATTCGGAAGATTACGTCAATGTTCAGAGAGTGTTATAAGGATGAGAACATATTTTGGGCGGCAGCACTACGGACTGATCAGAAAGGAAAAGCACCCTTTCTGTCATTCCGTACGTGTCGCTTCGGCATTAAATGGACCGATACCCACGGACTGTACGGCCTACGCCTACATTCCGTAGGTTCCTGTTCCATTTACGGCTAACGCCGCCATACCGAACGAGCCGAAAACCGGAAAATCAAAAGATTGAAAGACTAAAAGAATAAAAGACAAAGGGAGAGCAGCCGAAACGGCTGCTTTTATTGTTGATTTTTCCCTTTTGCCTTCCGAATCGTAAAACAACGCAAGCTTTCTAACCTTCCAGCCGGTAGGACACCCGAACCTTTCCGACTAGAAGCTAAGAAAGTTAGTCAATCGGTCAAGGGGCAAAAAAGTTTTTTACTTAATGACGCTTTCGCAACAGCAAAAAACTTTTTGTGCGAAAATCGCCCTTGACCCATTGCCTATGCGTGTTTTTCGTTCTACTTGCAAAAGGGGAAAAATCATCCCCTTTTGGGGAATGGATTCGCTTCGGAATCCAAAAAGAAAAAATGGAAAAGAAAAAACAAATAATGAAAGGGAGTTTTGAAAAATGGAATTAATGTCAATCTTTGAAGTCGTTAGAATCAAACAAGAAATTAAGGAATCCGCTGAGCCGTTTGCACAGTATGCTGTTCGTTCACCAGAAGATGCCCAAAAATTAGCCGCCTCTTACATTGCGGATGAAGACCGGGAAGTGCTTCTTGTGATGATGCTCAATACGAAAAATCAGGTAGTTGGGTTACATAGAGCTCATGTAGGAAGTTTGAACGCGAGTATTGTTCATCCAAGGGAGGTGATGAAATGCGCTATTATTAATAATGCGGCCTCCATTATTGTCAGCCATCAGCATCCTAGTGGAGACCCTACACCGAGCCGGGAGGATATCGACATTACCAAGCGACTCGCAGAGGCAGGGAGAATTTTAGGTATTGAAGTCCTTGACCATGTGATTGTCACCCATACCGGAAAGCATGTCAGCCTTAAGGAGAAAGGCTATCTATAATAATAGCAATATAGCAAAGGGGGAGATTTCCCCCTTTGCTTGAAGGGAGAAGGTTATTATGATGATTATCCTATCTGATTTTTATAAAGTGGAAGCAAAAGCAATTGAAAATACCGGTCTTAAAGATGAAATCGAATACCATTTAATGGAATATGGTTGTAAGCCTAAAAAAATCTATATCCAGCTATTTATTGAGGTTATGAACGATAAATATAAACCGACAAAACATACGATGATTTTATCCGTATAAAACTGAAACCGAAAAACATCTGCAGGACCTACGCCGATGTTGATTCACGAATGGAAAAAAAACATCCGTTTTTTCTTGATTAAATAACACAGGCATCGAGCCTGCTTGACGGTTGCTTGGGCAACCTTTTGATAGATGATTCGGGGAAGAAAGGTAACCAATTTGCAGGGCAAATGGTCTTTTGAATTAATTAAGTATATAAGAAAGGTCTGAAGAAGAACCAACTTGAAGTAATCTAAATAAAAAATCACTTTTTAGTAAAGATGCTTGTTTTTTGTAGATTAGTATTTAACGTGCCTACACCAATAAGGTTTAACACAGATATAGATTCTTTTTAGTTAATCTTCTTTGAATTGTTCTGCAACAGGAAGTGTTCATTGAGGAAGAGTCTGTGCTTGATAGGTAATAACTCCATCATTTATCTCAATAACTATTTCGCCAATATCCTCACTATTATTTAAAACAGGAGTTGCTATAATAGCACTCCTGTTTTTTTATTAGTAGTTTCAAATTTACACGAATTATAATTGAGTTCTTTTACCATTTGTATTTTGGTTTTAATTTGTAAATAAATGGATGTTGTGTCGGGGGGGGGGTGAACGTTGAACCTGAAATAAAAATCAATATCTATTTAAAGGATGATAAAAGGGGTATGGAAATGTCTAAAAAAAATTAAGATTGGCAGTGCGACAATTAGTATTATGTGGAATTACTTTGCTATCCGTTTAAACAATTATCTTAAATAGTAAATGGCCCCTTTTACGGGGCCAAAACTTGACATAAAGGCTGGGGCATGCAAAGACGACTTAATCTGTTTATATAATATTTATGATATACTTGAATTAAGCAATTAAAAAGAGAAACCTTGTATATTTACTTATTAGGATAATTAAAACCTAACCACAGTAAGATTTGCATTTTGGGTGAATTTACCCACAATAAAATTATATAAAAAAGTATCCTTCTTCTTTAACAAGACTATATCTAAAGCTTTAGAAACATCTAAAACCCCATTACTATATTCGTAAGTGTCACCTCTCCTTTTTGCAGATATTTTAAGAATAGCTGAAATTTGTATATTAGTAAGAGTTGGGTCTGCACTTAGTAAAACAGCAGCTGCACCGGCAACAAGAGGAGAAGCCATTGAGGTGCCTTGACCATAAGCGTATTTATTATTAATAAAAGTGCTAATTATTTTTTCTCCCGGTGCCATTATATCTAACTCGTTCCCGACGTTAGAAAAACGAGATCTTTGTAAATTTTTATCAACAGACCCGACCGCAAAGACAGTAGGAAACTTAGCTGGATAAAGTATGTTAGACTGATATGAAAATCCGTTATTACCAACTGGTGCCACTATAAACATCCCTGCAAGATAAGCCTTTTCCAAGACATTCTTCAAGTCCTTAGAATAAATAGGGGCTCCGACACTCATATTTAATATATCTATTTCATTATCAATTGCCCATTGTACTCCTGCAATAATATTAGATATTTTCCCTTTTTCATTGTAGTCTAAAGCTTTTATAGCAAATAATTGAACATTTGGAGCAATTCCAATAGTACCGATACCATTATCCAATGATCCAACAATTCCTGCTACATGAGTTCCATGTCCGCTATAATCCATATAATTATTAGATTTATCTATCAGTGATATACCGCCCTTAATATTTAAATCTTTATGATTGTAGTCTACCCCCGTATCTAAAATTCCAACTTTGATCCCTGATCCCCCGTATTTTTTCCTAATAAAGGAACTTTTAACTAATGGAATTCCCGAAGGATATATTTGACTAGTTAAATCCAATATCATTTTATTGTTATTAATGTTTTGTACTAAAAAAAAGGGACTGTTCTTGTAATTTTCACGTTTTTGAGTTTCAAAATTATTAATAAAGCCTAAGGTTGAAATAATAATTAAGGAACATAAAGTAATTAATAGAAATTTAGTATTTATTTTCAAAATATCTCCTTCAACATGATAAATAATTACATTTATTATATAAAAAAATCTTTAAAAATTTAATAGAATAATAAAACATTTTCCATATTTTAAAAAAAACACTATACAATTTCCAATTAATAATATATATTTTACTAGAAATAAATAGAAAAAGGGACTAAGGAACTATGAAGAAAATTGTGTTTACTTTTCTTTCTACATTTTTAGCTGTGAGTTCATTATTGTTTATGAATGTTAGGGCTGAAGAAAGTGGTGAATCTACCCAAAATCCTGAAGTAACGTCTACTGTTCAAACAACGGAAGATGCAACTGCTACCGATGGGACAACTTTGTACACTGATAAGGAAACTATTGAGGAAGTAAACGATAAGCTTGCAGAGACGGAAACATATGAAGTTGCAGATGGAATTGATGTAAATAAAGATGAAGATGGTGTAACTGTAGGGGTAACAAGAACAGGAGATTTACAAATACATATTACAGATCCTGAAACATTGCAAGAAATTGATGCACAACAAAATAGTGAGTCACAGGAACCAATTCTTACAGAGGAAGGAACTTCTGATCCTGTTGCTTCAGAACCAGAAGAAGGAACTCTTCTTGAGTATAGTCTAGTTATTCCTGAAGAACAGATTGATGCATTTATTGGTGCAGAGGAAGATATCAATACTACTGCTTCAGAAACATCAACTAGTACAGAAACTTCAACAATGGAAGCCCAATGGGGATCAGGGTTATATCTAAAGAAAAAGACTAGTTATTACGATACTGGCGATACGATTCGTGTGAGTAGTTACCAAGGACCAGCGGAAGCAAAAATGGCTGTCAGTGACTCTGTTGCGTATACTTTTTCAGGGACTGCCGGAATGGATGTAAAAACTATTGCATATGAATTAGGTTTTCAGTATCAAAAAACAAAAACTGTAAGTGATGAATATGCAGTTACAGTTCCTAAAGGAAAAACGTACCGTATATATGCTAAAGAATATAACAAAATCTATAATTATGAAGTTTGGAATGATCCTTTTATTGGTGGAGATTACAAAGAATCTAATGGTAAAGCAAAGAGACCAATGGGAATTGCATTTAGTAAGAGATCTATATAAGTCTATTAAAAAGATAAGAAAGAAAATTTTTATTTACCACAGTCCTAGATACTGTGGTTTTTTTTCTAAATGAAGGATTAAGTTTTAACCTAAAGTTAAGTTTTCTTAGATGCTGGAAGTAGGTTTTTTGTAATCCATGAGTAAATACAAAAAAATTCACAATACAATTGATATTCATTCGGTACCTTGCTTAGTGAAGGTGTAGAAACACTCGTTTATAATATTAAACGAGAGGTCAAATTTGCTTGATGCATTTATTTGAACTAAAGCGAAGATCCCGCAGCCTGAACAGAGGCATGAATTATACGAGTTGATTGAATGGACAAAAGATACAGAGAAACGTTTTAGCCGTCTGGGGAAAGACGTAGAGGTGAAGAGCACGCACTTTTCGGAAGGAAGCACGACAAGAATCCATCCAAGAGTTCTGTAACTATCGAGAATATTGAACTTCATAAAATAAAACCAAACCGAAATCTTGATAATATACAAAGAAAATATATGAAATTATCAAAAAAAGAACTTGTACAACGCCTGATCCTTGCGGAACAATACGTTGCAGATAATAATTCAAAGTGGGTGGCGAATCATTTTGAATGTGTTTAAATAGATATATATTCTAGATCACTCTTATTCAACAAACGGGCCATTTAATGGAGTAAGGCTCTCAAACAAAACTGGATATTTATGTTAGAATTGAGGTGAGGTTGTGAAGAAATGTACTGAAACTAAAGGGAGTTTAGATGAACAAGAAATACGACTTAATATTTACTGTATTTAACAAAAGTGTATTTAAGAAAACGAAAAACACCGACCTGCTATAGTCGGTGTTTTGTTTATAGCGTCAAGGGGAATCGAACCCCCTAACCTCATCGCTGCCTGCAATGTGCTCTCCCGCTTTTGGGGGAGTTTCACTGCCCTGAACCATCTGCAAGGGTTTCAACGTCCTTTACGGATGGTTCTTTTTTCAGTAAGAAAGTAAAGTAAGGCTAAAAGCGGCATAACAACTCCAATTAGAGATGTGAAACTCCAGCCGCCATGAGCATAAGACCAACCACCCAAAGAAGAGCCAATTGCTCCGCCAATAAAGAATATAGACATGAAAAGTCCGTTCAGTCGTCCTCTTGCTTCACTCCCCAATGAATAAATCGCTCGCTGTCCAAGCACAAGATTTCCCGATACGGCCGCATCCAGCATAATAGCAGTAAGAATGAGCAATGTGAGAGCCGTTGCTGAATTACCTTGAAAAAGAAATGCCAGCAAAAAAGACAAGGAAGCAATAATCATTGCGAGTCCGGTCAAAAATTCGGTCCAGCCTTTATCCGCCAGTCTTCCAGCTATCGGCGCTGCTATCGCGCCTCCCACACCTGCCAATGCAAACAATGCGATGCCTTGCTGGGACATTCCGAAATCATCCACCAATCGCAAAGGAACCACAGTCCAAAACAGGCTAAAGGCGCCAAATAAACAAGCTTGATAAATGCCGCGGCGGCGCAATATAGGCGTTTGTTTTAAGAGGGTGCCTAAAGAGACAATTAATTTACCGTAGTTTAGCGTAGGTGAAGGTCTACGCTCAGGGAGAATACGTGACAACAGAACCGTCAATAGAGCGATAACAATCGCCGATAAAGCAAATACTGTTTGCCATCCCCAAATGCTGGTTATAAAGCTTGCCACCGGCCTGGCAAACATAATTCCGAGTAAGAGTCCACTCATCACGTTTCCGACCACGCGGCCGCGCTGCTCTTCAGACGCTAAATGGGCGGCATAGGGAACCAGTATTTGGGCTACCACAGATCCCAGTCCAATAAACAGGGACGCAGTCAGGAAAAATAGCGCATTGGAGGCGAATGTTGCCGCAAGCAATGCACATACCACAACAATTAGTGATACTGCCACGAGGCGCCGATTTTCAATAATGTCACTAAGCGGTACGATAAACAGCAGCCCTGCAACATAACCGATTTGTGTTAAGGTGACAATTAATCCTGCTGCTGCGGAAGAAAGACCCGTAGAGACACTGATAGGTCCTACCAGGGTTTGCGCATAATAAAGATTGGCGACAATAAGACCACATGCGGACGCTAACAGAAACATAATCCAGCTTGAAATGCGTTTACCCTCGATAACTTGATTCGTTTGCATTGTAATCCTCCCAATTTTCATTAATTGTGTGTGCGGCAGTGCTAACAATATTCAGTACTGCCATGACAAATTAAATAATGTACGTATAGTTTAGTAATTGATATTTAAATAATATACTGAACGTTCGGTTTTGTAAATAGCTATTTTTTCTTTTTGTTGAATATTTAGTATAATGAACGTATAGTTTTTATTGTAAAGGGGAGGATTCGTGTGAATGCCAAAAGAGGACGTCCACGTAATGTTGAAACGCAAAAGTCTATCCTTTCTGCTTCATATGATTTGTTGTTGGAAAATGGCTTTGGAACGGTCACTGTAGAGAAAATTGCTGAGCGTGCCAGGGTTAGTAAAGCCACAATTTATAAATGGTGGCCCAACAAAGCAGCCGTTGTTATGGACGGCTTTCTATCTGCTGCTGCGGCAAGACTGCCGGTGCCCGACACGGGTTCAGTATTTAATGACATACTCATCCATGCCACTAGTTTAGCTCGGTTTTTGACCAGTCGGGAGGGTAAAATCATTAAGGAGCTGATTGGTGAAGGGCAATTTGATTCAGGGCTGGCGAAGGCATACCGGACCAGATACTTCCATCCTCGCCGGCTTGAGGCTAGGCATCTTATGGAACGGGGGGTTCAGCGCGGGGAATTGAGGGGAAATCTCGATCTCGATTTAAGCATTGACCTCATTTATGGGCCAATTTTCTATAGATTGCTTGTGATAGGTGAAAATTTGGATGATGTTTATGTTGAAAATTTAGTGAAATATTCATTTACAGGAATTAATTCGGATTGAATAGATACCCAAATCTTACGAGGAGTGTCCCTTTGCTTTACTGATGAGGCGAATTCAAGAGATCGCTGAGGTAGATTTCGATGCCGTGCTCCCGCCGCCCGAGATGCTGGGATACTCATGTTCATGTTGTTGTTCATCTTTTCGCCTATACCATAATAGATGAAAGTGGTTTTGGTAAAGGAATTGAAACTGATTCTGAACAAGTGGCACTTGGATGGATACCATTAGAAGAATTATTAAATATGATTTTTATCGAAAAGCTATGATACCTCATTTAATAAATTACGGTATTCGTAACGAAATGGCTCAAGCATATGTTGGGGATATGGGTTAATTGAAATATGAAAGTTATTCAACTATCGGGCGCAATTCTGCAGCAAGAATTGTGCTTTTTCTTTATGTTTAGCGCTTAACAAATGTAATCGCCTTTTCTTATTGAAGTAATAAAGTTAGTTAAAGAATAACTATATTAATAGACGATAGTATTTGATAAAATCAAAGTATTAGATAATTTAGCTGACTAAACTAGTAGACGATAAAATTGATTTTATTCCCTAAAAAATTCCCTAATGATGAAGATGGACAAGTGTTAAAAATGCTTTATAAAGATGGTGTTGATTTTAAAAAGCCACAAAATGTTGATTTCTTTGTTGCAGTTCCAGATAAAAAGAGTGGCGAAGCTGTATTAAAATTATTAAGCGATGATGGGTTTAATTACGAATTAGAACAAGATGAAGAGACCGAGGACTGGACCTGTTATTGTTTTGTAAAAATGCTTTTAATTCACGAAGATATTGTTGATATTCAAAAACGACTAAATGAATTAAGTAAACCTTATAATGTATACTCGGATGGATGGGGAGTAATGGTTGATTAATTAGTGCTTGTTGAACTAACTGTACCGTTAAACAAGCTAAAGGCAGCTATCATAACAATTATCCTGATCTTCAGCAAACGGGCGCTTTAATGGAACAACTATTTCTTATTTTATCTTAGTAAATCTTAATGTTGTTGTAGTAAATGAGGTTAAATGTAGTACAAAGAAGGATAGATAAAGCAAATTTTATCTATCCTTCCTTTTTGCCTTATATAATGTGCAACATTATATAATTCTTCCCTTTTATCAACTCATTAATAAAATATATTGACTTTTAATAAAAAACCACGGTCTGTACGGCTCATGCCTACACTCTGTAGGTTTCTGTTCCCTTTACGGCTTACGCCGCCATACCGAACGAGCCGAAAACCGGAAGATCAAAAAATTGAAAGATCAAGAGAATAAAAAACAAAAGGAGAGCAGCCGAAACGGCTGCTTTTGTTATTTATTTTTCCCTTTTGCCTTCCGAATCGTAAAACAGCGCAAGCCTTCTAACCTTCCAGCCGGCAGGACACCCGAACCTTACCGGCTAGAAGCTAAAAAGGATAGTCAATCGGTCAAGGGGCAAAAAAGTCTTTTGCTTAAGGACGCTTTCGCAACAGCAAAAAACTTTTTGTGCGAAGAGCACCCTTGACCCATTGCCTATGCGTGTTTTTCGTTCTACTTGCAAAAGGGGAAAAATCATCCCCCTTTGGGGAACTCACTCGCTTCGCAAGTCAAAAGGAAAAAGAAAATCTTAAACAAAACTTCAAAAAATCAAAGGAGGAAAAACAAAATGACAAAAAGTGTTTATGAAATCATTACAGAAAAAATCATTGGAAAATTAGAGAAGTGCGTTGCACCGTGGCGCCAGCCGTGGACCAATACAAATGCGGTCAATTGGAAAACACAAAAACCATACGAGGAATCAATGTTTTTCTGGTGGAGCCAGGGGAATATGCTTCCAAAAAACAGATTTTAGAAGCGGGTGGACGAATTAAAAAAGAAGAACTAAAAAATTCCCATATCATTGTCTATTGGCTGTGGAAAGAGAAAGAAGATGAAGACACAGGGGAAAAAATTACTTTTGCCAAACCCTTTTATTATCGAGTTTGGGAAATTAATAAACAGTGTACCGGCTTAGAAAATCATTTCCAATAAAAGAGATATTTAAAACTGCTACATGCGGTGGTGAATGTGCAGCTAAACACACCTATAGGAATAGAAAGAAAACAAACTCCTAATTTATGAGATTAGAGATATTTTGCGTGTAACATTAAGTGAGTCTAAACGGTTAGGTGAACATGTATATATTTCTGAATATTTTGATTCCCAAAAAAGGGAAGTGTTTGACATCCAATTGGAAGTTTGAATAGAATGTGATGAAAATACTGTGAATTATTTGAAGCCGTAGCTATATACCCTATTGTTCAACTAAAGGGTGCAAGAGTTCAAGATCGGAGCTGTCATTAAGGCAGTTTTCTTTTTTACTAACGGTCAGGTTAGTGGAAGCAGGAATGATATAATGGGTATTAATATGTATAATTTGAGTATCAGTTCAAGGGGGCTACAAAATGATTCAAATAAATAAAAAGTCTGGTACTGTTATCATTGTTATACACGAAATTTATGGAATTAACCAACATATGAAGAGTTTTTGTGAATTTCTATCAAAACAGAGTTTTGATGTCATTTGTCCAAATTTTTTAGAATCAGAGACACCTTTTGATTATTCTCAAGAGGAAGATGCTTATCGTAATTTTATGGAGAAAGTAGGATTCACTCACGCTATACATAAAATAAAACATATATTATCAGATGTTAAAGATGAATACCAAAAAATATTTATCATTGGGTTTAGTGTAGGGGCAACTGTTGCTTGGTTATGTAGTGAGGAAGAATGTGTCGCTGGAATAGTTGGATACTATGGTTCACGTATTCGGGATTATGTAGAATTAACACCACAATGTCCTACAATGCTATTCTTTCCGCAAGAAGAACAATCATTTAATGTGGACGAGTTAATTTTAACTTTAGATAAAAAGAATATCGAATTACATAAATTTAACGGAACGCACGGATTCAGTGACCCCTACTCTCCAAAATATAATGTAAAATCTGCACAAAAAGCATTTAACGAATTGGTGAAATTTATTGTGAAACATTAATTAAATTAACTAAGGTGTTATTAAGCTATCGGGTGCTTGAGTTGATGGAGTTACGGTGGCAGCTCTTTTTTTGTTGTTCAACTAAAGGTGCAGTTTAGTTTCATAAGATTAATGTGGGGAAACTAAGATTTTTAACGATAGTCATAGGCAGAACAAAGATAAAGTCCTCTTTATTTCATAACTTTCAAATAAAACGGAACTTTTGCTTTAAGGCATATTCAAATGACAATGTAAATATGAATAGAACAAAAGAAGTATTTCGGGGAGGTTATAGAATGAACGGGGATGATACATCTTTCCATGCTGATACCGGTGTTACATCTGGATTGTTTGTTGAACGCTCTTTAAATGAAATACGTTTTTGGGCTAGGATCATGAAAGAGCATTCTTTATTTCTTCGATTAGGTTTTAGAGCAGAGGATACTCAACTAATTCAAGAGGCTAATCAATTTTATCGATTATTTGAACACATCGAACAAACTGCACATTCCTTTAATAATCAAACTGATCCGGAACAAATAAGAAGATTTAATTCAGAGGTACAACAAGCTGCAACTAATATTTTCGTATTTAAACGGAAAGTATTAGGACTAATTCTCACATGCAAATTGCCGGGGGCAAATAATTTTCCACTATTAGTTGACCATACAAGTAGGGAAGCTAATTATTTTAGAAAACGATTAATTGAATTAAATGAAGGAAAATTGCAATCGCTCCCAGATGCCATTATTAAAGAAAATGTCTTCTTCTTAAGGATTATGGCAGACCATGCCAAATTTATTGGTCATCTATTAGATCCGTCCGAAAGGAAGCTAGTTGATGTAGCACGGAATTTCAGCAATGATTTTGATCAATTGCTGTATCAAGCAAGGGACTTAGAATCTATGAAGCCACAATCTCAAACAGTTCCTCTGTTAGATCAATTCCTTGATCAAAATCGGGTGTCGGTCTCATCTCTTAGGGACTTTAAGAAAACAGCCCGTGATTTAATTGAGCAATGTAAAATAAAGAGCATTATTCATCCTCTTTTAGCAGACCATGTTTTCCGGGAAGCTGATAGGTTCCTAGAAATCATTGATATGTTTGACGCGCATCTTACAGGCGGTACCCGATAACATAGATAACGGCAAAGAATGTGCATGTTGGTCTAATAAAGCATGATAGTTATAGTATGAAGATTGTGAAATATTGTACTTAGACTAAAGGGTGCGATTGTTCAATAGGAGCAGTCGCTTTTTCTTGTTCAGCTAACGTGGCGGTTTAGCTGAAGAAGCATATAATTAATAAAGGGACAGTACCGTTTTTTCTATGGGACTGTCCCTTTTACTTGATTAATTTATTTTTTTAATCCGAATGCAAAGAAGGGTCCATTTACTGTTATTGTTGATAGGATTCGAGCTATCTCTTGAGGAGATTCTTTCCTGCCACTATCTAACCATTGTTGAATTACTCCTATATGTGCAGACGCAACGTAAGAAGCTAAATATTGTCCTGGAACAAGTAAATTTTCCTCCTTAATAATTGCGTTTGGTTCATTTCCAAACAGCGTTTTCCACATAAAATCTTTCAGTCTTGTTTGAAAAGATAAATCGCCTTTTGGACCTAACACAGCTTTCATAAAACCACTATTTTCATTAAGATACTCAAATATTAAAACTGAAAGGGATAATGGTGTTGCAGTCGGTGAGTTGGTTTCAAGTGCGGCAATAACACCTGGGAAGTTCTGCTTTGCAATTCTGGACATTTCAAGCATAATCTCTTCTTCGCATTTGGTCATTAAATCAAATTTGTCTTGATAGTGTGTATAAATGTACCCCTATTAATTTTCGCTTTAGTTGTTATTAAAAACAAACTAGTATTGCTGTCACCAATTATTGTATTGGCAGTAATTTTTATTTTTTCACTAACATTATTTCCATCAGTCCAGCCACAACCCAAAAATCTGCCTATTGCAATCGTAAATGAGGATGAGGGAGTGCAAAGTCCTAATCAACCAGAAATGAATATGGGTAAAACCATCGTTGAAACAATGGAAAAAAATACAACAACAGATGAAGACCCTGCTGTAAAATGGGTTGAAGTAAAAACAGCAGAGGAAGCACAAAAAGGAATGGATGAGCAAAAATATTATGCAGCATTGGTCATTCCGAAAGATTTCAGTGCTAATCAGGCATCATTAAGGACACCAGCACCTTCTTCACCTGAAGTTCAAATATATATCAATCAGGGAATGAATACAGCTGCCTCAACGATGGCGGGACGGGTCTTGAATGGAGTGGTTGACAGTATGAACAACAATATTCGTACCCAACTCCTTCAAGGATTTGAAAAACAAGGAGCAACATTAACAGTAAAACAAGCTGCAAGCTTAGCGACTCCTATATCAAAAAAAGTCACAAATGTTAATGAAATTGGTACTAATAGTGCAAACGGAAATTCTCCTGTTTCCTTATTTCAGCCATTATGGATAGGAAGCTTGGCAAGTGCTGCAATTATCTTTATGGCTGTTAGAAAATTATCAATTTCAAATCGGAAAGAGAACCTTATCGTAAAGATAGGACAAATTTTAATAGGTGCGATTATTTCCCTTGTCAGTGGATATGGTTTAACTTGGCTGGCAGGTGAAATGGTAGGACTTCATATTCCACAGTTTACGGATACAGATTTATTCCTATCGATTACTTCTTTTAGCTTTTTCCTAATGATTTTAGCGGTACTTTCGTTGTTGGGGATGAAAAGTTTACCCTTATTTGGATTAATGTTATTCTTTGGTGAACCACTGCTTTCAATGGCTCCAGAAATGATGTCTCCATTTTATCGAGATTGGGTTTATTCTTGGTTGCCCATGCGATTTATGATACAAGGTTTGCGTGAGTTGCTCTTCTTCGGAAAAGGATTAACTTGGAGTTCACCTATACAACTCTTTTATGGATTGGAGTAGTAAGTATGGTAATCATACTAGCTTCTGCTTTAAAACTTAATTCAATAAACTTGTTTTAGCAAAAGTTTGTGAATAAACGCACTTCAACTACCATGAAAATAAACTTCTGTAATTCAGGAAAAAAGGCAATACTGAAGAAGAAGCAGCTCATTCATTTTTAAAAAAGGGGAGAGCGCCTAATTCATGATCTTTGTAATAGAGTTGAATAGATTAAGATGCTTCTGGTTCTTTTAAAGTAACTGTGTATCCTAAACTTTCAAGTCTTCGTAGTGAATGCCGAACAATGGATTGCTGACTTTTTTTATCAAAGTAGTCTTCGCCTAAGTCTACATACATTTCTTTCCGTGTGCAGAGATAATAAGAGATACGTAACTGCCATGGAAAGTACGACTGTATATTGGAAGCCAATTGTTAATCTATTAGAAGCTGATCGAGCAGTTTTAAAAGAAAAACTGTTTTGGCAAAAAACGTTTGAATCTCCTTTCCTTGTGAAGTAATAATACATGCAGTAATGTTGTCTTAATAAACATCTATACCACATGCACTTTCAATGACTACTTCCATTGAAAACATCCTTTCCACGGGACTGGATATTATTGGAGGCTGGTGCAACAGCCAGAATAGGATTAATCTACCATGTGTGCTTCCCGTTAGGGAGCGACAGTCAGTATTGACGGTTTAACAATATTTTCATTCTCTGTGGTGAAGAGCTGGTTTTTAGCGATCTTTTTAGCGATTCATGGATGGCTAACGGGTGCCTTAATTTAAGTAAAACTTTCCACAAAGTTATACAAATAGTGATTCACTTGAAAAAACATAGACATCTATGTATAATGGAAAACATGATTAAATATAATACAGCTTCAATGGTTGGAAAGATTAGAGACGCAGTAAACAATTTGATTTTGACGGAACTTAACAAACAAGGTGTGAATGGTATTGCCCCTTCACATGGGGATATTTTAGTGTGCCTTTACGAAAAAAATCGCTTATCCGTGAAGGAACTTGCTGAAAAAATCCATCGCACTCAGCCGACTGTAACAGTTTTAATTGATAAGTTACAAAAATTAGGTTATGTCGAGAGAATAAAGAGTTGGGAGGATAGCAGAGTAACGTTAATCAAACTAACGGAAAAGGGAGTCCAGTTGGAACCAATTTTTCATGAGATCTCAGAAAAATTAAATTCTGTTATTTACGGTGGGTTAACGGACATCGAAAAAGAACAGGTAGAACATTTATTAGAAATAATCCTAAAAAGGTTTTAATTTTTTTTTGCACATTACATAGATGTCTATGTAATGGTAAATTTTAAAAGTTAAAACTAAGGTAATCTATTATTAAAAAAAAGGAGAGGTAAAATGATCCGGTTTGAACAAGTATCCAAACAATTTCCTAACGGGACCTTTGCCGTAAAATCTTTAGATTTCGAAATAAAGAAAGGGGAATTTTTTATATTGATTGGTCCCAGTGGTTCTGGTAAGACAACCACATTAAAAATGATTAATCGCCTCATCGAATTATCAAAAGGTTGGGTTTGGATTAATGGGATGAAAATAAGCGACTATGATATCAATGAACTTCGTTGGAATATAGGGTATGTTCTGCAACAAATTGCTCTTTTTCCACATATGTCAATTGCTGAAAATATTGCAATTGTTCCGGAATTAGTAAATTGGGACAAAGAAAAGATCGCTGCTCGTGTTGATGAATTGCTAAAAATGGTAGGTCTTGATCCAAAAGAATATCGAAATCGTAAACCTAGTGAACTTTCGGGCGGACAACAGCAACGAGTAGGCGTAATAAGAGCTTTAGCTGCGGATCCTGAAATCATCTTGATGGACGAACCGTTTAGTGCGCTTGATCCATTTAGCCGGGAAAAATTGCAGGATGAACTGCTTGAAATTCAGCGAAAACTGAAAAAGACCATTGTGTTTGTTACTCATGATATGCAAGAAGCTTTAAAGCTAGGGGATCGTATTTGTCTGATGAAAGATGGTGAAATCGTCCAGATTGGCACTCCAAACGAATTTTTAACTATTCCCGTGAATGATTTTGTACGTGAATTTGTGGGAATCCGTAAATTTTCCATGAGTTTAAATGAACTTATTTCACCTGTTCCAGCAGAATTTTTATCTAATACTAAAACCATTTCCTTATCAACTCCAGTAGATGAGGTATTAGAACACCTTGCATCGTTTGAACAAATTTCTGTTGAGGACAATGGAAAAGTAATCGGGATGATCCTCAGGCAACATGCACTTAAAGTAATGTCTCAATATTTGAGAGAAGGAGGGCAAATTCATGAGTAATTTGATAAGTGTCTTGTCAGACCGGAAATCTCAGCTCTTGAACGCTCTTTTGCAACATCTAGAAATTTCGTTAATTGCTCTTTTTTTCTCATTAATAATTGCGATACCACTAGGAATCTATTTAACACGAAAACAAAGAATAGCAGAATATATCATTGGCATTACTGGAGTGCTGCAAACCATTCCTTCTTTAGCTTTGTTAGGTCTTTTGATTCCACTTTTTGGAATAGGGACTGTCCCTGCTGTGATAGCGCTAATCGCTTATGCTCTCCTTCCTCTATTACGGAATACCTATACGGGAATTAAAGAGGTAGAACCTTCATTATTGGAGGCCGCCAGTGCCATGGGGATGAACAGGAGGAAGAGACTATTAAAAGTCGAGCTTCCTTTAGCCATGCCTGTCATCATGGCGGGTATCCGAACGGCTACCATTTTTATTATAGGAACGGCCACGATTGCTTCCTTAATCGGAGCAGGTGGATTAGGGGATATTATTCTACTTGGAATATCTCGAAATGATTATTCACTTATTGTCCTCGGAGCTGTACCATCCGCACTTTTAGCGATTATTTTTGACCTTCTGCTCCGAAAGCTGGAAAGAGTTTCCTTTAAAAAGATCATGGTCGCCTCTGGTGCTCTTGCGCTGGTTACCATTCTAATCATTGGTTCTATGGTTGGTCCGACCCTGCTTCAAAATGAGCAAAAGCCAATTGTGATCTCTGGCAAATTCGGTCCAGAGCCGGAAATTCTAGACAATATGTATAAATTATTGATCGAAGAAAATACAGATTTGAAAGTGAGGCTAAGAACCGGATTAGGCGATACGACCTTTGTTTTTAATGCATTAAAATCGAAAGATGTTGATATTTATCCTGAATTTACGGGGACAGCAATTGCTAACTTATTAAAAGAGAACCCTGTAAGTACAAACAGTATAGAAGTCTACACACAAGCAAAAGAAGGCATGGCCAAAAAATATAACATGGCATTGTTATCGCCAATGAAATTTAATGACACCTATGCGATAGCGGTCCCTGAAGATTTTGCAAAAAAGTATAATCTGAAAAAGATTTCTGACCTCGTAAAAGTAGAGCAGTATGTTACAGCCGGTTTTGATCCTGAGTTTGCCGATATAAAAGATGGATATCCAGGTTTGGCTCAGAAATATGGTTTGAATTTTAAAATTGTTACCATGGACCCGTCTGTAAGGTATCATGCAATTCAAACAGGCAAGGTAAATCTGATGAATGCCTATTCAACGGATGGTGAACTGAAAAAATACCATCTCGTTGTTCTTGAAGATGATAAACATTTCTTCCCGCCATATCAAGGATCACCTTTATTACGGCAAGAAACGATAGATCAATACCCAGAGATTGTACCAGCATTGAACAAACTTGCCGGGAAGATTACCGATAGTCAAATGCAAAAAATGAACTATGAAGTTGGTGTGAAAGGAAAGAAAGCCGAAGATGTGGCGAGAGACTTCTTAACAAAGGAAGGTCTCCTGAACAAGTAATGTATAAGGAGGACTTAAAATGAAGGCAGTTGTATTGGAAAAACCCTGTAGAGCAGATGAATTAGTTGTACAAGAAGTACCCACCCCTAAAGTGAAGCCGGGATGGGTGCTGGTAAAAATTAAGGCGTTTGGTATCAATCGGTCGGAGATTTTTACGAGAAAAGGTGATTCTCCATCTGTAAAACTCCCTCGAATTATTGGAATCGAATGCGCAGGAGAAATAGAAGATCCATCAGATAGTTCTTTTCAAAAAGGTCAACGGGTTGTATCCCTGATGGGGGGGCTTGGGCGTGAGTTTGATGGGAGTTATGCGGAATATGCGCTAATTCCATCCTCACAGGTTTATCCGCTTGACAATGATATGGACTGGGTGGAATTAGCAGCCATCCCTGAAATGTATTACACAGCATATGCCTCCCTTTTTGATACGCTTCGGCTTAAAAAGGGAGAAACTCTGCTGATCCGTGGAGGCAGCAGCTCTGTTGGACTAGCAGCATTGCAACTTGCTAAAAGTGTCGGAGCTACTGTTATTTCGACTACCCGAAACACAAACAAGGTGGATTTTTTAAAGCAATATGGTGCGGATTTTGTGTTACTTGATGATGGAAGTTTATCAGAACAATTTTTCTCACTTTTTCCAAACGGCGTGAACAAAGTTTTAGATCTAGTGGGAACGGTCACGTTGAAACATTCACTGAAGTTACTTTCCCATCACGGTATCTTATGTATGACAGGAATATTAGGCGGTGAGTGGGTGTTGGGAAATTTTGAGCCTATGATGGATATTCCTTCTGGTACGTATTTTACTCAGTTTGATAGCGGAATAAATTTTAATAAAAATTTGCTGATTGAACTATTCGACCATATTGAACAACATAAAATTAAGGTGCCTATTGCACAGGTCTTCACACTTGATGAAATCCATAAAGCACATCTTTTAATGGAAAGTAATGCGGCTAACGGAAAAATCGTCATTGTAAATTGAAAATGTATCTGCCTTTGAGTATTGCTATGATTTGAAAATATAGTTAGGAGTTGTATTGAATTGGTTTTAAAGTCGAATAAATATTCGCTTGCTTTCGCTATACTTTTAGCAGTATTTTCTGGAATTGGTCCGTTTACCATCGATATGTATTTAGCGTCATTTCCTAAAATTATGGGCTATTTTGGGACAAAGGCTTCTATGGTCCAAGCAAGCTTGACCTCTTGTATTTTAGGGATCGCTTTCGGTCAAATCATCATGGGTGCATTAAGTGATGTTCATGGCAGACGTAAACCTTTATTGATTTCTATGATCGTGTATTCTCTTTCTTCTTTCGCTTGTGCTTTCGCACCGAACATTACTGTATTTATTATTTTTCGTTTCGTACAGGGATTTGCAGGTTCGGCTGGGATTGTTATTTCTCGTGCAATTGTTCGTGATTTATACAGTGGTATAGAACTGACAAAGTTTTTTTCACTCTTAACAATCATCGGTAATCTAGCTCCGTTGATTGCACCGCTTGCAGGAAGTGCTATCATTTCTTTTACTCCTTGGGTAGGTGTATTTATCTTTTTAGGTTTTTTTGGAGTCTTATTATCAACTTTAACAGCATTGAAAATCATAGAAAGCCTACCTGCAGAACGGCGTGTTTCTAGTGATTTCATGGGATTATTAAACAATTTTAAAGATTTGCTTAAGTCTAAGAGATTCATGGGATACGCTCTTGTTCAAGGTATATTGTTTGCCGGGGTTTTTGCCTACATTTCCGGAGCTTCCTTTATTTATCAAAAAATTTATGACGTGACACCGCAAGTGTTTTCAATGCTTTTTGCTCTGAATGGCATAAGTTTAATTCTAGGGGCTCAAATTGTGAAATTATTAGCAGGGCGGATAAAAGAAGATAGTATTCTTCTTATCGGGCTTACAATAGCTTTTATAGCCGGGACGATGGTCTTAATCGAAGTCTTATTGCATGGTCCGTTAATGATGTTAGTCATTCCGCTTTTCTTTTTAAACGCTGCAATCGGTATTACAGGTCCGACTTCTTTTACATTAGGGATGGAATCGCAAGGGCATATTGCTGGGAGCGCCGCCGCACTCTTGGGTGTTATGCCAACTTTATTAGGTGCCGTTACTGCCCCACTTGTGGGTATTGCAGGTGAATATTCGGCAGTACCATTTGGAGTTATTATTTTCACAACGAGCTTGTTGTCTATCATCGCCTATGCAGCCCTAGCTAAAAAAGCTAAAACATCGCCCTTCTCCAAAAAAATTCAGGCATAATATACAAATTGTGAGGAGTTATCTTTAGTAGAAGGAGTGAATATGAAGGCAAGTTTTCAGACAAATTATGGCGTGGAACGGTTCTATGAAGATGTCGGTTCAGGTAACCCATTGGTCTTAGTTCATGGATGGACCGCATCCCACCGTACCTTTCATGTTTTGGAGTGTTCGTCATATTTTTGCTGTGAGGTAGCAATAAATGACTCAACAGCAGCGTTGAACTCTTCGGCCATAAAACATGAGGTGTCCTCCATCTTCAAATATAAGGATTTCAGATCCTGGAATGTTTTCAGGGACATCCACGGGGCTAAGCTCGCAGTGGACGGTGGGCTTACTGCCATATAAGAGTGAGTCGTATGTTATGTAACCTACGCTTTTCTTCTAAGTAGCTACTACCTAGATCAGATTTTAAGAAAAAATACAGTTATTTAATGTAAAGGAGAATTAATTATGGCAATTACACAACAATCGATGACAAATGAGCAACGTAAGTCAGTTGCACTTGAATACTTTAAACTAATGGATCAGGGCAACCCTGCCTTTCTTGAATTATTTGCCGAGGATGCACAGTTTTATTTCCCAAAAATGGGAATTGCAAATGGAATTGAAGAACTCAAAAAACTTCTTTTTGAGAGTGGTAGTGGTCCAAAAATTAAATCCATCACCCACGACTATGCTTATTTTAACTATATATTTCAAGGCGACACAGTTGTCGTAGAGGGTACAAGTTCTGGTGTTACTTCCAATGGAAAAGAATGGCGTTCCGGAGTCACCCATGCAGGACGCTTTTGTAACGTGTTTGAAATACGGGATTACAAGATAAATAGACTTTTCATTTATCTAGACCCAGATTATGAAAATTAACTAGTATTTACTACATGGACTGCGCGGTAATCCGAACTCCGATTAGTTTTATTATAGTTAAACAGTTCTTCACACGCAGCTTGTGAAAAGCTGTACTTAAACCCTCGTGCAGGCTTGTTTAATGAGAGCTCGATATCTCATATTAATACAGGGTATTTTGGGGGAATAAACAAATTAGATGGAAAAAAGTTGAATTAAACCATATTAATTGTGGGATAAAAGGTATATGAGTTACTTTCGAGGGGATGAACCGGGTTATCAGGTTTCTGTATGGTTAAGATCTAGCTGTTTTTTTAGAATTGAACTCTAACTCTTCCTAATTTAATTATAACATACAAAAAATGGATAATATAGACTATTTATTCTTATTTGCTACTGCTAAAATACAATAGAACTTAAACTAGATTTGCTGAGAGGGATAAATATATCAAAGAAACCAAAAGAAATGTAATGGTTAGGGGAGATATAGATGAGTTCTTTGGTGCTCGGTTTTCAGGAAATGGAAAAAACACAGCTTTTGCTCGTTGGCGGTAAAGGGTTAAATTTAGGGGAATTATCAAAAATTCAAGGAATACAAGTACCAGAAGGATTTTGTGTTACAACAGTGGGATATCAAAAAGCCATCGAACAAAACGAAACGCTTCAAGCATTGTTGGATCAACTAACAAAGCTAAAAGTAGAGGATCGAGATCAAATTGGTGAAATCAGCAGGAAGATTCGAAGACTCATTATAGAAGTAGAAATTCCTTCCGATGTTGTGAAAACAGTTGCTCACTATCTCTCCCAGTTTGGCGAGGAACATGCATATGCAGTGCGTTCTAGTGCGACTGCTGAAGATTTACCACATGCCTCTTTTGCTGGTCAACACGACACCTATTTAAATATTATCGGCAAAAAATCAATCTTGCAGCATATCAGCAAATGCTGGGCTTCCCTATTTACGGATCGCGCGGTAATCTACCGTATGCAAAATGGATTTGACCACAGTCAGGTTTATTTATCCGTTATCGTTCAAAGGATGGTTTTCCCGCAGGCTTCAGGGATATTATTTACCGCTGATCCGATTACTTCCAACCGAAAGTTACTATCAATCGATGCCAGTTTTGGGCTTGGAGAAGCACTGGTCTCTGGTTTGGTATCTGCCGATTGTTACAAAGTAAAGGAACAGAAAATCGTTGATAAGAGGATAGCAACCAAAAAATTAGCTATCTATGGACGAAAAGAAGGCGGAACAGAGACACACGAGATCGCTCCTGATCAGCAAGAGACTCAAACACTTAATGACCAACAAATTTTACAACTGGCGCGCATCGGAAGACAGATCGAAACTTATTTTGGCTGTCCGCAAGATATCGAAGTGTGTTTGGTTGATGATACATTTTATATTGTCCAGAGTCGTCCAATCACGAGGCTTTTCCCCATACCTGAAGCGAATGATCAAGAAAATCACGTCTATGTATCTGTTGGTCATCAACAAATGATGACCGACCCTATGAAACCATTGGGATTGTCTTTTCACCTGTTAATAACTCCTGCACCTATGCGTAAAGCTGGTGGAAGGTTGTTTGTGGATGTCACACCTATGCTGGCTTCACCTGACAGAAGAAACATGTTATTAAATACCATGGGACAACACGATCCGCTCATGAAAGACGCACTTACGACTGTTGTAGAGCGAGGAGATTTTATAAAATCGTTACCAAATGATCCAAAAGCACCGAGTCCCAACAGAAACAATACAGATATGCCGGAAGAAATCGAAAACAATGCGACCATTGTTCATGAGTTGATTAAGCGCAGTCAAACGTCGATAGAAGAGTTAAAACAATACATTAAAACGAAATCAGGATCGGATCTATTTGATTTTATTTTGGAAGATATCAAAGAGTTAAAGAAGATTTTATTTGACCCACAAAGTACAGCTGTTTTTATGACTGCTATAAATGCTTCACATTGGATCAATGAAAAAATGATGGAGTGGTTAGGTGAAAAAAACGTAGCAGACATACTTTCTCAATCTGTACCAAACAATATTACTTCGGAAATGGGTCTAGCATTATTGGATGTCGCAGATGTGATTCGTCCATATCCAGAAGTAATTGATTATTTACAACATGTAAAAGATGATAACTTTTTAGAAGAACTGGTTAAGTTTAATGGCGGACAGGAAGCACGGGACGCTATCTATGATTATCTCAACAAATATGGAATGCGGTGCAGCGGAGAAATCGATATTACGAAAACTCGTTGGAGCGAAATACCAATTACACTTGTCCCCATGATTCTCAGTAACATCAAAAACTTTGAGCCTGATGCCGGCAAGCGGAAATTTGAGCAAGGGAAACAGGAGGCTTTGAAAAAAGAACAAGAGTTATTAGTTCGATTGAAGCAATTGCCGGATGGTGAACAAAAGGCCAAAGAGACAAAACGAATGATCGATCGTATTCGGAACTTCATCGGTTATCGTGAATATCCAAAATACGGCATGGTTAATCGCTACTTCGTTTATAAGCAGGCTATACTGAAAGAAGCCGAACGACTCGTAAAAGCGGGCGTAGTTCATGAAAAAGAAGATATATACTACCTCACTTTTGAAGAACTTCACGAAGTCGTACGCACCAATCAACTGGATTACCAGATTATCAGCAAACGAAAAGACGAGTACAAATTATATGAAAAACTAACTCTCCCACGTGTGATCACATCTGATGGTGAAATCATTGCAGGTGAGTACAAACGAGAAAATCTCCCAGCCGAAGCGATTGTAGGGCTGCCTGTTTCTGCAGGAGTTATAGAGGGACGAGCGCGTGTCATCTTAAACATGGAAGATGCTAATCTAGAAGAGGGAGACATATTAGTCACCTCCTTTACTGACCCTAGCTGGACACCGCTGTTTGTATCGATAAAAGGTCTAGTCACCGAAGTGGGTGGGCTGATGACTCATGGAGCAGTGATCGCACGTGAATATGGCTTACCCGCAGTTGTCGGGGTGGAAAATGCGACCAAACTGATAAAAGATGGGCAACGAATTCGCGTGCATGGAACAGAAGGATATATTGAAATTTTGTAATTGCTTAATACCTTACAGTTATGCTTCAAAAATATCAAAGGAGGCAAAAGTATTTTGAACATCATTGTTACCAGTATATTCGTACAAGATCAAGACAAGGCACTGGAGTTTTATTCAGAAAAGCTGGGGTTTGTAAAAAAGGAGGACGTTCCCGTCGGAGAATTTAGATGGATAACGCTTGTGTCTCCCGATAATCAAGATGGTACCGAGCTTTTACTCGAACCGAATGCCCATCCTGCCGCAAAGGAGTATCAAAACAAGATATTTGCTGAAGGCATCCCAGCAACAATGTTTGGCGTTGCAGATGTTCACAAAGAGTACGAGCGATTAATGGAAAAAGGCGTGAGGTTTACTATGGAACCGACAAAAATGGGAGAAGTCACAATAGCTGTCTTAGACGATACATGCGGCAACCTTATTCAAATAGTGCAGAAGTAACTTCATGACGAATTAACCTAGTTCTGACGACTTGAGGAAATAGTAGCGTGCAAAAAAGCTGTCTTAGCCGACAGCTTTTTTTATATGACACAACACCTCATTAAATTTTTCATGTTCTTCAGACAGAGGACAATGTCCGGAATTCTCAAACCAAATCAGTTCCTTTACAGGTGCATGGATACGATGGAAATACTCTTCCACCAGTTGAGAAGGGTGTTGAAATCGAATCTGCCAGCGCAAAAATAAATCGGAATTGAATAATCGATGTTATATTAAGCTAGCCAACTATTAAAAAATCACATGGTAATAAAACCCTTTAAATGGTAATATATTCATAAAAGTGACTAAATACCTACTAAATTATGTTACATAATATGAAGGGAAAAGTAATTTTTAAGAGTCATTTTAAAAGGGGAAATTTGATGAAGCCAAATCGAAGATATGATATTGATTGGTTGAGGAATTTGGGGATCTTATTATTGTTCCCATTCCATTCAGCAAGGTTATTCGACCATTGGGATCCATTCTATGTGAAGAGTAATGTTTTAAGCTGGGGGTTAAGCTGGTTTATAGCTTCTACTAGCTACTGGTTTATGCCATTATTATTTTGGCTTGCAGGTTCATCAACCTGGTATGCCTTGCAGCATAGATCATATCAGCAGTATCTGAAGGACCGGATATCTAGATTGCTAATACCATTTATTTTTGGTTTGTTATTTATTGTTCCACCACAGGGATATTTTTCATTATAACAGCACAGTGGTGAATCATCTGGCAATTATTCTACTTTCTTGAAAAACTACTTTTTGGATTTTAGTGATTTGTCAGGATACTTTGGTTCATTTACCCCTGCCCATTTGTGGTTCATTCTTTATTTATTTGTTTTATCGTTTATTAGCGCTGCCATTATTTATTTATATGAAAAATAAAAATGGCACATCCGGGTTTGAAAAAGTCCATTCGATTTTCAGCAAACCCTATGTGTATATCTTGTTTTTTATCATTTTAGCAGCGACACAGCCTTTGCCTGCACCAGGAGGACAAAATCCTTTTTATTTCATAGCTTTTTTAATCATGGGATTTGTCACAGCTAGCCATCCCAATTACCAAAAAATGTTTAACAAATACCGTTTCCCTGCATTAATTGTCATTCTAATCCTAGTACCTGTTTGGGAAATCATTTTATATCATTCGCTGGATTCAACAAGTTTTTCTCCGATAGATATCTTCAAGGCATTCTTAAGATCACTAAATACTTGGTTAACTTTAATTGTGATCCTTGGGTATGGAAATAAGTTTTTGAATTTCTCACATAAGCTCGTCCCGTATATGAATGAGGCATCTTTTCCAATTTATATTATTCACCAAAGTATCCTTGTTGTAGGAGGGTATTTTATACTAAAATTAAAAATCGGTTTTGGCAGGAATATTTATTGATTATGGCTATAACCTTTATGATTTCAGTAATAATATATGAATTCATCATCAAGCAGACTACGTTCACAAGATGGATATTTGGGGTGAAAATCAAAACTCCTATTAGATCAAAGAAAGCAGCCACAAACATTAATAGATTTGGGTGAAAAATTGTACAAGGGTAGTAACTGTCAGGGAGTATTACAACAATTTTTATTTAAAGAGGTGCAGTGATGAAAAAGGTTTGGTCAGAGGACTTACCTGTTGTTCAATTTCGAGTTGCAAGACCTACTCATCAATTACAGAAAGTAGTAGAGTTTTATCGTGATGGAGTTGGCTTAAAGGTAATTGGAGCATTTGAAGGACACGATGGGTATGACGGTATCATGCTAGGATTACCGGATGCTAGTTACCATTTGGAGTTTACGCAGCATGTAGAGGGAAGCCCGTGCTTGGCACCTACAAAAGATAATTTGCTCGTGTTCTATTTTCCGGATAAAGATGCTAGAGATAGGATTGTGCAAAGATTGAATCTAATGGGATATAAAGAAGTTGCACCTGAAAATCCATACTGGAAAAATGCAGGAGTGACCATCGAGGATCCGGATGGGTGGAGAATCGTACTGCAAAATTCTTATACTTTAAATTACAACAAAGAAGATTAAGATACGGTTGATTCATTGTGCTAGGTACCACACAAACGGATGCCTTGTTCCAATAAGGCTTAACGATATTTACATGAATATATTGTGAGGCAGCGGAAAAACGGCTAGAGGTAACCCTAGCCGTTTTTTCGTACAAATTTGTTTCGTAGAACAGGAAAATAACCATCAATAGGCTATTATCAAAAGTTTTGCTTAAAAAAATAAAAATATAGAAAGCAAGTAGTTTATGATTTCTGCCTTACTGCTGCTTGTAATGGGACAGCAAATTCTAGAGGGGCTCCTGGTAATCCAACTAATGAACTTCCTATTGTTGTATAGGCAATAGGAGGGACTCGTGGGACTTTACCAGCTCCACAACCAATTTGTAAGACTCCACCATTGACCATTCCACCAATTTTTAAAAAACGGATATCAAATGTCTGTTGTAGATGTTTATCCATTTCAATCACCTCTTATTTATATATGTTCAAAAGTACGGTTAAATTCGGATGATAACAAAAGTTAACGAGAAATTGATCGATATGGTGAAATAGAGAGTCCAATAAGAAGAAAATGTCAGTAAAAGAGAAGGGGGCTTGTAAAACGAATGGTGCTGGATAGTAAAAGAATGAACGGACTACACTATTGATCACTACGGTGGTCATTTTTTTATTCCCGGATGTTTTTATTAAAGATTGCTTTACAAGAGGGCAGGGCGGTCCATGCAACCCGTTAAAAAGTGTAAATCAAAAAAATCGATGTATTCATTATTCTCTTTTTTATACTTAATGGGCTTTACTTAATAGGTAATAACTTTATGGTTACAACTGGGAAAAATAGCAAGGAACTATATGTCGAAATTTGTTGTTGGTTGTCGATTTACCTCTTATAATATAATTTTATAGATTAATATAAAATTTATCATAATCGAGGTCAACTATGGATAAAATTGTCATTACAGGTTATGGAGTTAAAGCCCCAGGTATCCGTAATATAGATCAATTTAAAGACGTTTTAGAACAGGGTATCTGTACACAGGAAATACTCCACGGCCGCGGCAATAACGGCTCTAATATAGTATGTGGAGTAGTTCATGAAGATTTGGATATTATCTCTGGTCAAAAATATAAAAGGTACCCCCGTGCAGCTCGGTTGGGAATTGCAGCAGCTGAGGAGGCTTATAAGATGGCCAACTTACCAAATGATGATTTTGCACGTGTTGCCGTCATAATGGGTACATCCGGTGGAGGTATTCTAGAAGTTGAAAAGTTCTCTAACCATGGTAATAACCTTAAAAAAGTACCTATTCAATATGTTCCTATCGGTGATCCGCATACATTATCCTCTGGGATCACTAAGCATCTTGGAATAAATGGACAGGCTTATACCATCTCTACTGGCTGTACGGCAAGCTTAGACGCGATCCTTATGGGCAAATTATTCTTAGAAGCTGGATACGCAGATATATGTATCGTTGGCGGCTCAGATGCTCTTTTAGGGGATTGGATTACCTATGGATTTTTAAAGACAGATGCGATTGCCGAAAATGTGGAGATTGAAGAAACTGGGGTACCCTTTTCCACATCTCATAAGGGTTTTGTTAAATCAGAGGGTTCTGCCGTTGTTATCATGGAACGGAAGAAAGACGCAGATTCAAGAGGTGCTAAGATATGGGGGCAAGTCAACGGGGGGGCTTCTAACAATGAAGCTCTTTCAATGTTAATGTCCGATACAACAGGAACCTTGATGACAGCTGCCTTAAAAAGTGCAATAGGCGATTGCGTTCCCACCTATGTAAACAGTCAAGCGCTTGGATTAAAACAGAATGATATGATTGAGTACCTTACTCATACTAATCTATTTGGGTCCTCTGTCCCTATTACTTCCATAAAAGGAATGACAGGCCATACCTTTGGCTCAATGGGAGCTATCCAAGTCGTCTCTTCGTTATTAAGTATGGAATATGGATTTATTCCACCAACAATTAAAACGAGTGGAGACGGTTTTAATGACTTGCCAATTGTCTTTGAGACGAAGTATCAAAATGTCGAAAGTGTTGCAATAACTAACCATGGGGTTAGCGGAAATAATACTTGTTTATTAATTACAAAAGGAAATTGAGGAAGAGGCAATGATTTATTTATTAATGATTTCTTTTGCATTATTTCCTTTAGCAGCTGGAATTACAACAATCTATATTTTGGGGAAAACGAAATTATCAAAGCTTTTATTTCTCTTTTTTATTTTTACCTCGTTTTGGCAAATAGATGTTTCTTTTTTATATGCTCGTGAATTTTTTTCAAATAGCGTTATAGAGTTTTTATTTAAGTTATTTCGTTTTGGCTCAATAATGTTGGCTCCAACTTTATTTTCCGTTATATATACGGCGATAAACCAAACACAAATGGTTGAATCTAGAATGGTAAAATATGCAGTGAATAAATTTACTGTAGTCATTCTATATATATGGTCAACCTTTGTCTACTTGATTGGATGGAGTCACAAAGGAATTCAAAGCTTTGAGTTAGTAAAACCGCAGGGATTAATAAAGGTAAGTTTCTTATACCCAGTCTATGGAGATTTGTCATGGATCTTTAACTTTAATTTATTAATATTCATTATTATCACCGTATTATCCCTTGCATTAAGTAAAAACCTGAAGGATTCTGAAACCAAAACGTTTGTCCATTACTTTATTATCATTGCAACAGTAGGATATTGTATTGGAATCTTAAATATGATTAAAAGCTATCTATTATTACCAAGCAGTATCGCTGTTTTATTTTTATCCATTGGGATCCTCATCCCTGTTATTAGAATGCACCAAAAGATCATTGCTAAGATGAATAATGCACTTTTAGATCAAAAAGAATTTCTTCATAAAATCATCGATATGAATCCCAGCTATATCTATGCCAAAAGTCAGGATGGAAAATATACATTAACCAATCAAGCTTATGGTTTACTATTTGGGGTGAATTCCGAAGAACTTATCGGAAATTTTGAGATGGATTATAATCCTGATTTGGATATGGCAAAACAGAATATTAGTTTAGATCATCAGGTATTATCCACCTTAGTAGAAAAGCATATACCGGAAAATGAAATCATTGATTCACAAGGAAATAAAAGGTGGATACAAACCGTAAAGCTGCCCATCATTTCAACTGGAGATAAGCAAGTTCTTAGTGTAGCAACTGATATTACACAACGGAAAATCAATGAAAAAAAGAGAGAGTGGGAAGCTCTTCATGATCCTCTCACCGGATTACCTAATCGGCGGGCATTTCATCAGGATTTAATCGAACGAATTAAATTAGCAAAACTCAATCAAGAAAGTATAGCGGTCATTTTTTTAGATTTAGATCGTTTTAAAATTATTAATGACACCCTCAATCATGAAAATGGAGATCTTCTATTAAAGAAAGTAGCAGAACGGTTAAGTAAAGCGGATGATAAAAGGGTGACCGATTTTTCAGTTTATAGACTCGGCGGTGACGAGTTTACCTTTATTTTATTTAGTGTAACGAAGGATGAAACAACCCTCTTTGTAAAAAGATTGTTAAATATATTTAAGAAATCATTTACTCTAAAAGATCATGAACTATTTGTCACTTCCAGTTTGGGGATCAGTATGTATCCAACGGATGGTGATCATCCAGATGTTTTAATTAAAAATGCAGATATTGCAATGTATTCCTCCAAAGAATCAGGAAGAAATTCTTATTCCTTCTTTACGCAGGAGATGAATGATGATTATCAGAAGAAAATGGTATTAGAAAAAGCTCTGCGAAAAGCATTACATTCTAATGAACTTAAAATAGTTTATCAACCAAAAATGGATATTGAAACGAACAGCATCATTGGTATGGAAGCATTATTAAGATGGGAGAGTTCTGAATTAGGAATGATTTCACCTGCTGAATTTATACCTTTAGCAGAAGAAACTGGAATCATATTACCACTAGGTGAATGGGTTCTGAAATCAGCATGTATTCAAAATAAGATTTGGCAAGATATGGGGTACACTCCTATATCAGTATCCGTAAATATCTCAATGCGGCAATTTTATGACGGGAACTTTGTAGAATCTGTTATAAATATCTTAGAAGAAACAAAACTTGACGCTCAATATCTAGATTTAGAAATAACGGAGAGTATTTCGATGGCGAACATCGATTCTGTGATTTCCACGCTGAATGAGTTAAGGGCAATGGGGATATCGATTTCAATAGATGATTTTGGAACAGGATATTCCTCATTAAGTTATCTGAAAAAGTTTCCAATTAATAATCTAAAAATTGACCGTTCCTTTGTAAGAGATATTACAAGCAATTCTGAAAATCGGGCAATTGTAAAAACCATTATTTCAATGGCCAATAATTTAAATCTTGATGTGATTGCGGAAGGAGTAGAGACTGAAGAGGAGTTAAAATTCTTAAAAGCAAATGGCTGTATTATTGTACAGGGATATCTGTTCAGTCCTCCGATAACGGATGAAGAATTTGAAAGAAGCTTTCTAGAGCAACACAATGAACCTGCAACTACATTAATCTAATAAGAGAGGGCGCACAGTATTTTAAACTGTTCGCCCTTTCCATTTTCTAAATAGTATAATTTTATGAATGTCCATTATTTTTATTAATTGCAATAAAAATCCATATTTTCAAAGGTTAAATATTTTATTTAGATCTTGATTTTTATGGTTTTAACATTATCGATAATATACTGCCTTGCAATGTCGCTTTTGTTTGAGACTTTACCAAGTGGCTAACTTCCTGGCAAAAATTTGCGAGGAGTTCTTCGCCAATGTTTGTATGCGTGATTTCCCTTCCTCGGAAACGAACGCTTACCTTTACATGATAACCTTTGGTTAAAAAGGAGATTGCGCTTTTTACTTTTGTTTGAAAGTCATTTTCGCCAATTGTGATTGACATACGTATTTCTTTTGTTTCTATTGTTTGCTGATTCTGTTTGCTCAGCTTTTCTTTTTTCTGTAAATCAAATTTGTATTTTCCACCATCCAATATCTTACATACTGGCGGATTAGATTCACTGATTTGAATAAGGTCTAATCCCATTTCATTTGCCATTTTAAGTGCTTGAATGGTAGGTATAACTTGTTGACCGTTTTCTGAAACGAGTCTTACTTCTTTTGATTGTATCGCTTCGTTCATAATAATATTTTTAATAAATAATCCCTCCAATCAGGTAAAATACGATTACCCCAATATGAGGCATTGCTAGCCCCAATTTTAAACTCATTATTACAATATATGTTATGAAATTATGGATGGAAGGGCGCTATAACTAGAATAAGATATATTCCTATTTTTCAAGAAAATAGTTTTACGCCACATATTGATAAATAGAATTAGAAATATCTAATCCTTTCCTGAGCTTATCTTCTTGTATTTACAAAAAGATCAGGGAAGCTGCAGGGTTTCGAAATGATTTTAAAAAATATAAAGAAAAACACCGAAATTCTAGAATAAAAATTAATCATAAAAGACTACTTTATTTTATAAAATCGTAGGAAGAGGTTTCTATTTATTACGTGTCCGCTATAAAAAAATGAGTTGAAGGGTGTTGCCGGAATGAAGCTAAAAGACATAAGCACCTCAGTGCCCAAAAAGGACCATAAAGGGAAAGTATCGGGCCAGTTGGCTTATATTAGTGACGTGAAAGTGGAAAATATGGTGTATGGCGTTTTGGTTCGGTCGCCGATTGCTTATGGAAAAATCCTATCCATTCATTTACCGAACCTGCCGGAAGGATATGAAGCCGTTGGAGCAGAGCATATTCCTGGACCTAATTATGTGAAAATTATCCAAGAAGATCAGCCTATTTTTGCCAATGAGTGGGTCAATTATATTGGGGAGCCGATTCTTATGCTCGTTGGAGAAGAACTAGATACCCTATATAGTTTGCTAAATGAAGTGAAGGTTGATTTTGAAGAGCATCAGGCCATTTATACCTTGGACGATGCCATTCAACAAAAATCATCATCCGGGGTGGTGATGGCAAACTATGAATTCGGGGAGAACTTAGAGAATATTTCAGCGCTCGAGCAGGGAGCCCATCAAATCATTGAAGAAGAATATGATACAGGTTATCAGGAGCATGTCTACTTAGAGCCACAAGGTATGCTCGCCATATATGAGGATGATGAAATCGTCGTCCAGGGTTCCATGCAATGTCTTTATTATATAAAAAATGCATTGCTAAGCGCTTTAGCCTGTGGTGACGATGAAGTCAGAGTGGTTCAAAGCCCTACCGGCGGTGGTTTTGGCGGTAAAGAAGATTTTCCCTCGATGATGGCGTGTCACGTAGCCGTTGCGGCAAAAGCAGTCAAAAAATCGGTCATGCTCGTGTTCGACCGTTCTGAGGATATGGTGGTGACCACCAAAAGGCATCCGGCCAAACTCCACTATCGAACGGCCCTTGATAAGGAAGGAAATATCTTGAGCATGTGTGTGGACATTTTTCTGGATGGCGGAGCGAATGCGGGATTAAGCTCTGTCGTGCTGCAGCGTGCCTTAATAAACAGTGCCGGTGTCTATAAAATTCCACATTTTCATGCAAAAGGCTATGTTTTAAAAACGAATACCGTTCCAAACGGTGCCTTCAGAGGCTTTGGTGCTCCACAAAGCTTTGCCGGAATCGAAAGTCATATCGGACATCTTAGTAAACTAGCAAACACCGAACCACTTGAATATAAACGAAAATACCTCGTCAAACAAGGAGACCCCACCATCACCAAAGGAAAATTCCGTGACCCAATATTAGTAGAAGATATGATTGAGGATTTACTCAACACGTCAAAATACCAAAAGAAAAAGGAGGAATTTCACCGTTATAATCAACAAAATCATCGCTATAAAAAAGGCATCGGAACTTCGCTGTTCCTCCACGGCTGTGGATTTACAGGCAGTGGCGAGAGAGATCATATTAAAGCAACAGTGAAGCTGGTTAAATCAAAGGATGGCAAAGTTATGCTAAAAATCTCCAATTCTGATATGGGACAAGGCATTTATACGACTCTTAGTAAGATTGTGGCCAAAGAACTCGACCTCCCGTTTGATAGAGTTATATTCCCTAATCCCGATACCAAAGAGGTTCCCGACTCCGGCCCGACCGTAGCCTCTAGGACGACCATGATTGTCGGAAAATTGCTTGTACGAGCCGCCCAAAAACTGAAGGCTCAGTGGCAACCAGGGGTGGAACAGGAAGTAGTAGAGAAGTATGTTCACCGTGAAATGATACCTTGGGACGAAAAAACCTTCACTGGAGATGCCTACCCGGCTTATTCATGGGGCGTGAATATCGTAGAAGTAGAAGTGGATACGTTAACAGGAAATGTAAAGCTGGGAAAAGTATACGCCAATTATGAGGTTGGAAAGGTCATCGATGATCGGATTATGAAAGGCCAAATTGACGGTGGTTTAGCTCAAGGATTAGCGTACGGATATCTAGAAAAGATGACGACACATCAAGGAAGAATTCAACAAAAAAGCATATCGGATTATGGACCGCCGACTTCATTGGACGTTGTTCCAATCGAAAGCAAGGTCTTTGATAATCCCTATGCGGATGGTCCCTACGGAGCGAAGGGCGCAGGTGAATTGACATTAATCGGCGGCGCCCCAGCCGTTCAGGCGGCGATCGAGGATGCACTGCAGACTTCTTTTCAGCAGATTCCGATTACACCGGAAGTCATTATGGAAAGTCTTTGGATGAAAGAAGGTGAAGAAGGTTGATTACATTTACACTAAATGGAAGAACGATAGAAACGGATGCTCCGGCCACAACAAGATTACTAGATTTAATAAGAGATGAGTTTGAGTTAATCGGTACAAAGGAAGGCTGCGGTGAAGGAGAATGCGGAGCCTGCAGTGTTTTTGTGAATAACCTCCTGCAAAACAGCTGCCTGATCCCGATTGGCTCGATTGAGGGGGCCGATATTCAAACAATCGAAGGGATCATGGAAACGGAACAATTTAGGATTTTAGATGAGTGCTATTCCATTGCTGGAGGAGTGCAATGCGGTTACTGCATTCCTGGAATGGTCATGGCTAGTGCCGCTTTATTATCCCATAACCCTCATCCTTCAGAGGAGGAAATTCGTGAAGGGATCTCCGGAAATCTGTGCCGATGTACGGGCTACAATATGATTGTGGATGCGATTAATCTGGCAGCTAAAAAAGGGGACGGCATATGGCAGAGAAAATAACCGCGTACCGCTTCGATCGATTAGACCAAACGTTGAGCCAATTGAACAGTGAAGATTGCGCCATCATAGCCGGCGGCACCGATGTCATGGTTCTTCACAAAAGCAGAAGGGGAGTACCACCGAAGATCCCTAGACCGATTGTTTTTATTGATCATCTTTCCGAGCTAAAGCAGATTTATCAAGATAACAAGGATCTCCACATCGGGGCCTGCTGTACGTATAGTGAATTACTTGAACATCCCTTAATACCTTTTGCCTTAAAGAACGCCATTAAAACCATTGCGGCCCCTGCCATCCGAAACCGAGGAACATTAGGCGGCAATATTTGTAACGCCTCTCCAGCCGGTGACACGCTTCCATTATTATATGTATACAATGCAAGGCTTCTGCTGCGCTCCATAAATGGTAATCGCATCGTTGCGATTAGCGATTTTATTCAAGGTCCACGAAGGGTCGGGCGGCATCCTAATGAAATTTTGGCTGAAATTATCTTGCCGTCCGTTTTCGAAGAAGGTGCTCATGTTGTTTTTGAGAAAGTCGGCAACCGCAACGCCGATGCCATTGCCAAGGTAGGGTTTGCCGGATATATCCGGTTAAATGGTCCCCGAATCGAGGATGTCCGCTTTGCCTTTGGGGCGGTCGGGCCTACGATGGTTCGGTCCCTTGATATTGAGAAGAAGCTGATTGGAAAATCCATCCCATTAGCAAATTCAGATATTGCTCCGATTGTGGCAGACTTCGATAAGATCATTCGTCCAATCGACGATCAGCGCTCCACGGCCGTCTATAGAAAAACTGTTGCATTAAATCTGTTACGCTATTTTCTTAGCTTGAAGCAAACTCAAACGAATTAATTTTTTCAAAAAGGAGGGAGCTTGTCATGCTGCTTATGGAAAAAGTGGCCATGCTAAACCGTCATAACGAAACCTTTGCTTTAGCCATGATAATAGAATCCAAGGGCTCGACTCCCAGGCATGTTGGAAAAATGATTGTATACCGTGATGGTACGATTGAAGGTACTGTCGGAGGGGGCTTGGCTGAACATTATATCATCGAAGACAGTGTAAAGGCGATACAAAATGGCCAATCAAAAATCGTTGAATATAAATTGAATAGACATGCAAAAGACGGAATTCAGATGAGTTGTGGCGGCACGTTACGGGTCTTTATTGAAGTCTATACCAGCAGGCCTGAACTAGTAATAGCCGGAGCCGGTCATCTCGGTTATGCATTGGCCAGGCTTGCGGATTCCCTTGAATATCCCTATTGCATCGTCGATGATCGCGCCGGGTATTGTACGGAGGAACGCTTTCCTAATGCGACAAATCTTTTTGTGAACGAGGATATTGGCAAGGCAATGCTTGCAGCCAACCTAAATGAAAAGTCATATGTGGTGATTGTGACAAAAGACCGTGATGATATGGTCTTAAAAACAGCACTGCAATTTCCAATTGCTTATGTTGGGATGGTAGCCAGCAAGCGCAAGGTCATAACCATATTTGAAAAATTAAAAAATGAAGGAGTCACTCAGGAACAGTTGGAGCAGGTTCATTCTCCAATCGGAATGGACATTGGCTCGGAAACAACACAAGAAATTGCCATCAGTATTATCGGGGAAATCATCAAAGTAAGCAAGGAAAACAAGTCTATGAAAGTGAAACAATTAAATAGATAAGTAGAATATTTTCAACGTTTCTTACATTTTGTAAGGAACGTTTTTTTATCAGAAAAACCCTGTTATCCGTTCGACAAGAGAAGTACAAACCATGGCCTTGGTTTGTACTTCTGATGTTAGTCAGTTTTGCATGATGTATATATAGTTAGATTTTTAAATTTAGTAAACGCGAAATTTTATAATAAAATATTCAAGTCGATGTCGCCCTCAGTTAAATTAATCTTGTGGGAGGAGATTTCTATAGTTTTTAACAATAACAAATATTGGAAGTTTTCATTTGGATCTTTTAAGTCAGTTTCCAAATAGTTTTTAATGTTATCTAAACGATATAGGAGGCCGCTTTTAGAAATGTTCAAAATACGCATTGTTGTTTCGATTTTTAAATTATTATTTAAATAAACATAAAGTGTTTGTAATAATTCTTTGCTCTTTTGCTCCTTTAAAGTAAGGATGGGAGCGAATTTATGCTTTGATAATTGTATTATGTGATCACTATTTGATTCATTTAAAAAAATTGAAAGGATACTAATGTTCTGAAAAGCAGCGATTGAATTCTTTGAATCGGAAAAAAGTGCAAGTGATGCCTCATGATAATGTGAATTTGCTTCGTTTATAGAATGACCAATATTGCTATAACCAATTTGTAGAGGATGATTTGGAAATTGTTTGCTAACTACTTGATAGAGATGTTTTAAGATTAAGCCGACTTCTTCATCATTATTTAGGCGATGGAAAATAATTGTGATCGTTTCCAACTCTTTATTGGTAATTAATATACGGTATTTCGAGAGTTGCTTTTGAAGGTAGTGTTCGATTTCTTGTTGAATAGGGGAAATGTTCTTGTTCCATCTTAAGATTGCAATCGTGTACTTTTCATTGACATCTATGTTAAAAAAACGCGATTTGGAAAGAATCTCATTATAACTTGTGTGCTTTTTATTGATTAAATTATGTGTAAAGCGATTTTCGTCCATTTCACTTGAGTTGGTCTTAATCTGATTCGCTAATAAGAGGATTGAAACTACATTTGTGAATTTGGAAAGAATTAAATAATCATTTGATGTAAATAAATTTTTTTTAACGCTTATAATTGATAAATAGGCGACAACCTTATTTTGGATAACGATTGTATTACATAGTCGCGTGTGGTGGTCAAGTGTTATTACTTTTTTGTTAAAAGCGAGCTGCTGTCGTTGCTCAAAGAAATTGGCACCTAATTGTTGACGCTGCTGCTGATCATAATTATACATATCTTGTTGGATTAGATTTTTCTCATTTTTATCAAGACCAATAAAATGTGCAACATTAAAAAAGATATCTTCGATAACAAATTTGCGATCAAAAGCAAGGAATGCTCGTTGGAGAACCTCCTCAATAGAAGCACCATCTGTTATAGATTGAATTAATTTGATTTGAATATTACTTAATTCGATTAAATCGAAGTTCTTCCCCTGTGTATGATCATTAGAAGATTTTTCTACTAACGGTTGCACTGTATATATATCCCAAGTGCAATTTTCATCACCTTTTCCAACACAAGTTTTTTCCACAACATTCACTTTAAATTGACAAACCGTACTCATATAACCTGAGGCAAATCCAATAAGTATGTCGCAAACTGGTTTGTCGCTTTGGCCAAATTGTTTTAAATGCTCCAACGCCTCAAATGATTGCTGCCATGTTCCAGTTCCTTGAATCGTTTTAATCGTATCATCCCCGTAAAGCTCTATATATCCTTCGAAAATAGAACCAGTAAAATGACCTTTTTTACAATGACAAATAGGACCTTGGTTAATCAGTTCCTTTATGTTGAAATATTTTTCTTTCATTAACATGGCTTCTGTTTTCCCCAATTCATAGCCATATTCGAACATTAATTCTCTAGCTTTTTCATCATCGACGGTGTTTAATAGTTCATTTCGTAAATGGACAATCGCCCTTGTCATGACAATGTTATCCATATCATATTCGGATTGAAAGGTAGTTTTATTGATAGTTACGATTTGTGAACTCATTAATGATCCCCCTTATGACAAATCCGCATTAAACAATTTATCAATACTAATTCTCATCTAATAGAATGCAAGTAAATAGTATTTATTATTATATAGCAAAAATTTCGTATAAAAAAACCAAACGAATCATACTGATAACGTTTTCATTTCCAGACGGATAGTTCGTTATCAGAATATTTTAACTCTTGTATAGTGAAGTTGTAAAACAATAACTGTTCAAGGGGGATGTATTTATGTTACCAGAAATTGCAAAGTTAGGGCATATAGCATTAATTACTCCGAATTTAAAGAAATCACTATGGTTCTTCACTGAAGTATTAGGTCTTGAAGAAACAGAGGAAGTGAATGGTACACATTATTTTAGAGCATGGGGAGATTTTGAACATCATTCACTGTCGTTAACACAAGGGGGAAAATCAAAAGTAGATCACATTGCATGGCGTACGAAACGTCCTGAGGATGTGGGGAAATTTGCTGAAATGTTAGAGGCTGCTGGAGCTAAAGTAACTTGGGTTGAAAAGGGTGTTGAAGCTGGACAAGGTAGAGCAATCCGTTTCCAATTACCAAGTGAACATCCATTTGAAATTTACTATGAGATGGAAAAAACAAAACCTGACCAAGAACGTAAGTCTGTACTTAAAAACCAAGTATATAAATCGTGGCGTAAAGGTGCTTCACCTAGACGATTCGACCATGTCAATTTAGCTACTTCTCAAGATCCAGCTGTCATTCATAAATGGTTAATAGATAATTTAGGCTTTAAATTACGTGAATATGTAGATTTAGGAAATGGTGTTATTCAAGCTGGTTGGTTAAGTGTAACTCCTCTAGTACATGATATCGCGGTAATGGCAGAACCAGAAGCGGAAACACCAAACCGTTTGCACCACCTTGCTTATTGGTTCGATAATGCACAAGACATTTTACGAGCAGCTGATATTTTAAGTGAGTATGGCATCGAGTTTGTTGGTCCAGGGAAACATGGTATTTCTCAAGCGATTTACTTATATGTTAAAGATCCAGGAAGTAATCACCGTATCGAACTGTTTTCAGGAAGTTATTTAATTTTTGAACCAGACTGGGAGCCTGTTCAATGGACTCCAGAGGATTTAAAAGTTGGTTTAACTTATTGGGGACAAGATGCAGTTATTGGCAATGAAGAATCAACTGAAGCCTAGGAGGTGTCAACGTGGTATATCAAACAGAAATTCTTGATACAGGAAATTATCGAACTTTTTATTGTGAGACCGGAACAGAAAATAAAGAGGTTCTTGTATTTTTACATGGATCAGGACCAGGAGCCAATTCTATTAGCAATTGGCAGTATATCCTTAATGAACTTTCAGAAGAATATCATGTCATTGCACCAGATATGTATGGTTTTGGTCATACCGAGCATCCAGACATCCATCCTAAAACCTTTTGGGAATGGACTCAATGTCGAGTGGACCAAGTTCTTGAGCTATTAGATAAAAAGAATATCCATGAATTTAATCTAATTGGGAACTCTATGGGTGGTTATGTAACTTTAAATGTTGTACTACATGCACCAGAAAGAGTTAAAAAAGTAATGTTAATGGGAAGTGCAGGTGGAGACGCTCCACCAACGGCTGAAATTTTACGTATGGTTGGTTTTTATAAAAATCCGACTTTCGAAAACTTACGTAACCTTACTACATGGTTCGTGCATGATTCGTCATTGATACAGGATTCCTTAGATGATATTTTAAAAATCCGTTATGAAATGGTGCAAAGACCAGAAATTAGAGAATCATATAATCATAATATGTTCCCTGGACCAGGTGAGGCCATTATTCCACCAAATGCCTTAAAACAAATGCAACAACCATTTATACTGTTGCATGGCTATAATGACCGTTTTGTTGCGAAGGAGAGCAGCCTTGCTATGATGAACTACCTGCCAAATGCTCAATTACGATTATTTACTCAATGTGGACATTGGATTCAGGTAGAGAAAAAGAACGAGTTTTTATCAGCAGTGAGAGAATTCTTTTAATAATAAAAACAAAACAGAATGGGGGCTCATATATGACAGTTCAAGGGCAAGTATTGAATAAGCGGTTTACTGAAACAGAGTTAGAATTGATTGAAAAAGCTCGTGAAGCTGGCAAACTAGCTGAATCAGAATTAGTAACTTCAGAACTAATTGCATCTGTTTCTCAAAACTTTGTTAATAAGTTGATTGAAGCAGGTATTACACGTGCAATGCTTCCAAAAGAATACGGAGGACCACAAATATCATTACGTGGCCTAGGAGAAATTGTACGCACAATTGCGTACCATAATATCTCTGCTGCGTGGGTAAGCTATTTCTTCCCATTACACAACTCTTTACCATCACACCTTCCACAACAAGGTAGAGATGAAATGATAAAATCAGGCGGTTTAATCGTTGATGTTTTCGCACCTGTTGGACAAGTAACTGTTGTAGATGGCGGAATTCGGTTAACTGGTACTTATAACTATACAAGTGGTGTTGCGTTTGCAGAATGGATTGGTTTAGGGGCATTTGCTCAATTACCTGAAGGGGATCGTCCTGAATTTATCATGGGATTCATGCGTAAAGAAGAAGTCCAAGTAAATGAAAACTGGGATACATTTGGTTTACGTGGTTCAGGTAGTAACCAGGTAGTTGCATCGGATGTATTTATTCCAAGAAGGCGCGTTTTAAGACTTGAGGTTGCGAATGATACACGTCGTCCGCCAGTGGGTTCTAATTATGATCCAGACTATCCATATTATCATGTGCCATACTTTTCAGCATTCTATCTTGGATTCCCGAATATGGCATTAGGTGGAGCCAAACGTTTAATCGATGAGTATAAGCAGAGAACAGCAGCCCGAGTCCGTCTCCATGGGGAGAATGAAAAAGATTCTCCACGTAGTCAACGAATTCTAGCTCAGCTTATGCTTCAATATAAAAAAGCGAATGGATTAATGGATCACTATTACGATTTATTAGCGACGTATGAAACAGAAGGTCCTTATGAAAAAGGTGAGTTTTCTGCAGTTCGTGCGGAAATCATCAAAATTTGTCAGGATATTGCTACGACAGTAATGGTATCACTTGGCGGGGCATCTCTAACAAAGAATGACACGATTGAAGTATTTGTACGTGACATTATTGCAGTTGCCACACATGTTACTTCTTTGTATGAGGATGCTGTTTACACTTATGGTCGCAATTTATATGGCTATCAAGGTATTGGTTGGGGTTAATAGGCGTTACTTATTAATCTATTGAAGTAATAAAAGAATTAGAGCAGAATTGCTCTAATTCTGTTTTATTTAAAACATCAACTTACATTTTAAGAAATCATATTTATAATGAATATCTGTCCATCTGATTCAATAGGTAGAATTTTCCGAGGTTGAGTGTGTGGATTATCTAGGAGAAAAAATAAGCTCTACTGCTATTTGACAGCGACTTATTGAAGGTTTAGTCGATGAGGTTCCACATTTTTTAGGAAAATATTATAAGCCAGAGGTAATGGCTGCTTTAAAGGCTTCGACACTGAAAGCTGGCGAAATGATTAGTGGTAAGAAAATGGGGCTTACTTCTATAGCGATGCAAAACCTACTTGGAGTGGATCAACCTGATTATGGTCATTTATTTCATTCTATGGAAGTGAAGGTTGGAGAGATGTTTCACTGAAAACATTGTTCCAACCTAAAGTTGATGGGGAAATTGCTTTTGTTTTGAAAAAGGATTTAGAGAGTGGTTGACGAGATTCGAGTAAAGAGTTTTTACTGGAGTTAAAAGAATGGCACAATCACAAATGGGTATTCGAAATGAGTATGTGGCTGAAGGTATCTATCCAGGTCTTAGTTCATGCTTAAAGGTTGCTGAGCCAAATGGACATACTGTAGTCTTTTATCATTCGATGAAGCAAGTTGAGATTCGAAATGAATTTGGGACGATTAAAGCATTGCCGATGCGTAATACACATCAGTTTAATGGCATACCACCTATTAAAATCGATCATATGACAATTAAGTAGATAAGTAGAATGGAAGAGAAGGGGACGGCAGGTAAGCCGTTTGCAGCAAATCCTCTTCAGATTGGGGAAATGCTGGCTTAGAACAAAATCAAAGTTTTATTTAGTATGGCATGTAAAAAGCTCCACTGGGTACCGGCATCGTGCCGCTGCCGGGCGGAGAAGAGCTTCAACACGAAAACCGACGACGCCGATGCGCCGTCGGTTTTCGCGGTTCAGCGCTCGAACGTAGTTAGACATCATGTATCATCTCAAGGGCATAATCTTTTCCATCGGATTGTACGACAGTGATATAGTTGTTGAGGATTAGCTTAAATTTCACTTAATAATATCTAAGTTTTCAGAAAAATATGTTAGAATGAAAATTGTACCCTCTAAATTATGGTAGCATAGAGTGCAAAACAAAAAAATGTGAACGTGAAAGAATAGAATTTCCATCGTGGTATATGATAACTATTCATTTGTTCGATTGAGCACAAACTAAGGGGTTGAGAAAAAAATGAGTTTTAAGCCAATGCACATAAAGAATGCTTTTGAATCACCTAAAGAAACAGTTTTGAATGAATTTTATGAACGAATAATTTCAATCCCTATTGAAGCAAGAACCAATTTGAAAAATGAGCTCATTACGGTCATAGGCGAGGAACGAACAAGGGGCGTATTTATTCGCTACGGCTGGCATTGTGGTGTGAGTGATGCAGAAAAAGCCATGTCATTGCAATGGGACGATGAGATGGATTTGGTCCATGCAGGTCCTAAATTTCACAGGTTGCATGGTTACTTAAATAAAGTGGAAATTTTGGAAATGAGCTTTGATGAGAATAAGAAGTGCAATTTTATTGAAGTCCTTTGGATTAATACGTTTGAAGCGTCTCAATATTTAAAAGCCAAAGGCCTTAGTAAAGAGCCTGTTTGTTATACCTTGTGTGGATATGCGAGCGGTTACTTATCAAAAGTGTTGCAACAGCCGATCCTTGTTAAGGAAGTTGAATGTCGTGCGATGGGCAGCGAGCAATGCAAATGTATTTGTATGCCAATTGAAAAATGGGGAGAAGAAATTACGAGTGACCTGAGTTATTATCAAGCAAATAGCATGATCAAGGAACTCGATGAAATAACAGCGAAATTAAAAATCGAGCGGGACCATTTAAGTAAAGCGAGCGATATACACCGGCAATTAATTGAGGAACTACTGTCGAACCAAGGGTTACAAAAAGTGGTTGATATTTTATTTGAAACGACTGGTTTAACAGTCTTTATTGAGGATGAATATAACCAAATTATAGTAAAATCGGGAAACCTTCCAAATCCACTTACTTTACATACATTTAGAGATTCGAACACGGCATTTGTACGTTATTCAGAAAAGCTTTCCTTGTTACGCACCCCGATTATTAATGGAGAGCAAATGAAAGGCTATTGTTCTTTTGTTTATACGGGAGAGAATCAGCCTAATGAGCTTGATTATATGATTATTGAAAAGGCCGCCATAACGTCTTCGCTTATATTAATGAATGAAAGTATAAAAGTTAATACGGAGCAAACGATTAAACGGAGCTTTTTAAATGATATCTTGGAAGGTCGATTAGCAAAGGAAGAAATGTATAAAATCGCCTATTATTTAGATTTCAATCCTTCCTCAACATATTGGATGATAACGTTAGAACGATTTGTAAAGGAATCAAAAATCGAACATGAAATCGCGTTTAATGAAGAATTGATTCGTCATATTCATCTATTTTTGAAAGAGTGCAAGATCAATTCAATCGTTTCACAAAAACTCAACAAAATTATTATACTAATGGAGTACCCTACTTTTGAAAGTTTGCATCTATCACAGTCTACGTTTATTGATCAATTGTTAAAGCATTGTTCACGGCGCTTCCCAAAATATAGGATCTCTGTTGGTGTAAGTTCTGTCATCCAGGAGTTTTCACAAACGGTCACGCTATATAAGGAGACATTGGCGGCATTACGTACAACAAACAATCGAAAAAATGTATATTACTTCGAAGAGCTTGGAATTGAAAGCGTTTTATTCCAGATACAAGATGATGTGTTGATTGAGCGCTTTGTGAATCAACATATTGGTAGGTTGTTAGAAGTAGATGACAATGAATTTGAGTTAATAAAAACGTTATATGCCTATATAGATAATGGTAGCAGTATTAACAATACCGCGAAGGAATTATCCATGTCGATTAGCGGATTACGCTATCGATTGGCCAAAATTAGTGAGATTTTAAACCATGATCTGAATGACACACAATATGCCTTCACGCTTTATTTAGCCATCAATATTTTAAAAGCAAAAGGAAAAATTGAGATTTAACATATAAGGCCTTGCCCAATCACTTGTTGATGGACAAGGCTTTTTCGTGTTCTAGGAAATTATAGATTTACTACTTGTGGATAACTTTTTACAGGTTTAGATACGTCCAGCTCCAGCGCCTAGCCCCTCGAGGTCANNGCCGGCTCGTCTTATGCTTGTCGGGGCTAACCAAGGCGCTTGCGCTTTTGTTCTAGTTTACGCAATCCAATTAAATATATAAAGATAGTATTTAGTAGGAAACGTTTTAAAAACAATCAAAATTCAATATGTATCGTAGGTATATTTAAAATATTCTAAATATTATAATTCAAATCAGTGGTAGAAGCTTTATGGAATTTGAAAACGTTTACTTTAAAGGAGGAAGGTATATGGCAGTTAATCTTTTAGAAGTGAAAAAGACTCCCAACAAAGAAGAACTTCTTATGATGGCAAAGGAAGTCGGATTATTAGCTGAGAAATACGCTTTAAAGGCAGATCAAGATTCAAAGCTTCCAGATGAAGTAATTGAAAAAATAAAAGAAGCTGGGTTTCATAAACTTTTACGACCAAAAGAATATGGCGGCCAAGATTTAGATTACTTTACTTTTGGCGAAATGATCCGCACAATCGCGAATCATAGTATCGCCGCTGCATGGTTAAGTTATTTCTTTGTTATTCATGAAACCTGGGTTGCCTTTTTACCAAAAGAAAGCCGTGATGAATTGTATGGACATGGTGGCTTAATGGCTGATGTATTTGCCCCTGTTGGGAAAGTAACAGAGGATGGCGAAGGCTATCGCCTTTCAGGGCAATGGAACTTCTGTAGTGGAGTGCTTTGGAGTGATTGGATTGGACTAGGCGCAATCACCCAGCTAAAGGATGGGACAGAGCCAGAATATTGTTTATTTATTTTGAATAAAGAGGAAGCGGAAATCGTCCATAACTGGGACGCAATGGGCTTACGTGGCTCAGGGAGTAACGCGGTGAAAGTTAATAACGTTTACATACCGCCGAATCGAATTTTCCATGCAGCCCGTGTTATTAACGGTGCAGGCCCGGTAGATGGCAATTTTGAGCCTGACTATCAAATTTTCAATGTACCATATATCCCATGGTTCTTAATGGGCTTCCAATTTATTCAGATTGGCGGTATAGAACGATTGATTGATATTTTCCAAGAAAAAACAGAAAATCGGATTCGTATTTTTAACAATAATTCAAATGAAAAAGAAGCAGCTAGTAGTCAACGTGTATTGGCGGAATTAAAGCTACAATTAAGTTCCTTAAAAGGCTTAGCAAATGATTATGTTGAAAGGTTAACGTATTATCAACAAAATCGCATTCGTACATTGGATGAAGAAGAGCGTGAAAGATTGTTCGGGATTCGTGCGCATATATCAAAAACGACTTCTGAGATGGCGCTCCGTATTTTACTAACTTTAGGTGGAAACTCCGTATTTAAAGGGCAGCCTACCGAATTGTTTGTGCGTGACATTATGACAGCGGCTTCTCATCCGACACACCATTACGAAGATGCGCTTGGCTCATATGGCAAGTCAATCTTTGGCTTTAAAGGAAACCCAATTTGGTAAATAAAACTTTGGAGGGAATGTGAAATGATGAAAGAACCTATTTTTGACGTGGCACATTTGGCACATATTGAAATTTATAGTCCTAAAGTAGAAGAGTCCGTTTGGTTTTTTAAAGAGATTTTAGGGATGGAAGAATCGCACCGACAAGGTGATTCTGTTTATATGCGTGCTTACGAGGATTTTTATCATCATACACTGATCATTACCAAAAATGAGGAAGCAGGTCTTGGGCATGTGGCATGGCGTGCTACTTCTCCACAAGCTCTAGAGCGTCGTGTACGAGAGATTGAAGCGACAGGTTATGGAACGGGCTGGATTGAAGGCGATGTCGGTCATGGACCAGCGTATCAGTTCACAACGCCAGATGGTCATAAAATGGAAATTCTTTGGGAGGTTGAATATTTCAAACCGAATGAAGAGCAGGCAACACCACTTCTGAATCGACCGCAAAAACGTCCACGTCGCGGAGTACCTGTACGTCGCTTAGACCATGTGAATGTACTGGCGAACGAGACAAATAAAAACGTTGAGTTTTTAGAAAATGCACTTGGATTTAAAGTGCGCGAACGTATTCTAAATGATGATAATACAGATGTAGCAGCATGGTTAAGTTCAAACTCATTAGTGCATGAAGTGGCCATCATGGGAGATGCGTTAGCTGAAAAGGGAAGATTGCATCATATTTGCTACTGGTACGGGTATCCCCAACATTTAATGGATGTAAGTGAATTATTGGTAGAGCACGGCTTTAAAATTGAAGCAGGTCCTGGCAAGCACGGTGTCTCTCAGGCTTACTTCCTATATGTGATCGAACCTGGGGGCAATCGTGTTGAATTATTCGGTGACACGGGTTATCAAATTTTTGACCCAGATTGGAAAACGGTTGAATGGAAAGGGAAAGATTTAGAGCATGCCATTATTTGGTACGGTTCTAATTTACCACAAGAGTTCTTTGAATATGGAACACCAGTGAGGAAAAAGGAAGTTGCACCAATAAAATAAACGATGGCGAATCGTTAAAGGTGAGCTTGTTGAAAGGGGAAACATGGACTTCTCCCTAACGGACAAGCTCACAATGTATGGAATCTAAAAGCGAGAGGAAGCTTTCAATAGTTTCCTCTATCTCTTTTTTAATAGATGGAAGGAGCAATGGGTTATGACGATTATCACAAAATATATGGATGTGAATGGGATTAACACACACTATCATGAGGAAGGGAGTGGAGCAGAAAAAATTATTTTAATACATGGGTCAGGACCAGGTGTATCTGCCTTCGCAAACTGGCGATTAATTATCCCACGCTTAAGTGAATCCTATCATGTATTTGCACCAGATATTATTGGTTTTGGTAAGACGGATAAACTCCCCGATCATCAATATACCGTTGAATTGTGGGTACAGCATTTAATTAGCTTTATTGAATCCGTGTCTGATGAGCCTGTTCACTTAGTCGGCAATTCAATGGGCGGCGCATTAGCACTCCATGTTGCCTACCATAGACCGGACCTGGTGAAAAAATTAATTTTAATGGGGAGTGTTGGCATCAAGCACCAAATTTCAGAAGGGTTAGAACGTGTTTGGGGTTATGAGCCAAGTTTGCAATCCATGCGAGAATTAATCGAGCTATTCTCTTATGATGAAAAAGCAGCGAAAAATGAAGAACTAGTCCGTCTTCGCTATGAAGCTAGTATGGAACCTGAGGTGAAAGATGCATTTTCGGCCATGTTCCCAGAGCCTCGCCAACAAAAACTGGACGAATTGGCGTTAACGGATGAACAAATTCAAAGCATAAACGTACAAACACTATTATTCCATGGCTTTAATGACAGGGTTATTCCTATTGAAGATACAAGCTATCGTCTTATTGAATTGCTTCCACATGCAGAACTACATGTATTTAATGAGTGCGGCCATTGGACACAAATCGAAAAAACCGAGCCGTTCGTGGAGAATATTTTAAGATTTATTAAATAATGAATCATTAGGATGAGCCTTACGTGTGATGGAGGATTTCGAAAAGTAAAGGTGGGTAATTTCAATATTCCTGCTACATAAAAATAATCTTGGGAGGTTGATAGAAATGGATGATCGTCAATTTCGAACGGCAATGGGAAAATTCGCAACAGGAGTAACCGTGATTACCACAGAACTTGATGGAGATATACATGGTATGACAGCAAATGCCTTCATGTCTGTATCCCTTGATCCAAAGCTCGTTGTCATTTCAATTGGAGAAAGAGCAAAAATTTTAAATAAAATCAAGGAAAGCAAGATCTTTACCGTGAATATTTTAGCTGCGGATCAACAGGAGCTATCGATGATTTTTGCGGGACAAATCAAGGAACCTCGTGAAGTTGTTTTTGATCGTCTAGATGGCAAACCCGTGTTAGCAGGCGCGACCGCACAGGTGGCTTGTGAAGTATCCACGGTGCATGTGGAAGGAGATCATACTTTGTTTATTGGAAAAGTAACCGATATTCACCTTGAAGAGAAGGAACCGCTTGTTTTCTTCAACGGAAAATACCGTGCATTGGCAGAAGTATAAGCTGATTTCATTTTTGGAACATGAAAGGAGACTGTATGGAAACGATCTATTTAAATAAGGAAAATTTGGCTGCTTATCAGGAAATAGCAAGCGCAAATGTTATGGCACTTGGGTGTTTTGACGGTCTCCATCATGGGCATGTAAAAGTGATTCAAACCGCATGGCAGGAAGCTAAGAAAAGACAAGTCTCTCTTTCAGTCATGAGTTTCTTTCCTCACCCGAAAACGGTCATCGGGGGGAAGGCGTGTTTTCACTATTTAATGCCGCAGTCCGAAAAAGAAAAAAGGCTTTGTGAACTAGGTGTTGATACTTTTTACCTTGTGGAGTTCGATAGAGAGTTTTCAGGGTTGTCACCTCAGGCATTTGTAAAGGAATACCTAGTTAATCTGGGTGTATTTCATGCTGTAGCAGGATATGACTTTTCTTATGGCAGCCGAGGTGCAGGAAATATGGATACACTAAAACAAGATTCCGGAGATCGGATTGAGGTAACTACGGTCGATAAGGTGGAGCACAAAGGAGAAAAAATCAGTTCGACTCGTATCAGACAACTACTGTTAGATGGGAATGTCCAGGAGCTGCCCTATCTCATCGGGCACTCTTACGAATCAAAATGCAAAGGCACTGGAACCTTTTTAACTCCCTATTCGCACTATACACTCCCTGCTCCTGGAAGATATGATGTTACATTGAAAAATGAGAGCACATCTTTTCAGACCGAAGTGATGGTAATAGAGAAAGGCGTAACGCTTACTAGTTTAGATCAGATTCCGTCATGGCTCGAAGGAACCTTGACCATCGTCTGGCATCGGCGGATGAAGGCTGAAAAGGTTCAAACGGGGAAAAAGGATCATACTTTTTGTATTATAGATGGAAAAGTTATGGAAAAAAGCTTACAAAAGCTAAACTTATCCCAAACATGGCTCGATGATCAATTAAAACAATCTGGTGTATCGCTTTCAGATGTATTTTATGCGAAAATCCAAACTGATGGATCTCTTCATATTGATCAAAAGAACAATATTAATTTACTTCTCTAAAAAGTGTTGCATTCTTTGCAATGCTTTTTATTATAAATATCAAGTGGAAACCCTTATAAAAGGGATCTCCTCGAATCGAGCATTTCTTTACTACATAAATAGAGGAGTTAGGAAGCAAAGGAATTTCCAAAAATTTCAATGGACTGGGACACAAACGTTCACATTAGGTGAAAATAATAGTAATAGTAATATTAATAGTATGAATTTTTGAAATAAACGGAAGGCCAAATGATTTTTAATGCAAATAAGGGATATGTGGGGATAGGCGGTATAACAAAACTATAGTATGTAAATAAGCCAATAAAAACAATACTTTGTTTACATATTGGCTTATTTTTTATGAAGGAGAATTTCTACAAAAGGAAGGGATTAAAGAACTAATCAAAATTAGTTTTATAGTGATTATATCTCTTTTTTCTTACCAAAAAAAGAAAGGGAAAAAATTGATACTCACAAATGGGAAGAAAACGGGTGCTCTAAAACATGGTCCTGGTCCCCAAAAACCATAACCGTAGCCATTACTTGAACTAGAGGAACTTAATTCCTCAATTTCAAGACCTTTTTTCGTCACCTTTGCAACTCTTCCAATCGACCATTTATTGTTTTCATTTTTATACTTAATCATTTTGCCTTCTAATCTCAATGCTTGATTATAATCTAATTGCACTTGTATGTCCTCCTTTCAATTAAACTTGTTATAGATTATGAAAAAAATATTTACTCGTAAAGGCTAATATACGGCCTTGTCCGAAAAATATTTTTGAGGGGAATTCTACCTCGTTTATATATTTGTACTCTTATTAAACGTGAGCCAAAAATAATCCCCACCTGTCATCCAGATGGGGATCGCGTTATTATTAGGTAAGTTTTTAAAAACTATACAAAGGATAGGAAGTGTTGTTGATCAAGGCAGTAATTCATCCAAGGCACTTTTATCTGTCAGATCAATGTTGGGTAAATTTTCAAATAGATAATAATATGGATTTAAACCATTTTCTTTAACCAATACCTGAATGGATGAATATTCAGTTCGAGAGCTTTACACCATTTGGTTTGAGAATGGCCAATTGCTGTAAATTCTGTAGGATTTTCCTATAACCTAAGAAAAATAAATGCCTCCACACAAAAAAGGAACAAAAATCGCGCTAAATCGCAAAAAACGCTAAAAGTGTCCTCAAATTCGAAAAAGTGAAATTCGCTTTGGCCTGCAAATCTCGATATGGTAGAAGTGCTAAAAGACGGAGGCTTTTACATAAAGCCGCCTCAAAGGACAAGGTGAAGAAATAGTGTCATAAACTATTCACATTCTATTGAAAAACATATGACCATTTTCTTCATTTATTTATATATCAAGCATGAAGGAATTTTAATAGAAGAAAGGCAGTGATGGAAAGATGGCAAAGTTTAGAATGGTACGTACTGATTTTTGGAAGAATCCAATTGTTTCAGAAGAGATGACCCCGGAGGATAAATATTTTTACCTCTATCTTCTAACGAATCCACATACAACTCAAATTGGAATCTATAAGATTACCAAAAAACAAATGGCCTTCGATCTCGGCTATTCGATTGAGAGTGTTCATTCGATAATGGAACGATTTATCCTGCATCACAAGTTGATCCGCTACAATCCTGAGACGAGAGAACTCGCGATTAAAAACTGGGGAAAAGATAATCTTCATAAAGGAGGAAAACCAGTGATGGATTGTATTTTTTCCGAGTTAAAGGAGGTAGAGGATCTCTCACTAATTCAATATGTTTTGGAACCTATTCAAAAACAGGAAATTCGCAGCCTATATGAATCTTTTTGTGAACAAGAAGAGATGATGTTCGGCAACGATGCTAGCGGCCAAGATGAAAAGGATACATATCTAGAACCTCCATATGGAGTGTGTGACGATACGTTAACGCATCGTTATACGACAGGTGGACAAAAAGAAAAAGAAGAAGAAAAAGAAAAACAACAACAAGAATCTTTTAATCTGAATCTAGAGAAAAATCCAGACATCGAGAATCCATTACATAGTAATCAAAAAGATGTGAAAGAAATCGTTGAGTTTTGGGACTACAATGGATTTGGTTTTTCAAACATCAATGCGAAACAGCAGCTGTTAGCTTGGTTAGAGGATTCCAGCTTCCTACAGCCGAAAGAGGTCATTTTAAAAGCGATGAATATTGCCTGTGCCAATAACAAGCGAAGGCTGAGTTATGTGGTTGGAATTCTGAAAAACTGGGAAAATGAATCTCTTCTGACGGTTGAAGAAATAGATTCGTATCATGAGAACAACCAAAAACCTATGCCCAAGCTTAAGCAATCTACGATACCTCCGGGAGACAAATTCCAAGTGGTTTTAAACTCGATCTAACGGCGGGTGAAGAGTGATGAGTGTGGTGGAAAAAGTGTTCTTAGGGTGCTTAATGAAAGCAGGGTATTTACTCAAGGATACCGTGGTCCAGCCTGAACAGCTAGAAAGTACACGGCATAAAGAATTAATGAGAAAAATGGTCGAGTTAAACCGGGCCGGTAAGAATATTGATTTATCACCTTGACTACCTTACCACATCTCGATTCATTCGGGGGAATGTCTTACCTATCGGGCTGTTATCGTTTGCGGATCTTGAAAAATTTGAAGGCACGGAGAAGCTCATTCTTGACCTATGGAAGGAACGGGAGAAGAGAAATATCTTGACGATTGCAGCCCTGAACGATTGGGAGATTGCAAAAGTCATTGCCAAATTGGACAAGATTAATCAAATGAAGATGGTGGATCACACGTCTTTACAACAAGCTTTGTCCCATATCTATGAGGCACCTTGGGAAGATCAAGCAACGCTGAAAAGTGCCACAACGGGCATCATAAAGCTCGACGAAGTGACAGGAGGGTTCCAGGACGGGGAAGTAACGATACTAGCCGCAAGACCCTCGATGGGGAAAACCGATGTGATGCTTCATTTTGCCAAAATGACAGGTTGGGCAGGTTACTTGCCACTCGTATTTTCCTTGGAAATGCCTGAAAAGCTTATTACCACCCGATTAATGGCTTCAACAGGGGGTTTTAACCGTGCAAAAATGCGGGATCCGAAAAGAATGCTCAGTCAAAGTCAAAAGGATAAATGGTCTGATGTGATTAGTGCTCTCAATAATACCCATATGCAAATTTTTGATGGGGCAGGACAATCCATTGCCGAAATAAGAGCAAAAACGCGGAAAATGATGAATCAGTTTCCAGCCAAGAAACCGATCCTTTTAATTGATTACTTAACATTGATCCAATCAGGTCAAATGTACGGAGGAAATTCCCACCTACAGGTCACGGAAATATCTAAATCTTTGAAAACGATGGCGAAGGATTTTAATTGCCCCGTCATTTGTTTGGCGCAGCTTAATCGCTCAGTGGAATCAAGAGCCGATAAACGACCGATGATGTCTGATATTCGGGATTACTTGAAGCATACGCCATAGATTAAAATCTTTTAAAACTAAATAGTTAAATTAATAGTAAGTAACAGTTTCCTATGAGAGGGGGAAGGGCGTTGTATATAAAAATAAACTCGTCCCGTTTGGATCCTAAAGTAACAAATCATTGTAACAAATATAAAGATGATAATAGATTTTTAATATTTAGAGATAACAGGAATGAAGCAAGTTTTTTGTTACATTTTCTACAAGAATCTGAAATCACAACTAAATATTTATTTACTTTAAATAAAATGGGAACACACGAAAAAAAATATAACTTCCCTTGGTGGCTGCCGCCAACAACAGTACCGCCGACGACAGTACCGCCAACAACAGTGCCACCGACGACAGTACCGCCGACGACAGTACCGCCAACGACAGTACCGCCGACAACAGTGCCGCCGACAACAGTGCCGCCAACAACAGTGCCGCCGACGACAGTGCCGCCGACGACAGTACCGCCGACGACAGCGCCGCCGACGACAGCGCCACCGAC
>NZ_NUNF01000061.1 GCF_002585305.1 Bacillus sp. AFS037270 | reverse complement strand
GCTAATGCGATCTACCCATTCTTATAAATAAGTAGAAGACAAATCAACAATGGTTTTAATAGAAAACAAAGAACAAAACCTAATCAACATTCATTTGCTTGATTAGGTTTTTGTTTTTTTCACGCTTTTGAATATTGGTGGAAGACAACCTTTTTTAAATATGTTTGGCAGAAGAAGAAGAAACAATAGGGGGATAATGTGGGGTACCTTATTAGGTTTGGGATTAAGTGTTGCAGCATATGGATTAGGCAGAAATCGAAACAGAAATATGGTGAGACCAATACAAAATTTATTTAATAATATTGGAATGGGAAAAACCCCGATGCCGAATATCGTTGGATTAACTGAGTTTTCTAAGGAATTAATCCCCAACAATAATTTAAATACCACCAAATAGGTTTTTTCATGACATCTTTTTTTTATCAAAATATTTTCTGTAGATAATCCAGGAGTGAAAAAGATGGTACTTTTTTAGGTTAATTAATTTTGTTTTTTTATTTTTATAATTAGAGTCCAGTTCTTAGAAGTTTGAATGACTTTTTCCTAATTCTTTTCGCAACAACCTATTATGCAGTTTGGATAGGAAAAGTAATGCAATGAATGTACCAGCTAAGGTTAATACCATATCCCATTGTGCATCCCATATATCGCCTTGGTTCCCTAGAAAGTTTTTAGCAGTTTTTCCTCCCTTGCCTATCACAAAACTAATCCATTCAACAATTTCATATATAGCAGAGATGGCCAGAGAAATACTTGTAACGATCCAAAATAACCAGGTGCCTTTTGTTAAAAGGGTTTTCCTTAATAATATTTCTCTTATTACAATGCTAAACATGCCTTTCATAAAATGTCCAAATCGATCGTAGTGATTTCTTTTAAAATCAAAAGTATCTTTTAGCCAATTAAAGAGAGGAACCTTTGAATAGGTGTAATGGCCGCCGACAAACATCAAAATAGCCATAATAGCAATAATGATGTAAGAGAGAGTAGTTAAACGAAACTTTTTGTATGTGGATAGTGCGATCATCAAAACGATAATGGCCGGAGTGGCTTCCAATGCCCATGACAAATAGCTGGCAGGCTTGATAATTGACCAAATAAAAACGGCGTTAACAACCAGTAATAACATAACATGGATTGTCACGACACTTTGTCCCTTCATATCTTCAATCACTTCCTAAATACTTTACTCCAAGAAATTATAAGTAGGCTGAAAAATACAACTCATTATAAAAAAACACTTTTGAAATTTTTTTAGAACCTTGCATCGGAATTTTTCCTTTAAAAAGTAATTTAGATACTCTTCTTCTCTCAAAATGTAATCATCTTTATCATTCGATCTCATAAACCAATTACTGATTGGAGACTTTTTAAACAAGCAGGGTTCCATAACTACAATTCTACCTTCTGGTTTTAAGAACCGCTTGAATTCTTTTATATAACCATAAACCATTTCTGGAGGGATATGGTGCAGTACAGCAATAATTAAAATAAAATCAAAGCTATTGTTGTCTGCAGGAAGTTCATTTGCCATGAAAGTTTCAAATCGGTACTGGTTATATAATCGTTTGGCATATTCAATCCTGTATGAATCAGGATCTATCCCAAAATAATGTTCAGGTGTACATAGGGTGCAGTTTGCTCCGGTACCTCTCCAAAATCCAATACTTTTTTATCAGAAAAATTAAAATGCTGCTGAATATGATTTTGAATATATATTTTGTAAACCATTTAGGTCGACCCCATGAGTGATATATTCTTGGTGATAATTGTAAATCGAAGCACCTGCACTTTATTAAATTAAAGGTTTCCTTTTTTTTGAAATAACAATTTTAGATTAAGAAGGAAGCAGCTTTTTTATGCCTTTTAAATGACAATAAAATAGAGTAAAAATTGGAAAAATAATTAACCTAGTTTGAGTAAATAATAATCGTTTTAACGATTTTCAGTAAATTTCATATAAGGCGTCATTTTTCTCCATTAATTCCTGATAAAATATCCCTTTTCGGTTTCTTTTTAATTGGATGGAGGAGGAGATTTAAATGAAATTATTCTTTTTTATTCTTGTATTTTTAGGTGTTTTGCTCCTTTTCTATAGGGCATACAAAAATACTCATAAAGTTGCTTTAAATAAATTTAATTTATCTAATATAGATTCAAATCATAAGCAAGGACCTCTTTTTAATATTTTACAAATCTCAGATATGCATTTAGAAAAGATTTCTGTTTCTCCTGAAGCGCGCAAGAGTAGCGAAGAATATGCAGAAGGCGGAATGGAGCTTCCTATATAGGAGTTGCACCGAACGGAAGGGCATGGAGATTGATGAAAAAGGAATGGCCGAGAATAAAAAATGTTCTTGATAACGGAAAGCCTTCATCACTTGGTTTAGTCAGAGTGAAATCTCTTAATCCTTTTGAGATAAGAAGAAATCATCAAGTTCTTGCCTATGGGTATGACTTGAATGAACACAATCTGTCCATTCATATCTATGACCCTAATTTTCCAAACGATGATCAAGTAACTCTATCCTTAAATATTGGAAAGCCCGAGTCCACAACAAGCGTTTTTCATTCAAAATCATCTGATCAGATTTATAGTTTCTTTAGGACTGATTACAAGTTTATAAGACCGGTAGTTTTTAACTAGATTTCAATCGGATCTTTTGCTTCAAGGGACGTAATGAAGCCTGGTGAAGAAAATTATAATTGATCAGTCCATTCACTCGACAAACAGTAATTATGCGTTCGTTTTCCAAGTTGATGGAAATCTCGTACTCTATAAAAGAAAGTGCCTTCCAGTCTTGATCTTAGGAGGAACACCATGAAAGCCAAGGACAGAAGGCACTTTATATTCTTATAAATCCGCTATTATTAAAATAGTTCGTGGACTTTTAAGTAGATTAAATACTTAATTTATAAAATCGAGCAGCATTATGAAAAAAAACATTTTCTCTTGCTTTCTTACTCCAACTTGCTTTTAAAAAGGAGTGGAATAGCTGAAATACTTCTTCAAATGATGCGGAATAGAGACACACTGGCCAATCGCTTCCAAACATAATCCTTTCCGTGCCAAATATGGAAATGATGTGATCTACATAAGGCTTTATAGTATCTCTTGACCAGGGTGCATCTGTTCTTTCAGGGACTAAACCGGATATCTTACACATTATATTAGGGTATGATGCGATTCTCTCCATTAAACCCTTCCATGGTTCCCATAACCCTTTTTTCATTGGAGGTTTAGCGATATGATCAATGACCCCCCGTAAGGAAGGGAGTTGTTCTAGAAGGTAAAGAATGGATGGTAAATGCCGCGGGTTCGCCTGCAAGTCAATAGGGAACTCCTCTTCCGCTACGATTCTTAAATGCTCCATGACTTTTTCCTTCAGAAGCCAGTCTGAGGGAAGATCCTGTATCATTGGGCGAATCCCAATAAATTTTGTGTGTTTTCGGTAGAATTGGAAACAATCAAGGAATTCATCGGATTCAAGGTCTAGCCAACCTACAACACCAGCAATGGACTTTTCTTTTTCAGCAAGCTCAAGGAGGAAGTTGGTTTCCTCTAAACTTGGGGCTGCTTGGACTACGATGGTACATTGAATATTAAACTTTTCTCTTAATGGTTTAAGGTGTTCTGGCAAATAGTTTGTATAGAGCCTTCCAGTCTCAGGGGTCAACCAACCGTAATCTTTTCTTGAGATATCCCAGTAATGCTGATGGGAATCTAGTATTCTCATGAGTCAACGTCCTTGATTTTTTCAAACGTTAAATCATTGATCCATCGAACATGGGTCTTCGGTTTGGCAAATCCCAAGCTAAACTCAAAGTCTTTTCCTGTCCGGATTAATTTTGTCACAATCCGATTTTTGCCTTTTCGGAGTGTAACGGTAATATCATGGTTGTATGGCATCCAGAACCATGTCTTATTCGATTCGGCAACGGCTTGATTGTTTACCCAGATTTTAAAGGCATCATTATTTCCAACCATCAATCTGACTTCCCGGTCATCAGGGGATACAATATCCTGGACAAGATAGACGGATACAGGTCCCTCTTTACCAATCCACTCATTTAAAGGAAGCTTATGCTCTGCTGCATAGACTTCACGGCCTTCCGGTAAAATCTCAAAAGACCCTTCTGCAATATACTCTCGATCAAGGCTTACATAGTTGTTAAAGTTTTCTGCACCACGTGGTCTAGCTTTTCGTTTATGAACGGGGTGATAGTAGGACTCATTTTCACTAGTCGTATCATAGAGATCCCAATATGGACCTATAAGATAATAGGGTACCCCTGTTGCCAAACCGATTTGGTCTTCTGCCACTATTTGCGCATTTTCCTTTACCATGACATTCAAAATGGCTGCACTAGAGAAAGTAGAAGTATTTGCTTTTGCTTGAATATATACTGGTTGTTTAATTGCCCCTTTTTCAGGCAATCGAATTGTAACGGAAGCAGGGCTTATGGAATAATCATCAGAACCTACGATAACTAATTCACCGATTTTTTCTGTTTCGGTCAAATTTTCAATGATTAATTGAATTTCTTTGGGTTGATCAGGATGAAGGGCTGGTTTCCCTTTATAATCTATTGAAATTTTGACTTGAGCCATTTGTACTGACGGTATTTTCTCCCATTCTAAATCATTAGGGATTCCTTCAATTATTACATTTGAATTAATGGATTGAGCTACCGCAACGCCTGCACGACAAGTATCCATTGCCAAATCGGAGATTCGATTGCTTGGGCGGGTCACATCAATCCCACAGGCAAAAGTATCTTTCGCTTGCTGCTTCCAATCTTCAGGTAAAGAAGAAGCTCCTCCAATGATGCCCAAAATCGCACCGGCAGTTGCACAAGTACAATCCGTATCATAACCGCAATTTAACGCAATTAATTGCGTTTTCCCAAAATCCTTTTCACCGTATAGTAATGAAAGAATGGTAATACCTAAATTTTGCACTGCTTTTGAAGCATCAGGATGTCCGAAATTCTCCAACATATTCTTTCTAGCTTGTTGCCATTCCATTCCGTTTTGATATTGATCACGGATGAAAAGAATACATTTTCTTAGTTTGCTAGTTTCGGGAATCTGTTCTAAACCAAAGTCTAGCAAGGTATCGATATCTGATTCAAAGAAAGCTTGAGACTCAATCGCAGCTAACATTTGTTCGGCCCACACTGATTCAGTGTCATGGTCTAATGTTGCATCTTTATAGGCATACTGCATCGCTAAAGATGGATTTCCAATCGAAATCATCCCCCAAATTTCAGAACGAATAGGAGATCCCATGGATTGACTAAAGTATTGATTATTAAACCAGCCTGATACAGGCGGCGCGATTTTTCTCTCAAAGTTGTGCAAAAAGTAACCGTACTCATTGAAAGGGTACCAACAGTGTTTCTCCCATGCTTCTGCAAGATCTTTACTAGTTAAGTGAACACCCTTTTCTTCTAACACTTGGAGCCAAAGTAACTGAAGATCCAAATCATCATTAGGAGGAATTTCTTCAGGAAAAATCTCCGATTCATTTAAATCCATCAAATACTTGTTATTTTCTACTTCCGCACCAATATTGCCACCAACACATTTACCTATCCAACCGCCATGAACTTTGTCCAGATAATCTGAAAAATGAATAGATTTTACTTTCAAACTTAATCCCCCTTGAAAAGTGATATTATTTACACCTTCATTATAAAATTTTGTTTTATCAAAATAGGGGGTATATTTGATACAGTTACGGGTAAATTGATCATTGTTCTTTTAAATTGATGAGCTGATATTTTTTTCGATATTCTCCAGGGGTCAAATCAAATTGACGGCGAAAATAGGTTCGAAATAGTTTTTCATCATTAAAACCAGATTCAAGCGCAATCTGGTGGATCGTCCAATTAGTCGTTTCTAGAAGATTACAACTTTTCTCCAGTCGAAACTGAGTAATATATTGAAGAACACTTGCATTTAAACACTCTCGAAAAAGCTTGCTTAAGTAGCTTGAACTAATCTTTAGGTGTGAAGCCATTTCTTCCATTCGTATGGTATACCGATAATTTTCTTTAATAAAGTTGACTGCCTCTTTGATCATATTCTGTTTACTTAAACTTTTGTAAGCGTTGTCATTAATAGGAACGGAATCCATACGGGACAGCTCTGTTAATAAGGCTAAAAGATATCCTTTTATTTTTTGTAAATAACCTGATTTTTTTTCCTCATATTCTTTTATCATGATTTTGAACAAATAATCAATCTCAAATCCATCTGTTCCAAAATATTTCGTTTCTGAAAGTAAGGGAACTTCAAAATTAATGAAATCGGAAACAAATAAGCAATTAATCCATTTAAAGGGAGTTTTCTCACTTGTTAAAGGATGGAAGGCATGTGTGTCTCCAATTCTAATTAGAAAGACATCTCCGGCATTAGCTAAAAAAGATTTATCATTAATCATATGCATTCCTTTTCCTGAAACAATATAAATGAGTTCGAAAAAGTCATGAGTATGAGGGACAAAAGCATCTTTGTTTGAGCTAATATTCATAAAAAATTGTTCGTTTGGTTGTATATATTGATATCGACGATATTGAAATTGTGGTCTCATATATAATCCCCCTAACTTTTTAACTGTCCGGAAAACTCCTGTTTTACTGATGAATACTCCTGTTTATAGCAATTTTAACAAATTATAATAGCTTTAACAAATAAATTACAGATAATTTAATATATTCAATAAATTATCTAGAGAAAAGTATTTTGTTAATAATATGTTTACAGGGGGTTTAATGGAAATGAAAGCAAGAAAATTTTGGAGAATCATTGCTACTAGTTCTTTACTATCCTCTATGTTATTAGCTGGTTGTTCCTCTTCAAGTTCGACAACCGCCAAAGATTCCGAATCATCATCAGGCAAGAAGACAGTCGTATGGTGGACTTGGAATCCGGGTAAGGAGGATGTGAAAGAATATGTTACGGCTTTTGAAAAATCTCACCCCAAGATTCATGTGGAAGTGAAAAGCTATCAATACAACGATTATGTAAACGCTTTAAAACTATCATTACCTGCTGGGGAAGGGCCTGACGTTTTTGGTGTACAAGCAGGTGTTATGCAAAAAGAATTTAGTTCCTTCATGGATGATTTAACACCCAATGCAGAAAAAGCATGGGGGAATGATTGGGAGAATAGGTTTTATGAGTTAGGCTTAAAACAAATTCAAGAAGACTCGAAGACTCCTGCTTTACCATTCTTCGTATCAGCTGCAGGTTATATTTGGTATAACAATACCATCTTACAGAAATATGGATTAAAACCGCCGACCACGATTCAAGAATGGAAAGAAGTTTCTAAGACTCTGCAAAGTAAGGGGGTTACCCCGTTTATTCAAGGGGCAAAGGATGCATGGATCAATTTTGATACGTATATTGCATTGGCAAATGCGATCGCACCAGGAAAAATCTATGATGCTGAGGCTGGGAAAACTTCTTGGACAGATCCGGATCTAGTAAAAGCAATGTCTAACTGGAAGCAATTATTTGATGATGGAATTATGCAAAAAGGGGCTCTTGGAATTTCTCAATATCCTGATAGCGATGATCTTTTCCATAAAGGGGAGGCAGCCATGATTACACTGGGAACTTGGAATGGGGCTGATATGTCAAAGACCTCACTGGAAACAACGAATAAAACACTTGGCGTATCGAAAACCTATGAATTTTTACCTGCGCCGTTTCCAGGAGTAGACAGCCCATCCAAGCCACAATTATTCGGCGGACCGGATGTTTCCTTTGCCATTAATAAATCAAGCAGTGTAAAAGATGCATCATGGGAATTTATCAAATGGCTTGATTCTGAAGAAGCACAAAAAATTCTAGCCAGCAAATTAAATATCCCTGCCGTAAAAGGAATTAATCTCGATGATAGCAACACCGTTACCGATGCACAAAAGACGGCCATTAAACAGATGTTAACAGACGTTGAAAATGCTGTTGGAAAAAGGGAATTCTTGTATCCAGAACTACAAACTGCGTTAGCAGATGCACTTCAGAATGTAGCAACTGGAAAACAATCTCCTGAAAAAGCAATGAAAGCTGTAGACGATGCCTTTAAGGCCATACAAAAATAATCTCTTACTAACAAAACATCCAGGTTGTTACCTGGATGTTTTGGAAAGGAGGAACTATGGAGAAGACGGAAATAGCTATGCAAAGGAAGGATAAACTTTCGATCGAAAGTACGAGGGAAAATATCTCGCCTAAAAAAAGAAACAGAACAAACTACCTCTATATTGTTCCGGCATTTTTGTTGATGGGAGTATTTGTATATTACACCATCGCAGATACAATTTATACTAGTTTTTTTGATTGGAATGGGATAAGTCCTGATAAAACCTTTATTGGTCTCACGAACTACTTCAATATTTTTAAAGATCCGATCTTCTATATTTCGTTGAAAAATACGGTGATTTTTCTATTTTTAACTATTTTTATTCAGATGTTTCTTGGTTTACTGATCGCTGTACTATTAAATGCGAATGTAAAATTCAAAGGTGTCTATAAAGTCATTTTCTTTTTGCCAACTGTTTTATCGGCAGCAGTGATATCACAAGTATTCCGTCAAATTTACAATGCTAGTAACGGGGAACTTAATAATTTTTTATCTTCCATTGGATTGGATTCTCTAGCAAAATCCTGGCTGGCAGATCCTGACATTTCTTTATTTGCCATTACTTCTATTAATATATGGGAGTTTACCGGTTTTAGCATGATTATGTACTTTGCTGCTCTTACGGTCATTGATAAGTCCTTATTTGAAGCGGCCCGTTTGGATGGAGCTAATTTCCTCCAAATCATGCGCTTTATTATTTTTCCACAACTGCGTTTTACTCATTATTCTTTAATTATTCTCGGTGTCATCGGGTCATTAAAAACATTCGATATTATTTATCTGACTACAGGAGGCGGGCCTGGCCGTTCGACGGAGTTTATCTCAACCTACATTTTTAAAAAGGCAATCTTAGAATTTAATGCAGGGTATTCCTCCGCTTTGTCCGTTATCTTGCTGATCATCGCGTTGGTCGTAACGGTGATCCAATTACGAATTTATCGAAATTAGGAGGGAAACGATGTTTGGTCATTCAAAACAAACAACAATATGGTCCCAAGTGATCCTCACCATTTTGGCGATCATTTTTATATCGCCTTTATTTATCGCAATTAAGATTTCTCTTCAAGGGGAGGGAATCGAAAACTATTTGGCCGTTTTAAAAAATCCGATGCTTCCACACCTTTTTACCAATAGTGTGATCGTTTCCTTTTTTACAATTATTCTTGTTTATCTTGTCACGATATTGTCGGCCTATGCTTTTTCTAAATTACCTATTAAACATAAGGAATGGTATTTTAATGCCATCCTGATAGGATTGATGATACCAGCCATCTCATTGGTCGTTCCTTTGTTCAGTATTGTCAAAAGTCTGGGGTGGTTTAATAATTATCTGGCGTTAATAGGTCCTTATGCAGCTTTTGGCATTCCTTTTACCTTACTATTAATGCGAAACTTTTTGGATGAGGTGCCTGATACTCTATTAGAAGCAGCAAAAATTGACGGGGGTAACTCATTTCAAGTTTTATTGCATATTATCATGCCTTTGGCAAAACCTATTTCAATTGTTGTCGTCATCTGGACATTTCTCAGTTCTTGGAACGAGTATTTTATGGCCCTGGTTTTCATGAGAAAAGAAGCAATGTATATGATTACACAAGCACCACAATTTTACATGGGAACTTACACATCTGATACAGGTAAGATCTTTGCATCGTTGGTATTAATTAGTTTACCAGTTGTGATCGCCTATTTATTCCTGCAGAAGTATTTTGAAAATGGAATGACTTCGGGATCGATTAAATAATTTGTAAAGTGAGGAACGATTCTATGAAACTAAGTCTAGAAGAGTATAAAGATAAAGTACTAGGTTGTTGGATGGGGAAAAACATTGGCGGAACCTTAGGGGCTCCATTTGAAGGATTTCGGCAAATTAATCAGGTTGACTATTATGTTCAAGATGTAAATGAAAATCCTCCTCCCAATGACGATTTGGATTTACAGCTTCTTTGGCTTAATGCAGTGGAAAGGTACGGGAATCAGGTAAATGCCTCTATTCTGGGAGAGTACTGGCTGTCATTTGTGATACCGGATTGGGCGGAATATGGGGCAGGAAAGAATAATCTACGGATGGGATTGGTTCCTCCACTTTCAGGTTATGTAGGGAATCCATACCGGGATAGCTGCGGCTGTTACATACGCTCTGAAATTTGGGCATGCCTGGCCCCTGGTAATCCAGAAATAGCTGTTAGATATGCTTATGAGGATGCAGTTGTAGATCATAGTGAAGAAGGGTTATATGGTGAAATTTTTTGGGCGGCTGTGCAAAGCGCTGCCTTTGTTGAAAAAGACAAATATAAATTGATCGAAATTGGCCTATCATATATTCCCGAGGATAGCGGTGTTGCAAAAGGAATAAAAACCGCAATTGACTCCTATCAATCAGGAGTTTCTTGGCAGGAAGCCAGAAGAAACGTTTTAATTTCAGTTCCTGGAACATTCGGAGTTATGCCGATTCCATTGGCTAAACAGGAAGAAGGAATTCCAATTGGTGAGCCGGGGTGGGATGCTCCGAGTAATATCGGGATTACAATACTAGGATGGCTTTATGGGGAAGATGACTTTGGAAATAGCTTGTGTATAGCCGTTAACTGCGGGGAAGATACCGATTGTACAGGAGCCACACTAGGTGCCACATTGGGCATTATTCACGGGAGAAAAGAGCTCCCTGAAAAATGGACGAAACCAATCGGGGATGTCATTAATACCATTTGTGTGAATTATTTAAGCGGGACCCTTTCGATTCCAAAAACGGTTACGGAACTTACAGATAGAATTCTCAGATTAACACCATGGTTTTTGGGAAATCAATATGTGGATTTCTTTGCTGAAGAGGAAGGATATACGATTACCATACCTGAAAATCAGTCTTTGTATTGCCGAACGGAAAATGAGTATTGCGAAGGGCTTTATAATGTCGGCGCACCTCGAAATCAAAAATTGTTTAGCGAATTATTAAAAAGAGCCCCATTTGCGGTTCAATATGATTTTGTCGCATTTGAAGCGGTGCTGGATTATCAAAAGGAACCTTTTATTCAAATAAATGAGAGCAGGAAAATTAAAGTCACATTGGAAAATAATAAGTATTTTAATCACCCACAATGGCTTACGATAAAATGTTATAAACCCGATGGTGTCAATATATCTTCATCAAGTGGTTCTAGCGTATTTCTTCCAACCTATAATGTAGGGAAAGTAGAGCTAGAGTTTGACATTTTGGTAGAGGAGGTACTTGGAAACAAGGTTGAATTGTTACTTGACATCACCTCCCAAGGAAGGCATTCCAGAGGAATTATACCGGTGACTCTGGTTTTTGGAAATGCAGACTTTAACTAATAGGAGAGAGAATCTATTGACGGGAAAAAGCGAATACGAAATAGCAGTTTATTATTTTCCTAATTATCATATTGATGAACGTAATAAAATGACGCATGGTGAAGGATGGACGGAATGGGAAATAGTCAAGCATGCTCATCCAAGATTCCCCGGTCACCAGCAGCCCAAAATACCATTATGGGGATATGAGGATGAATCCGATCCTTTAGTGATGGAAAAAAAGATCTCAGCTGCTTCATCACATGGGATTTCATCCTTTATTTTTGATTGGTATTGGTATGAAGATGGTCCTTTTTTACAACGGGCCTTGGAAGAGGGTTTCTTGAAAGCAGAAAATAATGACCAATTAAAATTTGCTCTAATGTGGGCCAATCATGACTGGGTTGATATCCATCCGGCCCCCAGAAATAGGCATTATCATGAATTATATAACGGTGCAGTCTCGGAATCTGCATTTATTGAGGCGACCAATCATATGATCGAAAATTATTTCAATCATCCATCTTATTGGAGAGTGAAAGAGGGGTTGTATTTTTCAATATATGAACTGATGAACTTAATAAAAGGCCTTGGAGGAGTAACCGATACAAAGAGAGTGCTTAAAGATTTCCGAGCTCGTGTTCGAAAAGCAGGTTTAGGTGATTTACATTTAAATGCAGTGGTTTGGGGAGCTGAGATCATTCCAAACGAGCAAAAAGTTGAAAATGTAAATGAATTATTGGGTCAACTGGGTTTTGATAGTATCACCTCCTATGTTTGGATACATCATAACGAATTAGATGAGTTTCCTGCAACTTCATATGCTAGATTTAGAGAGTGTGCAACTGAAAATTATCTAGAATTTACCCATAAATATGATTTACCCTATTTTCCTAATGTAACAATGGGGTGGGATTCAAGCCCTCGTACCATCCAATCCGATGTTTACCAGAATTTAGGTTATCCCTATATGCCCATTTTATCTGGGAATACACCGGAAGAATTTACGATTAGTCTAAAGGAAGTGAAGGGATTTTTAGATAAAGGTTTAACCAATCCCAAAATTTTTACGATCAACGCTTGGAATGAATGGACTGAAGGAAGTTATCTTGAGCCTGATACCGTTCATGGTATGGGTTACTTGGAAGCGATTAGAGAGGTGTTTGGTGAAGGATAATTAACTAAAGAACCATAAAAATTGTATAATCCCAACATGCAAAAGCATCGGTTTTTAGCACCGATGCTTTTCGATTTTGTTAGTAAACTGACTAGATATTTAGTTATAGCGTGTTTCTTAGAGTATAAGGGACATTTTCTTACATAATTCCATATGTACCAATATTTATCGTAAGCCATAATGTCATATAAACAAAAATAATCCACCCTTGAGTTCATAACGGCTCGGGTGGGATATCACACCACATTAGCCGATCCCCCACTTTAGGGAACCGTCTATTGTTAGGCCGGACATGTATCTTAAATTATTATAACTGATTTCTTAAACATTCACTAACCTTTAAAAGACTAAATACCCAGATGTTAGACAAAGGATTATAGGTTTTGTAAATATCGGTGACTATGAGGAACCATATTTTATTTTCTAAGGATTTTTCTGTTATAATATATATATATTCGGTATTTATTTTCTGCTTCTACTTCTTTTAAGGAGGTTATTTGCTTGGAGAAAAAATCCACTTCAAAAACTAGATTAAAAGTTAATGAACAGAATCAGTTATGTCATCAATTAGACCTACTAGATATACCCCTATCGAGATTACTTCCCATTGGTACCCTTTATCAACTTCAAATTAACCGGTCTGGACAAAACGGCTCAATTTCACTTCAGTTATTAATACCACAGGCTCCCTTTGAAAAGAAAAATACCTTTAAACTAGGATGTGTAACTATTAAGAAACATGAGGGATTCATATATATCCATGTTGAAAGAGTTATTTCACATAAAGCTATTAAACTAAAAAATGGATTTTATACAATTCAATACACACAAGGCTCTGAATTAAACATCATTTATTCCATACAAAAAAACATATACGAAAAAAAGTATAAACCTCGTATTGAACAAATGTTAATTAGGAGAAGGGTTAAAGAGTCACCAATTAAACCTAAAAATAGTAAAAATGTAAACGCTTCAAATTCTGTAAGTAAATCAATACCTATTTCACAAACAAGTTCTTCTAAGGAAAGAGTGACTAGGAACAATACAGCACTTAGGAATGCAAAAGATACTTCATTTAGAAGATGTGAGCATTGTGACTACTACATTTCGCGTCAAAATCGTTGTGGACTCTTTTCAAGGCTAGCCCAGCCTTATAACCTTTGCTCCCGATTTCATTACACAAAATATAGGACTTATTTAGGTGGAGGATTTTCACCAAGGTAAAGATAATAATAATTCATTGAGGTGATAAAATTTGGATAAATTTATGAAGGTTGCAAAAAGATGGTATCAAAAGGCAGTTGATTGTGATGATAGATTTGATCAATTTATTAGTATTTGGATATCCTTTAACGCCATATATGGTCGAAGAGAGGGAAACGAATTTAGAAAGATAAAGTCTATAATAAATGAATTTAACAATGAAACTATTACCAATATCCTATCTCTTGATGAGGTTCAATTTTTCTGTAATATGGAACTGCCTATAAAATTTTTAAATAAATATCAAGAAATTGAGGATACCTCTTATGCTCAAAATCATCTAAAAAGAAATATTAGTAGAAATCCCAAATTCGCCATAGAACAATTATTGTTTATTCTCAATAAAGTTAGGAACAATTTATTTCATGGTGATAAAAGATTAGAAAATATGCGGGATGTTGATATTGTTAAACACGCCTACCCAATTGTTAGAACAATAGTAAAAGCCCATTTGGGTTTGGATGAAAATATCGAACCGATCCTTGAAGAAAGAACTTCAACAACAATCAATTCAATAGAAAGATATTTACTAGAAAAAATCGAGGAGCTTCAAGCAGAAATCAGGACTTATTTAACTAATTTTAGTACTATTCCCAAAGATAAAAACCATCCTGTTTCCATTCTATTAGATAGAATAAACATGCAGGCGAATGCAATTCATTCTGGCTTTAACGATCCAGAACAACTGAAAAACATTCAGAAAAGGTTACTGCAACTTTATGAAAAAAATAAACCTGAAGTTTTAAAAGATGTAGAGGAGGTATATGACTTTGTCCACAAAAGGATGAGTGAGGTTATAAATGAAGGATGTACAAAGGGAGATGTAGAGAGGTTTTATGATGAGTATATGGCATTACAAAGGAAATATTTGGAGAAGGGTTATGTTTTTAAAACATAATCATGTGTTTTTTTTTCATACCTGGGGTCTAACAGTATTAAAATAAATAATTACTTATCGGCAGCACCATAAATGGCAATCCGACCTAGAATGTGTGGGTGACCGTCAAGTAGAACGCCTCGACTTCCCGTTCATATTTAAAAATTCCCCCCCAGCCTTAATACTAATCTGTCTTTATTCATAAGTATTTATGAGATTATTGATTCTACAGACTAATGATCCAGAAGTGAGGATCAGGACAATTACTACGGTATAATCACAAAGTACTAACATGGTTTTAATTGGGACCTATTGTGAGTAAATATTAACAAATTTATCTCATATAGCTTGATTTAAACATTCATTCACGTGTAATCAAGGGGGAAATCCGTATACCAACTTTAAAAGGTTTTCTGCCCAGCTCATCTGGTTTTAAATTTGGAAACAGCTTTCCACATGTTCCATTAAAGAAAATAAAAGCTTTAGGTCGGCAGATTCCAATCGGTGATGCATCCTATGGTCTTTGTGGTGGAATGATTTATGCGGTCATGGATTATTTTGAAGCAAAAATGCGGATCCCGTCCAATCCGACAGCTCCTTCCTCTGGGCCATTGTTTGAATATATCGTTAATCGGCAGATTGAAAGCTTTCATTTGCCTTTAGGTCTTATGAAATATATGGTTTTGATGAATCCTTTCCTCACGGATCACGAAACAAAGGTTAGTCATAGAGGAGTTGCACCGCACGGAAGGGCATGTAGAATGATAAAAAAGGAATGGCCGAGAATAAAGAATGATCTTGATACTGGAAAGCTCTCACCGCTTGGTTTAGTCCGAGTCAAATCCCTTAATCCTTTTGAGATAAGAAGAAATCATCAAGTTCTTGGCTATGGGTATGATTTGAATGAAAACCATCTATCCATTCATATCTATGATCCTAATTTTCCAAACGATGATCAAATAACTCTATCCTTAAATATTGGAAAGCCCGAATCTTCAAGAAGTGTTTTCCATTCAAAATCATCTGAACCGATTTATAGTTTCTTTAGAACGAATTACAAGTTTAAAAGACCGATAGTTTAGAACTACTTTCAAAGTGCACGTTTATATTTAGGAACTATGGAGTCTGCTAAGAAACTACAGATTAATCAGGCGTTATGCACAAAGGTAAGCCTTGCACTTAGTGTTTCTGTCTCATTCTGATACAAAGTAATCTTTTATGACTTTCTTACCAAAATATGGGTCTATTGTGATGGCTTCTGAAATATATTTTTTATCGGGTTATTTCAAGTCCTACCTAACCATTATCGAATTACCAGTAAGTTATGGGTTTGTTGGATGATAAATGCCTTAACATTGTTATTCTCAGGAGGATTCACATGACTTTTACTCTAGGAACACAATTAATCCCAATTGCAAAACAATCCATTACAATGAACTCTAACACGATCACTTCACTCACAAGTTCAAGCGGGGACCGATT
>NZ_NUNF01000060.1 GCF_002585305.1 Bacillus sp. AFS037270 | reverse complement strand
TTATTCGGGTTATAGTTCAACTACAATCTGTGGGTTCTTTTTCATTTGCTTATAAATTCTCAACTTTAAGATTAAGTATATAAAGTAGCAGTTGAATGCATGTACCTTATGTTGAGATAATTCAATGTGATTAATAAAAAAAAGTCACTCGACGGCTGAATTTTATCTTCTAGCTATCATCTCGATTTCAACCTGTGCACCAAGAGGTAGGGATGACACACCTATAGTTGTACGAGCAGGATATGGCTCAGAAAATTGTTTAGAATAAACTTCATTCATTGCTGTGAAATTATTCATATCAGTTAAGAATACATTCACTTTTTCAACATTATCAGGAGTTAAGCCTGCTGCTTCTAATACCTTGAAAAGATTCTTAAAACATTGATTTGTCTGTTCAACAATATCACCTTCTACAAGCTTTCCAGTCTGTGAGTCTACTGGGGTTTGCCCAGATAGAAATATTAAATCTCCTGCTTCAATTGCATGTGAGTAAGGACCAACAGCAACAGCTCCAGATGCACTAAAAGCCTTTCTTGACATATAAAACTCCTCCTTTAGATATATAGAAAAAAATAAATATATGACGAAATTGTAAGGTATATGGAATATATAAGCAAAACAACCGCCCTTCCAAACAATGCCTGCAAATACCCATCTTTAAGTACAATTTTTCGGAAACTTTCACCTAAATATGAAAAAGACTGTCGGAACAGCCTAACCTTATTGGTTTCAGTACACATTTTTGGAGTGATTATCTTTTAAAGTTTAGGTGACAAAGCTGGAGTTCGTCTAACAATACCAACAACTCATTATAATTAGATAAAGTTTCTTTTTCTTCAACTTTAAAACCAGATTTAAAAAACAAAATATCCCCTGTTCCATCGTTAATTTGATTCCTTGCTTCGAGAATTCGTTTTAAATTCTTTGCAGTTCCAATACTCCCAGAAATAATGTCTACTCCTTCAGTAAATACTTTCTTTATACTATTTTCAAAATAAGGAAAATGGGTACATCCAAGAACAACAGTTACGTACTCCTCTAAATCCAACGCACCTAGTTTTTCCCTTAAATATGGAACAACTATCTCTTCTCTAAATTCAAACTTCTCGGCAAATTCTACAAGACCAGGAAGGGGCAAACTTTCAACAATATCGTGATGATATATAATTTTCACAAGGTTATGAAACTTTTCCTCTCTTAGAGTCAAATTAGTTGCTAAAACTAATACTTTTTTTCGTTTTCCCTCACAGCTTTGAACAGCAGGTTTTACGGCTGGTTCAATACCCAAAATAGGGAAATCATACTTTTGGCGAAGATCATCTACTGCAATACTGGTTGCAGTATTACAAGCAATGACTAATGCTTTAATTCCTTGATTAGCCATAAAATCAACTGCATTAAAAATATATTCCCTCACTTCTTCTTTTGGTTTCTCACCATATGGTACGTGTAAGGTATCCGCATAAAATAGGTAATCCTCATTCGGTAAAAACCTCAATGCTTGATGAAGTACAGTCATTCCACCTATGCCCGAATCAAAAAAACCAATTTTCATTACTTTCACTCTTCTTTTCAATTAATTTTATAAGTCCATCTATTTTTTTAACATATCTATAAATTTTAATAAAGACGGTTGCAGGTACGTTTCTTTTCGAAAAATAAACATTGTTTTCATGTTTCCATTAAGATTCGGTAATGAATGTTGTTTAAGAGTTCCTTCTTGTAAATGTTTTGCAATGACACTGTAGGGGAGCAAACTTATACCTAGACCAGCAGATACACAACCTATTATCCCATCAACAGTGCCAAATTCCATTATCTTATTAGGTATCATCTTCTCTTGGTGTAACCATTGTTCAAACTTTTCCCGATAAGCACATCCTTTATGAAAAACAAGCAGTGTCCTTGTTTGAACATCTTTAATTGAAGATATAGGAGGATGATCTTTATCCGTAATGAGAACTAATTCTTCTTCAAATACTTCTTTCTGAATGAGATCAGGATGATTGATAGGTCCAGCCACAAATGCTCCATCAAGTTCATACTGAAGAACAGCTTGAATATTTTGTTCAGTAGATCCTGTTCTTAAAGTTAAATCTACCTCTGGAAAATCTTTATGATACTTTGAAAATAGGACTGGTAAGCGAACTGCAGCGGTTGTTTCCATTGAACCAATAATTAAAGGTCCTCTTGGTGTTTGGTCATCCATCATCACATGTTTAGTTTCCTCGATAAGATCGAAAATTTTTTCTGCATATGTTAACAACATGCTTCCTTTAGCTGTCAAAGCAGTGCCACGATTATGCCTATAAAATAAGGTTGTTTGAAGATCTGTTTCTAACTGCTGAATTTTCATGGTGATATTAGATTGTGCATATTGAAGCTCTCTTGCAGCTTGTGAAATGCTCCCCAACTTTGCAACCGTCTGGAAAATTTTCAATGTATGCAAATCCATCAAAATCCTCCTCTCTTTTTTGCCATCTGATTAACTGATGGCAAATATCAATATTATGTATTATTCAATATACCAGATAAGAGATATGATTTAAATATAAACATTTTATTGGAGGTTTTTATTTGAATAAGCAATCTTTTCTTTTATTAATAGGGGGAATACTGTCACTAATCATTGCTATGGGGATTGGAAGGTTTGCCTATACTCCCATTCTTCCACTTATGCAAAAAGATCTTTCTTTTTCGAATACAGTTGCAGGATATATAGCAGCTAGTAATTATGCTGGATATTTGCTTGGAGCAATTTTAGCAGGAGCGATACCATTGAAGAAGTATCGAGTAATTATCTTAAAAATAAGTCTAATCATCAGTATCTTAACCACTGCCATAATGGGTCTAACATACTCTCATTCCCTTTGGTATGTACTTCGATTTCTATCGGGGGTTTCCAGTGCTTATGTGTTGGTTCTAGCCTCTGGGATCGTGTTAGATAAACTTGCTACAATAAACAAAACAAGTTGGTCTGGTTTATTTTATGGAGGGGTAGGTTTGGGTATCTGTTTATCCAGTCTACTAATTCCGAATTTTAACCATTTATATCATTGGGAAGGAACTTGGATAGGACTAGCTGTTGTTAGTGGAATCCTCGTTTTCTTCGTATGGTTCTGGCTGGATGATAACTCAAACGCAGTTGAGATAAACACTAAACAAGAGATCATTACACAATCGCCCCCTAATAAATGGCTCATCTGGTTGATTATTGCGTATGGCTTAGAAGGATTGGGTTACATTGTTACAGGAACGTTTATCGTATCTATCGCTGAAAAGACCTCATACTTTCAAAAAGGTGCAACCTTAGTTTGGATGATGGTTGGTTTGGCTGCTATTCCATCCTGTCTTATCTGGTCCATACTAGCTAAAAAATGTGGCTTCGTTAAATCCTTAGTTTTTGCAATGGCATTGCAATCCTTGGGTATGGTCATGCCAGCCTTTTGGATTTCGAAAACTAGTTTTATCTTAAGTGCTTTATTATTTGGAGCCACGTTTATGGGTATCACTACACTTGCTACAACATTGGGGCGACAAATGAATCCATCTAATAGCAGTCGGACGATTGGCATACTAACCGCTATTTATGCTATTGGACAGTTGATAGGACCAACTCTTGCTGGAATCTTATCATCATCCACTCATAATTTTAATACTGCTTTGATAGGAGCATCTAGTGTCGTTTTAATTGGGGCAGGTTTACTTTTAAATGGAATTCAGTTTGAGAGGAGATCTAAAGGAAAATTAATCAGTAGATAAAATTGAAAAACGAGGTGTGTAATGATGTTAAATGATGAAATGACAGAACTTTTGAAAATTAAATATCCAATTATACAAGCTCCTATGGCTGGCGGAGTAACAACTTCGAAATTAGTTGCTGAGGTATCAAATTCTGGAGGACTAGGAATGATTGGAGCAGGGTATATGACCCCTGTTCAAATACGGGAACAAATTAGGGAAATAAAGCAGTTAACTTCAAACCCGTTTGGTATTAATCTATTTGTTCCTAACGAATTTAAAGTTACAGACAATGAAATAAAATCGGCTAACCAACTCTTAAACCCCATTCGTCAACAATTAAAATTACAGCCAAAAGATGACTTTGAACTTCCTATTTTTAATAATGTACTTGAAAAATTTAATGAACAAATTAAGGTTATAATTGAAGAAAAGGTTCCTATTTGTTCTTTTACATTTGGCATTCCTTCAAGAGAAGTGATTACTGAATTAAAACAATCAAACATTATTCTGATGGGAACCGCTACAACTGTTAGAGAAGCAGTTGAAAATGAAAAAGCAGGAATGGATATTGTTGTTGTTCAAGGCAGTGAAGCTGGTGGACATCGGGGGAGCTTTATCGATGGTGATCAAGAGAGTTTAGTTGGTTTAATGTCACTAATCCCACAGGTTGTGGACAATGTAAGCATCCCTGTTGTGGCTGCTGGAGGAATTATGGATGGGAGAGGGCTAATGGCTTCGATTTGCTTAGGAGCGAAGGGCGTACAAATGGGTACAGCTTTCTTGACCTGCGTTGAAAGTGGAGCACATAAGGTTCATAAACACGCAATTCTTAATGCTAACGAAGACCAAACTCTTTTAACTCGTTCATTTTCTGGTAAATGGGCAAGAGGAATTAAAAATAAATTTATTTTAGAAATGCAGGAGCACGAAGCACTTTTGCCAGATTTCCCAGTTCAAAATACATTAACCCAGGATCTTAGAAAGACTTCCAGTGCACAAAATAATCAAAATTTCATGTCACTTTGGTCTGGTCAAAGTCCAAGCTTAGCCAAAAGTCAAACCGTCGAATCATTTATTAAAAATATTGTAGCAGAAGTTAAAAAAATAAATTTATATATTTAAATTATTTTTGGAATAGTTCCTGCCCAGGAGGAAATAAGATGAAAAACTACATTTTTAAACAATTAAGATTTGTTCGAGAAAACACAATTAATTGCGTCACAGAAATTAACGATGAAGCATCACTGTTTATTCTAGAAGGATTCAATAATAATATAAAATGGAATATAGGACATATATATGTTGTGCAAGAAAAGTTCGCATATTATTTTATTAATGAAAAAATGATTATACCAAATAACTTTTCGGAATTATTTACTACTGGCACAAGTCCAGCCAATTGGGGGAGTCAGGCGTTACCAACGATTAACGAATTAATCCGATTATTAAAAAGTCAAATCGACAGGATCGAACAAGCATTGGAATTACGGTTAAAAGAAGTTATCGAGAAACCTTTTACTACGTCAACAGGTCTTACTTTATCAACAGTAGAAGAATTACTCAGTTTTTGTTTATATCATGAAGGTATGCATTTTGCGACGATAAAATCCTACCAACGAATTATTCAGAATAAGAGAAAGAATAAGGGTATTTAAAACAAACAAAACTTACAGACGGCAATCTGTGGGTTTTTCTTTTGAACACCATATTCATTACACTACTATTTCCAAAAATGCTCGGAAGTAAAAACTTATTATTTTGATACTATTGAAGAAAAAAAATACTAAAAATTGCTTTATAAAACATAAAAATTGCATTATAAAACATAAAAATTGCACTATAAAACATAAAATAGCGAACAATAAAGAACAAAAAATACGTTAAAAGAAACAAAAAATAATTTTAAAAAATTTTTCCATCCAACCGTTTTTTGACAAAATTTAGGATTTGTTGTATAATAATACACTTCGGACATATACATTTTTTCACTAGACCAGTTAAATCCAATGATAAAATATTATTTAAGAACCCACACAATCGTCCACCTGGTGTGGGTTTTTTTCGTTTTAAATTCGACAAACGGGTTATACTAAGTAATAATTGAATATGGCATTTTTTGTTATAATTACCCGTGGAAGGTAGATGAAGAACCCATAGTACACACTTTGGGTTCTTTTTTCGTTAGCAGTTAAAGAAAAAAAGCAGCCACTTAAGAGTGACTGCCGAAAACCATATACGTTTTTATACCAAATTATTTATAGGTGAGAATTTCTTATGTTGTCCCTGTACGTCCATATTGCTCATCTGAATGTATTTACGTGTCATGCTCATATCTGTATGCCCTAAAGTCTTTTGTAAGCTAAACGGGTCTCCACCATTTTTTATATACCATAACGCCCCAGTATGACGGAATGTATGGGGACTGACACGTTTTTTAACACCCGCTTCCCTTCCCAGGTCTCTCAAGTCAATTCTGACAGTAGCATGATTTATTTCGTGTCCATCATAAGTTAAAAATAAATGCTCATCATCAAAATCCTCGGTAATTTCCATATATTCTTTCATTAATTCAATTGTAGGTTCTGTTATTGGCACGATACGGGCTTTTCTAGTTTTTGTGTCCATTGCTTCAAGGATTATCTCACCCTTTTCAAGATTTACGTTTCTCCGCTTCATTGCACATAGTTCAGAAATTCGAACTAACGTATCTAAAAGCACATAAATGATTACTTTATTTCTGAAGCCGGTGTATGTTGTATCATCAATGACATCCAATATCCGTATAACCACTTCAGGTGTGAATGATTCCAGCGTATCTTCAGGTGTTTTGATCGGCTTGAAAATCCTCATGGATAGGCTCATTAATCCATTCCTTCTTATGACAATATCTAATGAAAGCTCGCATATTTCGAATGCGAATATTAACAGTCATAGGAGAAAGTTCCTTATCATGAAGCATATACCCAATATAGCCTTGAAAATCTTCCGTAGTGACGTTCTCATTCGTCATTTCTTCACCAGGAAACTCTTTGAGATAGGCATAATTATTGTAGTACTCATCAATTGTCCTAGTTGCTAATCCTTCTGTTTTCTTAGCAGTCATAAATTTATTAAACATCTCATCCAATGTCAGGATATTTGAATCAGCCTTTGTTTTCTTTTTACAGCCTTCTCTAATCTTACCTAGTTTCGGCTTAACCTTTTTTGACAGAACCTTTGATTGCATAAAAATAACCTCCAATAAATAATTATTCGTAGGTTAAAGGAAACGTTCTCTACAGTCTCGGAAACAGCCCCTCTACAGTCTTGTCAGTAGATAGGGGTAAGACTGTGAAGGAATATGTAAAAACTTTAATCAAAGTAAAACTGTTCAAACCCTTGATATAATTGATTAAATGGCGGGACCGCCTGGGAATCGAACCCAGCAGCGACTACACGAGCCGCTCAAGCAGTTTTGAAGTTAGAGGGAAGGTATCATGTTTGATTACATTTAGTTTTATATAATACCGTAAAGTCTTGATTTAATGCACTTTTTATCAATTCATATATCATTTAATTTTATCTAATTAATTATAAAAACATCTAATCTGTGACCAAGTTGTGACCAAAAGTGTGATCAGTTTTCTTATTTTATTAATGGGATTAAACAAGTAATTGAGGAGGTTTAAACATACCTCCTCTTCTTCCATTTGTCATCCAAAGGGACAATGAGCTTATTGATCCAAGTGACACAACCCTCTCAAGGTCGTCAGGTGCATTCGATTATAACAGTTTCAATTTGAAGTTGTTGATTAAATAGGCTTCTTATAGACTCATATGATATAAACAGATGTTTTTGGTGGCAATACGATTGGTTTTGTTGCCACCAAATGACACCAACCCAAACCCTTGGCATTTTCACGGCTAGATGGCTGCTAGAGCGTCGATAGTACTCTTCGATAGCGTTAATATTTACCTAATCAATTTTTTACGGATATTACCGGTGGTAAAAATTCTGATACTCTCTTTTCCGTCTGGTCATTTGTTTCGATGTAGCGATTTGCTTAGCGCACAAAAAGGCTTCGCTATTTATTACGCGAAACCTCTCATTTTTATATTTTAAACATAACTTGTTTATTTTTTATAGTTGTGGTACGTCTTGCGTTGAAAGATATAACCTTTAATTAATGCTTACTCATAACTGTTGCACCAGGCTTAATAGGTTGTTTTTGTGTTTTTACTTCTTGTGCTGCACCCGCTGCTATTCTTTCTTCTTGTGCATAACGAATAAGTGCCAAATAACGATAAACGAAATGAGCAAATTTAGTATATGGAGCTGTAAAGAATAGAGCTGCAACACTTCCTAAATGGATTGCCAATAAAATTCCCATTGCAGCAGTATCACGAGCCAGTAACAAGATCATCCCAGTTACCGCAACAGTCAATAATACAACTGCAAAAGAAGTTCCTGACTGTTGAGCACCTTTATCATGGACTTCAGAGTCACTTTTGGCTTTAAGAGCCAATAGTCCAACAACCCCAATAATGATTCCTAGTCCACCCAGGATCCCTAGAATTACTACTGGATGGTACAGAGGATAGGGAGCTGGAATGTGTAAAACGTGTGCATAAAATGCGCCTAATGCTGTTGAAGCTAAATCTAGCATAAATCCATAAGATACAAAATGGTGAAGCTTACGGCGAGTAGTCGAAGGTTCGTCAGTTGGATACGTACAGCCTGATCCTTCTCCACCAAGATAGCGAAGGCTTAACGCATATTTTGTACCAGTAACAAAATCTTTTCCGATAACTTTCTCTGATTTTGGTGACTTAATATCTTGCCAGAATCTGCTCATTCCTATAATCCAGCCACCAACCATCCAAATTCCTAATGCCAAGAAAACAACAATCATTACAACTTCAGAAAGAGACTCATAGAATGCACCTGTTCCTAGATGCGTCTTTAAAAGTCCTGAAGTTCCGTTGGTTCCTATAATTAATGCGACCATTAAAATGATTCCAAAGAAAAATGTGATCCAAAAGCCGCTGCGCTTTTCTCCGAGTCCTTTGGCAAATACTCTTGGGCTTGCATATTTTCGGTATGTTTCTTCGCGCAATTGAGCAAACAACTTTGGCGGGTTAATGCCAAACTCGTGCGGTGTCGTAAATGGACATGCATAATAGCAGTCCCGGCAATCATGGCACAAATTAGCCAAATAAGTCATGTCATTATCAGTAAAATCCCGGCGCAACTCTATCGATTGCCATACAGCACAGTATCCTTCGCAATAACGGCAGGCATTACATAATTTCATTTGACGTTTTCCATCATCTAGTAGCTCTTTTGACTGCATTTGCTGCTTCCTCCCCTGCAATTCTCCCTAAAACTGCGCCCATCGTGAGTCCAAAACCAGCCAGATACCCACGGCGCAGTACATTACCTGCTGCCATTTCTCCTGCTGCAAACATATTGTTACAGAGGCGTCTATCCTTCCACTTGATCCTTGCCTGTTCGTTTACTTCTACCGCAAGGTAGGTAAATGTAATGCCAGTCTTCAGTGGATATGCATAAAATGGAGGCTTATCGATCCGTACCGCCCAATGGCTTTTTACCGGTGTTAATCCTTCTGTTTTACAGTTGTCTAGCTCAGCTGGATTAAATGTTCCTGGGCGAACGGCCTTGTTAAAGTCATTAACGGTCTTAGCCACTACTTTAGGATTAAGACCAAGTTTTTCAGCCAATTCCTCGATTGATCCTGCAAAAATTGGCTCGAATACCGAAGGCATGAATTTTCCAAGTGCCTTACTGTCAATAATCGAGTATGCAACTTGATTGGGCTGCCGGGCAATGAGTCCACCCCAAATAGCATATCGTTTTGGCCAAAAATCTTCTCCCTCGTCGTAGAACCGCTGACCATTCTTATTTACCACAATCCCAAATGGTACACTGTCAAGACGGGTAACAATTCCTCCGTCAAACTTTGGTGCCCTGCCATCAACCGCAACGGCGTGAAACGCGTCTGGTTCTCCTACCTGGGCTGCACCTTTATTAAGAAGCATTTCAAGAACATTACCTTGATTATATGGGGTACCACGAATGATAAAATTCTCAGCAGCCTCTCCCCAGTAACGTTTGTGCCATTCTATATTTGCTTCAAAACCGCCAGATGCAAATATAATAGCTTTCGCTTTGATCGTCTCGATCCCGTTGTTCCTGCGAACTTTAGCAGCCTTGAACTCAGTGCCATTCATTTCTATATCTTCAAGCATTGAATCGTACCAGACTTCTACCCCTTTTACCTTAGCGGTTTGATAGTATGAATTTATCACAGCCTTGCCGCCGCCAAGTTGAAAAATATTCGTTCTTCCTAAATGAAGGGTTCCGGACAGTGCCGGCTGCCATTGAATCCCCTGCATGTTAAGCCAGTCCGGGAGTTCTTCGGATTTACGCACAACTAATCTTGCAATTGATTCATTTATTTCCCCTCCTGCAACACGCCTTAAATCCTCCATAAATTCTTCCTCAGGATAAGTGCCTGTCATATACTTGTTCTCACGTGTATTCATCACCCTATAATCCCGGGTGAGTCGGCTATTTCCGCCGCGATAAAATTTAGGAGCCCGTTCAATGACCAGCACCTTTACCCCTCGATCACGAGCTGACAGTGCAGCACTTAGGGCAGCGTTCCCGCCACCGACTACTAAAACATCAGTCTCCATATTATAAAACTCCTTTCAAATTAACCTTTTAGCTAACTAAATGGTTAAGCGATTACAAGAGAAAAATAGATTACTAATTTACTTGTCAAAAAAAGAAAAGAAGGGATACTCCTTTTCTTAATATGAAAACTGATCAAGCCATCATGGCATCCATCTTACCAACAAAAATGGAGGTAGGTACATAGGCGTAGCCTTCCATTAGCCTTCTTGCAGTCCGGCCATTGCCAGCCTGTGCCACTAACCATTCTTCTCCCATTTTTTCTACGGATGCATCAGCATATAAAGTTCCCGAAGGATGCCCTACACTAATACCGGTATTGGTATTTAAAACAATTTGATTAGGGATCGTTCCATTAATTTTTGCAGCTGCTGCAAGAGCCATCGCCCCACTCACTGCATGGGCGCTATGAAGAGATCCCATCGTTATATAGCGTGAAAGAACATCAACATCTTCTTGTTTAACAAGCTGTTGATTGACTGTTTTATATACTTTTGGCTTAGAAATCATGGCAATTTTCGGCAATGCATGGGTTGAAGGAGAGACACGTTCGCCTTCTTTAATCAGGCCGATCTTAATCCCGGCTTTAACACGAATTTTCTCTAAGGTATTAAGCAATACAGTATTCCCGTTAACTTCATTGGGAAGCTCTGTTCCTGTTTGCCCGACATCTTCTGCCCGAACAAACACCAGCGTATTAACACAATCAACAATACTTACCTCATACTCCTGGCCATTCTCCAACTTTATGATATCTGTTGGGCTATTGGTAGGGAGTGTTTTTCCTGTAAAGGTTCCGCCCGCATCTAAAAAGTTAAGCATGATTCTGGACGATGAACCAGGAACACCAGCAATTGAAAATCCCCCCTCATATTGAATTTGCCCATTTTTTACAGGTATTTCTGCAACAATAACTTTTTTTGTATTTGTGTTGTATATTTTTACGGAAGTAATGGGTTCAGTTAATGGAACATATCCTTCTTCGACGGCATACAAACCTACTGCAGTGACAAAATTTCCGCAGGTTACATTATAGTCAACCACTTGGCGATCTAGGCTCACCTGGCCAAAAGTATAATCAATATGCGCATCAGGAAGAGAGGATGGACCGACAATTGCTAATTTACTAGTTGTTGAGGTTCCTCCTCCCAAACCATCAATTTGGCTGTTGTCAGGACTGCCATAAATCCTTAAGATGACCCCATCCCTTAATGTTTCGTCTGCAGGGAGGTCTGATCTTCTTAGTATGAGCCCCTTACTTGTCCCCCCTCTCATAATAACAGTTGGTATCTTGTGTAATTGACCATAATCAAACATACTTTAACCTCCATTGTCTTTCTTTTTTAAAACTATAATATAGAAAAATATTATGTTTAAGTTTCGACTAATTCATCTCAAACGACTCAAAGGATTATCTGACTTGGTTCAATTGATTTCTTCCAAGCTTCTTTTAGAGGTTCGAGGTCCAAAGAATATGGCTAATCCTGATACAATCCAAACAAGTGAAATCAAAATAAATACATTTAAATATCTAAAACCAGTGTAAACAAAACTAATAATGAATGGTCTTAAAACATTAGAAAATCTGCCAATTCCGTATGTTATCCCCTGTCCAAAAGAACGAACTTCCGTTCCATAAAGTTCTGATGTAAAACTGTAAAGATTGGAAGAAAAGTTCTTTCAATAAAATTTATGAGAAAACCAAATACAACAATTAGTACAGGATTTAGTGTTGCCCCGAATAAAAATACTACAATTGCAATGACGAAGTCGCCATTCCGTTAATAAATCTGGAAATTGCCAGGGACCAGGCGTCCCACGAAAACGCATTCACTACTCAGAAAAAAGATAATAATAGAAGAGAAATAATTATAGATTTCTTTCTTCCTACCTTATCACCGAGCCATCCCCTGCAGAGGCTCCCAAAAACATCCCAAAGAAGGCAATGGAGTTGATTGTTGCTATAACACTTAATGGCAAGTGCCACTGTTTTACCAAAGCCAGAGATGCATATGAAAACGTATTTAAATCGGCGTACTCAAAAAATAGGCAATAGACAAAGCAATACGAACCTTTTTGTGAATCGAAGAAAAAGGCAACCGATCCATCAGATTTTCTATATTAAGCCTGTTGGATCAATTGATAATTAAAAGTTATCATAATATAAAGAATAAAAAAAATATTGATTGTTTATTAACTATCATAAAAACCTTTTATGATAGAGAGAAAAAGGTTATATTTGTTTCAAATAAAAGGATTCTTGAATTTTAAATAAAATTAGTGTAAATCAAATTTGGAAGACTGAAGAATTTACAAGGATATGTACATGTTTTTCGGGGGCAGTTATATAGTACTTTTTTATTTATACCACACAATTTCGCTGGATACTTGAACCAGAAAAAGGTAATCCCTCTAACAGAAGGTCCAACATAACGGTTACTGCCAGAAGGTCTGCTGACCCTCCCGGACTGATGTTTCTTCCAATGAATTCCTTGTCCATTTCAAACACCATCTCCATACCTTTTGGTGTTAACATACCTCCTAAATCCAGTACCTGTTGGGCATAACGTTGAACATATTCCAAAGTTTTTAAATCATGTCTTGCAACGATATTGGTATCCTCGTTTACCGCCATTAAATGAAGGAGTACCTGCACCAGAATATCGTTGATATGAAAGGATTTTAAAGATTTTAATTTCCTTATTACAGGAAGAGAGTAATTGCGCACGGTAGCAAAGCCGCTTTCTACTTCTCCACGTATACCCCTCAGACCATATTTCAGAAAAAGTTTTTCCCCGTAAGTAAGACCTTCGGACTTGTTCAAGAAAGTTAGTTCCCTTAAACATAAACCCTTAGTCATTAGAGAAACCTTCTCACAGATTATCTCGATATCCACATTTTTGGATTCACTTTCCATCATGCTGCAAGAAGCTGCCGCACAAATGACACCTAAGGAAAAAATTAGACCTTTATGAGTATTTACACCGTCAGTTGCCTCAAACATCACTTTTTCAGCATTAATCCCAAGGCCTCTTAAGGCTTGAAACAGTTCTTCAGGATTTTTCCCTGAGTACTTTACGCCTTCAACAACACAGTAAGAGAAATAGTTACTCAGTGCAGAGCTGCTGTCTATAAACGTAAAGAAATCCATATCGGTATGTGCCCCTTGGTTGAATCTGTCAACAAGCCCAGGTTTGGGGCTAGCGGAAACCTCATAAAGTAAAGCACGCAGCGCTTTTTGCGGAATGGTTTGCATCCAGGATTCCTCCATGTTTGATCTTTTTCTCCTTTCAAGCTTGCTAACATATTAAAAATATGACCAAACCCCATAATTCCCTGGGCTTATCGGAGTTTGGCCTTCAATAGCTAACTTAGGGTATAATTTTTATATAAGAATCAACCATACTATGGATCTTCTCAATGAGGGTTTCTACTGTATGTTCTCTGTTCCGAGCGCAAAAATGGGCATCCTGTTCACAGAGCAGGCATTTACGTTTTGAATTACCTAAGGTTTCTCTAGAAATAGGCTTTCCATCAACCCCTATGACATCTAAATCAAACAGACGGCCAAGTGGATGCTCATTCTCAATCTCAAGCATAAGTGCTTTTAAAGACCGTTCAGCAGTTTTCACCACAAAGAACGCCTCAAATCCAGTATCTGGATTTTTGGAATCATAATACTCCAATCCACAAATGGTCTCCTTGAGTTTTTTAACCAGTGCATTGCAGCCCTCACGAAAAATGATGGAACTGTCTGGCGTTTTCTTGCTCTTACCTGGCATATTCACTGTGAATGATACCAATGGCAATCTGTATTTCTCGATTAATTCCTTCTGATGGGCTGCCCTAAGCTCACGAGCCTCTAATAATTGCTCAAGCGTTATTAGTTGGGTTCCAGTCATCTTCAAGAATCCTTCTTTACCTGGTGAATCACATCAATCACTGATCCATCCCGATACTTAACCACACCGACAATCTTATCTTCTACCTTGATTGGTTCCGGAATTCCGACTATTTGGCTAGCTTTTGCCATGAGTGCTTCAATGGACATAACCGGCAGATTTGCTTTTTTTAGGTTATGATACAAATCCTGCCTAAGAGGATTCACAGCAATACCTTGGTCTGTAACCAATACATCAATTGAGCAGCCCGGGGTGACTATCGTATGCACCCTGTCGAGAATAGTTGGCATCCTGCCCCTAATGAGTGGAGCGACAATAATTGCGCAGGCTGCACCTGCAGCTGAATCACAGTGTCCGCCTGAGGCGCCGCGAATGACTCCGTCAGAACCGGTAATGACGTTCACATTAAAATCAAGATCGATTTCTAATGCGCTTAATACTGTTACATCTAATTGATTAACTGCACTTCCAGGATTATCCGGACTTGCATAATACTCAGCATCAATCTGTTGGTGAAACCGATTATTTTTAAGTGATTCATCTGCTTTAAGATCAAAGCCTTGTACATCTAGTAATCTTTTAATAAGGCCTTCCTCATGGAGAGCAACCATCTGACCTGTAATACCGCCCAACGCGAAGCTCGCCTTGATATTTCTCTCAATCATCTTTTCTCTTAAAAACCTAGTTGCCGCCAGGGAAGCTCCTCCTGACCCTGTTTGCAGCGAAAAACCGTCTATGAAATAGCCTGAAGCCTCAATAACTTCGGCAACATTCTGAGCGATTAGCAAATCTTTCGGATTCTTGGTAAACCGGGTTGCTCCCGACATAATTCCTTTTGGATCACCGATTGCATCCACAACCACGATATAATCTACCTGAGACTCAGGAATAGCGAAAGGTGTATTAGGATATTCCACCAAATGATCCGTGATTAAAACTACTTTTTTGGCATGTTGGGCATCAACCTTGGCATATCCCAATGAACCGCATTCTGACGCCGCTGAATGATCCCTGGCATATCCATTGGCATTGCCGGCAGGGTCACAGGATGGCACACCTAAAAAGGCAACATCAATTGGCAGTTCTCCTGAGGCGATTGCCCTGGCTCTGCCGCCATGAGAATTGATCACAATTGGTATGTCCATCAAGCCGTTCGAAATAGCATCAGCTAATTCACCTCGCAGTCCGCTTGTCTCAATCCTCCGAATTACTCCGCTTTTGATATGATTAATCAATGGTGCATGGATGCCCGAAAGAGAGCTTGGTGCTAAAACAAGGTCCTTAATTCCCATACGTGAAATGGCATTGAGAACCATATTAATGATATAATCACCATTTCGGAAATGATGATGGAAGGAAATCGTCATTCCATCTTTTAAGCCTGTTTTACGAATCGCTTTTTCAATAGAATCAAGGATTTTATTTCGATCAGAATTCTTAAAGCGGTCTTTAGAACGCTGTGTATTTTTCATCAATTCATTTGAATCAAACAGTGGTAATGCTCCGAGTCCAAAAATCTCTTCCGGTATAATTCGTCCAACTCTATTAAACATTATTGCCACACCTCCTCAATACTTTCTGTATATACAGCATCAGCCAGTTCAAGGAGACGGTATGCTCTTTCGATGATCGGCTTGTCAACCATTTTACCGTCCATGCTTATAACACCCGACCCTCTTTTCTCCGCTTCTTTCGCTGCTTCGATAACCCGAATGGATTTCTGAATTTCATCTTCCGTTGGCGTAAAGATATGATGCAAAATATTAATTTGGCGCGGATTAATAAGGGATTTTCCATCAAACCCTAGTTGTTTGATAAGTTTAGCTTCGCGGATAAATCCTTCTTCATCATTCACATCAGAAAAAACAGTATCCAAAGCATCAATCCCGGCTGCCCGTGCCGCAAAGAGGATTTGGCTCCTAGCAGCGAGTAATTCAATCCCATCTGTGGACCTTGTGGTTTTTAGGTCAGTTACAAAATCCTCAGCCCCAAGCGCAATACCAATAAGCCGCGAACTCGCCGTTGCAATTTTATAAGCATTAATGACCCCCAAAGCACTTTCAACAGCCGCCATGAGTTTGATGGTTCCCAGTTCGATACCATTTTCCTTTTCAATCTGTGTTATTAATTGATCAGCTTCCACTACATCTTCTGGTGTCTCTGTTTTAGGCAACCGGATTGCATCTGGCTTTGCTCTGACCATAGCTTCAAAATCACCTCTGCCATAAGGTGTATTTAAACCATTTACACGGACAACAACTTCCGTTTGTCCATAATCACAAATTCTTAGCGCTTCATAGACTAAAAGTCTCGCCGCGTCTTTTTCATAAAGGCAAACTGAATCTTCCAAGTCAAACATGATGGCGTCCGATCCATAGATATGAGCGTCCCTAATCATGCCTGGATTGTTTCCTGGTACATACAACATACTTCTTCTCAGCCGACCCACTTATTTCACCCCCCAGGGAAAACAATTATGATGGGCAGCCCTGTTTACTGCCGTCTTTACTCTAGCACGGATGGTGCAATCTAAAGCCCCTTTATCATTCGCCATGACTAATGCATTCTCCACCCCTAACTCTAATAATGTCTCTAAAATCACCTTTTTGATTTGTTTGCCAAACTGATTTGCGACAGTACTTTTGAGTTCAAGTTCAATTCCTTTACCGTCATTCTTTTCAATTTGAATGGTGATATCGCTTGACTCAAGCGTCCCTGCAATTCCTACATCCAAAATTTCTATTCTTTCTGGCAACATCAACATTTTTCATCACCCTCTCAATAATGTCTTTGTATGCTTCGCCTGAATACGCTGGATAATTCTCTTAGCCCCAGATGAGAGGAGAAATCGATAGGTTGTTTCAGGAACCAGCTTCATCACTTCTTGTAGCTTACCTGCATGAATTAGATCCCTTACTCTGGAAGCACTAATCGGTTGCGTTTCAGACAACACCCTTGGAATTACCTGTACCTCTATTTCACGGGCAGAGAGAATTTCCTGCATGACCGAGTTATACGTTGATGTAACTTTGCAGCAGGGTTCCTCACCGACAAATCTTTTTTTAATTCCAAGTGCCGGAGCAATATAGTTAGCAAATATGTCTATGTCCAGCCTCGCATGGGTCTCGACCACATCGTGGAACTCTTTGATAAAGTAGGATGGGAAAGTTGCATCCGATATGATATAATCCTTTCCAGAATGAACAACAACATTATCCAAGTGTTTAACTCCTTCTTTTACAAGCCTGTATCTTACTGCAGAAGGAAAACTTGACTTGTCCTCCTGGAGAACAAAAATATGGAGCGTTTCGCATTTCGACGCTGCATACTCGATTAGGTACTGATGCCCTAAAGTAAACGGATTGCAATTTACTATGACAGCCCCTGCACGATTCTTGCCCCCTTTATCAGGGATAACTTGTTCTTTCTCTTGGATGATTTGTTTTAGGTAGTTTTTAATCCCTGCCGAGCGGTTTTCCATTAGAACGACCTTTGAAGGAATTTCGGCGACTGGATAAAACCCCAAGTCAGAGAATATGCTCTTGTTTTTCGGCTTTGTGTAGATAAAAAGATGCGTGTTTCCTCTTGAATAGGCCTCATGGACAAGATGGGTGACAAGTTTTGCTGACAGCCCCATGTTCTGATATTCCTCATCCACAGCAATGCATTTTAGAATTCTACCGCCAAGGGAACCTGTAGCCACGATCTTTTGACCATCAAATATAGCAATTGTATATTCAACATCCGCATCCAGAGATAAATTCTGCTTATTGAGAAATTCCTTCAGCTGACCCATTTCTGCGTTTGATTTAAGGGTTAGAATCTTTTCAGTCAATTTCACATAACACATTGCATGTTCACCTTTTTTTGTTAGATTGCAACTAACTTCGCAATTCCAGTCGACTCGGCTACCATTTTCACAGCATTAGCGACAACCTGGCTCACTCTCATATCAAAAGCATCCGGTATAATATAGTTTTCGTTAAGTTCTTTTTCGGTAACAAGATCAGCAATTGCTCTTGCCGCCGCTAACTTCATTTCATCCGTAATATCTTGGGCTCTCACTTTCAACGCTCCTTTAAAGATTCCCGGAAAAACCAATAAATTATTGATTTGATTAGGGAAATCCGAACGACCGGTTGCAATGATTCTTGCGCCGCCAGCTTTCGCATCATCTGGCATAATCTCTGGAGTTGGGTTTGCCAGCGCAAAAATAATATTATTTTGATTCATCGTATGTACCATTTCTTTAGTTAAAACATTTTCTACCGAGACACCGATAAACACATCTTTATTTTGGATAATGTCTTGAAGGTTGCCTGTTTCAAATTCCTGATTAGTCAATTTAGCTATTTCCTTTTGGGCATTATTAATCGTTGGATCTCCTGCAACAATAGCTCCGTTGATATCACATAATACGATATGCTCTGCCCCTGCAGCCAAAAGGATTCGGGCAATGGCAATGCCTGCGGCGCCTGCACCGTTTATCACAATCTTAAGTTCTTCTAAAGTCTTATTAAGAAATTTAACGGCATTATATAATCCTGCTAATACAGCAACTGCTGTACCATGTTGGTCATCATGGTAAACGGGGATATCCAATGTTTCTTTTAATTGTTTTTCAATATAAAAACATTCTGGTGCTTTAATATCCTCGAGATGGATTCCGCCGAACCCTGACGCAATTATTTGGATGGTTTTCACAATTTCATCAGGATCATTACTGTCTATACAAATTGGAAAAGCATTCACATTACCAAATTCCTTGAGTAGCAAGGCTTTCCCTTCCAATACGGGTAAGCCTGCAAGCGGACTGATACTTCCCAGGCCTAAAACAGCCGTACCATTAGTGATCATAGCAACGGTTGTTCCTTTGATGGTATAATCATAGGCACTATTCCTATCTTTATTAATCTCTTTGCAAACTTCTGCTACTCCTGGAGTATAAATGAGAGATAAGTCTTCCTTACTTTTTAACTCTATTTTTGATTTAATCTCTAATTTTCCGTTATATTCCCTATGCAATTGCAATGACTTTTCTTTAAGGTTCAATATACTTACCTCCATCTAAAGTTTTGTAAATTAATTTTGATTATCTTTTGACATCCCGGCATCAAGAACAGCCTTTCCGCTGCCGGCTACAAAATGATCATATTATAATTTTTGTAATAAAAAAAATATTAGAAATTTATATAAGTTCATTAAAAAAATTTATGGTAAATACTTTTTAATCTTTACAAAAGACAAAAAAACTTTAGGGATTCCCCCTAAAGCTTTCTACGCAACTATTAGTTTGAAGGTGCCATATATTTTCCAAAAAATATTAAACTACTACTAAAGCAGGAGATTGTTCACTTAAATAAATAATCTCTGAAAGAATTTTACAACCCTGAACATCCTGTAATGCTTCTCTTGCTTCCTTCTCGCTATCAAACTCATACATTGTAATGCCTTTTTCGTTTGAATAAACAGTGATAATCCACATTAAAATCCCCTCCATGAAATCGGTCCTTTTATGATAAAATCTTTAATATAAGCATATTATAATTTTTGTAATAAAAAAAATATCAATAATTTATAAAAGTCCATTGAAAATTTTTATGATAATAAGGAATCTATCAAATTCGGACGGCTAGGAAAAAAGAGAAAAGAAGCTAAAAACTAATTAGCTCCTTTTCGTGGAATTGTGATATTAGTAAAATATTAATATTAGAGATTGGATGATGCTGAGTAGGTATTTAACGACTGGGTTCCATTGATTTCTTCCAGACTTCGCTTAGATGTACGTGGCCCAAAGAATATTGCTACTGCTGTGGCAGCCCACACAATTGAAATCAGAAGAAATACATTTAAATATCCGTACCCAGTGTAAATAAAACTAATAATGAATGGTCCGATTATATTAGATGCTCTTCCGATGCCGTAAGTTAAACCTTGTCCGAAGGAACGTACTTCGGTTCCATAAAGTTCTGATGTATACGTATAAAGATTTGATGAGAAGGTTCTTTCGATATAGTTAATAAGGAAGCCAAATACAACAATCATTACAGGATTTAGGGTGGCTCCGAATAAAAATACTGCAATTGCAATGAAGAAACAAGAGACAATAATATTTATTTTTCTCTCGAAGCGGTCTGAGATCATTGCACCAGTTAATGATCCTAATGGAGCACCTAAAGTAATTAAAGTACTATAAAGTAAAGAGTGGGAAATTCCAATCCCTTGTTTTACTAATAATGTTGGAACCCAGGACCCAAAGCCATAAAAGGCTATAGTTTGAAGGATCCAAACGCAAATAAGTATAATCGTACGTTTAAGGTAAATCCCTTTGAAAATATCTGACATTCTCCCTGTAGTAACTGGAGCAATCATTACTTCAGGCTCCGGTTTAGCAAGGGGCCCTTTTTCACCTGCCACAATTTTTTCTATTTGTTCCAAGGTTTCTTTTGCTTTGCTTACTTGTCCTTTCATTTCATACCAACGGGGTAATTCAAACAATTTAACTATTCCGAATAACGCAAAGATCCCCAGTGCCCCCCATACAAACACGAGCCGCCATCCATAATCCGCCATAGGTATTAACCAAGTGGAAACATAACCAGTAATCGGAATACCCGTGATTCCAATCGCAACAGCCAGGCCTTGATATTTACCGCGAACAGCTTTTGGAAAGAATTCGATAATATACGTATTCGCATTAACTAATAAAGACGAAGATGCCATCCCTGTTACAAATCGGAAGATTGCAAGCGACCAAATATCCCAAGAAAGCGCATTCAAAGCAGAGAATAAAGATAACAGTACAAGCGAAATAATGAGCGATTTCTTTCTTCCCGCCTTATCTCCAAGCCATCCCCCTGCAGTAGCTCCTATAAACATTCCGAAAAAGGCACTGGAGTTAATAATTGCGATAGTATTTAAAGGTAAATGCCATTGTTTTACTAATGCAGGTGCAGCGTATGAAAACGTATTCAAGTCTGCGAATTCAAAAAAGTAGGCAACAGCTAAAGCAATAATTATTTTCCTGTGAACAGACGAAATAGGTAACCTATCCATTCGATTTGCTATGTTAAGTCCCGATTTATACATGACAATTCCTCCCCTTTTGTCTCATGTTTTTTTCATTCCTCCCCTTTCTGTCTTTGTCATTGACTTGTCTATCAAAGTTGTTAAATAAAAATTATCATAATTCAAAAAATAAAAAAAATATCGATTATTTATTAACATCCATAAAATCTCTTTATGATAAAGAAATTGGAGAAATTTAAAAATTATTTTATCGCCTTTTATTTATTTTAGAGGAATAAACAGTAAACTACTAATTGTTTATGTATAAAAAAAGTAAAATGTAATTTTATATTTTCATATTTATATTTTTAGTATAGTATTAATTATTGAAATAATTTGTATATTTACAAAAAAAATATAAATATAATTTATGGTTAAGGAGGTAAGTGCTGCAATGGATGAAAAAGATTGGGTTATTCTCCAAACCATCTTTCAGGAGAGAAATATTTCTAAAGCCGCAGAAAAACTGTATATTTCTCAACCGGCATTAACCTATCGCTTACAGCAATTAGAAAGAGAATTTGGTACAATGATTGTGGCGAGAGGAAAAAGAGGTGTAGAATTCACGGCACAAGGTGAATATATAGCCCAATATGCAAGAAATATGATCTTGCAGCTTCGAAACACGAAAGAATTTGTACAGAACATGGATAAAGAAATCAGAGGGGTATTAAGAATTGGAGTTTCCGGTATTTTTGCAAGATACGAACTTCCAGCCATTTTAAAAGAATTCATTAATCATTATCCAAATGTTGAAGTAAACGTTAAAACTGGTTGGAGTGCTGAAATAAACCATCTGCTTCATAAAGAAGAGGTTCATGTTGGTATTGTCCGCGGAAATTATATCTGGCAGGAAGAAAAATATTTATTTCGTGAAGAACCTATGTTAATAGTATCGCAAAAACAAATAAAAAATATAATGGAATTACCTAGCCTGCCCAGAGTTAATTATGAAACGGACCAAACCCAAAAAACATTAATTGATAATTGGTGGCAGGAGACCTTTGACCAGCCTCCTACCGTCACAATGGAGGTAGACCGCATCGATACTTGTAAAGAAATGGTTCTTATGGGTTTAGGGTATGCCATTCTTCCATCAATTTGCTTAAAAAAAGAAGACGATGTTCACAAAATAATATTAACCAAGAAGAATAGAGAGCCTTTAAAAAGAAATACATGGCTGCTGTACCGGGAAAGGTCACTTTCACTGTCGGCTGTTCACGCATTTGTCGACTTTTTAAAAGAGTACGATAATATGAAATAGATGTTAAAGATCTTATAAGGCAAAAATTTGCAAAAATTTTAATAACCTTTTAGAAGGATTAAGGAAGAGAGTTGAGGTGGGATTGTACGACTATAAGTAGGTTCCACCCTAATTTTCAATTGATTTCGCTAAACAAACAGACTGAAGAAACTAATATTTATTTTTTATTAAAAAATAGCTACGCACACAGTACTTCGTTTATATTTTAATTCTTATTCAAAATACCCCTTTTAATTAATAAAAGGGAAAAATCTCTCACTAAGCTTCCATATTAATTTCATTTTTCATTTGTTCTTGCCTCCGTTTTGTTATGGAAGAATTCTGGTCTATAGATTCCCAGCCGCTGCATATTTGCTTTGGTCTGGTTTTCAATCTTGCACATAATGTCACCTCCCAACTTTTTTTGAAAACTGCTACGTATTTAGAAATGCCTCCCTTTGCGCCGGTCTTCCCATGAGGCACGGTGATATTAAAAATAGGGGGGATATCATTAACAAATCATTTGTTCAAGTACTCCAGCAATTGATTGTTCAGTACTTCTTGCAGCATTCTATCTTCCACCGTAGTCCCGTTCATACGTGCAGGTCTTCTCTTCACCTTTTCTCGCAACTCTTCGTTCTTCAGCTCTTTATCAAAACGCTTAAATAACTTCTCACGTAATTCTTTATCCAGTATTAGCTACCTTCTCTTATTTTACCTAGTTTAGGCTTAACCTTTTTTGCCATAACCTTTGATTGCATAAAAATAACCTCCAATAAATAATTATTTGGAGGTTGAAAGAAACGTTCTATACAGTCTCAGTAACAGCCCCTCTACAGTCTTGTCAGTAGATAGGAGTGAGACTGTGAAGGAATATGTAAAAACTTTAATCAAAGTAAATCTGCAAAAACCCTTGATAAATTTTATTTGGCGGGACCGCGTGGGAATCGAACCCACCAGACCTGGCACGCAGGTCTCAAGCAGTTTTGAAGACTGTGCGCCCTAATTGCGGTTTGGCATATCAGAAAAAACCCCCGCTAAACCAACATCAAATGAAATTTTTTCAAGAAGTATCACTAGTATTTTTCTATTTAAATCACTAGTATCAATGTCTAATCCACTAGTTTTAGTATACCTCATATTTTTTGGGATCTCCTTACAAAACTTTTAAGAAATCTAAGAAATTCTCTTTTTTTCAAGTCACTTATAAACGTCTAATTGTAAGTAGGAATACCCGAGATGCAAAATCACTCATAATTAATTCGCTTTGTTGAGATAAATTTGAATTGTTAGCACCTACCACAATCAATCCAACCATCCAAGAAATTTTATCCTAATCTTTAACATGAACATACAACATTTTTCCCGTGTTATTTTTATATCTTTAATTTTTAATGAATGGCAATAATTAGCCATATAAATACACCCCAAAATGTTTGATTTTATTCTAACTTTCGGGGTGCAGTACAAAAGGACACAAATAGTATACTCTTTCTCCATTATCAGCTTTTACTTAAAATGCATTCAATTTGCCAACCCATAGTTGAGCTGTAATTAAAATGTGAATAATTTTATTCACTAATTTCAATTGGTTTTTTGGTTACCTTTTTACTTTTATATGTTGTTTTTCTCTCATTTTTATTTTCCATACTTTTCATAATTGATTCTCCTTCAACATCAATATTAGGTAAAATTTTATCCATCCATTTTGGTAAATACCAAGCCGCTTTTCCCATTATAGTCATGATTGCAGGTACTATAGTCATTCTAACGATAAAAGCATCAAATAGGACACCGAATGTGAGAGCCAGTCCCATGGATTTAATAATTGGTTCTGTTGCGAGCATAAATCCAGCGAATACCGCACTCATAATCAATCCTGCTGCTGTGACCACGCCACCGCTGTCCTTCATCCCAGCTAGGATCGCTTTTCTGCTATCACCTGTGTGAGAAAACTCTTCGCGCATTCGACTTACAAGAAAGACCTCATAATCCATCGCTAACCCAAATAATATTCCGACCACTATGACTGGCAAAAAGTTTAATACAGGACCCTCAGCCGGAATACCAAATAAATCGATTAAGTGACCATCCTGGATAACAAACACCACAAATCCAAGTGTAGCAGCTAGTGAAAGTAAAAATCCGAGCACCGCTTTTAGTGGAATCAGGATTGACCTGAAAACTAGGACTAAAAGTATAAATGCAAACCCAACGATAAGTGAACAAAACAATGGTAACGCATTACTCAATTTTTGCGATATATCGATGTTAACCGCAGTGGAACCAGTTACGTACAATTTGATGTGCTGTTTTTGTTGAATATTCTTCGTTTTTTCTCTAATATCATAAACAAGTCCTTTCGTTTTTACATCATTAGGACCTGTTTTAGGAGTAATTGAAATCATATATACTTCTCCCGAAGGGCTCGGAAAGGCTGGATTTACACTTTTGATATTGTCTAAATGACTTATCTTTGTGGAAATTTCCTCAATAGCTTTTTTTACATCCTTTGTATGATCATTGGTTTTTACTGCTACGATTAGCGAAGCATGATATCCTGGACCATATGCTTCTGATTGCAGATCATATGCTCTTCTTTCTGTGGTATCTTTTGACTTTGTACTATTATCAGGCAGGCCAAGGTTCATATGGAAAAATGGGATACTGATAAAAGCAAGTAAAGCAACCCCTAAGATTGTAATGACTAGTGGACGCTTTGTTACAAATTCTCCCCATTTATTTGATGAGGCTGCTTTTTTATCAACTTGAGTGATCTTTTGTAGAAATTTATTTTTTCTCGAAGGACCTATTTTTTCACCCATTATCCCAATGATTGCAGGCACGACGATTATAGCAATTAATATCGCTATAAATACACATAAAGCTGCCGATAATCCCATCATGGTTAAAAACGGGATTCTTGCTACTGCCAGACCTATGAGTGCAACTACAACCGTTAATCCAGCAAAAACCACAGCACTTCCAGCTGTCCCTGTAGCGATTGCCACAGATTCCTTAATGGAATAACCTTTATTCATTTCTTGTCTAAATCTAGAAATAATAAATAAGGCGTAATCAATTGCTACTGCCAGACCTAACATCGCAGATAAGGAGAGTGCATAAGTTGCCATATCAAAATAATTGGTTCCGATTAAAACCCCCATTATTCCAATCCCTAATCCTATTAAAGCAGTGAGGATAGGCATTCCAGCAGCAATAAATGAAGTAAAGGTAACGGCTAGTATCAAGAATGCTACTAATACCCCAATAACTTCCGTGATTCCTCCGACCTCAATTTTTGAAAAAGCTACATCGCCTGCTATCTCTGTTTGAATACCTCCATCCCTTGAGATTTTTATCTTATCTAATATTTTCTCCTTAGAAGCTTCTGTAACTTTAGAAGCAGCACCACGGTAGGTAATAACTGCATACCCAATTTTCTTATCTTTACTTAAATTTTGAAGTTCCATTGGTGTTGCGACTGACGCTACAGCTTTATCTTTTTTTATTTCTTGAAGTGTTTCAGTTATAACTCGATTTACTCTCTCCGATTCTAAAGTTTCATTTTTGGGTGCCTTCATTACTAACTGTACTTGACCACCCACTTCATTTGGTGACGGGAATTCCTTCGCTAGCAATTCACCCGCTTTTTCTGATTCTGTACCTGGTATTGACATATTATCACTAAAAGATGGTCCCATAATTAAGGCTATGCAAATCATTACAGTTAAAAATCCGAGTGCTCCAGTAACCACCTTTTTCTTATTTTCTACTGCCCACTTTCCCAATTTATATAGATACTTTGCCATTTATATCTCCTTTCAATTATAGAATGCAGTTTAAATAACTGAATTCCTTTTACAACTATTATTTTAAAGGAGAAGCAAAATAAAAAAATCGTACACTTGGGCAATTCCAAATGTACGATTGGGCAAATTCTTAAAGATGAATCAAATTTTTTTCTATGGCCACTGCCACTGCTTCTGTTCTAGTATTTACACTTAGTTTATTAAAAATATTCGTTAAATGTGCCTTAACAGTTCGTTCAGCGATCCCCATATCAAAAGCTATTTCTCTATTTCTATATCCTTTCGCTGCTGCCTGTAGGATGAATAGCTCCTTTTCAGTAAGATTAGATTCTTCAAAAGGGGTCTTAACTTTTGAAGTCTTTTCCTTTGAAGATATTATTTTATTCATTATTTCGGGTTGTAATAATGTTTCCCCTCTGATTGCAGATTCGATCGTTCGAAAAAGATTTTCTCGGCCTGTATCCTTTAATAAATATCCTTTCGCACCTAACTGGATACCCCTTATCATTAATTCATCTTCGTTATATGTGGTTAAAATAATAACTGGAATGAAGACTTTTCTCTCATTCAACTGTTTGATTGTTTCCAAGCCGCTCATGACAGGCATATTCAAGTCCATTAAAATGACATCTGGTTGTTGATTTTCAATGAACTCAATTGCCGCCTTGCCATTTTCAGCTTCTCCTATGACTTGAAATAATTCGTTTGTTTCTAATATTAATTTTAAACCTTCTCTTACAACTAAATGATCATCTACTATTAACACGTTATATTTCACCATAAACTGTAACTCCTTACATTAAATAGGAACAGATACACAAATTTTTGTACCCTTATGAGGATTACTCTCAATATCTATTTTGCCGCCCAGAATTCTTGCTCGCTCTTTTAAGCCTAGTAACCCATATTTTCCAAAGTGGTTATCTATTGAATGACTATTAAAACCAATCCCATCATCCATTATCTCAATCCTTAATTGATTCTTCTTTTCATGAATCTCAATGTTTACCTTATTGGCTTTAGAGTGCCTAGCTACATTTGTGAGGCACTCACTTATGATAAATAGACTATGTTCTATTGTTATTGCTGACAATTTATGAGACAGAGGATCAATATTATATTCCACCTTGATCAAAGTCGCCTCTGAAAATCTTTTTATTTTATCAAATACCTGATGATAAAAATCTTTTTCTTCACTTGATATTATCCTTAAATTGTCAATGACTTTCCTAGCATCACTTAGAGTTTCCCTTGCACGGACCATTGACTTTTGGATAATCTCTCGAGAACGTATTGTATTACCTTTATCCAGGTGGGAGTCAACTGCTTCTAATTGCATAATAAGACCAGCCAATCCTTGTGCCAGGGTATCGTGTAAATCTCGAGCCATACGCTGTCTTTCATTTGATAACGTAAGTTCTTCAACTTTTTTGTGTGCAGCTTCTAATTCTTGTAAATAATGTTCCATTCGTATTCTTGCATTAACTTGTCTGTTGTATATAACTGAATAAAAGATGACTATCGTAAGGATTATAAAGAGAATAATTATAAATTTTGGTAGTTCTCCAAGACCATATATAATTCCTATAACATAACAATAAAGCAGGTAAAAAATAATAAAAACCAGGAACACTTTAAGTTTATGCTGAAACTTGGTTATACTTTGAGAAATAAGTATTGGAAGTAACCCTAAGAGTATAACCGGAGAACCGTTAGGCAGAAGCAAGGAGCATGTGAAAATAAGACAACCTTGTACTAAAAAATAAAGCCCATTATTTGGAAATTGATTGGAAAACCAGTACATTACATTATGAATAGTTATTAAAGCTGTAAACAATAAACTTTGTATTAAAAGAGGCTTGCTAATATGCTGCATTATGATTGCCCCAATAAATACAAGAGTGATCCATAAACTGATTGGAATTCTGGATATCACTAAAATATCGTGTACGGATACACTTGAAAAATAAGTATTATCTTTATTTTTCGGGTACAAATAAACCACCAACTTACAACTAATTTTAATTCAAATATATAATGACAATATTTATATCTTGAACGAGAATATAAAAAACTCGTACATAAGGACTTCCTATTTGTACGAGTTTTTATAATTATAATTTATCCAATTCAAATAAATAATTACTTTATTTCAATGAATATACAAGTATTAATAATTATAATCCATTCTTACTACCTTAAAACAAGAGAGGGATTTCTTTTACGCCCCTTATAATCATCCCCGTACGCCATTCAATCAAACTCTGATCAGTTTTTAATCGTATTTCAGGCATTCGTCTCAATAATGTATTTATGGCTATTTCTCCTTCTAACCTAGCCAAAGGAGCACCCACACAGTAATGAACCCCTTTACCAAAAGCAATATGATTATTAGCTCCTCTTGTAATATCAAGGGTATCAGGGTTAATAAACTGTTCAGAATCCCTATTTGCAGAAGATAAAGCTACAAAAAGCATATCCCCTTTGTGAATGTGTTTTCCTTTAAATTCAATGTCCTCCGTAGCAAATCTGATATTGCTTACTTCTGCCGGACCATTATATCGTAAAATCTCTTCAATTGCGGAATGGATAAGTTCAGGCTGACTTTTCAACATTTCCTTTTGATCTGGGTGCTCTAATAAAGCTAAAACCCCATTTCCAATTAAGTTCACCGTGGTTTCGTGACCGGCTATTATCAGTACAAAAATCAGAGCATATAATTCATGTTCAGTGAGGACATCCCCTTCATCCTCTACACTAATTAAATCACTGATTAAATCTTGCTGTAGATTATTACGCCTTTTTCCAATCAGTTCTTTTAAATAATCTACAAATTCAATCATTACTTGTTCGCTTTGTTGTGAAAAATTTGGGTTATTAACACCTTCCATAATCACATCTGACCATTCACGGAATTTATCTTGGTCCTCAATCGGAATACCCAACATTTCACAAATCACAATAATTGGTAATGGAAACGCAAAGTCATCGATTAAATTCATTTCTCCTTTATGTTGCACCCTGTCTAGGAGTTGATTAGTGATCTCTTCTATACGACCCCGAAGCCGTTCCACCATACGGGGTGTAAAAGCCTTTTGCACCAAACGTCGTAAACGGCGATGATCGGAAGGGTTAACACTAAGTAAATTACGAGAAATTATCTCCTGATGAGGAGGGAGCTTTGCTTCAGAAGCTTCGCTATTTCCTGGGTAGTTGGTAACAAACCGCGAGTCATTTAATATTTCTACCGCATCTTTATATTTTGTGATAATCCAAGCAAGGTGTCCATTTGGCATTAGAAAACGGTAAACAGGATCTTTTTCACGAATTTCCTTGTAGGCAGGGAACGGATTACGAATAAAATCTTGATTCAAAAAATCAATTTTCGTTTCATTTTTTTCGGTTAGGTTACTAAAAGTCATAATAGTCACTCCATTCATTTTTGTTTAAGAATTCACTTTCAAAGTCTATTTTAATAAATTTAGCAATAAATAGAATCGTACGATTGGGCAAGCTGAGATGTACGATTGGGCATTTGAAATTCTATTGACCCCTTGAACATTTCAACATGACTCATTGCATACATAACTTTCTTGTCTAACCTTAAGAACACTTAGAAAAATTTATAAGTCTGATTTGCTTGAAGCTGCTCTCCATTAATCATTAATGATTGGAAACGCAGATTTAAAAATCAAAAAAAACACAAAAGCTGTAAATTCGCTACACAAGGGAAATGTCCACTATTACAGTTTCAAACTTGTTTCCATTTAAGAATTGTTCTTAAAATCATTGTTGTACTATAGGGTCAATCCACCGTCCACTGAAATGATAGAACCCGTCATATAACTTGATTTGTTCGAAGCAAGGAAAACTACTATCTCTGCAATCTCATCGGGACTTGCAAACCTTCCAATTCGCATGTTCGGGAACTCGTCTGGTATATAACCTGTCTCCTGTAGTAGAGTTGGAACTGCCTGCGTCAGTGCCGTGTCTACACCACCTGGACAAATAGCATTCACGCGAATTCCATTCTTTACATATTCCAACGCCGCCGCTTTAGTTAAACCTACAACGGCATGCTTGCTTGCGGAATAAACAGAGGTACTATGTTCCGAGCGAATTCCTGCTGTCGAAGCGGTGTTAATGATCGAACCTGATCCTTGTTTCTCCATTACCTTAAGAACATGCTTTAATCCAAGAAAAACCCCTTTTACATTTACGTTCATAACTCTATTGAATTCTTCTATCTCAATATCAACCAATTTCGAGAATTTTTGAAGCACTCCTGCATTATTAAAAAACACATCGATTCTTCCAAACCTTTCTACAGCCAGGTTAACATACCGTTCAACGTCCTCTTCCTTGGACACATCAGCTTGGATAAAAGTCGCTTCTCCTCCTTGTTCGCGGATCAATGAAACTGTTTCCTCACCAGTAGTTTGATTGAAGTCTACTACAACAACTTGTGAGCCTGCTGCTGCCATTTTTATAGAAACAGATCGTCCAATTCCGCTTCCAGCACCTGTTACGACGACTATATTCTGCAATTTATTATTAAACATCTTAAAACCCTCTCTCAAAATTATTTTTAATTACATTACATTAAATGAACCCTATTCGAATCCGCCATCATCCGTCGTTGTTCCTAATTGTTTACAACGATGAATTTGCACCCCCTCAATATTAAACTCCTCAGACGCTCAACAGCCTTAGTTGTCCAGAACGTATCTCCTAAGCAACGCCCTGCCTTCTCTTCAAGTGTCAATTGAACAACTAACTCCCATATATTTCTCACCATATATTTCTTCTCCTCTCCAAAGGATTTTTGAAAACTATAGGAAACTAGATGCTAGAAGCTAATCAGCAGTATAATACTTTAGGTCCTCTTCCGATATGGTGAATATTAGTTATAAATGCTTTTTTATTTCTTCTGATAATAACAAAATAAAGTCTTTACATATATCAAGCCTAATTGCTTCATTGTAAATTTTAATCAATTCCTCTTTGCTGAGCCTTTCCATATTTTTATCACTCACTTATTTTTATTATTCAATAATAGACATGCATATAGTTTGACTAGAAGCGCGTCTATTTTAAAGTTTTTAACTTTTAGTGTTTAGAAGAAAGTAAAATCCAACACCTTATGTCTTACAATTGTTTTTTTACCCAATTACTATAAGTTCTCCTTTGTAAGAAATGTCTCTATGGATTTTATAGCTTTACATTCATCAATTCCATCCGCAATTAGGGTAATTTCCTCTCCCTTTCTAATTGCTAAGCACATAACACCCATAATACTTTTTGCTGCTAACAACCTTTCATCCTTCCTAATCTTTATATCATTAGTAGTCATTGATGGAAGATAGTCTGCCGCCGGAGATACCAGCCCTCCTACATGGAGGACGTAATCGGCTCCTTCTACACACTTTAAAACGTCATGATAATCTGTTAAATCTCCCCAAACGATTTTAACGCCAGCCTCTTTCTCATATTTGGTCATTATTTTTCTATCTTTCTCTGTCGGTAATACCAAGGCCACAATATTAAAGCGATCTCTTCTATCAAGCAATTGCTTAAACCCTTCATACCCCATGTTCCCTGATGCACCTGTTAAAAAAATGTTTTTTTTATGATCCAATCTTTTCACTCCTCTATTTCACTACTGCAGAACTTTTAAAACCTTAAGTTAGAAACATTCTATTAAAAAGAAAAGTAATTTTATATTGTAATATGTACAAAAATAGGAGTAATTGTATATCCACTAGTGTTAGTTTTCAAATTGGTTTTCTCCTTTTCAAAAAAAATCGATAGGATTATCCTATCGATCTTGGTTCTTTGTTTACCTCAATGCGTATTAATTTGTTAAAACTTCATTCTGACTTTGATTTAGGGTATCGATAACCATTTTAAATAATTGTTCTGATTCACTTGGGGCACTAGCTATTATTTCATTTATCGTTAACTGATAGGCAAACTGAATCATTGGATTGTTCAGTAATTCTGGTGAATATTGATTCAAAATTTCAATAGCTAGAGGCTCATCCAGGATTTCCTTTAGAGTAGAATCAAAAGTAAACCTGTCTACTTCCAAAGACGTTTCTGTCGCATATTCAAAATGATAGCAGCCAGAACCCAATTCCATTGGTTGATCCTGTTCTGGAAGATATAACAATGCAGTAGTATTTGCAGGAATTTCCACGTCAACCTTGATCCATTTATCCTTGCATGACCATGCACTTTTTATATCACCATAAACAGAATTAAATGTTGCTTCCACTGAAGTGATTCCTTTTATGAACTGAGGCTTTATTAAAATCCTCTTATAGCCTGGCTCTAACTGATTGATACCTGCCAATTTTCGGTACATCCAATCACCAATGGAACCATAAGCATAGTGGTTTAAGGAATTCATACCAGATGTATCAAAGTCCCCATTTGGTAAAATGGAATTCCAACGCTCCCAAATAGTTGTAGCACCCATTTTCACAGAATAAAGCCAGGATGGATAATCCTCTCTTAAAAATAGAATTCCAGCTAAATCATGACGATTATTTTCCGTCAAGGTATGGCTTAAATAAGGAGTTCCTACAAAACCAGTTGAAAGATGGTTTTTATGATTGGCAATATTGGTTTCCAAAGATTCCAGTATTCGTTTCCGGTACTTTTTCTCAGCCAGATCAAAATAAAGTGCCAATACACAGCCTGTTTGGGTTTCACTTACCATTCTTCCAGTGGCAGTAATGTATTCCTCATTAAATGCCTGTTTAATTTTCACATATAAATCATCGTATTTCTTTACATCCTCTATATAATTGAGAATTCCTGCCGTCTTTCTTAGAATATCTGTAGAATAAGCATAGTACGCATTTGCCACTAAGTATTTGTCAGTGGCTCCTGTTCGGTCGGCACTTTCTTCTTTATCTAACGCCAGCCAGTCGCCATATTGTAAACCAGTCTGCCATAAACCATTACTACCACAACGTGATGTAATATAGTCAACCCAGCCCTTCATACTTTCATACTGTTCTTCTAAAACCCTTACATCTCCATAAGTCTGATACATAACCCATGGTATGATGACAGCTGCATCACTCCATGCTGCTGCCCCTTCCTGATTCCCTAAAATATTGGGAATAACGTGAGGAACTCCAAACTCAGCCGTCTGTTCTGATGCTAAGTCACGCAGCCATTTTGTGAAAAATAACGCAACATTCCTATTATAAGCAGCTGTGCCTGCAAATACTTGTGCATCACCTGTCCAGCCAAG
>NZ_NUNF01000012.1:0-2500 GCF_002585305.1 Bacillus sp. AFS037270 | reverse complement strand
GATTGGAATTTCTCCGCTACCCACACCTCATCCCCGCACTTTTCAACGTGCGTGGGTTCGGGCCTCCATCCAGTGTTACCTGGACTTCACCCTGGACATGGGTAGATCACCTGGTTTCGGGTCTACGACCACATACTAATTCGCCCTATTCAGACTCGCTTTCGCTGCGGCTCCGTCTCTTCAACTTAACCTTGCATGTAATCGTAACTCGCCGGTTCATTCTACAAAAGGCACGCTATCACCCATTAACGGGCTCTAACTACTTGTAGGCACACGGTTTCAGGAACTATTTCACTCCCCTTCCGGGGTGCTTTTCACCTTTCCCTCACGGTACTGGTTCACTATCGGTCACTAGGGAGTATTTAGCCTTGGGAGATGGTCCTCCCTGCTTCCGACCGGATTTCACGTGTCCGGCCGTACTCAGGATCCACTCAGGAGGGAACGAAGTTTCGACTACAGGGCTTTTACCTTCTATGACGGACCTTTCCAGGTCGCTTCATCTACCCCGTTCCTTTGTAACTCCATGTTGAGTGTCCTACAACCCCAAGAGGCAAGCCTCTTGGTTTGGGCTAATCCCGTTTCGCTCGCCGCTACTTAGGGAATCGCGTTTGCTTTCTCTTCCTCCGGGTACTTAGATGTTTCAGTTCCCCGGGTCTGCCATCAATACCCTATGTATTCAGGTAAAGATACTGCTCCATTACGAGCAGTGGGTTTCCCCATTCGGAAATCTCCGGATCAAAGCTTACTTACAGCTCCCCGAAGCATATCGGTGTTAGTCCCGTCCTTCATCGGCTCCTAGTGCCAAGGCATTCACCGTGCGCCCTTTCTAACTTAACCTAAAAGGTTTTACTCTATATTAATAGAGAGAAAAAACTAAAATGGCGATTTAACTCGGTTTTTACTTGGTTTCTTCTATACGATTATCTAGTTTTCAAAGAACGANNTATCCTTAGAAAGGAGGTGATCCAGCCGCACCTTCCGATACGGCTACCTTGTTACGACTTCACCCCAATCATCTGTCCCACCTTAGGCGGCTGGCTCCTTACGGTTACCCCACCGACTTCGGGTGTTACAAACTCTCGTGGTGTGACGGGCGGTGTGTACAAGGCCCGGGAACGTATTCACCGCGGCATGCTGATCCGCGATTACTAGCGATTCCGGCTTCATGTAGGCGAGTTGCAGCCTACAATCCGAACTGAGAATGGTTTTATGGGATTGGCTAGGCCTCGCGGCTTTGCTGCCCTTTGTACCATCCATTGTAGCACGTGTGTAGCCCAGGTCATAAGGGGCATGATGATTTGACGTCATCCCCACCTTCCTCCGGTTTGTCACCGGCAGTCACCTTAGAGTGCCCAACTGAATGCTGGCAACTAAGATCAAGGGTTGCGCTCGTTGCGGGACTTAACCCAACATCTCACGACACGAGCTGACGACAACCATGCACCACCTGTCACTCTGTCCCCCGAAGGGGAAATTCCTATCTCTAGGAGTGTCAGAGGATGTCAAGACCTGGTAAGGTTCTTCGCGTTGCTTCGAATTAAACCACATGCTCCACCGCTTGTGCGGGCCCCCGTCAATTCCTTTGAGTTTCAGCCTTGCGGCCGTACTCCCCAGGCGGAGTGCTTAATGCGTTAGCTGCAGCACTAAAGGGCGGAAACCCTCTAACACTTAGCACTCATCGTTTACGGCGTGGACTACCAGGGTATCTAATCCTGTTTGCTCCCCACGCTTTCGCGCCTCAGCGTCAGTTACAGACCAGAAAGCCGCCTTCGCCACTGGTGTTCCTCCACATCTCTACGCATTTCACCGCTACACGTGGAATTCCGCTTTCCTCTTCTGCACTCAAGTCCCCCAGTTTCCAATGACCCTCCACGGTTGAGCCGTGGGCTTTCACATCAGACTTAAAGGACCGCCTGCGCGCGCTTTACGCCCAATAATTCCGGACAACGCTTGCCACCTACGTATTACCGCGGCTGCTGGCACGTAGTTAGCCGTGGCTTTCTGGTTAGGTACCGTCAAGGTACCGGCAGTTACTCCGGTACTTGTTCTTCCCTAACAACAGAGCTTTACGACCCGAAGGCCTTCATCGCTCACGCGGCGTTGCTCCATCAGACTTTCGTCCATTGTGGAAGATTCCCTACTGCTGCCTCCCGTAGGAGTCTGGGCCGTGTCTCAGTCCCAGTGTGGCCGATCACCCTCTCAGGTCGGCTACGCATCGTCGCCTTGGTGAGCCGTTACCTCACCAACTAGCTAATGCGCCGCGGGCCCATCTGTAAGTGTCAGCCGAAACCGACTTTCAGCTTTTCCTCATGAGAGGAAAAGGATTATCCGGTATTAGCACCGGTTTCCCGGTGTTATCCCAGTCTTACAGGCAGGTTGCCCACGTGTTACTCACCCGTCCGCCGCTAACCAACAGGAGCAAGCTCCTATTGATTCGCTCGACTTGCATGTATTAGGCACGCCGCCAGCGTTCGTCCTGAGCCAGGATCAAACTCTCCAT
>NZ_NUNF01000059.1 GCF_002585305.1 Bacillus sp. AFS037270 | reverse complement strand
TTTGTTTGTTTAGTTTTCAAGGAACAACCTTGCATACCGCTAAAAGCGACTTTTATAATATATCATCTGCAATCAGCAAAGTCAATAACTTTTTTTGAAGTTTTTTTCACTGTCAGCAGCGACGTTTATTAATATAACAAGATAATCATTATATGTCAACGTGTTTTTCAAAAAAAATTAAGTATTAACCCTTTTTTCGGTCCTTATTGCCTCTACGAATATATTTTAAACATTCTTGGGGAGATGCAACCCGCTTAAATAAGGTAAAAAGAATCTTATATCTTTCCTCCATCGATCTCTTTACAATATGATCAATTCGGTCATCTTTTAAATCAAATAAAATTTCATCCATCTCTCTTTTAATAAGGTATTCCATTTCTTTTACTTCTTTTTCATTAATTAGAAGTCCAAACATTGAAAAACCTCCAGCGAAATATCTAGTTATAGTAGTCTTTTCCAAATTTAGAAATTTTATAATCAAAAAGTTTAATCATATTATCAAAATTCAAAGCATAAGTTGAGACAAGGATGGTATTGGACGAGGTGGAAAAGGATGAATTTCTTTTTTGTATTAAACGGTAAGGCGTTAAAAAATGTATCACTAATTTTCATCGCTGCTTTTTTCACAGCTTGGTTCCTCTACATGGAAAACCTAGTACAGATTCCTGTCTTTTCAACAAAGGATAGCACGAATGCGATTTATCGCGGTGAAAAGGATCTAGCCCTCACATTTAACATTGGCTGGGGGGATGAAAAAGCAGAGCCCATTTTAGATGTGTTAAAGAAGGAGAACGTTAGTTCAGCAACTTTCTTCCTAGCTGGTTCTTGGGCAGAGCGTCACCCTGACATTGTCAACCGCATCGTGAAAGAAGGCTATGAAATTGGGATTCTTGGCTACGATTATGTTGATTACCTTGATGTAGAGGATGCTAAAATTGCAAAAGATATTTCGAAAGCTCAAGAAGTGTTCACCAAGTTAAATGTAAAGGACATCAAGCTTGTACGGGCACCGACGGGTCATTTTGATGAGCGTACATTAAAAATTGCTAAGCGATATGGCTATACAGTTGTTCATTGGAAGGTAGACTCAAAGGATTGGCAAAATCCTGGGGTAGAAAAAATAGTTGAAAATGTAAGGAAGGCCGATGATGGGGATATTGTCCTACTCCATGCTTCCGATTCAGCAAAGCAAACAGCTAAAGCACTGCCGCTGATTCTTGCTGATATCCGACAAAAAGGACTAAAGCTTGTATCGGTATCAGAGATGATTGCTAACGGAGAAGTCCATTCTAAAGAAATCAATTAAACACTTAAGACTAAAACCGCCCATATTACATGGACGGTTTTTTTGACATTCTTTTATTTTTATTCGTATTTTTCATTTTAGGATTGATTTGCTCCGCTCTTTTTTGTCTCTCTTGTACGGACTGAGCGTTTAATTTATGAAGAACTAATATTTGATAGGCATTACAGGCTAGTAAAGAAACCATCATGAGATAGAACCAATTCTTTTCATTCTCACGCAGGACCGGAACCCATTCAACTAATGTTGCGACAATCATAAAAAATAACGCTGGGATAAAGGCTCCTCGATTTGTTTGCTTCACTTTATACCAAGCTACGACAAGAGCCACAGCTAATAGAAGAAGTGCCGGTCCAAAATAAGGAAGAATAGAATCCCCTGCTTTTGCAAAGTTCTCATAACGCAGGTAGACTAAATCGAATAAACCAAACAGAATGAGAACAACTTGAACAGAATTCCATAGGGATACGGACTTAAAAATCCCTAATCCAAACCGATGAATTGTTAAATATGAAAAGAAGCCCATTTGGCTGATTACACTAAATAGAAATCCCATAACAATTAGCCAAATTAACGTGGATAAAATATTAATAATTTGAAAATGAGTAAAGTAAGGCTGAAATTCATCCCAGCGAATGATAAAACCCACAATAGCTGTCGTGACCCCGCCAACTAATAATGTGGACATAAATAGTCTAACCCAATTACGGCTTGTCACACTTCAAACCTCCAGAATACTAAAAATTATTTCATACTGATTGTACCAATCAAAATGTGAAAAATCCATAATTTCATTTTTTCAGGCGAATAATCTCGCTTTAATTTCTCATCCTAAAATTAAGGATTTATATGTGAAAGGAGCTTGAAAATGAGAATAAACAGTATTTTGCTCCTCCTACCCATCATGTTGTTCCTAGCCAGTTGCTCTGGTAGTAATGACTTAAGCGGTACTGGGCAAATCGACTATGACCAGACTAAAAAAATGGTGGTTGATATCCTTAAAACCGATGATGGTAAGAAGGCAATTCAAGATGTAATGACCTCTGATGCGATGAAGGAAAAGCTTGTAATGGATCAAAAGGTTGTTGCGGACACCATTCAAACGACTTTGACATCAGATAAAGCCATTGATTTTTGGAAGAAAGCATTTAGCGATCCTGCTTTTGCCCAGGGGGTTGCTAAAAACATGAAAAATGAAAATAAGGCCTTATTAAAGGAGTTAATGAATGACCCTCAGTATAGAACCATGATGGTTCAAGTTTTTAAAGAGCCTGAAATTCAAAAACAAATGACGGATGCTTTAAAAACTAAAGAATACAGGGACTATCTTCAAGATGTGATTACAGAAACAATTAATAGCCCGCTTTATAAAGCTAAAATACAAGAATTACTGTTAAAGGCTGCAGAGGAAGAATCAAAAAAATGATTAGATTAGTTACAAGAACAAAAGCGCAAGCGCCTTGAACAGCCCCGACAAGCATAAGACGNNCGAAAATTTTATAATTTCCTCAACGATAGAAAAAAAGCCTCTTCCAATTAAGGTAGAGGCTTTTTTTCTTATTTTTTCAACAGCCCAGTTACTTTTTCAGCAATTTCCAAATAAATTTTTCCGATTTGATGATCTTCTTGGTAAACAGATGGTGCAAAATCTTCATCATTCCAATCAGGCTGGTTCAACGGCAAGCGTCCAAGAAGAACCGTATTTAATTCTTCTGCAAGCTTGTCTCCTCCACCGCGGCCAAAAACATATTCCTTTTCGCCGGTTAGCTTACTTTCAAAGTATGCCATATTTTCAATCACTCCAAGTACCTCATGCTCTGTTCTTAGTGCCATAGCACCTGCTCGAGCTGCCACAAACGCAGCTGTTGGATGTGGTGTCGTAACGATAATTTCCTTACAAGAAGGCAGCATGGTATGAACGTCTAAAGCAACGTCCCCAGTACCAGGAGGCAAATCTAATAATAAATAATCAAGTTCTCCCCATTCTACTTCACTGAAGAAACTATTCAACATCTTACCTAACATCGGACCACGCCAAATAATAGGAGCATTGTCTTCTACGAAGAAGCCCATAGAAATAACTTGAACCCCAAATCTGTTCACAGGGATAATCTTTTCGCCGCGTACAACAGGCCGATTTGTAATACCCATCATATCAGGTACGCTAAATCCGTAGATATCAGCATCAATTAGCCCAACCTTTTTGCCTAACCGTGCTAAGGCCACAGCAAGGTTAACGGAAACCGTTGATTTACCTACGCCTCCTTTACCGCTGGCAATTGCAATGAAGGTTGTATTTTTTGAATTAAGCAGGTTTTGGTCCTGCTCTGGTTCTGCATTGCGATGTTGTGCTAAGACTTCTTCTGGCAGCTCAGCAAATCGGATTCCAACTGTAGCCGCACCTGCTTCTTTTAAGACACTAACAATTTGTGTTTGGAGTTGAAGCTGTTCGCTTGTCCCTGTTTTCGCAATCAACACCTTAACACTAACATGGTTCTTTTCTTCTTTAATTTTAATTTCCTCAATAGCGTTTAATTCAGCTAATGGTTTATGTAAAAAGGGCTCTTTGAGGGCGCCCAGAACTTCACGGACATTATTCTCTGTTAACATAAAATGCACCTCACCTATGAATTCTTTTCCATTTTCAGTATACCATAACCGAGACGAGAAACAGTTAATTCAATCACACGTTTATGCGAATCTAAAGTCTGTTTTACTCCTTGCATAAAAAATCGGAAGATGCTTCCATCTCCCTTAATCAGTTTCTTTTAATTCCTTTTCATTTGTAAAGTAACGCAGGATTCCGTTGTTTATAGAAGCGGACACTTTTTCTTGATAGGACTCCTTTTTTAGGAGCGCCTTTTCCCTTGGATTGGAAAGAAATCCCACCTCTACTAGAACACCTGGCTTTTTCGCATTTTTCAAGATATACACTTGATTGATGGGCTTGGCTTTACGTTCAGTGTTTTCTAGGTTTCTCCGGAGCTCTTCTTGGATAAACTTTGCCGCCCGGGCGTTTTCCTTATGATGTGGAGCATAAAAGGTTTGAGCACCACTCCATCTAGAGGATGGAATCGCATTTAAATGAATACTGACGAATAGATCAATATCTGTTTTATTTATCATTTTTAATCTTTTTTTTAGGTCCTCTACCTTCCTGCGGCTGTAGCCCCTTGTATCAGGGTCGGCTAAATCCTCATCTTTTTCCCTTGTCATAATTACAAGAGCCCCTTGCTGTTGTAGGTAGTCACGAACATTTTTGGTGATTTCTAAGGCAATATCCTTTTCAAGTGTCTCGCCCGTTCCTGCCCCGCCATCGGGGCCTCCATGACCTGCATCCAACAAGATTATTTTTCCTGATAAGGGAAGATTCCAGGTTTTCCATGAATTATTTTCACTAAAATCATGCTGTAGTATAAAAAATAACACGATTAATCCTGTAATAAAGCTAATAATCTTTAATCTGCGCTTAGCCACCCATATCCTCCTTCCCGCTCGTCCCTGTTCAGTTAACTATATGGGACAAGGGGAAGTTTTAGAACCCCAAAAAGCACCCTTTAAGCAGTGTACATAGAAGCTCTTTAAAAAGGAATTGAGCAGCATGAACCATTGCAGGATGCTTTTTGGGTTTAATGTAATCTCAGCTTATGTCGTCTTTGCCCTTTTTCATAGCCCTCTTTCCACCAGACAAAGATATATTGTTCGCATAAATAGTATAGCGACTCACTCATAGTGCCTTCTTGGCCATTTCCCCAATAAAGCAGAAAATTGTAAAGTGTATCAATCAGATGTTTTTCTTCTCTAAAACACCGTTTTCGAACATCCTCAAGATTATCACCATAATAGCCAAACTTACTGAATTTAGCCCCCAAGAGGAATGCCTCAAGGGCGACATCATAACAAGCTTCTTCTATTCCTGAATTCATCACAAAGCTATTGGCAAGGCTTGTGGAACCGAAATATTGTTTTACTCTTTCTTTCAATGTATTAATCGATAAATCCCTCAGCACTGAACGTTCATATTTAATCTGCTTTTCACGTCGTTTTTCTTTAAAGGTTGTTATAACTGTCACTTCTTTTCACCTCTTAGGACTATTCTTTATCCCTTAGGTCTAAGAAATGCAAAGTCCTCATTTCCAATTTTTAATATCACTTATTGGGCAAAGATGCAAACCTTAAATAACTTCTTAACCGCTAATTCATACTCTTTCCAAAATAGGGAAACGATAATTGTAGGCTGAAAAGGACGGTGCAATTATAGATGGGTTGGTTTTCAAAACAAGATAAAGTGCTTGAAAGAGAAACATTGGAAAAAACTCTCAAGCGCTCAAATGATTTTAAAAAAGTCTCTTATATTAATGAACCCACTAATAAACAGTTCTCTTTTTGGTTTATTTCAACTCTTATTGATGAAAATATTTTACAGGAGAATGTCCTGCCCTATTTATTGGAGAAGCCGTTTGAAAAAATTGAAGATGTAAAGAAAATTATTGCCCTCGCTGATGTACAAATTAGCAATAATCCAAGCGAGATTGAACAGAAATTGTTCAATGGTTATGCCCTTTTAACATTAGAATCTGACAGCCATCATTTTGTTTTTTTAGCGGTACAGAAGGAACTCGTCCGAAGCATTTCACCTCCAGAGGTTGAATTTAGTGTAATCGGACCAAAAGAGGCTTTTGTTGAATCGATCAATCAAAATGTAAACTTGATTCGCAAACGCCTTCCTGTCAAAGAATTAATTGTCCAAGAACTAACTGTTGGATCGCTATCAAAAACGAAGGTATCTATCTTATATCTTGAGGGTATTGTGGATCCCGCAAACGTCAAAACCGTTATGGAGAGGCTTAAAAATATTAAATTTGATGCGATTACCGATAGTTCATATATCGTTCAGCTAATATCCGATAATAAAAACTCACCTTTTCCACAGCTTTTGGATACCGAGCGGCCGGATAGGGTTACGGCCATTTTAGCAGAGGGAAAAATTGCTATATTCGTCGACGGTTCACCACACGCCTTGATTACGCCGACTACTCTCGTTGAATTTTTCAGCTCATTTGAGGATTACTTTTTAAATTGGATGTTATCCTCTTTTTTCCGGTTAATTCGGCTTTTCGCAGTCGCCTTTTCAATTTTAGTCACACCTATATATGTAGCAGCATTATCCTACCATTATGAATTAATACCAACAGACTTAATGAACACTTTAGTCACCTCTCGGAGAGATATACCGCTTCCTCCTATTTTAGAGGCACTCTTTTTGGAGCTGACCATTGAACTGCTAAGGGAAGCAGGAGCCCGTCTGCCTACTAAGGTAGGACAGACAATTGGTATCGTAGGAGGTATTGTCATTGGAACTGCATCGGTTGAGGCTGGATTAACTAGTAATGTTCTCCTTATCATTGTAGCACTTGCGGCATTGGCATCTTTTACAACACCCGTTTATAAAATGGGTAATGCCATTCGACTGCTCCGATTTCCATTTCTGTTTTTTGCCGAGCTTTGGGGACTGCTTGGTATTGTCTTATGTTTTTGTTTCTTAATGACCCATTTATTACGGCTAACTTCCTTAAACAGGCCTTTTTTGGAACCTTTATATCCACCAAGAATGACAGACCTTAAGGATTCCCTAATTAGGCTGCCGTTTAGCAAACAATCCTTACGTCCACAAACACTTAGGACAAAAAAACCTGTTCGTTATCCCCACAATAAAAAAGGAGATATTGACGAATAGGACAGTGGAGGAAGTTCTATGGAACCATTAGTACCTGAAAAGGCAAAAATATCACCTTTTTTAGTTTTTTTTCTAGTCCATACCATGCAGGTTGGTATTGGTATCTTAGGCTTTCAGCGTGTAATTGCTCTAACCGCAGGATATGACGCCTGGATCTCGGTCATTATTGCCGGATTAAGTATACATGTCATTCTATGGATGATGTATAGGATCCTTGATACAGTAAACGGTGATATAATGTCGGCCCATTCCTATGTTTTTGGCAAAAAAGTGGGCCGTCTTATCACTCTGCCTTTTGTACTTTACTTTTTATGTGTGGCCTTAACCACGCTGCGGACATTTATTGAAGTGGTTCAAGTATGGATGTTCCAGGATATGAGTACATTTTGGTATGCTTTCGCTTTCTGTGTGCTAGCAATCTATATTATTTTTGGAGGTTTTCGCATTGTTACAGGCATAGCTTTTTTTGGAGTGGTTCTTCCCTCATACTTAATTTTTACATTTTTCTTCACCTTCCCCTATGCCGATTTAAGAAATTTACTTCCGGTCTTTGATCACTCTATCAAAGATTTAGTTAAAGCTGCCTATCAAATGTCACTTACCTATCTCGGTTATGAGATACTGTTATTCTTTTATCCTTTTATCAAAGATCCGCAAAAGTCAAAGAAATGGGCTCATTGGGGTGTCCTCTGTACCACCATTCTTTATACGGCCATAACCATTACAACCTTTTCTTATTTTTCTGAAGGGCAGCTGCAGAAACATATCTGGGCCACCTTGACGATTTGGAAAGTGGTCGAGATGCCTTTTGTAGAGAGATTTGAATACATCGGGATTGCCAACTGGAATATTATCATTCTGCCTAATTTTTGTATTGCCCTTTGGTGTGGAAGCCGTATTTTAAAGCGAGCTGTCCATTTGAAGCAGAAATATGGAGTTCTTTTATTAACAATGATTGTTTTATTTACGATAAATTTTTTTAAAACACGTGAGCAAATTAACACCCTAATTGACTACACAGGCAAGATTTCTTTTTTCCTTAATTATGTTTACATCCCTTTGTTGTTTTTTCTTGTATTGATTGTTAAGAAGGTGAAAAAAGAATGAAAATACTAATTTCTCTTCTCATTCTATCTACCATACTTGTCGGTTGTATACAAAAGGAGATCGTGGATGATGTCAATCTAGAGACTGGAGCCGCTTATGATTATACAGATGGTAAAATACTCGGTACCGCGTTAGTTCCCGTCTATTTATCGGATAAAACAGTGGAAAACAAAACCTTTTCGTCTTCATCCAATTTAAGCAGGGACTTTTTGAGAGATGTACAACGTCAATCTTCTGATCCACTTGTAACAGGGAGTCTTAAAGTGGTCCTTTTTGGTGAACGGCTTGCGAAAGAAAAAGGAATTTTAGACTTAATTGATTCCTTCCAACGTGACCCCAGTATTGGTGCAAGATTATACCTGGCTGTGACTGAAGGTGAATCAAAGGCTGTCATTAACGGTTCCTATGGAGAAAGAGGAAATGCTATTTACCTGTCCAATCTTATCCGCCATAATATGAAATCAAAAGACGTCCCTAAAACGGACCTGCAGCGTTTTTTGTTTGACTTTAACCAAAAAGGAAAGACACCTTATCTTCCTCGGATAAAAAAATTAAACAAAAAAGCTGTAGAGATTAGCGGTCTTAGTTTTTTTCGATATGGTCTTGTGCTCGATACCATTCCGCCTGACAAAATGTTCTACTTTAAGCTGCTAGTAGACAAATATAGTAAAGGGACCTTAAAAGTGAATCTTGGTAATGATGCTGCTGCCATTGAAAGTATTCGTTCTAATTACAAAATGCGTCTTGCTTCGAGAGATCCTTTAAAGGTTAATATCAACATTAGTGTAAAGGCGATATTAAATGAATACTCAGGTACCCGTGTGACACCAAATAAAATTAAAAAGATTGAGAAAAAATTAGAAGAGGAAATTGAAGTCGAATGTCTAAAATTGACCAAAAGATTTCAATCAAAAAATATTGACCCTGTGGGATTCGGACATTTTATTAAAAGTAAGACAAGAAAGTTTAATTATAATAAGTGGGAAACAGCTTATCAGAATCTAAAAGTGACCGTACAAGCAAATGTAACCATTACCGAATCGGGGGTCATTGATTAAACACGCACTAAAAACTCCCGGTCCTAGAACCGGGAGTTTTTAAACCTTAAACTTTTTTGCAACCTTTCCCTTGGCTTATATATTGGCGTGGTGTACCATAGGAAATCGTCTGCCTATATTCTGGATAAATGGATTCATAATTGATAAAGATGGGGGCATCAAGAAGGGTGGGATAGTTAGCGAAAAACGGACAGTCTCCATACACCATTCCTTTTACTGCCGTATCCATTTCTTTTTCGAACATATGAAAACGAATGTCTGATGTGTTTTTACCGAACTCCCCTCCGTCTACATACACCTTACCCACTAAAATTAAACGCCCCTGCTGGTCTAATATCCACTCTGCCAGCACTTCATCCCTCAGTTTCAAGTTAATGGACTTATAGTTAATTAAATAGCCAATATCTAAAAATAACTCAGCAGTGATGTCAGAATGGGTAAGCGTGTATTTCCTTCCCTCTATTGGTTGGGTAAAAGTAGCAGGAGGAATCAGGTTCACTGATAATTTATTTGGATTAAAACCAGACATAAATACCTCCCTATTGATAATCTTGAAGTTTCGAACGTCATGTCGAATGTGGGAAAAAAAAAGATTTATCCATTCCCAATAAGGTTCTAATAATCATTTACCAATGTCACCATATATTTAATAAAGGGTTAAATAAATCTTGTTTTCAGTTTACAGTTAATTAATATCGACTGTTCTTAAAATAAAATCCGAATTTCCCATTTATTCTTTTTATCCCCCTGTACCGCCCCTGTTAAAGGAGGGAAGCTATGTTTAGATTTTTTTCATTGAGAAATAAACTGAAAGAAAAGGAAGCGGAAAATAAAATAAGCTCTAATATTATGACAAAATTAGATCGAATAATTGAGTTACTTGAACAGCAGCAAAAAGAAAAAGGTGTGAGAAATATCCATTTCGATACCGTTCAAATAGAACATTTAGAAAATATCGTCTTCCGGTTAGACAATATTGAAATTGATCAATTAAGCGGAAAATTAATTATAGGTAATAATATCAGCACTACAAATGACATAGCTGAGGCACTTAATTTACAGGTTGACCCAAAGAATGCAAAAAAAGAAACCATGTCTGATAAATCCAAATCGTCAAATCAAAAAAATATAATAAAAACTACAAAAGGATTTCGTTTCCATTATGATTCGAAATAAAACTTTTCAAATCCGTATTAATTTTCTTTATCTATTTTCGCTATTTTAATATCCCGATCATCAATAATTGCATCTATAAAGTCTTGGTCATTATTTATATTTAAATTATTTAACAACTGATTTTTATTTCCATTTAAGGTACCTTGTGAAGAGTTACCTTTTTGATTGGAATCCATCCCATTTACATGAGCTTTTCCAAGGAATACTGAGCTGTTTTGTTCCAGTTTATTGACATTTAAACTTTCCATAGTAAGGTTTGTCGTATTTGTATCACCTGGATTCTCAAAAGAAATATTGATATCACGATCATCGATAGGTGTATCTACTAAGTCAGGGTCATTTAAAATAGAAATATTATGAAGCAAAAGATTAGATTGACCACTAATATTTCCAATCACACTATTTTCTTTACCGTGAGCACTCCAGCCAATAGCAACATTTCTATCTCCAATAAAAATACCAGATTGTCTTTGCATCGTTTGGATATGAATATCACCTGTAAATTTAATATTTGAGGACTTTAACATCCATAGTCACCACAATTTCTTCATTAGGTTATTTTACTTTATGTTAATGAAATTAGTCTGGTGCCCTTAATTAAATAACAGTGTCATCCGCCCATTGATTGCATAGACTATGGTAGTAAATTGAGCGCTTTACGGGATGACTATAACGTCTAAAGCTTTATAAGCGTTCTTAAAGCCCTCTAGGAAAAGGAGAGCCCAATAATGATCAATTTGACCTTAGGAAATATATCTATAACGAGTATCGGTCATTCATCAGGATTTTTCATTGGTGAAAAAAATACACATAAGAAATTTCGTTCAAATAAAATCGTTAACGACGTAGTAGGAGTAGTATCAGGAGATGAAAATTTGGTAATTGACAACGTATGGCTTAATAATAAGAAAAAAGGGAGGAGTGAATAATCGTGGCTTCGCCTATTTTATCGCCAACCTTTCATATTGGTACAATTAAAATCGGAACTATTGAAGGTGCTTCAGCTTTTAGTATAGGAAACAATTTTATCGAGGATTTTAAAAATAGCAAAAAACACAACCAAGGCTTGGGCAATATTCATGGTGATCGGAACAACCTTGCCCATATGACTGCCTCATTAACGAATCATGAGCAGGAAGCAACAGACAATTTGGAACAAAAAAAGAGTATTGCAAAAAACCCTTGATTAATCAGAGGGTTTATTGTTTTGTTTATTGTTTTGTTTATTGTAAGATACCAATCATAGATTCTATATATTACCTCCTCCTCCAATATTAGGCTTAAGGTCTTGATCAAAGATAACTCCATCTAACATTTCAAAGCTATCTGCAATATTATTTAAATTCCCTGTAGTTATGTTATTAACACCGTAGACACCGCCCATGCCTAAATTATACTTCCTGTTAGCATCCATGCCATTCACAACTCCTTCGCCAACAAAAACCGCCGAGCTTGGTTGAAGAGAATTTATGTTCATAATACCTAAATTAATAACTGAAGGCACTCTAATTCCTCCTATTCTCCCTGTACTGTGTAAACTATCTTATGTTTAAACAATAATCCATGTGAAGAAATAACCTAAATGCCAGATTTATTAATGGATATGACACTCTCAATTTCATGAACAGTTTAATTTGAGGTATAATTTAACTTTTAGGTAAAAAAAGACCCCTAACCAATATGGTTAAGCGCCTTGGATATTCTTAGTAATCAATTAGAGTTTATAAAGTAAAGAAACCCAGTCAAATGGTTTCTCCTAGCTATTCACCCCCCCTTGTAACCAGGCACGAGGATGGTATGGACCGACTGGAATTTGGATAAGACTTGTTTTTTCGTTCGAATTGATCCTGTAAAGTTCATCACACTGGTTCGCATCAAATCCTAATAGTGGGTGCCCCCCCATCCCTAATGCACATGATTCCAAAAGCAGTCGTTGCAGGAGTATTCCCGCTTCCATTTGTTGAATACGGTATCCTCTATATCCCAATTCCGTTTTGAGGTGGTCCTTGTCGCCCACAATATGCAGTACCAGCGGAACTTGATAAAGATTTACAGTGGGCATTGTTAATCCATACTGTAAAAACTCCCGAAAATCCCCTTCGGTTATTCTCCTAAGTGCATGAGCGCTTTTGTCATAAGCGTAAGCACCATTCGGAACTCCCTCCACATTATAAAAACTGCCGTACAAATAGACACGAGCTTCAGCATTATCCTGTGTGTCATGAAGGTCATTCTGATACGATAAGGAAAATGTTTCTTTTAACAAAGTGGATAATTGCGTCTGACTGATCTTACCTATCATAAAATCAAAATTAGGGGAACGCCTCTCCCTGCAAACGGAGGCAAGATCATACGATAGGCGCTCGGTAAATGGAAGCATGATTGCCTCCATGCCTAAGGCAGGTTTTACACGATTATCGTTTCTTATTTTTGAAAATGAACTTGTTGTTTCCAGCATCGATGCTTCATTCATTTTTCTCAGCATCGGATAATCGATAACTCTCTTTGATCGATTATAGGTCTCATGGAATAGAGATGGAACTCCCTGGGACAATTGTGTATCAGAAACAATTTCTTCACCATTATTATCCTTGTAAACACAATTGATAGATGGATGAATGGAGAGTGGGATAATCGCATATACGCTTTCATCCTGTTCGGTTAGTCCAAGTAAATGATTGATAGACCGATCAAGAAATTGATAGCATACACGTGAGGAGAATCCCATCTGATTAGCCACTTCTAACGCTTGCCCTATTAAAACACCAGCGTCTAATCCCTGGAGCCTATAAGAAAAATTATTATATTTGTAGAAGTTTTTCCAAAAAACGGTCGAGACAAAAACAGTACAGAAACAATCGGACAGCTCACAGCTATTTCCAATACTTGTGGATAAGTAAAAATCGTGATTTCCTTCCCGCAGCAAAAGGAGGCGGTGATGCGCCACATCGTAATGGTAAATTCCCGTCGGTACGTCCTCAAGCTTTATATACACGTATAATTCATTGGGGTACAATGCCCCTCCAGAGGGAACAAATCTTCGTAATAACTGGGCATAGCTCACATCGGCTTTTTCACCGGTGTCCTCGAAGTAGGCGGTTTGAGCGTATTGAGTAAGTCCATATACATACCATAAGAAATGCCCAAGTTCCTCTAGTGCAGGTTCTGCATGAGCTTTTCTTCCCTTGAGAGTTAACGGTACATCTCCGGATAGGGAGATCTCTGGCAAGCCGCGGTAGAGTTTATAGGGAAGCGGTGCGTCCTCCCAATCCACTTGCCAATCTGGAGGAGCAACTTTATCCGTATCAAAGTGAAGATGATGCAGAAATGTTTCAAGATCCACTCTTACACCTCCTATTTATCATTATGGGAATGGGTGAGGATATGGATTAAGCTGTCCATATGATAACGGCTGTTTGACAAATCCAAGTTTCATCGGCACTTGAAGGACCCTTTCCAGCCCTTGAACACGGGTAAGGTGATGTCCGAATGTCATCGGCAGCATACCAGGAATTAATACCTTAACACAGAATAATCCGTTCCGTTTGGTTATTGGAGTTGTTTGGTCCACCACAATGACCTCGAGGTCTAATTGTCGGAACCTATGAAGAATAGTTTGAAGATCATCCTTCAAATCGGTATACTCCGGAGGCTGTTTGAATTCCTCCGCAAACGTTCGTAATGGACGATTATCCTGTAATAAAAAGTTCAACCGTTCCTCTGCTTCCGGCAGACCGTAAAGCAGGCCATGGTCTTCCATATTACGGACTGCAAATGGATCTTTTAGCATTTCTTCATATTTTTGCAGATTTTCCTCCAATATTTTGTCATGCCTAACCATCATTCCAGCAAGCTCATAAATCGAGCTCTTTACGGCTCTTACAGGATCAGGATTAGCTCCTGCCGCGCAAATAAGGTTCACACCCTTTGATCTTCTGTTTTTTGCCACTGCCCAAACACTGGGAATTCCATGTTCCATGGTCGAATTGTAAAAATAAACGTCATACCCCTGAACCTCACGTATCCTATCAACCATCAGCTCTAATTCTTTATCGTTTGCTGAACGGAGATCAAGAGGCGGGATAGACAGCTGTGCATACCACGTTATCAAGAAGGAATCCCTCTCTACGATCTCCATAATGCCATGGAATATGGCTTCCTCCATACTTCCTCCTAATGCACATCCGTTGGAGGTTTCATAAACAAAGCCCTCCCCATTAATGCCCAAACTGTAATAGGCGAGTAACTCCGGAACCAGTATAGGACGTTCTTGTAAAAACGAATAACCCCAGACCCAATTCATCGGGGCATCAGGATGAAACGGTTTAAACGGAAAATGAAGCTTTGCATATTGTTCCTGATCATGTAAACCGACTCTAGCCGGATTTAATGCAAAATCCTTTAAATGGCGATAACTATCACGCACTTTCTTCCTTTTACCTTGAGGCTCAATTCCGCAATATCGCTCCAACCCCTCCAAAATGGCTGTTAACTCACTTATTTCATAAGAATTAGAACGGCCAGCTACTCCCTCGTCAGCCCCAAACAACGGCATGTTAACCAAAACATCGGCAAATGGCAGCCTGAGATCCTCCATTTTTCCATTCATGATGCCGGTGCGATCGTCCAGATAGTCTTTGACCAACACTGTTTTCAGTTCATCCATCGAGCGGCAGCGATAACCAGTACCATTTAATTTAGGGCTGGACTCTAACCTAATTTGAGCTAACTCTGGTGTGTCTTCAGGTAATGGACTGCAAATCGAGCACAATGGATCAGGTAAGAAAACGTGACTGGAGATAGTTAACGTTCTCAGATTGGTAATGAACATCCGTTCTTCCAAGGGAGAGGACTCTCCTTGAAGAACTTTCTTCACTTCGTTACTGATGAAGTTTGCCATTTGCGATAGTCCCGTTCTTGAAGCCCATGCATCACGCTGGATACCCGCCCCTGTTGTCAAGCTTCTCTTAATCTCCCACATTTCATAGCGGTCAGGGCCGGCAATCAAGCGTCGTTTGTCAGCACAGAGAGAACATCCCGGTCTGTCGTGCCGTACTAATGGACCTATGATCCCCTCACCGAACGAAACGAAACCTCGAAGCCAAGGGATACCAGCTGTCCTAAATCTCTCTTCCGCTTTTTGATGAAGAGATGGATGCCAAGCATCGCTAAGCACCAGGGCTAATTCTGTTTCTTCGGGAATCTCTTCGAAAATGCCTTGACGTCTTACTAGATAGTTGGTAGACAATTGATCGCAGACATAATCCGCTAATAAACCGTCTCCAGTAATGAGAATATGGGCAGTCATTAGGAATCCCCCTCTCGTACCTGCACACCATACACCCCTGCCAGCTCTTGTTTTAAAAAAGGCTCAATCGAGAGGTCATAGACAAAGAGCTTTTTGCCGCTTCTTTTCAAGACATGTATGGAAGATTGTAATAGCTCTAATTGTGTCATGTCATCACAAGAGATGATTTCGAGTTTGGTTTCCTCTTTTTCCAGATAAATCATAGACTCCTTCTCTTGCCTAACGACAGAATTCACCCGATTTTGAGCATCCAATAATGCTTGCTGCAATGTATTTTGTAATGCCAATGTTGTGTTTAAACCTGTCCCTGTGTACCAACAGCCATTTGATCTTACCCATACAATAGGGAAGCCTAATACATCTTCTTTTAAACCAATGGTCGGAGCACCGTTCAAGGTGGTTAGGGCATGTAAATAAAATCTGCATCTTTTATCTTCTATGGCTCCAATTGACACACGAAAAACCTTATTCGGGTGGTCCTCCTGTCTTTTTTTCAATTTTTCATCCAGGTAGGCTTGCAGCCCTCGACAAACAGCTTCTGCAGTTGTTTCTCCTGAACCAATGCCAAGAAACCCACCTGGAAGATTAACATCCACTTTATTTGTCTGATTAAGGAAGCCAAAACTACCGGAATCTATCATTTTGGAAACATACATTTCAATGCCCTTTAGACCGGCATTCCTTCTTGCTTCTTCATGTGTCAGCCCCGAACAGATAACTTTCGGCAGCAGTTTTGCCGGTCCCTCTGACACTGGATCAACGGCCTGAACATAGCATTGGGAAAGAGGAAGCTGTATCAAATTCCGTTCCTCCCAGGTATGGAAAATACCTATTTCTTTTGAAGTTAAGCGGCTGAAATATTCCAAAAGCAATCCCTGCTGTTCATTCCTGTCTGCTTCTTGTTTAAGTTTTACATCAAGATCTTCAACCTGTTCAGGTGTTAGCTTTATAGACATTACCGATGGATGTGGGATGAATGAAAGCCAGTCTCCTTCTAACGTTTCGAGGTCAAGCATGTAAATCTGATTACTTTGGTTTGAATCTGCTATTCCTGTAACCTTCTTGAAAAATTCGAATGCAGAGACATTTGCCAAAACCGCTCCTGAAGTGGAAGAGAAGCCCAGAGGCTGCCTATCTTCTTGTACCGAAGATTGATGAATTCTGCGCCATGCAGACTCGAAGCATCCCTCTGATTCTGGATGGGTTAACGGGCCAGAGAACCCAACTCCTTCTAAATAGATGGCGGGAAGAAATGCCTTCTTTTCTTCTTTGCAAAATTGATTTAGATTCCTTAATTCATTTACATTTCCATCCTGAGAGACATACAGAATCCAATCATAGGGCTGAACTGCATCTTTCCAAACATCTTTTCCCGCCCCTTTAGGATAGGGTACTTCCACCATCTCGACATCGGAATCTATTTTCCTCGCATTCTGCACAAGCAAATTAAGCCGCTGCCTATTGGTCGGAACCGTATCTGTGACCATGACATTTAATTTAGGCAGCCCCGAATCCAATAATGCAGAAACCAACGATACAAGGATAGGTCCAGAGCCCACAGCCAAGACGCTAGCCTGACGATACTTTTGAAAATGGTATGCACCTGATTCGACAAAGTTCTCGATAAATTCAATTTGTGAAGCATACTTTTCTAGAACTTGACGATTTAATTCATGGGGAATATCTTTGCTTACATCTCGAACAAATCCATTATTGTACAACGTTTCTCCGATTTCATATACCCTGTCACGGTACGCTCCCGTTAACCCCTCCGTCAAATCTCCCAATGTTTGCTCCCCATTGAACATTGGCAGCAATTTCTCAATCCACGGATAAATGGTTTTGCCTTCCATTCGGAAGGAACTTACGTTATTCCTAAAATAGACACCCCCCTTTTGATCCGGAAGAAAAAATGTATCCCTTTTGGCCTTCAATCGTGAGGACGAGGTAAGTTTTATCATTCAGCGCCTCCTTATTCCTTATCGTTACAACTTATGCACTATCAGTTTATGTATGATTTTTTGTCCAATATGATAAACATAGTAAAGAAGTGCCCCCGCGGCACAAGCCGGTGCGGGAGCACTTTTTTCATAGCACAATCTCTCTTCCTGTAATTACCAATAGACAAGATTAAATAAAACCGATGCCAAAGCCAAAGCAACTAAAGCCAATGCCAACGCAACTAAAGCCGAAGCAGCCGCCACATCCGCCGCAACCACCGCAACCACCGCAACCGAAACAGCCGCCGCAGCGAAAGCCCCCACAACGAAAGCCGCCGCAGTGAAAACCGCCGCAATGAAAACCGCCGCAACGAAAGCCTCCACAGCGCCCCCACATGCGCGAATCCTGGAATTGTGGAGCGAATGAAACTACCTCACCAGCTTGAAAAGGGTCCAATGCCAACCCTTGCAGTTCATTTTGAAAATTTTGCATTTTTATTTCCTCCCCTTTGTATTTAATCACCAGGTGAAACAGAAACCTGACAAGAGAGTATAAGTTCATTTGTCAATTTTGTGTAAAAGAAATTTCTAGTGCTGATGTACTCTCTTCAACAAAATATGGTTTTTTCTGGGGCGTTGTTACTAATGTAAAAGCCTATTTTACTTTGAAGGTCTAAAGGAATGCTGCTTGTTTGCAGAAGATCACTTAAGGAGGACTCTATAAAAATACAACTGTGATGAAGGTACATTAGTACAAATCACTGCTTTCTAGTCAAATAAAATATAGGCACGTGTATATCCCTTGGGCACAAAAAAAGACCCCAACTTAGTGGTTGGGTGTCTTTGAATGTCCGCAGGATTTTAACCCTAAAACTCTCGACCCGATGAAGCATGCGATTTCATGCGAATATCGTAAGAAGAAAATAGTCTGCCGTATAAATAAGCAAAACTGAGTTGTAGACATGAGGCTATGTAAAAAGGCAGGGACAGGGAACCCAATCCAAAAAGATAGCCTGAAATATACGGCCCAATGGAGGTGGGCAGCCTCATTGAAAAAAGATTGATGCTTGACGCAAAGCCGCTCCGCTGGTTACGTGTTAAACTCACACTCAGCGCCTGCTGTGCCCCCTGCGTACCTCGATTTAAAGCCGTTCGAAGCATATAAATGACAGAAACGAGTGCGTACGATGATAGTAAGGGCATCAAAATCAAAAGCAGACTTCCGATAAAACGGATGAAAACAATGGAACGGATTGTCCCATGTTTATTAGATAATCTTGCTTGTAAAATGGAGGTAACTCCGGTCGCGAAGAAAGTAACAGCCAATGTGCTGCCAATTTGAGCATGGCTTGCCCCAAATTTAGCCGAAAACCAATAGGACATCATCGGCCCGGTCAGCCCGATGGCAATCCCATTAAGTATGTTAATGGCTGCAAGCTTTAATACCGCTGCATTTTCTTCATGCAAGATTTTCTTTTCTTCATTCCTCCGTCCCTCTTTTTTGTTTCCTTGGCGGTTTTCGACTTCTCCTCCTTGAATGGTTAAAATGATGGAGGCTGTGATCAACGATGCAACGAGAATATAACAGAATAGAAGGTGATGAGGAGATACCCCCGTTTTCAAAAAGGATGCAGCCCCCGCTAGCACTGCTCCTGCCCCCATTCCGAAAAAACTGAGAGCATTATTCAAACTGTATACTCTGCCGCGTTCTGCTGTTGGGACAAAGGATGCCAGCCAGGCCTGCTCTGCAGGGGCGCATGGACTGGGTGAACCCGCGTCTGCTTTTCCAAATCCGGAAAGTGTAATCGCAATAGACAATAAAATTGGGTTAGCGGTTAATATCCCGACCAGTGCACATCCGGCGGTAACTAGTTCAGAAATAAGGACAAACGGTTTTCTGCCAAGCCTGTCACTATAAACACCTATAAAGGGTGCAAGGACAACACCGAGCAATCCTCCTACAGCAAGCACACTGCCAATCGCTGCCGTGCTCCACCCCAGCGCATCGAGATACAAAGCCAATTCCACTACCATCATGCCTTGTCCAATACTTCGAATAAAATTTACCAGCATGAGCCGCTTGACCACTGGATGAATTTGACCAATTCCTGTAAACTTCATTTTGATCACTACCTTTTCACTTTTATAGGTAATATTTAGGTTACCCAGTTTCTACATAAAAGGGTGCCATTTCTCAATTTCCTTTATTCATAGGCATAAGCACAACAAAGTTAACCGTGGCATAACATGTTTACATGGGATTTATGGTAAATTAGGGGGTAAGCTTAAGGACCGGAAAGGGAAGGATTCGATATGGCATGTAAATGGAAGGGACTTATTCAAAAATTTAAAACGAAATATTTATAATTCTGTATTTGGCTTACTGTCACACGGAAGCCCTATGGTATGCCAACGCCTTTTCACTATTGATTGAACAAGTCGAAAAAAAAAATGGTGCTAGAGGGTATGTACGTGTCCCCTGCAGCACCACTTTGGCAAACGCCTATTTTTTTAATAACCGTTTTATTGCAGATCGGTCCTGAGAATACCTCCGATAGATTAGGGGTGATGATGATTCAACCGGTTTGTTGTTGGCATCCTGTACAGCTTTTTCAATTAAATGATGTTCTGGTGCCCATTGGCAGACTGGGTCCGTCGCATAAGCATCTCCCGTTAAGGCAAAAGCCTGACAGCGGCACCCTCCTCCATCCTGGTGCCTCAAATCACAGCTGAGACAAGCTTTAGGCATACCTTCTTCCCCCCGGAAACGGTTAAAAGATTCTGATTCATACCAAATATATCCTAGCGATGACTTACGGACATTTTCAAAGGATAACCCTTTTATTATCCCGGCGGTTGGACACGGAAGGGCAATTCCATTCGGCGCTACCGTTAGACCAACAGCTCCCCATCCCCCCATGCAAGGCTTGGGTGCAGATGCATAATAATCAGGAATAACCCAAATAATTTCCATTTTCCGCTTCAGTCGTGCTTTAGCGGCTTCATAGACTGCACTTGCACGCTCAATCTGGTCCCTGCTTGGCAGCAGTTTCTCCCGATTCAGCAGCGCCCAGTTATAATACTGGGTGTTCGCCAGCTCCAACCGCTCGGCTCCCATTTCTTCCGCAAGCTGAATGATCTCATCCACGTGATCAAGATTCATTCGGTGTAACACCACATTTAATGACAAATGCATTTCTGCCTGTTTTACAGCATTGACTGCTTCCCGTTTTTTCTCAAAGGCTTTGTATCCGCCGATAAGATTGGAAAGCTTCGCTTCTGCAGCTTGAAAGCTCACCTGCACATTTGCTAGACCGGCTTCCTTAAGCCGAATCGCTTTTTCCGCTGTTAAGCCAATGCCGCTTGTAATGAGATTGCCATACATCTCTAATGCAGCAGCGTGGCGGATAAGGGGTTCCAGGTCATCCCGCAAAAGCGGTTCGCCGCCTGAAAAATGAACTTCTACCACTCCCAATTCGGCGGCCTCGGACAAGACCCGGATCCATTCCTCCGTTGAAAGTTCCATGGCTTCCTTAGCCATTTCAATAGGGTTTGAACAATAGGGACAATTCAAAGGACAGCGATGGGTTAACTCAGCAAGCAGCGAATAAGGGGGTTGAACCGCACTATGGCTCTTCGTTTTCATGCTTGACCACCACCCATCCCTGATCCGCCATCTCCTGTAAAAATCCGGAAATGTCAGCCTCCATTGTTTTCGAATCGGGCAAGGCACCCGAACTCCTTGTTTCTGAGCCTGCCATTAGAGAAGTCCTGATGTATTCAGTGATGGTGTTTACGGTCCGGCTCCCGTCGCATAAACGAAGGATCGATGCTGCAGTTTCGTTTAGGACTACAACCTTTTCCGGTAGCAAAAGGAGATGTTTTTCTCTCACCTTATCAAATTTTAATCGCGCCTTTGCAGCGAGTTTTGGAAGACTGCCAGCTACAAAAATAGACTCCACCACCAATCATTTATTCTTCCTATTTTACGGTTTAGGGGGATAGGCCTTTTCGATCGCATCAAGCTGTGCCCATAATACGTCACATTTGAACCGCAAGGCGTTGACAGCCCGCTGCTGTGCTTCCGGTGTTCGACATTGGGTTAAAACAAGTCTGAGGGCCACATCCGAATCACAAGGCGCCTGAGTCAAGCGGCTTTGAAAATAATCAAGCCCTGAACGGTCAATCCAAGGATACAGCTGCTCAAAAACTTTTATCCTTTTTGAGATAAGGTCAGGCGAAAACAATTCCGTCAACGAGGAGGCAACAGCTTCAATCCACGGTTTTGTCCGGGCGAAGTTCACATAGGCATCCACAGCAAATCGAACGCCCGGGACAACATGCTCCTCCCGTATGACTTCTTCCCGAGACAATCCTACCGCTTCTCCCAGCCGCAGCCATGCTTCAATACCGCCATCTTCTCCACGCCTTCCGTCATGATCAAGAATACGGCCAATCCACTCTCGCCTCATTTCCCTTGACGGCAGATTGGACAGGATGGCTGCATCTTTAATTGGGACTGATTTCTGGTAGTAGTATCGGTTGGCCACCCAGCCACGGATCTGTTCTTTGCTTAAGTTTCCTTGGTGCATTACTATATGAAATGGATGTTTGTCATGATAGGAAGAACGCCCTACATTCCTTAGCCGCCCCGTGAATTCATCCGCCGACCAAAGCTCTTCCCTTTTTTTATCACGGCTAACCAACCCTTTTTGCTCCAGCATCATCACACCTCCATTTCCATGCCATCATAGGCAACTTCAATACCAAGCTGCTCCAATGTATACCTCTCCACTGAGTCCTTTTTCAAAATAGGGTTGCTGTTGTTAATGTGGATTAGAATTTTTCTCTCTGCCGGGAAAGAGGCTAATAACTCCAAGGTGCCTGATGGTCCGCTAATCGGTAAATGGCCCATACTTCTTGCGTCACGAGCGGCTGCACCCATCCCGGTTAATTCATCTTCCGACCAAAAAGTTCCATCTACCATCAGGATATCGGCTTTCTTTAAACAAGCTTCTATAGCCGGAGTGATTTTTTCTAATGTAGGAAAGAAAGCAATACACCTGCCCGAATCCTCATTATGAAGAACCAGTCCAACCTCCCAAAAATCTTCTTGACAGTCCAGCTCCTGGGGCGACCTGGCATAGAGCGGCGGTTTTTTCGAAACGGGAACCGTCTCAACGATGATGGTTCCTTCTGTTCCTTCATGTAATGGTCCCACCCTTTGCCGAATGCCTGGATCAAGAGACTGCCATTCCCATGAGCAATAGTTTTTTAGCATTGGAAACACCGGAAAAGCGGATTGCAAGCAGCTTCGTACCATCTTGGTCCCATAAATCGTCATACTGGAGCCCTCCCGCAGTGACAATAGCCCGATCGTATGGTCAAGCTCCGCATCGGTTAAAAAAACACCGGCAAGAGGGGTCTCTCTTATGCCTGGACCTGCATTTAGTGAAGCAAACGATTCAATTTGCCTAAGAATATCCGGTCCTGCATTGATGAGGTACCAGTCCTTTTCATTGGCAGTTACCGCAAGCGAAGATTGTAATAATGGCCGAAGTGAAGCGTTTCCTGAGCGGACTGCCCGACAGTTGGGACAGGCACAGTTCCACTGCGGAAAGCCTCCTCCGGCCGCCGCTCCTAATACTCTAATTCGAATTTGGTTTCAGTCCTTTCCCTTCGATGCGGGCATTGTTTTTTTCAATATTCTGCGGTTTTCCAAATAACCTGCCAACCTGCCAACCTATCGCCATATTCACCACAGCCATCAGGATAAATAGCAAATAGTCCCCTATTGGATCAGGAAGCAGGAGATCGACAAGCAGCCAGCCACCTGCTGTAGCACCCCCGATCATCACACCCATCACTGATTTTAAGTAACGATTCATTTGGCACACCCTCCGTGTTTTGGTTAAAATCATAACAAGAGGCAAGCAGTCTGCGCTACTTGCCGATGTAGGAATACATCGTCACCTCGCAAGAAGTGTTGATTACTTCGTACTCAGGCTTTATCCACATGTGATCCCCCCCTTTCATGACACTTTCAATAATGGTTATTTTTTAAAGGAGTGTCTGATTTTATCTTTCAAAACTATCTTATGTCGGAGGAAACGCCAAAATAACTAGATTTTCAACTTGAAGTTGTCCAAAAGTAAGCCCGTGTTTTGCAAAATACTGCAAAAAAGGACAAGCTTGGAGGCACACACTCCTTAAAGTCTAAGAAAAGCGCAAGCGCCTTGGTCAGCCCCGATATAGGGCGACTTGTCGACTGGCCAGCGAAAGCAGGGTCAAAGACTAGTCGCCCTTAATGCGTACAGAAAGCGATAGCTTTCTGTAGCCAAGCACAAGACGAGCTGGCCGAAAGGTTGCTCTTTAACCTTTTGGACGGATTGACCTAAATGTGGAGGCGACTGCCCTGGGACTCTTGGCTAAGACGGCCCCTGTAAGAAGGCGCATTATGCCTTCTTCAGGGGATGGC
>NZ_NUNF01000058.1 GCF_002585305.1 Bacillus sp. AFS037270 | reverse complement strand
CTTATGCTTGGCTACAGAAAAAGCTATCGCTTTCTGTACGCATTAAGGGCGACTAGTCTTTGACCCTGCTTTTCGCTGGCCAGTCGACAAGTCGCCCTATATCGTGGCTGACCAAGGCGCTTGCGCTTTTCTTAAATAGCCATCTTGTAAGAGTGAAATTTGGCTGTCGACTTAAAAGGATTTTTCTCGATATATGTAGAATATATGATTTAATATAGTATATAGAGAATAAGGATTTCGCGGGGTGTCAAAACGTGGAGAAGAAGGAACTAAAAGATACTTTACATCTTGGCAATAGTGAAAAACAGAATATGACTATTAACTTTCAGGACAGCGAACAAAAATATCGACGTATCTTTGAATATTCTATGGATGGTCTCCTCCTTTGGGATAATGATCACCGTATTATTGATGTGAATCGTGCCGGTGAAAAAATGATTGGTCTTCCTAAGGATCGTTTAATAGGTCATCGGGTCTATGAGCCGCACACCATTTTGGAAAATGGAAGGCAAGAGTTTTTGAAACATATTGAACAAGTGCTAGAAAAAGGACAAACCTGCTCCACGGTAACTTTTAAAGATGAGGAAGGAAATAATAGATATTTTGATTGTTCTTCACAACTTGATATCTTAGGTGGGATAAATTTTACCATATTTAAAGATATATCTGAAAAGATAGAAATTGAGGAACAGCTCCGCAAATCAGACACACTGAATGTAATTGGTGAACTTGCTGCGGGAATTGCCCATGAAATACGTAATCCTATGACAGCTCTAAAGGGATTTATTCAGTTACTTGAGGAAATTATAACTAAGGAACATTCGTTGTATTATCAAGTGATAACTTCAGAATTGGCACGGATTGATTCGATTATTAATGAGTTTTTAATCCTTGCAAAGCCGCATGCTACTAAATTTCAAGAAAAGGATTTAAACAAAATTATGAAGGAAACTGTCGATTTACTATCGGCTCAGGCAGTTTTACATAATGTTCAATTTGTAACAGACATGGACAGCAAACTACCACTTGTATTTTGTGAACCTAACCAATTAAAAAAGGTTTTTATTAATATAATAAAAAATGCAATTGAAGTGATGCCTATGGGTGGAAATATAACCATTACTACGAAGATGCTGGAGGGTGAACGAGTTCAAATTAGTATCCAAGATGAGGGGGCGGGAATTTCAACAGAGAAGATAAAAAAACTAGGTGAACCATTTTTTACGACAAAAGACGAAGGAACTGGTCTAGGATTAATGGTTAGCTATCGAATTATCAATGATCATAAAGGCAGCATCACGATAGAAAGTGAAGAAGGAAGAGGAACCACGTTTTATATCCAGCTGCCCCTTGACCTAAAAGAAAAAAAAGAAACCGTATAAAAAAGCAATCCCTAACCGATTTGGATTGCTTTTAAATATTTCAATAATTTAGTTATACGAGGCTGGTTTTCGATCTTCAAAAATTGGAATTTGCTTGCGTATTTCTTTGACTAAATCTAAATTAATCTCAGCAGTTAGAATCTCTTGCTGCTCTCCTGCTTCAGCCAATACTTCTCCCCACGGATCAATAATGAGTGAATGTCCCGCAAAATGATTATTTGGGTCACTGCCAGACCTGTTACAGGCAATCACATAACATTGATTTTCAATCGCTCTAGCGATTAAGAGAGCACGCCAATGGCCTAAGCGGACAGCTGGCCATTCCGCTACAACAAATAAAGCTGCAGCTCCTTCTGATGTATGAGCCCGAATCCATTCAGGGAACCGAATGTCATAGCAAATTACACCTGCAAATAATTGACCTTCCAAAGAGAATAAGCCTTTTTCAGCTCCAGCTTCTAAGTAGAGATGTTCATCCATTAATTTAAAGAGATGGAGTTTATCATATTGGTGTGTAACAGTGCCCTCTTTAGTTATAATAAGAAGGGTATTCTTTACTCCATTTTCCCCTTGATTTGCAACTGATCCTCCAACAAAATGGACTTGGTGTTTTTTTGCAGCTGCTTGGAGAAAGATAATAGTTTGCTGGGCTTTTTGATCAGCTATCTTATCTAATCTGGTTAGGTCATACCCTGTCGTCCAAAGCTCAGGCAGGACAATAATATCTGGATGTTCTTCCATGGCTTTTTCGATTAGTTTTGCAGCAGATTGATAATTACTCTCTGGCTCACCGAAAGCGATATCCATTTGGAGACAGGAAACTTTTTTTTTCAAAAACCTTCACCTCAATCATCTTCTGTATTTTTCATTACAATTCAATATAAAAGTTATAACATTTATCACTAGAAATTCAATACATATTTAGAGGACTTAGTAAAATAATTCATTCGGTAGGATTGAACTAGTTCTATCGAACTAAACAATATTTTAAAAAAATTTAATTTTAATTCTTTAAAGCAAAAAACATCATTATATTTCCTTTTCTCATTTGGTAATTCTTTAGTAATTTGTAAAAGAGGATTAATGGAGTTTTGTCGTTTGCGAACGAAAATGAATGAAAAAATTGTCGAAAAACGAAAGAAATAGAATGTTTTGTCTACTTTTGCGATTGTATTTACTTTTAATGAATTTCTTGTCATAATTCTTCAAGTAGTCTACTTTTTTGAGTGGTTTATAGTAAGCGTGTAAGGTAGGAGGATAAAATTGTACAAGGATAGTAATTATCAATCTGAAATGATTGAAAAGATAAAGGCTAAAAGAGAATTAATGATCAATAGTGCAAATAAGCTAGGCTTTACAAGTGAACAAACAATTAAATACAGCCAGGAGCTAGATGAACTAATCAATCATTACCAAAAAGTGATTGGACAATCATCTAAATCAAATGAAGAAGTAAAATTTGCCTTTAAACATATGATTATGGTTTGGCCAAAGGTTTTAGTTTAATAAATTGAAGGTCTTCAATATCTATTAACATATTACTTATCAAACAAGAAGGCCTTCCGATGTCTTACTATAATCGAATATGATTTTTCTCCCTTCTCCAAACGTACCAACCCCAATTTATATCCAATCGTCCTTAACAAACATCCATTTCAGTTCCCTGAATAATTCAAATAAAGAATACATTATTAGCAATAATAGTGAGAAGCTGTGATTTTTATCATTGTTTATATCGTAATATTTCATATAGTTATATTAGTAGCATTTTATTGAAAAATTCACAAATAGACTATGCCAAATCTTCTACATCCAGTATATCATCCATTATTTTCGTTTTGCCGAAAATACTTCCTAGAATCCGCATCGTTTTCCCATCATTTTTTATTTTTAACTAAAGAAAAAGAAAAACTCGTATGTTTGGTACTATGCTTGTGTTGCGATACATATATCGTTAATAACAGCATTTTCTATAACCAAAGAGAGCAAGCGCTTTCAATAATCGTAGTTTATATGGAGGAGGGAAAGTCCTACATGCACATTGTCGTTTGTATCAAACAAGTACCTGATACAAAAATTATCAAAATTAACCCAAAAACGAACACACTCGACCGCCGAAGTGCGCCAGCCATTTTGAATCCTTATGATGCCCATGCCGTTCAAGAGGCTGTCAAAATTAAGGAAAAAACGGGAGCTACCATTTCGGTACTGTCAATGGGGCCGCCACAAGCAACAGCTATTATTAAAAAAAGCATTGAAATAGGGGCAGATAGAGGCTATTTAATTACAGACCGCGCCTTTGCAGGTGCAGATACCTTAGCCACCAGTTACGCTTTATCAAAGGCATTAGAACGAATTGGCAAGGAATTCCCTGTTGATATGGTTATTTGCGGAAAGCATGCCATTGATGGGGATACTGGGCAGGTTGGACCGGGGATTGCAAGAAGAATGGATATCCCGCCTGTGACAAATGTAATTGAAGTAATAGAGGTCAATCAAGAGGAAAAAACAGTTCTAATCAAACGGAAATTAACCCATGGCTATGAATTAATTCAATCTGAAATTCCTTGTCTTTTAACAGTTGAAAAGGAAATTAACCAGATTGAATATTCACCAATGCCTAACATGATTAAAGCAGCAAAATACGAACCAATTATCTGGGCAGTCAGCGATCTTGAAAATGTGGACCGGACTCAGCTTGGATTAAAAGGATCACCAACTATAGTAGGGAAGATGTTCACTCCACCACGGCCTGAAGGCGGGAAAAAACTAGATGGTTCTGCTGATGAGCAAGTAAAACAGCTCATGGAAGTCTTATTGGAGAAAGAGGACCTATTTACGATTCAGTCATCTAAATAATAACAGTTATTTTTCTGCTTTGGGGAGGCGTTTATATGAATCTGGACGATTATCGGGGAGTCTGGGTATTTATCGAACAAAACGATTGTAAAATTGAAGGAGTTTCACTAGAACTGCTTGGTGAAGGTAGAAAATTAGCTGATAAATTACAGGTTCCATTAGCAGGATTTTTACTGGGACATGAGGTTAAACCATTAGCCAGCCATGTAATTTCCTACGGTGCTGATGAAGTTTATGTTATTGATCAGCCGATCTTAAAGGATTACAGAACGGAATCATATATGCAGTGTGTTATGTTATTGGCAAGAAAATATAAACCTGAAATTATTCTATACGGAGCCACACCAAATGGGAAGGATTTAGCGAGTGCTGTTGCAACGGATTTATCGACAGGGTTAACTGCCGATACGACCATGCTGGACGTAGATGTATCGAATCGATTACTAGAAGCCAGCAGGCCCGCGTTTGGCGGTAATATTATGGCAACCATTTTATGTAAGAAGCATAGGCCGCAAATGGCAACTGTTCGGCCAAAGGTTATGAAGGCATTAGATCCGGATACAGGCAGACTTGGTAGGATAATTGAAGAGAAGATTGATTTAATAGAAGAAGATATGCGGACAAAAGTGCTGCAAATTGTGAATGATGTAACAAAAAAGGCTAGCTTAGCGGAAGCACATGTGATTGTTTGCGGCGGCAAGGGAATGGGAGACCTGCAAAACTTTCAGCTTATTCATGAGTTGGCCGAAACGATTGGTGCAAGTGTAGGTGGTACGCGCGATGTAGTTGAAGCAGGCTGGCTGCCACATGAACAGCAGGTTGGGCAAACAGGGGAAACAGTAACACCGAAAATTTATTTTGCTATTGGAATATCGGGTGCGATCCAGCATATAGTTGGGATGAAAAATTCAGAGTTTATTATCGCTATCAACAAAGATCCAAATGCGCCTATTTTCGATGTTGCAACGTACGGGATTGTAGGTGACGCGATGGAAATTGTACCTAAACTAATCGATCAATTTAAGCAGGTTAAGACGGAAAAGGGCGGTGAAATTAGTTATGCCTGAGAAATTTGATGTAATTGTGGTTGGAGCAGGACCTTCAGGTACAGCATGTGCCCTCACTTGTGCACGAAGTGGGCTGAATGTTTTATTGTTAGAAAGAGGTGAATATCCAGGATCAAAAAATGTAATGGGCGGTGTCTTGTACCGCAAACAGATGGAAGAATTAATTCCTGAGTTTTGGAAGGAAGCTCCTCTTGAAAGACCCGTCATAGAGCAGCGGTTTTGGATGATGGATAAGGAATCGGTTGTGTCTTTCGGTTACAAAGGTCTTGAATGGGCCGTCGAACCATATAATAATTTCACCGTGCTGCGTGCGCAATTTGACCAATGGTTTGCCGGGAAGGCTGTGGAAGCAGGAGCCCTTCTTATCAACGAAACAGTAGTAACAGAATGTATTGTTGAAAATGGCAAGGTTGTCGGTGTCCGTACAGATCGCCCTAATGGCGATGTTTATGCAGATGTTGTGGTCCTTGCTGACGGAGTAAATTCACTGCTTTCGAAACAATTGGGGTTCCATAAAGAATTTCGCCCAGATGAAGTTGCCTTAACGGTTATGGAGGTTATTAATCTTCCAAAAGAAAAAATTAATGACCGCTTTAATTTAGAGGATAACCAAGGCTGTACGATTGAGATTTTTGGAGATTCAACAAAAGGAAACCTTGGAACTGCTTTTCTTTATACGAATAAGGACAGTCTAAATATTGGGGTAGGAACAACCCTATCTAGTATGATTAAAGCGAAATTGAAGCCATACGATCTATTAGATTATTTGAAAAATCATCCGATGGTAAAACCGTTGATTGCGGGCGGGGAATCTGCAGAATATTTAGCCCATCTTATTCCTGAAGGAGGCTACCGTTCTGTTCCGAAGGTTGCTGGTAATGGAGTCATTGTTGTTGGCGATGCCGCTCAGTTAGTCAATGCCATCCATCGTGAGGGCTCCAATATGGCAATGCATTCAGGTTTATTAGCTGCTGAAACTGTTATTGAAGCTAAGACGAGAGGTGACTTTTCTGAGTCCAGCTTAAATCTTTATCGTGAAAAGCTTTATGATAGTTTTATTATCAAAGATTTAGAAAAGTATAAAGATGCAGCACATACTTTTGAAAAATACCCACAATATTTCAATGATTATGTGCCGATGATGAACAAGGCAATGAGCAAATTCTTTACAGTCGATGGAACACCAAAACGGGAAAAACAAAAACAAATCATGAAGAGTGTTACAGCGGAAAAGGGAACTATACGAGTAATTCAGGATATTTATCGTGCCTGGAAGGCGGTGAAATAATGTCAACGAAGAATATCGAGGAAAAACAGTACCTGTTAAGGTTTAAGTGTGATACCAAGTCCCATTTGACGGTGCTCGATCACGACATCTGTATGACTAAATGTCCCGATAAAATTTGTACAGTATTTTGCCCTGCTGAAGTGTATAAGTGGGAAGGAACAAGGATGCAAGTAGGTTATGAAGGCTGCCATGAGTGCGGAAGCTGCCGGATAGGCTGTCCATATCAAAATATTAAATGGGAGTATCCTAAAGGCGGACATGGAATTGTTTTTCGGTTAGCATAAATTCTAATGGGTCACATTTGTGACCACTCATTACTGGTATATGAAAAAAAACGGTGCTAAATTTAGCATCGTTTTTTTTGTTCCAAATAATTAATTACGTCTCAATATGATATTCGATGTTGCTCGGTTCGGCTGTATCTACTTTCATGCAGACAAATTTGACACGGATCTAGGTTTATCTGTCCTTATGAAAGCTCATGCGGTCAACTTTGACTCAGTTCCTGACCAATCTGTCCTCATCATTCCTCAAGTACTTTAATATTTGTTTGTGAAATAAGAAGATTCTTTTTAAGCTCCCTAGGTAGATTAATTCACATCAATTTTTTTAATCTTTATGAAATTGCTTACCCCGTTTTCAACAGTCCTTAATCTTCCGTCTATAAAACTATAAGGATCAAAGGTTTCTATATGACCATCCAACTGTTGCTCGAGCATGTCACAAAGCATACCTGAAACTTTGCACAAGTGGTCAATAACGCCAATTAATTGTAGTTCAGTAACACCGACTGTTGTTGTTGTATTTGCATGTGTAACTTGGTACAGAACACGATTTATCCTCGCGTTGAGTTCTTTAGTGTCATTAATAGTGAACTTATCCTTTAGACTTGCCATAGGTTAATACCTCCTAAAGAGTTATTTACATTTCAAGTTATTCATTAGAAGGTGAGTATAGAATGCTTTGGTAGAACCCTTTACAAGGAATTAACAAACGTAATGAAAGGTAAGACAGTAAAACATACATAAAAAAATATCCGGCTGAGTACCGGATAAAATAAGAGGGGGAATACTTGTAACATATATTTAATGTACACAATAAGGATGTATTAGGGTATTAAGGGACGTTAGTATTATATAAAATCCCAAAGAACGAATAAAAAACCGTTTACTATTGAGTAGTAAGAAATTATATACTGATTGCCATTCAAGTTAAGGGAGTTTACACGTTTGAAACGATATGTAAGTTTTTTCACAAATGGGAGCAAAAAGAAGGTAAAGCAGGGGGTTACTATGAAGTGGATTTAGCTTATTTTCTCTAATAAAGCAGCGGAGGAGAGTTCATCCTTTTTACTTGATTGAACTAATGAGGAGGCCAATGTATTTGCATAATCAATTAATTCCATATTGGGTGAACAATAGTAGGGAGCCTTCCAATTAAAATCACCCTCGTTTGTAGCTGGATAGATACTTACTTTCCAATGATAATAAATTTTGGATTGTGGCAGCTGTACTCCTTCAACAGCAATCAGCCAATGGGTAAAGGGTTTAGCGGGACAATAGGCATCGGACTTTTGTAAAGATAGCAGGTCATTTATACCGATTGGAATTAATGCCTTTTCATAAAAATCATGATAATTTGGAGTTTTCATCTATATTACCCTCCCTTATAGGTATATCTATATTATATGAAACATTACCCCCATATTTGTGTGATATTTGTTAAAACTTTTCAAAAAATTATAACGTTTTCACTAAATTATCACAATTACACATTACTGTAAATAAATGTTTTGTAAAAAGTGACCTGTATCACTACATTCTCAATCAGTTGTTAATATACTGAACTCACAGAAAAAATAAGGGTGAATGGAAATGAGCAGCTGCATGAGTGGTTTTGGCGGTACGGTTCAGGGAGAGTTAAGCGAAGGTCTTGCCCGTTTAAAAAGTGAACATCCTCCATTGAGAGAGAAAATGGATGGATTGTATAGTTTAACACAAAAAATTGATCAAGGAATTGATATGGAAGAAAATTTTCATGAATTAATCATAAAGGTCAAAGAGTTTAAGGGTGAATTAGATCCACATTCTGAAAGAGAAGAGGGTGTTCTATTTCCCATGATGGGAGCTTATATTGGTACTACTTCTGGGCCAATAGCTGTAATGGAGTATGAACATGATCAGGCAAAATCAAATATTGGTGCCTTTCTTGATCAAGCAGAAGTTGGGGAATCGACAACTGATGAAAAGAAGAAACTAGCTGAATTAGTTCAAAATGCATATTTTATCTTAACTGATCACTTTAACAAGGAAGAAAATGTATTATTTCCAATGGCTGAAAGAATGCTTTCCGATGTGGAAAAGGCTGAATTATTACAGAAGATCAAAGAGATTTAATAAAAGGATGGGCAGTGCCCATCCTTTTCTATTTTTGGGGATTGGAACCCCATCACATCATCCTCGTTGATTCCATTCCCAAACCTTTTGATCACTTGGGAGCAGGAAGGAGATTAACCCCAATAATGGAAGGACGCCCAACCAAGTTATCATGGACTGCAAGCCAACCCAGTCGGCAATCGATCCAAGTCCTACGGAGCCTATGGCTCCCATTCCAAACGCAAGACCCACAGTTAAACCGGACATCGTACCAATCTTGCCTGGAACTAACTCCTGGGCATACACAACCGTAACCGAAAAACTTGTCATTAGGATAAATCCTGTAAGAATAAGGAAGAAAAATGCTAATGTTGGCGGTACATGCGGAATCAAAATCGAAAAAGGAACAGTCGCTAACATGGAAAAGGAAATGATGTTTTTCTTTCCGAAACGATCTGATAGCGGGCCGCCAAAAAAAGTCCCAATCGCACCTGCTACTAAGAATGCAAATAAAAATACTTGAGATTCCTTAATGGATAAAGCATATTCTTTGATAGCATAGAAGGTATAGAAGTTCGTAATTCCGGAAGTATACCAAGTTCTTGCAAAGATTAACAACAAAATTAATGCCAATGTGTTTTTAACTTCTCGTGACAAGCCCTGGCTTTTTTCTTTATTTAAATCCTTTTTCTTTACTCTCGGAGCATCTAGCAATCTTTGTTGATACCAGTTTGCGATATAAATGAGTAAGATCACCGCAATTGCAGCCACTATGGTAAACCAAGATGCGCCAATTTGCCCGAGGGGAACCAATACTAGTGCTGTAATCACCGGTGCCAATGCCTGACCAGTATTACCCCCAACTTGATAAATAGATTGTGCGAGCCCTCGTCTGCTTCCTGCAGCCATATAAGCGACCCGGGAACCTTCAGGATGGAACACGGCTGAGCCAAGTCCTATGAAAATGACGGACAGGACAATAAGTCCAAAATTCCCCGCAAATCCTAATCCAAGGATACCGAATAAAGTAAAAGTTAGACCGATTGGCAGAGCAAAGGGCATGGGCTTTTTGTCTGTATAAAAACCGACGACTGGCTGCATAACTGACGAAACCATATTTAAAGAAAAGGCTATAATACCTAACTGGGTAAAACTTAATCCCATTGACTTTTCTAATATGGGGAACATTGCAGGTACAACTGCTTGAATGGCATCATTTAATAGGTGGCAGAGGCCGATAATAAACAGAATTTTAAACATGGTTGATTCCGAGGCTTTTGAAGCCTTTGCAGATAAAGCAACTGGTTGACTCATATAATCCCTTCTTTATTTGTATTGTTTTCCCTATCTTACTACTTATTTACTAAAATAAAAAACAATTATTTCTATTTTCGAAATTAAAAATTAATAATATTTTAGAAAAGATGATACAGGGGAGAGTTTGACATAGGCTAAAAAATTTTTTATAATTAATTTTGAAATCAAGATAATTTATTGGATGCACTCTTACCCAATCTTATCAAAAATTAAAAGGATGAGTTTCTTATGGAAAACGAATCAGTTGAAAAGTCATTAAAATTATTTATAGTCCTCTCTAGAGCATATAAAGCGATTAATGAACGTGTAAATAAAGCTATTCAGGCAAACGGCTTGAATCCAACCGAATTTGCGGTGTTAGAGCTTCTTTATCATAAAGGTGATCAGCCAATGCAACAAATTGGCGGAAAAATACTTCTTGCTAGTGGCAGTATAACCTATGTAGTCGACAAACTCGAACAAAAAGAACTTCTAAGAAGAATTGCCTGTCCGAATGACCGTAGGGTAACATATGCTCAAATCACAGAGCAAGGAAAATCATTTATTGAAGAGATTTTTCCTGAACATGCAAAACAAATTGATACACTTATTTCAAGACTTTCTGAATCTGAGAAAACAACTGCTATAGAGCTACTGAAAAAAGTAGGAATTCCCGCAGGTAAGTTTTAATACGGCCATTGGTCGTATTTTTTTTATTGGAGGAATATTATTAATAGTGTCGAATGGAAAGAATTGAAACAACTGGAAAGGGGTTTATGAAATGAGCTTTGAAAATTATACATATGTAAGACCAAATTTAGACGAAGTTACGGCCAAGTTTGATAAGGTATTGGAAGGCTTTAAACATGCAGATACAGTCGAGGCACAAAGCCGGTTTATGGAAGAAATTAATCAATTGAGAAATGATTTAGGCACAATGTTTAATCTTTGTTATATCCGCCACTCTATTGACACCAATGATGAATTTTATAAGGAAGAACAAGATTATATGGACGAAATACAGCCTGAAGTGGAAGGCTTAGTGACAAAGTACTACCAAGCATTGGTTGACTCGAAGTTTCGCCTGGAGTTAGAAAAAAAGTGGGGAGCCCAACTTTTTGCCCTAGCTGAAGGACAATTAAAAACGTTTAAACCTGAAATTGTTTCATTACTACAAAAGGAAAACCGTTTGTCTACTGAATATACAAAATTGCTCGCCTCAGCTAAGATTCATTTTGAAGGTGAGGAAAGAGCACTTGCCCAACTAGACCCATTCACTGAATCTAAGGATCGTGACATGCGAAAAAAAGCAAGTGAAGCGAAATTTGGATTTTTTGCGGAACATGAAGAGCAGCTAGACCGAATTTATGATGATTTGGTCAAAGTAAGAACAGAGATTGCCCAAAGATTAGGGTTTAAAAACTTTGTAGAACTTGCTTATTATCGAATGATGAGAACCGATTATGATGCAGAAATGGTGGCAAACTTCCGTGATCAGGTGAAAGATTTTATTGTACCGATAGCTACTAAATTAAAAGAACGGCAACAAGCAAGAATAGGTGTCGACCAATTAAAATATTATGACGAGGGTTTTAATTTTCAATCAGGAAATGCTGTTCCAAAAGGTGATCCGAAATGGATTATTGGAAATGGACAAAAAATGTACGAAGACCTTTCTAAAGAAACTGGGGTTTTCTTTAGCTATTTGCAAGAAAATAATTTAATGGATCTAGTTGCCAAGAAAGGAAAAGCCGGCGGAGGCTATTGTACATTTATTGAGAATTATAAGGCTCCCTTTATATTTTCAAATTTTAACGGTACATCCGGTGATATTGATGTCCTAACACATGAAGCAGGCCACGCATTCCAGGTATATTCAAGCCGTCATTTTGAGATACCAGAATACTACTGGCCAACCTATGAATCAGCTGAAATTCATTCAATGAGTATGGAATTTTTTACATGGCCATGGATGGAATTATTCTTTAATGAAGATACCGACAAATATAAGTTTACTCACCTAAGCGGGGCCTTGTTATTCCTTCCTTATGGGGTTTCTGTAGATGAGTTCCAACACTGGGTCTATGAAAATCCTGCTGCAACACCTGCGGAACGGAAACGTCAATGGCGGGAAATTGAGAAGAAATATTTACCACATAAAGATTATGATGGAAATGTCTACCTTGAAAACGGCGGCTTTTGGCAGCGACAAGGTCATATTTATAATTCACCATTCTATTATATTGACTATACGCTTGCACAAATTTGTGCCTTCCAATTCTGGAAGCGTTCAATAGAAAACAGGGAAGAGGCATGGGCAGATTATGTAAAGCTTTGTAATCTTGGCGGCAGTCTATCTTTCACAAAACTTGTTGAAGCAGCCAACCTAATCTCGCCATTTGAAGATGGATGTGTTGAGTCCGTTGTTGGCGTCATCGATGAATGGTTAACTTCAGTAGAGGATCAAAAATTATAAATAAAAAGCGAAGCCGGGAGTGGCTTCGCTTTTTAGTATTAGTTAACTGAAACAGCTTCAGAAACAACCCTTAGTTCACCATTATCTAGAACAGAGACTAATTTTTTAGTATCAGGATCTTCTAAGATAAAGTCAGCAATTTTATCTTCGAGCTGTTCTTGGATGACCCTGCGGAGCGGACGTGCACCAAACGCTGGATGATATCCGAGTTCAGCTAATTTATCTTTAGCCTCTTTTTTAATGCTGAATTCAATGTTTTTTTCCTTTAATGTTTCCTGTAATTCGTGGACCATTAAATCGACAATTGACAAGATATGTTCCTTATCAAGGGAGTTAAACTCGATAATGCTGTCGAAACGGTTTAGGAATTCCGGCTTAAAGAAGCTGCCAAGTGAGTCAAGGATGCCTGCCTCTTCAATTGCATCGCTGGCTCCAAAACCTACGTGGATAGTTTTATGACCTACGCCCGCGTTACTTGTCATAATAATAACGGTGTCTTTAAAGCTTACCACTCTACCTTGGCTGTCGGTTAGACGGCCGTCTTCAAGAATTTGCAGGAACATATGCTGAACATCTGGATGTGCTTTTTCAATTTCATCTAATAAAATGATGCTATATGGATTCCTGCGGACTTTCTCCGTTAATTGTCCTGCCTCATCGTGGCCGACATAGCCTGGAGGAGAACCAATTAATTTAGAGACACTGTGTTTTTCGATATACTCGCTCATATCGAGACGGATCATCGAATCCTTGCTGCCAAATAATTCTTCGGCCAGCGTTTTTGTCAGCTCGGTTTTACCTACCCCAGTAGGACCTACGAATAGGAAGGAACCAATCGGACGATGTTTTGATTTTAAGCCCGCACGGCTGCGTCTAATTGCCTTAGCTACTTTTTTCACGGCTTTATCTTGACCGATTACCTTTTTATTAAGGTTAGCTTCTAATTCACGCATCTTCAGCTGTTCGTCTTGCTGGAGTTTACCGACTGGAATTTTTGTTTTTTCTTCAATGATTTTTTGAATATCAGAAACTGTAACAACCGGTCTAGTTCCAGTTGAGTCGGCATTTACTGCTTTTTCTAGTTTTGCTTCCTCATCTCGGAGTAGGGCTGCCTTTTCATAATGTTCATTTTTAAGTGCTTCTTCTTTTTCAAGAGCAATCTCTTTTAATCGTTTTTCAACTTGTTCAGTGTTTTTGTAATCCGAAGTTAGATTTAATTTAGAACCAGCTTCGTCAAGCAGATCAATGGCCTTATCAGGTAAGAAGCGGTCTTGTATATAGCGTTGTGATAACTGTACACAAGCGTGAAGAGCTTCTTCAGAATAAGTGACCTCGTGATAGTCTTCATATTTCTTTTGTATACCTTTTAAAATTTCAATTGCTGCTTCTGGAGTCGGCTCAAGAACATGAACTGGCTGGAACCGGCGTTCTAGGGCAGAGTCCTTTTCAATTTGTCGGTACTCTTTTAAAGTTGTAGCACCGACAACCTGTAACTCGCCTCTGGCAAGGGCTGGTTTTAAAATATTCCCTGCATCCATTGAACCTTCAGCCGATCCGGCTCCAACAAGTAAGTGAATCTCATCAATAAAGAGAATAATATTTTTTCGTTCCTGTAATTCTGAAATTAACTGTTTCATTCTTTCTTCAAATTGACCACGGATACCGGTATTTGCGACAAGTGAGGCAACATCTAATAAGTAAACCTCTTTATTGCGTAATTTGCCAGGAACATCTCCGCTGGCAATTTTCAACGCAAGACCTTCAGCAATGGCCGTTTTTCCGACACCAGGCTCACCAATTAAGACTGGATTATTTTTATTTCTTCTATTTAAAATTTCAATTACACGTTTAATTTCTTCATCACGACCAATGACAGGGTCAATTAAACCTGCCTTTGCCATTGTGTTAAGGTTTCGTCCAAACTGATCAATAAAACCGTTATGGGCATTGTGCCTATTCCCAGCAGTTATTGAGTGATCCATCGTCTCTTCAGCTTGTGGGAATCCTTTTGCGATAAAAAAGTTATCAAATGGGAAGTTAGGAAATGAATTCATGTTTGAACCAAATCCTGCACCTAGAGATTGCTTTTCTTTTGCGTAGCATTCGTGGCAGAGTTTCATTTCCTTACGTTGTCCATTAATATTCAAACTTAATTGTACATTGGCCTGATTTTGATGGCATTGTTGACAAAGCATAAGCAAATAACCTCCTACTATCTATAAAATTTATCATTAATTTGACTTTGACTATCTTTGACCTTATGACCATAGTATACTCTGACCTTTTCTGACTTTCAAGTAGTTTGTTTAAAGAAATCATTTCCATTAGGAAAAAAAGCTCGTCTTTGTTTGTCCCTTCTCACATATATTGATGATAAGGGGGAGATGAGGTGAAGAAGAGTTGGACTCAAGCTTTTCAAATTGCTGCAGTTTATGTGGGAACTGTAGTAGGGGCCGGATTTGCAACAGGAAAAGAAATTGTTGAGTTTTTCTCACGATTTGGTTTCTTCGGTCTAATCAGTATAATAATGAGCGGTTATCTCTTTATCATATTGGGTTCAAAACTTATGAGGATGGCCGCCTATATAGATGCAAAATCGTACCAAGAGTTTAATGTTTATTTATTCGGTAAATGGCCAAGCCGAATTATCAATATATTTATGCTATTTATGCTTCTTGGCGTTAGCGCTGTGATGCTTTCTGGAGCTGGGGCAGTATTTGAAGAACAACTCGGTCTATCGAAGAACATCGGTGTTTTTCTAACCATCATTCTTTCGATTCTTGTGATGTTAGTGGGGACAAAAGGGCTTTTTGCTGTGAATACATTTGTAGTGCCATTAATGATTAGTTTTAGTGTAATCCTTATGATTTTCTCGGTACAGATGCCGAATTTTATGGATCAATTATTATTTATACCCCATGCAGAGGATGGCTGGAAAAGTGTAGTAGCGCCTTTTTCTTATGTTGCATTGAATCTTGGTTTAGCCCAGGCGGTTTTAGTACCGATTGCGACAGAGGTAAAAGATGATTGGACGATTAAATGGGGTGGGATTCTCGGAGGTGCTGCATTAACATTAATATTAACAGCGAGTCATTTCACCTTAATCATGCTGCCCAATTTAGAACAGTACAATATTCCAATGGCGATTGTTATGAAAAAACTTGCACCGTTCCTGTATTGGATTTTTGTTCTTGTCATATATGGTGAAATTTTCACTTCGGTGATTGGCAATGTCTTCGGGCTTGACCGTCAAATGAAGCAATATTTATCGATTCCTACAATTATTTCGGTAACAGCTATTTTTCTGGTGTCCTATCTGGTAAGTCTTGTGAACTATGGTACGCTATTATCCTATTTATACCCCTTGTTCGGGTATATCTGCATGACCTTTTTTATATTGTTGTGGATGAAGCCTCTTAATTCTGATTTAAAAAAATAAACAGCTGTCAACTGACAGCTGTTCTTACGTAAATGGCACAATCATAAAAATCATAATATCAAAAATGAGATGTGAAACAATAACAAGCGGCATGCTTCTTTTCCAATAATATAATCCTCCCCAAGCAAACCCTGAGACAAAGGCAGCAAAAACTAACAAGAAAGAACCTGAATAAATATGAACAGATGCGTAAAGAACGGCACCGAGTAGGATGCTCCAAATTGGTTTGAAATATTTTAAAAGGCTCTTTTGAATAAATCCGCGCCAGAAAAGTTCTTCCCCTGGTGCTGCAACCAATATAAGGGCAATATAATGCCAAAAAGCGTGGGGGGCATACCAGCGGTACAATTTGTTAATGGATTTTTCAAAAGGAAGGTCTAATAGTTGAATGCCCTTAAATCCAAACCAAAAAATAAAATATAACAAGAAACCTGATAAAGCTCCATAAAATATATATTTGGCAAATGAAGCCTCGTCATCCACTTCTCCTTGGAACATGGCATAAGCAATGAGAATAAGGATTGAACCGGAAAAAATATACCAAAATATTGTTTTATCATGGAATGAAAAATATATAAGTGCGTGTGCAATGATGAAACCAAGAATAAGTCGTAGATCTAGGAAGCATTTTCCCATCCTAAGTAGCTCCTTTTTTAATCAATAAAATTTATTTTAACAAATATGTTTTTCAAAAGGAAATGATTTCTTTAAACATTTTATCCATTTCTGGTGATAAGAACTTACTCAAATGAAAAAAATAAGGAGGAAAGGAGTGAGCAGGATGAGTAAATCTCAAAGTCAGCAAGAACGGGAATGGACAGTTCGTAAACAGGATCAGAATCCTCATGGTAAAGTCAAGTCTTTAAAGCAGATTTCTAAAGAAACTGACCAAGGAAGATAAACATAAAAAATCTCGCCGTTTGGCGAGATATCTCTAATTAAAAATAGAAATGGCAGTAAATCACTGCCATTTCTACCAATCTATTACTTAATAAGCGCTTTCTTTTACCACTTTATAGTTTTTATGATTTACAACTGTCCGCTGATCCAATTCAAGATCACGGTAATTATCCATAATTGTTAGGTCGACTATAACAGAGTTTTCATTTACCTTTTCAACTATCCCTTGGAGGCCACCGCGAAATTCAATGATATTTCCTACTTCTGCTTTTCTCATTAGTCTCTCTCCTTTACCCTCAAAAACTATTAATAAAGTGTTTATATAACAGTTTGCACTATCTTTTACAATTCGTAAAGGCTTTTATTTGACAATTATGTTAATTCTTTTGGAATATTATAGTATATGAAGGGGATTTCAGAAAAAGAATAGCAAACGCTTACAAAATCTAAGTGGAGATTAGGACTTATTTCCATTAAAATATAGATGTAAAGGTGGTGCGTTTTAATGAAAGAAGAATTGGTTACAGAAATATTAGATAAACTTATGACAGGAGAACTTTCTGAGTATTTTGTGAACAATGAAGATTTTATGGATTTTAGAAAAGTAATAGTGAAGAGAAAGGATTTTAAACATTTCCGTGGAATTGGCCAGCGGGGCGGGGATGTCCTTTATCAATATCTTAAAGAACCAAGAAGTTAATAATTTCTAAAAAGAGACAATTAATTAAAAAAGAGAGGAGAATGCCAGTGGAAAAATATATCTTGTCATTAGATCAGGGGAATAACAAGTTCACGGGCTATTTTATTTAATCAACGTGGAGAGATTGTACATATAGCTCAAAAGGAATTCACACAACTTTTTCCTAAACCTGGCTGGGTTGAGCACAATGCTAACGAAATATGGGGATCAATTTTGTCCGTTATTGCTGTTGTTTTATCAGAATCAGGAGTAAAGCCAGAACAAATCGCAGGAATTGGGATCAAGAATCAGCGGGAACAGGTTTACTCATTAATGCCTACTTTTCCGGCACAAAGGTTAAATGATTCTAGATCATGTTCAGGGGGCACGTGAGAAGGCGAAACAGGGAAAATTGTTATTTGGAACGATTGATACATGGCTAATCTGGAAGCTTTCCGGCGGAAGGGCACATGTAACCGATTATTCAAATGCACATACGCTGATGTTTAATATTTTTGAACTGAAGTGGGATGATGAATTATTAAAGATTTTAGATATACCTAAATCGATGCTCCCTGAAGTACGGCCGTCGTCTGAAATTTATGCCACTACCGTAGATAGTAGTAAAGAGGTGCCGATTGCAGGGGTGGCAGGAGACCCTCAGGCGGCCCTTTTTGGCCAGGCATGTTTCGAAAAGGGAATGGTGAAAAATACGTATGGCACAGGCTGTTTTATGTTAATGAATACCTTATATAATGGCTGGAAAAAGGCGGTAAACGCAGCCATGACTTTTAAATAGAATATCAAGGAAGACCACAAAAGCATCTTTTAGTAAGGGGGAATGTTTTGTGGTCTTTTCTTATTTTCATTAATAATTGGCAAGAAATCTTAATAGGATAACAGCGGGAGTGAGGGATCATGAAATTTTCTCGGTTAAATCGTAGGGAAATACAACAAAAACTTCGAAGCAAACAGTATGATGTTTTAGTTATCGGAGGGGGAATAACAGGTGCGGGGATTGCATTGGATGCTTCCTCAAGGGGCATGAAGACAGCGCTTGTAGAGATGCAGGATTTTGCTGCCGGAACTTCGAGCAGATCAACGAAGTTAGTTCATGGCGGTTTGCGTTATTTAAAACAATTGGAAGTCAAAATGGTTGCCGAAGTAGGAAAGGAACGAGCGATTGTTTATGAAAATGGACCCCATGTTACAACGCCAGAATGGATGCTTCTTCCAATTTATAAAGGTGGAACCTATGGGATGTTTACAACTTCGCTTGGCTTACGTATATATGATTTCTTAGCAAAGGTTAGAAAAACAGAGCGGCGGATTATGTTAACATCTGCAGAAACCATTTTAAAGGAACCGCTTATTAAAAAGTCTGGCTTAAAAGGCGGTGGTTATTATGTTGAATATCGCACGGATGACGCCCGCTTAACAATAGAAGTACTAAAAGCGGCATATGAAATGGGGACGATAGCTTGTAACTATACTAAAATAATTGAGCTTGTATATAAAAATAATAAAATTGCCGGGGTTGTGGCAGAGGATCAAATAAGTGGTGAAATTTTCAACATTAATGCCAAAAAAGTGGTGAACGCTGCTGGTCCATGGGTGGATGCTTTGCGGCTTTTGGACCAATCAAAAGATGGAAAATCACTGCAGCTCTCTAAGGGGGTTCATCTGGTTTTTGACCAATCCCGATTCCTTTTAAAACAGGCAGTTTATTTTGACACACCTGACGGCCGGATGATGTTTGCAATTCCACGCGATGGTAAAACGTATGTGGGAACTACTGATACCTTTTATGATCAAGATATTGTTCATCCCAAAATAACAGTTAATGACCGCCGCTATATTATAAACGCGATCCATTACATGTTCCCTGATGTGCAAATTAACGATCATGATATCGAGTCAAGCTGGGCTGGGGTCCGCCCGCTGATTCATGAGGAAGGGAAAAATACCTCCGATATTTCAAGGAAAGATGAAATATGGAAGTCCGATTCGGGCTTAATCACTATTGCCGGGGGAAAACTAACAGGTTACCGAAAAATGGCCGAAACAGTTGTCGATTTATTAGCTGAACAATTCAACTCTGAAGAGGGAATAAAATATCCAGGCTGCCAGACTAAAGTATTGCCGATTTCAGGGGGAAATGTTGGCGGATCGAAGAACTTTGAAGCCTATGTAGGCGAAAATAGGTCAAAAGGATTAAAAGCCGGACTTACAATCGAAGAAGCGGAAAAATTAACAAGATTGTATGGATCGAACGTTGAAACTATTTTTAATTTGTTAGAGGAAAATCAAGAGGATGTTAACCTATATGGATTGCCTCGTTCTTTATTTGCTACGCTGATTTATGGAATAGAGGAGGAAATGGCTGTTACCCCAGTTGATTTTTTTTATCGGCGGACCGGGGCCATTTTATTTAATATTGATTCGGTAAAGAAGTGGAAAAACCAAGTTATCGATTATATGGAAATGAGGTTTAATTGGACAGAACAGGATAAAAACAGCTATTCCTTAGCACTTGAAGAGGCATTAAAAGAGGCAGAATTTCCTGTAGATGGTGATAATAGTTAGAAATAACAGGTCGATAATCTCAGCTGTCCGTGCTCAGACAGCTTTTTCTTTTTAAAGGTTATTTTTTGAAATTTGACGGAAGTTTTTGACAGAATTCAACTGTTTTTGACAGTTTTGTGAACATTTCAAAATCCTAAACATTAGTAGTTGTCTGATAATGTCGAAAATGTTATTCTAGCATGTATAAAATAACTGCTTAGCCAAAGTAAAAATACTGTATGATTGTTTTTATATTTGGAAAAATAAGCGAAATGAACTAATTATATTTACTGGTCGTTTAGTTTCCTAGTTGACTAAATGATTAGAAATGTTTATTTTTAATTAGGCAAGTTTTATTCTTACTATTTATTTAAAGGAGTTTGATTAGCATGGCAGAAAAACAATTTAAAGTAGTTGCAGAAACAGGTATCCACGCGCGACCAGCGACTTTATTAGTACAAACAGCTAGCAGATTTGATTCAGAAATTAATTTAGAATATAAAGGTAAAACCGTTAATCTAAAATCTATTATGGGTGTTATGTCTTTAGGTGTAGGCCAAGGCGCAGATATCAAAATTTCTGCTGAAGGCAACGATGCAAATGATGCATTACAAGCATTAGAAGATACAATGAAAAAAGAAGGATTGGCAGAATAATGACTTTTTTAAAGGGTATTGCTGCATCAAACGGTATTGCAATCGCGAAGGCATACCGTCTTGTTGAACCGGATTTATCGTTTGAAAAAAATTCAGTTGAAGATGTTAAGCTTGAGGTTGAACGATTCCGAAAGGCAATGGAAGTATCAAAATCTGAACTGGAAGCAATTCGTGACAAAGCACAAGTAGACCTTGGCGCAGATAAAGCAGCGATTTTTGAAGCACACCTTCTTGTTCTTGGCGATCCAGAGTTAAATGCACCAATTGAAGATAAAATCCAATCAGACAAAGTAAATGCAGAGTTTGCTTTGAAAGAAACTGCCGATATGTTCGTTATGATGTTCGAACAAATGGATAATGAATATATGAAAGAACGGGCAGCAGATATTCGTGATGTTACAAAGCGTGTATTAGCCCATTTGTTAGGCGTTCAGCTTGTTAACCCAAGTATGATTGCTGAAGAAGTTATTATTGTTGCAGAGGATTTAACTCCTTCTGACACAGCCCAATTAAACCGTAATTTTGTTAAAGGATTTACGACGAATATTGGCGGACGTACATCACATTCAGCTATAATGGCTCGTTCTATGGAAATTCCAGCTGTAGTAGGTACAAAAACTGCAACAGAGGAAATTAACAATGGTGACCTTGTTATTGTTGATGGTCTAAAAGGGGAAGTACATATTAATCCAACCCCTGAATTAGTAGAGCAATATCGTAAAATCCATGAAGAATATGAAGCTCAAAAAGCTGAATGGGCAAAGCTTGTGAATGAACCAACAATCTCTGCAGATGGTCACCATGCTGAATTGGCTGCTAATATTGGTACACCTAACGATTTAAAAGGTGTTATTGAAAATGGCGGCGAAGGTGTTGGCTTGTATCGAACAGAATTCCTTTATATGGGTCGTGACCAGCTTCCAACTGAAGAAGAACAGTTCGAGTCCTATAAAGCTGTACTAGAGGGAATGGCTGGTAAGCCAGTAGTAGTTCGTACATTGGATATCGGTGGGGATAAAGAATTACCTTATTTAGACCTGCCAAAAGAGATGAACCCATTCTTAGGTTTCCGGGCAATTCGTTTATGCTTGGAAGAACAAGATCTTTTCCGTACACAGCTTCGCGCACTATTACGTGCTAGCAGTTACGGTAACTTAAAGATTATGTTCCCTATGATTGCAACGTTAGATGAGTTCCGTTCAGCGAAAGCTATCCTTGAAGAAGAAAAAGCAAAGCTTATTTCAGAAGGTCAAACTGTAGCTGAAAAAATTGAACTTGGAATCATGGTAGAAATTCCTTCTACTGCCATCCTAGCGGACCAATTCGCTAAAGAAGTAGATTTCTTCAGTATTGGAACAAATGATTTAATTCAGTACACTATGGCAGCTGACCGTATGAATCAGCGTGTATCCTACCTATATCAGCCATACAGCCCATCAATCCTAAGATTAGTTAAAATGGTTATTGATGCAGCACACGCTGAAGGAAAATGGACAGGCATGTGCGGTGAAATGGCTGGTGATGAAACTGCTATTCCAGTCCTTCTTGGTTTAGGCCTTGATGAATTTTCGATGAGTGCAACTTCTATCCTGAAGGCTCGTTCTCTCATTCGGAACTTGAAAAAATCCGATATGGAAAGTCTGGCACAAGAAGTATTAAACATGCAAACAACGGATCAAGTAATTGAAGCCGTTAATAATGCGATAAAGTAAATAAATTTATGAAAAGACCAACTAGTGTTTAGTTGGTCTTTTTTGTACTCGAAACTGTTATAAATTTTTATTTTTCAAATGGGTAAAATAGGTTATAATATGGTCATTAAGACCTTAATTCTTTTATTTTTAACCGGCAGAAATGGGTATAATGAAATAGAAGAGTATATAAGTAAATGGGTCTAAAAATACATATGATAATTGTAAGAGTTTATGGAGGTGAATGTTAGATGGAACAAAAACCGCTACTTTTGATGGAAGTTCACCACTAGGTCAGGCAGCAACTGAGGCGTTGGTTAATGAAACATTTCAAATGACTGATGAAATGAGGCTTAATATTGGTCGCAATCCTTACTCGCTTGATACAAACGAATAAAGTAAAGATTAACAAGGAATTTGCCGAAATTGGCAAATTCCTTTTTTGATTATTATTTGCTATTTTGATTCATACTAAAATGACATGAAAATCAACATGAAAGGTGAATGAAAATGGCTAAAGTTTTGTATATTACAGCACACCCGCATGACGAAACACAGTCCTATAGTATGGCAGTAGGGAAAGCATTTATCGACGAATATAGACAGGTCAACCAGAATGATGAAATTGTCCATATGGATCTTTATAAAGAAAATATTCCGCATATCGATGCTGATGTCTTTAGCGGCTGGGGTAAGCTTCGTTCCGGACAAGGATTTGAGACTCTTTCTGCTGATGAAAAAGCAAAGGTTGGAAGGTTGAATGAACTTAGTGATCAGTTTGTATCAGCCGACAAATATGTATTTGTTACCCCGCTTTGGAATTTCTCTTTTCCACCTATTATGAAGGCTTACCTCGATTCTGTTGCGGTTGCAGGAAAAACATTTAAATATACTGAAAAGGGACCTGTGGGACTATTACCGGATAAAAAGGCATTACACATCCAGGCACGAGGCGGTTTCTATTCAGAAGGGCCAGCAGCACAACTGGAAATGGGTCATCGCTACATTGGCGTTATGATGGGTTTCTTTGGTGTACCAAGTCTAGAAGGGGTATTTGTCGAGGGGCACAACGCCATGCCGGAAAAGGCACAGGAAATAAAAGAGAATGCGATTGCAAGAGCCAAGGATTTAGCCCAAACATTTTAATCTAATTTTTGAAATGAGACAGAAAAACTGTCTCATTTTTTTAATTGCTTTTCCAAGAGTTCCCTCTTATTATCTTGTATAATAAAAAATAGATGAGACTAAAAAGGAGGACGATTGATTATGGATTTACGATTAACTGGGAAAACGGCACTTGTTAGCGGTATGGTAAAAGGAATTTAATCGCTCTATTTTTCAAAAATTAACCTTTCTTAACGTTTATTACCAATGTATTATGGCCAAGGTAAGAATATAAGGGAGTGTTATGGATGAACAAAAAATTCCGAATAATAGGTACCTTAATCATAGGAATCGTTTGTATTGGATACTTAAGTGGATGCGGCTTACTTTATTCAAATGAATTAATTGTTAACCGCTATGCGGATGCATTATTGACAAAAAATAATGAGCTGCAATTCCGTTTCAGAATCAACAATGAAATATTAGATGGCCACCAATTATATAAGGTAAAGGTAACCATCCACGATGATAAACTTGCTCGAGCTATTGGTAAAAGGGAGATTATTTATGGTGAGGAGCAAGTCCGAAACGGTGATTATATTGAATCAAAAGGGAATCCTGAGAAATATATATTTATGGACCCGCTTCCGTTAAAAGAGGACCTCCATATACAGGAACTTCGAAATATGATAGAGAGAGATCAGGCTGTTTCGATTGAAGTATTTAATGATAAAGAAGTATTAGGTCGTGCTTATTTAACAAATTTCTCTTCTGAGTTATAAACATGTTTAATAATTATTCATATAGGACAATCTTAGTATGTGCATAAATTTGGAGATGGAGCACTAAGGCCGGACGTTCAACGTTCCGGTCTTATTTATGCATAAAAATGTTTGGACCTACTGAAAAATGTTAAAATGGAGAGAATTAGTAAGGGAGGATGAGTTATTTTGTTAGTACCAGAAAATACAGTAATAGGTTTTATTGGAACAGGTGTAATGGGGAAAAGTATGGCAGGACATCTATTAAAAGCTGGATATCCTTTAGTCGTGTATTCTAGAACAAAGGAAAAAGCTAATGAATTATTAGAAAAAGGTGCAGTGTGGGCAGAAACCCCTAAAGAAGTGGCGGAAAAGGCCAATGTGATTTTTACCATCGTCGGTTACCCGACAGATGTAGAGGAAATTTATTTAGGGGAGAACGGGCTAATTCCAAACGGTACGGAAGGTAGTTATTATATCGACATGACAACTTCATCACCTTCTCTAGCTGGCACTATTTATGAAGCAGCTAAAACGAAAGGGATTCAGGCCATTGACGCCCCTGTTTCTGGAGGAGATGTGGGTGCAAGGGAGGCAACGCTGTCGATCATGGTCGGAGGCGAAGAAGAGGCTTTTGAAGCGGTCAAACCTTTATTTGAGCTTATTGGAAATAATATAGTTTACCAGGGAAAGGCCGGGGCTGGTCAGCATACAAAAATGTCTAACCAAATTGCAATCGCATCAAATATGATAGGCGTTTGTGAAGCCATCATTTATGCAGAGAAGGCAGGTTTAAATCCTGAGAAGGTCTTAAAAAGCATATCCACTGGAGCTGCGGGAAGCTGGTCTCTTAGCAACCTTGCTCCGAGAATGTTAACAGGGAATTTTGAACCTGGATTTTACATAAAACATTTCATTAAAGATATGAAAATTGCTTTAGCGGAGGCTGAGAGGATGGATCTGCCAGTGCCTGGCTTGTCGCTAGCTAAGTCATTGTATGAACAATTAGCGGAAATGGGAGAAGAAAACAGCGGTACCCATGCTCTTTATAAATATTGGAAGTCCTAACATTCCCAATTGGCCAAAATTTGGTGCGAATAAATGAACCCCGACTTCAAGAAACTAATTCTTGATAGGAGGGATTATGATGGCAAAACGGACAAAAAAGAATGACCCGCAGCAAAAAAATAAAAAGGGCTTTGACTCTGCGGTATTAAATGAAGAATTTGCCCATGAAATGGGTTCTGCTGATACCAATAAAATTCACAAAGATAAAGCGAGAAAAGAAAAAGCTCCTAAGAATAACGGTAAGTATAAAGGCTAAGAATACACAAAATAAACCCTCACAGTTTAGTCCTGTGAGGGTTTTCTTTATACCCACTGTCTAAAGAAAGATTCCATTTTGTTGAGGCCTAGTTCTAAATTTGCCATCGAGCAGGCGAAGGATAATCGGAAGTAACCTTCGCCAAATTCCGAGAATGCACTGCCTGGAACGACTGCAACCTTGGTCTCATGAACAAGCTTCAGGGCAAAGTCAAAGCTATTTAAAGGAATTGCGTCCGGTATTTTTACAAAGAAATAAAAAGCACCATCAGGCTTTACTACATCAAGTCCCATGCCTGTTAAGCGCATATAAACATACTCTCTTCTCTTGCTATATTCCTCTTTCATGACCTCGGCATCATTAATGCCAGCCGTCAAGGCCTCATACGCTGCTTTTTGGGCGATGGAATTGGCACATGACACATTATACTGGTGAACCTTTAAAATATGTTTGGTGAGGTATTCAGGTGCGAATAAAAAACCAATTCTCCAGCCTGTCATCGAGTGTGATTTCGATAATCCGTTAATGACAATCGTTTTATCCTTTATGAAGCTGGCTATTGAAGTATGTTTATGCTCAAAGGTAAGTTCACTATATATTTCATCTGCCAGTATAAAGATGTCCTTATCTTTTATAAACTCTGCTATTTCTTTTAATTCATTGCTAGATAAACTCACGCCTGTGGGATTAGATGGATAAGGCAGGACAATACAGCGTGTTTTGTCCGTAATATAAGGTTTAATCATTTCTAATGTAAACCTGAACTGATTGTTCCGTATATCGACATGCACAGGGACGGACCCCATCATCCGTATAATCGGTTCATAGCCCGGATAAATAGGGCCGGGTAATAAAACCTCGGATCCTTCTGCAAGAATCGTGCGGAAGGCAATATCGATGGCTTCGCTAGCTCCCATCGTGACAATGACCTCTGATTCAGGTTGATAATGTAAATCATATTTTTTTTGTACAAATTGAGTTGCCGCTTTTCTTAATTCCAGTGTCCCAGCGTTATGTGTATAAGAGGTAAAATCCTCTTCAATGGCCTGAATTCCCGCTGCTTTTACATGGTTAGGAGTAGGAAAATCGGGCTGCCCGATTGTAAAGGAAATTAGGTCATCCAAATCTGCGACGAGATTAAAGAATTTTCTAATTCCGGAGATTTCAATGTTCTTAACTCTTTTATTGATTAAGTGTTCCATTATGTACTTCCTTCCGCCAAACGATTATTATCATGATTATAGACTATTTAAGGAGGAAGTTCTACAATTGAGTTATTTTATATGCTCTCAACAAAAAAACGGCATGAATTGTATTTCAATACCGTTTCTGATGTATATTAGATATATTTTTGGATCAATATCCGTATGCCCAGTCGATTTCATCCTCGTGCCAAAAAACAGGCGACACTGAACCAAAATCTACTGCTTTGTTATTTATTTGGCAGTTGCAATTCTTACAATCACATTGTTCTTTGATGTTTTCGAAAAAGGAATGTTCAACATCTTCAATAAACGTAATATTCCGTTCCTGAAAAAGGATAGCCGTTCCCTTCATTGTAAAGCACCTCTTTATTAGTTTATCCTGCTTAATTCTTTTCCCGACATTATTGTAGTTCTGAATCACTTTGATGTCTATGTGTTGCAAGAGTTGTTCACAAAATTCTCAAGAAGATGTAGCAAAAATAAGAAATCGCTTACACTAAGAGAGCAGAAGCGCCTGTAATAGTCCAGAAAGTCAAAAAAGCCAGGAACCTTCCTGGCTTTGATTTCAGATGATTAGTAGCGTTCGCCTAACTTTTTGAAAATAGGTTTTTGGTAGGTTTGTTGTTTATTTCGTGGGTAAGAAGGCTTATTCTCCAGTTCAGCAATTCCTGTATAGGATTGTAATAGGGCTTTAGCTGCGCTAAGGGAGATATGGGCCTTGGGATTTCTAACACTACCATCTAGTTTTCCGAGATGGGGAAGTTCCTGAAAATCTGATTTTGTGGGAGGAATATGAAATGTATATTTTCCACATTCAACTAGTACATCGGATTGCTGCTGGCTATTTCGTGGATGATCAGAAAAATGGAGGCCAACCTTTCTAGCTTTTCCTTCAACAATCAATTTTTTTAATGATTCCTGTTTTAATTTGTATAAAAATTTGGGGTTAACGGCTGTTTTTGCATGGCGATTCACGATAAAGACAGCTTGGGAGAGGTTTTCAATAGTTAGATTTAATTTGGTTCGAGGATAACTCTGATCGTGATTCAACATATGGGCTCCTTTCTTCTTTTACATCTATATTATATCTTTTTTTCAGGAAAATAGAAATAAGTTGAAGATATTTTCCGGTTTTTCGTCCGGATTCACTTTAAAGAAAATGGAATTGGCAGATTCTTAAGTAAACGAAGACGATCTAAGTATAAATATCGTCAACTCAGGTTTAGCCATAAACCGAAATGGTAGTCGGGTTGTTCCTATTCCTCTATTAACATATAGGTTCAAGGGATATTTACCTTCAATCTTATAGAGGCCCTCTGGATACCTTTGTGCAAAAGGAGGCATAATTAGTGCCCCTAGTATTGGCAGTTTAACTTGTCCACCATGACTGTGTCCACTAAGCTGCCAATGAATTGGATATTGTGCAGCAGTTTCCGCAAGGTCTGGAGCGTGGGATAACAATAAATTGAAGTGATTGTTAGGCACATTTTTTAAGGCTAGTGGCAAGTCAGGGTTACCCAGCATAGCATCATCGATTCCTACCAGATAAAAACTGCTTCCATCTTTTAATTCAATTTTAACAGACTGGTTCAAAAGTACCTTAAAGTTGGTAGATTCCATGATATTCCGGTATATTTCTGAGCCATAGCCGCCGTGATCATGGTTGCCAAAAATACAATACTTCCCTAGTGGTGCATGTAATTTGGTTAAAATGGGGACCAAATCATTTAATTTGGTATATTTGTTTGGTTCGTCCATTAAATCTCCAGTAAATAAAATAATGTCTGGTTTTAATTGATTGATTTTGGTCACTAATTTTTTAAATTGCGATAAATCGTATTGAAAGCCAAGATGAGTATCACTAAATTGAATAATCCTTAATCCTTCAAGACCTTTTGGAATTAATGGATGCTTGATCTCCAATTCATTTAATTCTAACAGGGACGGCTCAATACGATTGGCATAATAATAGCCCCCTGAACTTAATCCGAGAACCGTCAGGAAAGAACCCATTACCTTTTTTAAAAACGTCCTTCTCGTTTGCTTTCTAACCATAATTTCAACCATCCTGCCTTTTATACTAGCCTCAATAGTTATCTCTTTACAATAAAAAGGTTATTTGTAAGTGTTTATTCAAAAAAGGTGAAAAAATGCTAAAAAAGCAGTCAAAAAAGACTGCTTTCTACTTGTAACTAACCGCACGTGATTGCAATGCTTTCCATGATCTAATAAATTGTTCTTTATTAACCCGTACTTGTTTTCGTCCTGACAAAGGATCATTCAGAAATACATAATTTGGATCATATCCTACTAGGACCACTGCGTGCAAATCAAGCGGTGTTTTGATGAATTGCTTTCCATGATACCAGCTTTCCCAGCGATCTGGAAGGCGGTAATCTCCGGTCGTCCAAACCACCACTGGATACCCTGAAGAAACATGCGCTAATACCCGGTCAAATGGCAGATTGGTTAAATTTACAGCTCTCCCCGGAAGTTTTTGATTGATTAAAGCAACCATAGGTCTATCAAATACGGCATAGCCTGCCCGTCTTCCTGTCATGTCACCGACAAATCCATCAGCAGGGTTCCCCCAGCGTAAAATATTTCCACTTGCCGACTTAATAAGGGGGTCCGGATCCTTTTGAATTCTTCGGTACAAATCCATTTTATCTGTTTTAACTCCAGCATAATTTAAAACCATCGCCAAACTGGTCACTTCACAGCCATATCTTAATTCTGGATTTTGCTTAATTAACACGACATTTAGCAATGTAGACTGCTTTCTTGGAGTGGTACTAACGGAATGATCAACTTTTTGCTGACCTTCAACATTCGTTACCTGCTGCTTTATATCATTTATGGAGTAAGATTTACTGTCTATCTTATTACGTAATGTTTCCTGGTTACTATTTCTAGTTATGTTGGAAGAATTTGTTATTTTTGCCTTCTCTGAAACTTGCTGGTTTGAAATGGTATTCGAGTGACTGCAGCCAAACATTGTCAGTAAAGATGCTAATAAACATAGGCTTTTCACAAAACTACCTCCTTTATGGAAGCCATGAATATAGGTTATGATTGTATCATCGATGCTATAATGGTATCCTTTTGGAAAAGAACGAGAAGCGGAAATGAAGCGTATCGTATAATGAGAAAAATTATATGGAGGAAATCGGATGGATGCATTGGAAATATTATCGGATCTTGAAAATGTCTTTCCTTATTTTCAACCGATATTTAATGCGGATGAGCAGAGCGTTATAGCTTACGAAGTATTGGGGCGATATCAATCAAATGGAAATGTCATCAGTCTGGGAGCTTTTTTTCATGATGATCAAATTCCGGATGAATATAAATACGAAGTGGACCTAATAGTCGTTAAAAAGGCACTCGAAAAGGCGTTGAATCTTGACGAGGATGTCCTAATCTTTTTAAACCGAAATGCAGAGTTATTAATGTATGGACATGGGGAACCATTTTTACAAGAACTTTTAGAGTTTGAAAAAAAGGGATTGAGTTTAAAACGGATAATTTTGGAAATTTCTGATCGAAATTATCAAGGGGATTTAGATCAATTCGATCATCTCCTCCAATATTATCGAACATATGGGTTAAAGATTGCGATGGCAAGTATTGGCGACGAAAGTCACTACTTTGAGCGGATTGGACACCTTGAGCCTGATATTTTAAAAATAAATCTTCAAGCTTTAAAATCAACAGCTATCGGTGTAAATTTTACTGACGTCTTGTTCTCCCTATCACTCTTGGCAAGGAAAATAGGGGCCACTCTTCTTTTTGAGAATATTGAAATGAGTTATCAGCTTCAGTTTGCATGGAAAAATGGCGGACATTATTATCAAGGTTTTTACTTACATCCTCCCACTGAGGAATTTATTAATCGGGATCTCCTCAAGTATCGCTTAAAGGAGAAATTTCATGATTTCATTGCTTATGAGAAGCGGAAATTAGAAGCTGTCTATACCACGGCCGAGTATTTTCAAACTATGGTTCAGGACATTGTGAACAAAAATAAAAAGGCGAGTTATGAAGCGTTATTTCAAGCATTAATTAAGGAAATGGATGATATAGCTTTTCGGATGTATGTATGTGATGAGGATGGATTTCAAAAATCTGCTAATATTTTTAAAGGGGAAAATGGCTGGACGACACAATCCGTATACTTAAATAAAAATTGGAGCTGGAGACCGTATTTTTTGGAAAATATTATCAAGATGCGGCATGAACAAAAAGGAAGATTATCCGATTTGTATGGTGATATTGAAACAGGCGAAACGATTCGTACCTTTTCTTTCCCAATGAACGAACACGATTATCTATTTATTGATATTTCCTATCGATATTTATTTGAACATGACCAATTATTGTAAGCTCCCGAGAAGGTATAGATTGATTCATGGAGTGGGATTTTATAAATAACACTCATTAGAAGGAGTCTTGTTTATGAATCTTTTTGTCGATATCTTAGCCATCGTGATTATTGGAGTGCTTGCTTTTTCCCTCCTTTATTCATTTTCAGTTGCGAGACAGCATAAGGCAGCCTCTGGTAACTTAGGTCATGATCAACAAATCTCTAAACCGGTTCAAAAAAATATTTATACAAGAAATCCAATTTTCATAGCCTACGGAATCTTTTTTGCTTTATTATTGTTTATCGTCCTTTTTTATGCCATCACATTTTATTGATAGGTCTTCTGTTAAAGAGGCCTATTTTTTCATGTTTTGTTAAAAAAATCATGATTTCTTCATTTTTACTTGGACAAATGGACTCTATTATTTTATTCTGTTAATATTGGCATAAAAATTTGGCTGTCAAATTTTGAAATCAATCGAGAAGGATAGAAAGATGCCAAATGCGAAACATAACTGTAGACAGTTTGTTTGTGTTAAAAGGAGGATAATTGTATGTCACAGCTACAAGGTATATTAACAAGGTTAAAAAACCTTCAGGAACAATCAACAAGTGGTGAGCCTGCACAACGTTATTTTGAAGTAAATGGTGAAAGAAAATGTCAGGTCACCTTTCATCCAAAAACTGAAACATTTGAATTGGAAATATATAACGAGAAGGAAAAGCCAAAAAGATACCAATTTGATAACATTGATATGATCACAATTGAAATCTTTGATTTAATTCAGTAGGAGCCTATCATGGTTCCTTTTTTCTATGGAAAACGGTTTTAAAATTAACGCGGACTCCTGGAAACTGTGATAGAATAAGTCTGTAGAAAAACATTTATTGAGGAGTATTCGACTTATGATTAGTCTTCCTAGCGGGGAATTTTTAGAATTAACAATTAAACAATTAATGGTACCTTCTGAGCGAGTTGCTCATGTGCAAATTGGAAATAATCTTGAACATGCCTTATTGGTTTTAACGAAAAGTGGATATACTGCCATACCCGTCCTAGATCCACATTACAAGCTGCATGGACTCATTAGTACTCCCATTATCATGGATTCCATTTTGGGGCTTGAACGGATAGAATTTGAGCAGCTTGAAAATAAGCGGGTAGAAGAGGTAATGAAAAGCTCTATTCCTCGAGTGGGAATTTCAGCATCTATTAGTCAGTGTTTAGATTTATTGGTAAATCATCCATTTCTTTGTGTTGAAAATGAAGAAGGTTTTTTTGAAGGAATTCTACCAAGAAGTACCGTATTAAATCAATTAAATAAAGTGGTCAAGAGGTTTAAGAAATAACCAATAGTTCTCTGCTCCCATTTGGGGGCTCTATTTTTTTAGGATGAGAGGTGTGCAATGAGTATTGATATTGAAGCGTTTGGAACTCCGAAAAAAAAGCAAACCAAAAAGTCACTAGTACTTGCTTCGGTAATGCTCGCCATGTTTATGGGGGCAATTGAAGCAACGATTGTTTCGACAGCAATGCCGGCAATTGTTGCGGATTTGGGTGGTTTTACCCTTTATAGCTGGGTCTTCTCTGCATACCTTTTAATGAACTCGGTTACTGTCCTCATTTATGGAAAACTATCTGATTTATTTGGCCGAAAACCAATTCTATCCATAGGAATAATAATCTTTTTAATTGGTTCTATTCTTTGTGGGCTTGCTGGTTCCATGAAAACCCTGATTATTTTTCGGTTGATTCAGGGTTTTGGTGCAGGGGCTGTTACACCAATCGCTACTACGATTGTAGGGGACATTTATACTACTGAGGAACGGGCCAAAATTCAGGGTTATCTCTCTAGCGTATGGGGGATATCAGCCATTACGGGGCCCGCTGTCGGCGGCTTACTTGTTCAATATGTAAGCTGGCATTATGTGTTTTGGATTAATATTCCTCTTGGACTCCTATCATTGGTTGGACTTTGGTTATTCCTGCATGAAGATGTTGTAAAGAAAAGGCACGAAATAGATTATTTAGGTGCGATTCTTTTAACAATCACTATCTCATCACTCATGTTTATTCTTATCGAAGGCGGGAGCCGCTGGTCATGGGGGTCATGGCAGTTGATAGGGCTGCTGAGCATAACATTCTTAGCTTTAATAGCTTTTGTTTTTCAAGAAGGAAGAGCAACTGAACCAGTTATGCCGTTTTCCATCTGGAAGGAACGATCCATTTTTGTTGCAAATATGACATCCTTGACATCTGGTATTATTTTAATTGGGATATCAAGTTTTTTACCAACCTTTGTTCAAGGTGTGATGGAACAAACACCAATTGTGGCAGGTTTTACATTAACAACCATGTCAATCGGCTGGCCGATTGCCTCTACTCTTTCTGGAAAGATGTTAATTAGCATGGGTTATCGAAAGACTTCCATTATCGGGGGCGCCTTTTTAGTACTGGGCAGTGTGGTCTTTGTAACTATGTCGGCTTCGGCAGGACCCGTTTGGGCGGCTGTCGGCTCTTTCCTTGTAGGTGCCGGAATGGGCTTTACTTCCACCGCCTTTATTGTTTCCATTCAGAGTACCGTAGAATGGCAGCAAAGAGGAATTGCGACTGCGGCCAATATGTTTATGCGAAATTTAGGGAATACCATTGGTGCAGCATTGCTAGGGGGTATCCTGAATAACCGTATGGCCCATTTCTTTACTGAGAATAACAAGTCTTTAACCGTTGATGATGCCGATAAGCTTTTAAAGGTAGCTGAACGAAATCAATTGACTGTCTCTGTGAAAAGGATTTTGCAGGAAGGGCTGACCTTCTCTTTACACTCTGTTTATTATGTTGTATTAACCTTTGCCATTATCAGTATGCTGCTAATATTATTTATTCCTAAAAAGAAAATGGAATCATAGTCTTTCACAATCACAAATTAAGTAATTCAACAAAAATAGTAAAGAGGTTTTGACTTTGTCTTCCATATCAGAATTTCAGTTATTATCGGTTTTAGCTCAGGAAATGAATATGAGAAAGGCTTCAGAGCGGCTGTTTGTCTCACAGCCCGCTCTTTCGCAACGATTACAAACGATTGAAAAGGAATGGGGAACCAAGCTATTTATCCGCTCACAAAAGGGGTTATCCCTAACGCCAGCCGGTGAGCATGTAATTGACTTTGTCAACGAAATTTTAACAAAACAGGAGAAGGTCCGTGAAACGATCGATTCTCTTCATGAAGGTGTTTCCGGTACATTAAAAATTGCCGTTGCATCAATCGTAGGCCAGAATTGGCTTCCAGAGGTTTTAAAGAAATTCATTGATAAATACCCACAAGTGAAAATATCCTTAGTAACAGGCTGGAGCAGTGAAATTCTAAAATGTTTGTATGATGATCAGGTACATATTGGAATTATCCGCGGGACTCCGGATTGGAAAGGGGTAAAGGTACACCTTTTTAATGACCCGCTCTATCTTGTCGACCGGGAAATTACCAAACCGGAGCAAGTTTTAAAGACTGATCGTCCATTTATCCAATTTAAAAGCGATTCTAACTATTATCAAGAAATCCAAGACTGGTGGATGAGAAATTATAAAACATCTCCAAAAAGAACTGTAGTAGTGGATCAAATAGAAACATGCAAACAGATGGCCTTCAATGGTATTGGTTACGCCATATTGCCATCCATTACACTTAGGAAAGCGGACCGGGATATTTTTAAAATACCTTTAGTTGATGAAAATAATGTACCACTTAAACGAGATACTTGGTTATTAGGGTATGAATCTGCATTCCAACTAAAACAAGTTGATGCATTTATGGAACTGATTAAAGAATATATCGCCGAATCTTCTGAAGAATAAGGTTGTTTTTTCTTGTTTTCAGTTCTTTTGTTTGTTAAAGTATTTTTTAGTACATGATTAGGGGGCAAGTTAGAAAAATGGATGCACATGAAATTATTGCTTTTATTGCTAATAGTAAAAAATCTACACCTGTGAAGGTTTATTTGAAGGGTGACTTAGAGGGTATTGATTTTGGAAACGACGCAAAAACCTTTATTAATGGAAATACAGGCGTTGTCTTTGGTGAATGGGCTGAAATTAATGCAGCATTAGAAGCTAACAAAGGTAAAATCGAGGATTTCGTGGTCGAAAATGACCGACGTAATTCAGCCATCCCATTGTTAGACACAAAGCACATTAATGCGAGAATCGAGCCAGGTGTCACTATCCGTGACCAGGTAGAAATTGGCGATAATGCTGTCATTATGATGGGAGCAGTCATCAATATTGGTGCAGTTATCGGTGAAAAAACAATGATTGATATGGGTGTAGTTCTTGGCGGAAGAGCAACTGTTGGTAAGAACTGTCATATCGGAGCAGGAACGGTATTAGCTGGAGTAATTGAGCCGCCTTCAGCACAACCTGTTATTATTGAAGATGATGTTTTAATTGGTGCCAATGCAGTCGTGCTTGAAGGTGTTAAAGTTGGGAAAGGCTCTGTTGTTGCTGCAGGTGCAGTTGTAACGAAGGATGTTCCGCCCTATACAGTTGTTGCAGGTACACCAGCAAAGAAAATTAAAGATATTGATGAAAAAACAAAATCAAAAACAGAAATCATGCAAGAGCTTCGTCAATTATAGGCGGACAAGCATAAGAATGGTTTTTGATTGTGAAAGCGTGGACTTTAATCCACGCTTCTTTTATAGGGATAGAAAGGGTGATATCTAAATGAAATCATTAATCGAAATACGCAGGGATCTACATCAAATTCCGGAACTTGGTTTTCAAGAATTTAAAACTCAAAACTATCTATTATCAATTATAGATTCATTCCCGCAAGAACGAATTTCTATGAAAAAGTGGAAAACGGGATTACTAATAAAGGTTCATGGACTAAATCCCTCAAAAACAATAGGATATAGAACAGACATTGATGGTCTGCCTATTACCGAAGAAACGGGTTTAGCCTTTTCCTCTTCACACGAAGCAAGGATGCATGCCTGCGGCCATGATTTCCATATGACGATTGCTTTAGGAGTTCTATCTTACTTCATCCATAATCCGATTAATGATAATCTTCTGTTTGTGTTTCAACCAGCCGAAGAAGGACCTGGGGGAGCAGAACCAATGTTAAAATCGGAAGAGATGCAAGAATGGATGCCCGATTTAATATTTGCCCTTCATATTGCACCTGAATATCCTGTTGGAACCATTGCTCTAAAAGAAGGTTTATTATTTGCTAATACATCTGAATTGTTTATAGATCTAAAGGGGAAAGGCGGGCACGCTGCCTACCCGCATCAAACCAATGACATGGTAATCGCTGCCTGTTCTCTTGTTAACCAGCTGCAAACGGTTATTTCTAGAAATGTTGATCCATTAGATAGTGCCGTAATAACGATTGGAAAAATAACTGGTGGAACCGTACAAAATATTATTGCCGAGAAGGCAAGACTTGAGGGAACCATCCGAACATTATCACCTGAAGCTATGAAAAAAGTGAAGCATCGAATCGAAGCGCTTGTTAAAGGGATTGAAACGGGATATGAGTGTGAAACTGTAATAGACTACGGAGCCATGTATCATCAAGTCTACAATACTGAATCTGTTACAAGGGAATTTATTGATTATATTAGAAACAAAACCGATGTAACAGTAGTAGAATGTCGGGAGGCTATGACGGGTGAGGATTTTGGATATATGCTCAAAGAAATACCTGGATTAATGTTTTGGCTGGGTGTAGATTCACCGTTTGGACTTCATCATGCCAAACTTAATCCAAATGAAACGGCTATTGATGTCGCTGTAAGGGTTTTAACTAGCTATATTTCGTTTAAAGGCAATTAATCAAGGCTGACTGGAAAGTCATATTCTTTTGTTTAAATGGTTAATTATGTTAAAATTAATCAGGGATTATGATACATATTGTCGTTTATTCTTGTGGAAATAGGAAAAACTGACTAAAGGGAATTTTAGATTATAATTAATAGTAAGTACATATTTTAATTAATTATAATTTAATATTGGTCCAAATGCAGGGATGTCCGAAAATGAGAATTGAAAAAGGTTAGCAATAATGTCTTGCTATTCGAAAACTCATTTAAATAATCTTTTTGGAGGGATTCTAATGCCAGAACGTATGGTGGGTAAACAAGCACCACGCTTTGAAATGGAGGCTGTATTACCAAACAAAGAATTTGGAAAAGTCAGCCTTGAAGAAAACATGAAAAACGATAAATGGACAGTATTGTTCTTCTATCCGATGGACTTTACTTTTGTTTGTCCAACTGAAATCACTGCAATGTCTGACCGGTTTGAAGAGTTTGAAGACCTAGATGCAGTTGTGGTAGGGGCTTCTACTGACACGATTCATACACATCTTGCATGGATTAACACAGATCGTAAAAATAATGGTCTTGGCCAATTAAATTATTCATTAGCTGCTGACACTAATCATGTAGTTGCACGTGATTATGGTGTGTTAATTGAAGAAGAAGGTGTTGCTCTTCGTGGTCTATTCATCATCGATCCAGAAGGTGAATTAAAATATTCAGTTGTGAACCACAACAACATCGGCCGCGATGTAGATGAAACATTACGTGTCCTTCAAGCATTACAAACAGGTGGTCTTTGTCCTGCCAACTGGAAGCCGGGACAAGCTACATTGAAAGTTTAATTAAATAAGGATAGACCTAACCTGATGCGTTAGGTCTTTTTTAAACGGGGGGGTTAGTCATGAAGTTACGAGATGAAATGCCGGAATTAACTGGGGCAACAGAATGGTTAAACAGCCAAGTTACAAAAAACGAGCTAGTCGGTGAAAAACCAACTTTAATTCATTTCTGGTCTATTAGCTGCCATTTATGTAAGGAAGCAATGCCTCAGGTGAATCAATTCCGTGATGATTATAAAGAGAAATTAAATGTAGTTGCGGTTCATATGCCTCGTTCAGAAGACGATTTGAACCTTGAAGAAATAAAAAAAGTGGCTGCTGAGCATGGAATTACTCAGCCGATTTTTGTTGATAGTGAACATAAATTAACAGAAGCGTTTGAGAATCAATATGTTCCAGCGTACTATGTTTTTGATCGTGAAGGCAAGCTCCGCCATTTCCAAGCAGGCGGAAGCGGAATGAAAATGCTTGAAAAGCGTGTTAATCGGGTACTGGATGAAATGGAAAAAACAGAATAAATTTTATGAGAAGAGCTGTTCACATCAAGAACAGTTCTTTTTTATATACCATAATCATGAAACCTTCTCTTTAAATAAACGTCGGTATTTTTAAATAGATATAAGAGGGGGCAAAAAAATGAGATTGTCTAAAAAGGCATTATCTTTTTTTTTAATGGTTATGTTATTCGGAATGGCTGGCTGCAGTTCGGCTGGTGAAAATGAAAGTGCAAAAATGAGTTCGGATAAAGGAGTAATGGACTCAGCGCAGTCTGGAAGAAGTGAAAAGTCATTGACCTCAACTGAGCTACCTAAAGCGGAAAAATCTATAGATACAGCAAAAGCTCAGGCTAACAACCAGATGGTCATTTATCAGGCGGAACTTGAGCTGCGTGTAAAAAATTTTGAGCATACTGTGCAAAACCTAGAAGAAAAAGCTAAAAAATACGGAGGATATATAGCAGAATCAAGTGTAACTAAAGATGGGACTGAACAAGTAAGCGGCAGTATGAAATTGAGAATCCCACAAGCTCATTTTCAGGAATTTTTAAATGATGCCGAGGGGCAGGCGGCCGAGGTGCTGCAGAGGAATATTAACGGTCAAGACGTGACTGAGGAATATGTCGATCTCGAATCGCGGTTGAAGTCCAAAAGGGCTGTTGAAGAGCGCCTCCTAAGCTTTATGAAAAATGCAGCTAAAACAGAGGATTTACTAAAGATTTCTGCCGACTTAGCGTCTGTCCAAGAGGAAATAGAGGTTATTGAAGGAAGAATGAAATATTTGGAAAATCAGACGTCCTTATCGACAGTGAGCATCACCCTGTATGAAACTAAAGTGGTAGTACCTGAACTTGAAAAGGATCAATTAAATACATGGGAAAAAACAAAAAAACAATTTATGTACAGTACCAATCTAATATTGGCTGCACTTTCTGGGGTAGTTGTCTTTATTTTAGGGAACCTGCCAATTTTGATCATTTTCGTCCTATTAGGCTTTCTTGTATATCTATATTATAATAAGAAAAAAAGGCAGAACAAACGGGAGTAAGGGTTTTAACGTGTTTTTATAGAGTTTACTAACTTGAACAAACAGGGGAGTTTTGCTACATGAAAAAGAGTTTTGCAGTAATTGGACTTGGTCGGTTTGGCGGGAGCATATGCCAAACATTAAGTGAAGAAGGAATGGAAGTACTAGGTATTGACATCAATGAAGAACGAGTAAATCAATATAGCATGATTGCTTCACATGCAGTAGTCGGTGATACAACAGATGAAAATGTCCTGAAAAGTTTAGGTATTCGTAATTTCGACCATGTGATCGTCGCCATTGGTGATGACATACAGGCAAGTATCTTAACCACCCTTATTTTAAAAGAACTAGGGGTAGCGCGGATTACCGCTAAAGCACAAAATGATTATCATGGAAAAGTACTACGGAAAATTGGGGCGGATCAAGTCGTTCATCCTGAAAGAGATATGGGAAAGCGGATAGCGAACAACATAGCATCTAATAGTGTGCTTGATTATCTTGAACTATCTGCAGAACATAGTATTGTCGAGATTGCTGCAAATAGGAAGCTCTCGGGAAACACTATTATGGATTTAGATATCCGTAAGAAATACGGTTTAAATATTGTTGCGATAAAAAGAGGAGAAGAAATTATTGTTTCCCCACAAGCCAAAGAAACTATACAAACTAATGATGTATTAATAGTGATTGGAAATGATCTTGATATTGATCGGTTTGAGAAAAAAGTCTTGGAATAAAGAACAGCGGAGGCGCCTTGAACAGGGCCGAAGCTAGACAATAACGAAAAGCGGAAGGGCCATGGCTCTTCCGCTTTTTCTTATACTTCCATTATGATTGGTAAAATCATCGGTCTGCGTTTTGTTTTTTCGTAAAGGAAAGGTGCGAGTGTATCTGTTATTTCATTCTTAATTTCAGACCATTGGCTTGTCTTACGTTCCATTACTTTATTTAAGTGTTTAGTGATTAGGTTCTGAGCATCATTTATTAAATCACCGGATTCCCTCATGTAAACAAATCCCCGGGAAATGAGGTCCGGACCCGATGCTATTTTAAATTCTTTCATATTAATACTCACTACAACAACTACTAAGCCTTCTTCAGAAAGAATACGGCGATCTCTTAAAACAATATTTCCGATGTCTCCTACACCGCTGCCGTCAATATAGACGGAACCGGATGGGATTTTTCCAGCAACCTGTGCAGTGCTATCAGATAGCGCCAGTACTTCACCATTATCCATAATGAAGCAATTCTCTTCCTCAACCCCGCAATCAACTGCGAGTTTGGCATGCATTTTTTGCATCCGATATTCACCGTGAATTGGCATAAAGAACTTTGGTTTAATTAAGCGGAGCATTAATTTTTGTTCTTCTTGTCCACCGTGTCCAGAAGTATGGATATTGCTTAACTTACCATGGATTACTTCTGCCCCAGCGCGGAACAACATATTAATGGTCCTGCTTACGCTAATGGTATTCCCTGGAATAGGCGAGGATGAGAAGACCACTGTGTCACCAGGAATAATTTGAATTTGTCTGTGGGTGCCATTAGCAATCCTCGATAGGGCAGCCATTGGTTCGCCCTGACTGCCTGTACATAGAATTGTTACTTTATCTGCAGGCAATCTGTTTATTTGATTTGCTTCAATAAATGTCTCTTTAGGGGCAATTATATAGCCTAAATCTAACCCAATATTAATGGCCGCTTCCATACTCCGACCAAACACAGCAACCTTTCTTCCATTCACAACTGCAGCTTCTACTACTTGTTGTAGTCTGTGAATATTCGATGCGAAGGTTGCAAAAATAATCCGGCCATCCACTTTTCTGAAAATATCATCGATACTTTCACCCACACGGCGTTCAGACATTGTAAAATCAGGGATTTCACTATTGGTACTATCCGATAATAAGCATAGAACCCCTTCTTTGCCTATTTCAGCCATTTTGGTTAAATTAGCTGGTTCACCTACCGGGGTAAAATCAAATTTAAAATCACCTGTATGGACGATTTGTCCTGGAGGGGTTTTTACGACAATACCATAGGAATCAGGAATGCTGTGGGTGGTACGGAAAAACGTTACGGATGTTTTGCGGAACTTAATGATATCATCTTCTTTAATCTCAATCAGCTTAGCATTTCGTAATAATCCGTGCTCTTCTAATTTATTTTTAATTAACCCAAGGGCAAGTTTGCCGCCATATATCGGAATATTTATTTCACGAAGTAAATATGGGATTCCGCCAATGTGGTCTTCGTGTCCGTGGGTTACAAATAATCCTTTAATTTTTTCTTCGTTTTTAACCAGATAGGTGTAATCTGGGATAACATAATCGATCCCTAATAATTCATCCTCCGGGAATTTTATACCGGCATCGATTAATATAATCTCATCTTGGAACTGAACTGCATACGTATTTTTGCCTATTTCACCTAAACCGCCCAAGGCAAAAACAGCAGTTTGATCATTTTTTACAAATTTCATAAATTATCCAATCTCCAATACTTTAAAGTCTTCATTTTGTTGTTCGTATTCTAAATAAGCACCTGTAACTTCTTGTACATGTTCAACATTAAAACCGCGATCGGCGATTTTTTTTCGGACATCTCTTACGGATTCACCTTCAACAAAAATTGTTTTAGTGTTCTCTCTAACTGGTACTTCTGTCAATCTCTCTTGATAATAAACTTTAAATATCATGACAAATTCGCTCCTTACTGAATCATAACTTTTTCTATTATATAAAATATTTTCATCTTTTTCATTTATTTTCTTTGGAGACTCCGTGGACTATATATGAAAAGTATGTAAATTTAAATCATATTACTACAATGTACAATAATGAAGGAGCCCTTCGCAAGGTTGAAGGGCCCTCTAAAAAATTAGGCAATGGATTTTTTTCTAAGTAAATCGTTCCACTGTTTTAAAAGCTTTTTCCTTAGCTTCTTTAACATAGTGGATCATCTCCTTACCTTTATTTTATACGAACCTTGTCCAAAGTAAAGCAAGCAATGGCAGATAATTGAAATTTTTTTACTGTAGATATTTTTTTACTATTATTATATGAGGAAAATAGGTAATCTTTCATGGTATAAGATGGAATAAAAATGAACAAAAAAAACGGCCTCAGGAAAAGGCCAGTGTCTTATCTTTCAATAACGGCTGCTCCTTCAACCGGTTTGAAAGGATCCTTTTTATCGATATAGTCATAAAACATGATTCCATTTAAGTGATCAATTTCATGCTGAAAGCAGATTGCTGGCAGACCTTTCAGACGAAGTTTGACTTCCTCTCCTTCAAGTGTCACTCCTTTTACAGTAATCCTTGCATACCTTGGTACATATCCAGGAATTGCCTCATCAACTGATAAACAGCCCTCACCGGTTTGAAGGTAGGCTTTTTCGACCGAATGACTGACAATTTTGGGGTTAAATAAGGCATAGCTATATAAAGTTCCTTTATCGTCGATAAGATGAACAGCAATCATTCTCTTTGACACATTTATTTGCGGAGCAGCTAATCCAATCCCAGGACGCAGGCTATATTTTGCGGCAATTTCGCTGTTTTGGCTGTTTATTACGTATTCTAAAAGACTGGCTAGAATTTGTTTATCTTCTTCGGATGGCGGCAAGGATACCTCTGCTGCCACTTTTCGAAGGGTAGGATGCCCGTCCCGAATGATATTCTCCATTGTTAGCATGAACATTCACTCCTAAAGTTCCATAAAGTTAGTCACCAGCATTAGTCTATCAAACAAAAGCCAAAATGTTAATAATTGTTTACATTGTGATTTCTATCTGTCTTTTGAGCAGTTAGATATTGTCAAATAAACTTTATACAGATATAGTAGGAATTGCACAGTAAGGAGGTTAAAAATTGTTATTCAAAGGAAAAAGCAGCATCCTAATATTTGTTACCGTTTTTATTTTTATTTTATCAGGATGTACAGAAAAAAAGACCCCCGTCGATGAAATGTATAATGTCTTAGAAGATGTTGTTAATAAGGAAAAGGTATTTGAAGAACAGCAAGAACCATTAGTTACATTAGAAAAACAGGAAAAAGAACTATATGATCAAATTATTAAACAAGGAATGAAAGAATATGATCAGATTGTTAAACTTTCAGATGAAGCTCTTGACTTAGCTGATAAACGAAAAGAACTTTTTGAGAAAGAAACAACAAGCCTTAAAGAATCAGAACAGGAATTTGCTAAAGTTGCTGACCTTAAAAATCAATTAGATGATCCCGAACTTAAGGAAACTGCTAATGATCTTTATGATATTATGATGAAAAGATATGAAGCACATAGAGAATTGTATACGAAGTACTCTGAGTCTCTTCAATATGATAAAGAATTATATCAGATGTTTAAAAATAAAAATCTGCCCCTAGAAGTTCTAGAAGCTCAAATTAATAAGCTAAATGATTCTTATAAAAAAGTATACGCGGCAAATGAACAGTTTAATAAATATACCGAACAATATAATGAAAAAAAACTTTCATTTTATAAAAAGGCAGGAATAAAGACAAAGTAAAGGAGATTATCCCAAAATCGGCTGACCTACAGTCGATTTTTTTCTATATTATAACAAGTGTCTAAAATGTGACATTGTATATAACAGTTTGGCTTATCGAGTAATACAGTTTTATTTCAGGATAGTAAAAAAAAAACGGTTATTTAATGAAAAATAATAAAACTTAGTATTTGACGACATAAAGTAAAAGTTGTACACTCATAAGTGTGATAAAAGTTGTACTAATGATGTTACATAAAATAGTGATACAGAATATAATATTTTAGAGCGGAACTTTTCGTTTTATCTTATCTTTTCTGTGAAACACTAGTTCATAGTATGTATCCATCCATATCCAGGCCTCGAAACTTATGTAATATCAAAATAGATGAACCAATGACAAGTTGCTTTAAAATAATGTTTAATCGCAATTTTTGGGTAATCTAAAATAGTGGATTTTATTTTTAAAAAATAGGCCCTAAATAGAAAGGAAGAGATGACACAATGGCTTCTAAACTTAAGAACGCCCAGCTTGATGCCAAGAAAGCACTCGAAGCTGTAGAAGAACAATTTCAAACGCTTCAAATCCTTAATGAACAAGGTGAGGTTGTCAACGAAGCAGCAATGCCTAACTTGACTGATGAACAGCTTCAAGAATTAATGCGCCGGATGGTTTACACGAGAATTCTTGACCAGCGCTCAATTTCTTTAAACCGTCAAGGAAGATTAGGTTTCTATGCGCCAACAGCAGGACAAGAAGCGTCCCAGCTTGCCTCTCAATTCGCGCTTGAAACTGAAGATTTTATCTTGCCTGGTTACCGTGATGTACCGCAAATTGTTTGGCACGGATTACCATTATCACAAGCGTTTTTATGGTCTAGAGGACATTTTCAAGGTATGAATATTCCTGAAGGTGTTAACGTTCTTCACCCACAAATCATCATTGGGGCTCAGTATGTTCAAACTGCTGGGGTTGCACTTGGATTCAAGAAACGTGGAACTAAGGCTGTTGCCATTACTTATACAGGTGACGGTGGAACATCTCAAGGTGATTTCTATGAAGGTATCAACTTTGCAGGTGCATATAAAGCACCAGCTATCTTTGTTATCCAAAATAACCAGTTTGCCATTTCAACACCACGTGAAAAGCAAACTGCGGCTAAAACATTAGCACAAAAGGCTGTTGCAGCAGGTATTCCTGGAATCGTCGTAGACGGTATGGATCCGTTAGCGGTTTATGCTGCAACTCGCGAAGCTCGTGAGCGTGCAATTAATGGCGAGGGTCCTACTCTTATTGAAACATTAACGTACCGTTATGGTCCACATACCATGGCTGGGGATGACCCAACTCGTTACCGTACAGCAGATCTTGATAATGAATGGGAAAAGAAAGATCCACTTGTACGTTTCCGTAAGTTCCTTGAAAACAAAGGACTATGGAGTGAAGAAAAAGAAACTGAAGTGATTGAACAAGCAAAAGAAGAGATCAAAGAAGCGCTTAAACAAGCTGATGCAGCACCAAAACAAAAGGTGACAGATTTAATGTCTATTATGTATGAAGAAATGCCGGAAACCTTAAAAGAACAATATGAAATATATAAAGAAAAGGAGTCGAAGTAAGCCATGGCTCAAATGACAATGATTCAAGCAATTACAGATGCATTACGTACGGAATTACGAAATGATCCGAATGTGTTAGTTTTCGGTGAAGACGTAGGCGTAAACGGTGGTGTATTCCGTGCAACTGAAGGGCTGCACCAGGAATTTGGCGAAGACCGTGTATTTGACACACCCCTAGCTGAATCAGGAATCGGTGGTTTAGCAGTAGGTCTAAGCTTACAAGGATTCCGTCCAGTTCCAGAAATCCAATTTTTCGGCTTTGTATTTGAAGTAATGGACTCCATTGCAGGTCAATTAGCTCGTCAACGCTATCGTTCAGGAGGAAGATATAGTGCTCCTGTAACAATTCGCTCACCATTTGGCGGAGGCGTACATACTCCTGATATGCACGCGGACAGCTTAGAAGGACTTATGGCTCAAACTCCTGGCGTCAAGGTTGTTATTCCATCAACTCCTTATGATGCAAAAGGTCTGCTTATTTCAGCCATCCGTGACAATGACCCTGTTATTTTTCTTGAGCATATGAAATTATACCGTTCATTCCGTCAAGAAGTTCCTGAAGAGGAATATACCATTCCACTAGGAAAAGCTGAAGTGAAACGCGAAGGTACTGATGTATCCATTATTACTTACGGTGCAATGGTCCATGAGTCATTAAAAGCTGCGGAAGAGCTAGAAAAAGAAGGGTATTCTGCAGAAGTTATTGATTTACGTACTGTAAGTCCAATTGATATTGAGACAATTGTTGCATCTGTTGAAAAAACTGGCCGTGCAATTGTTGTTCAAGAAGCACAAAAACAAGCTGGTGTGGCAGCACATGTTGTAGCTGAAATTAACGATCGTGCTATTTTAAGCTTGGAAGCTCCTGTATTACGCGTTGCTGCTCCAGATACTGTATTCCCGTTCCCACAAGCTGAATCAGTATGGCTTCCTAACTATAAAGATGTTATTGAGACTGCTAAAAAAGTATTAACTTTCTAATAAACGCTCTTGTAAGATTATTGTAGAAAATCATTGTATTTGGGAAAAGACATTCTTTTCCCAATGCTTACTTAAGATTCCTAAAAATATATGAAAAATAGGAGATGAATCTCTGTGTCATTCCAATTTAAAATGCCTGATATCGGTGAAGGTATTCACGAAGGTGAAATCGTCAAATGGTTTGTTAAACCAGGTGATAAAGTCCAAGAAGATGATGTCCTATGTGAAATTCAAAATGATAAAGCGGTAGTTGAAATTCCATCCCCAGTAGAGGGTACAGTTCAAGAAGTGCTTGTTGGAGAAGGAACTGTCGCAACAGTTGGGCAAGTTCTAGTTACTTTTGATGCGCCAGGATACGAAAACCTACAATTTAAAGGTGATGAGCATGCTGAGGAAGCTCCTAAGCAAGCTGAGGCTCCTGCTGCAGCACCACAAGAGAATGCAGCTCCAGCAGCGGAGGCTCCACAAGCTGAGGCAGACCCTAATCGTCGTGTTATTGCAATGCCTTCTGTCCGTAAATATGCTCGTGAAAAAGGTGTAGAAATTCGTTTAGTAACAGGTTCTGGAGACAATGGCCGTGTTCTTAAGACTGATATTGATGCGTTCTTAAGCGGCGGTGCAGCTGCTCCTGCTGCGGATGTAACAGCAACTGCTGCAGAAGAAGCTAAGACAGAAGCACCAAAAGCTGCTGCTCCAATTCCACAAGGTGAATATCCTGAAACACGTGAAAAAATGAGCGGTATCCGTAAGGCAATTGCAAAAGCAATGGTTAACTCTAAGCACACTGCTCCACACGTTACATTAATGGATGAGATCGATGTAGCTAAGCTTGTGGCACACCGTAAAAAGTTCAAAGAAGTTGCAGCTGCAAAAGGTATCAAGCTTACCTTCTTACCATATATCGTAAAAGCATTAACCAGTGCATTAAGAGAGTTCCCAGTACTAAATACATCTCTTGACGATGCGACAAGTGAAATTATTCATAAGCATTATTACAACATTGGTATTGCTGCTGATACAGAAAAAGGTCTTTTAGTTCCGGTTGTAAAAGATGCTGACCGTAAATCTGTATTTACTATTTCGAATGAAATTAACGAATTAGCTGGTAAAGCTCGTGATGGTAAACTTGCTCCAAATGAAATGAAAGGTGCATCTTGCACAATTTCTAACATTGGATCTGCAGGCGGCCAATGGTTTACTCCAGTAATTAACCATCCGGAAGTAGCTATCTTGGGTGTAGGTCGTATTGCTGAAAAGCCAATCGTTCGCAATGGTGAAATTGTAGCTGCACCTGTATTAGCTTTATCTTTAAGTTTTGATCACCGTATGATCGATGGTGCGACTGCGCAAAATGCAATGAATCATATTAAACGTTTATTAAACGATCCAGAACTATTGTTAATGGAGGCGTAAGAAAATGGTAGTTGGAGATTTCCCAATTGAAACAGATACTATAGTTATCGGTGCGGGCCCTGGAGGATATGTAGCAGCGATCCGTGCCGCTCAGTTAGGACAAAAAGTAACGATTGTTGAAAAGGAATATGTAGGCGGCGTATGTTTAAATGTGGGCTGTATTCCATCTAAAGCATTGATTGCTGCAGGACATCGTTATGAAACAGCGGTACATTCAGAATCATTCGGTATTACTGCTGAAAACGTAAAAGTTGATTTTTCTAAGGTTCAAGAATTCAAATCAGGAATCGTTAAAAAATTAACTGGCGGTGTTGAAGGACTTTTAAAAGGAAATAAAGTTAACATTGCGCGTGGGGAAGCATATTTTGTTGATGCTAATACTTTACGTGTAATGGATGAAAATTCCGCTCAGACTTATACATTTAAAAATGCAATTATTGCAACTGGTTCTCGTCCAATTGAATTGCCAGCTTTTAAATATTCTAAACGCGTTCTAAATTCAACAGGTGCCCTTAATTTAAATGAAATCCCTGAAAAAATCGTTGTTATTGGCGGCGGTGTTATTGGGATTGAACTTGGCGGTGCATATGCAAACTTTGGCAGCCAAGTGACCATTTTAGAAGGTGCTGACGAGATTTTAGGTCTTGGTGTATTTGATAAGCAGATGGCTTCACTAGTTAAGCGCACTATGCAAAAAAGAGGCGCAGAATTCTATACAAATGCATTTGCTAAGGGTGTAGAAGAAACTGAAAATGGTGTAGTAGTAAAATTTGAAGTAAAAGGTGAAGCGAAGCAAATTGAAGCTGACTATGTATTCGTCATGGTTGGACGCCGTCCAAACACGGATGAAATGGGCTTAGAGCAGGTTGGCATTAATTTAAGCGAACGTGGATTAATTGAAATTGACAAGCAATGTCGTACAAATATCAGCAATATTTATGCAATTGGTGATGTTGTTGCAGGTCCTCAATTAGCACATAAAGCTTCTTATGAAGCGAAAATTGCGGCAGAAGCAATTGCTGGACATCCATCAGAAATTGATTACTTAGGCATTCCTGCAGTTGTATTCTCTGACCCAGAATTAGCTTCTGTTGGATATACAGAGGCTCAAGCTAAAGAAGAAGGCATTAAGGTCAAAGCGGCGAAATTCCCATTTGCTGCAAATGGCCGTGCGTTATCTCTTGATAGCAGCGAAGGATTTATGAAATTAATCACTCGCGCAGAAGATGGAGTAGTTATTGGTGCTCAAATAGCTGGGGCGAGTGCTTCAGATATGATTGCTGAATTAGGATTAGCAATTGAAACTGGTATGACAGCAGAAGATTTAGCACTTACTATCCATGCTCACCCAACTCTTGGAGAAATTACCATGGAAGCTGCTGAAGTGGTTCTTGGAACTCCAATTCATATTATTAAGTAATAGGAAAAGCGCAAGCGGCCTGGTCAGCGGTATATGGCCTGGACAATTCCGAATGACCTTGATATAAATTATAATATTAGTAAAGTCCTTTCCCGAAATGGGAAAGGACTTTATTCATTAGTAGCGAATTTATCTAGTATTAAATGCTTTAATTAGGAGGAGAGACTCTAAAAGAATTCAATAATTATCTCTAACTGCTTAAAATGAAACATATATTTAAAACACTAGCCAATGTCTTTGTTCTTAACTAAAAGATCAATGTCTTTTGCGTGGTGATAAAAATGAAGGTCTATCTCGTGATTATATTACAATTTATTATTTGGAGCGGTTATACACTCATTGAATGGCTTTCAAAGCACGATCAACTCATTTATAAGGTAATGATGTTTTTTGTGTTTTTTTACCTGGCATTAATGCTAGGAAACTATGTGACCAAATCAGTGAGAAAAACACTGTTTATTACAGCCCTAAGCCTGGTGATATATACATCTATCCATTATACTCTGGCTCTTTTTGTACACTAAAAAGACCCCGCCCGAGAGTTGGAGTCTTTTTAAGTCTTATTTTCTTGGATAATAGTACATGACTCTGTCATTAAAGAGGTGAAGTTCTCCTTGTAGTTTTTTGGCAAGGAATTTGCAGAATTCATTCGCCTTTCCTTTATCTCCATGTGTCGATTGTTCCGGTAATGTTACTTGTATGTATTGCTGCACTCTTTCTGTGCCATCTTCCTCTTTTACAGTTTCCTTATCAACACCAATTAAAATGGCATTGTAGCGTTCGTGGTCAGAATGCAAATAAAATGCCTTTCCCTTACTGGATTCTGTTTCTTTTATATCATATGGAAATGCTGATTCCCCGTACTGCCAGTTTAATTGGTCACCTGTTTTTGCTGTTATATTTTTATAATAATGAAATAATTCTTTTACTTCTTCGATTGTGATTGATTGTTTACCAGATGAGGGCACGAGTTTAATAAATGCATTTACAGCCATCACCATTCCCCCTTTTTCGTCCAAGTTTTTGCAATTCTATTCTAGCACTGATTAAAAAGCTCTGACAACATTAAACATTAAATAAATAGTGAACTATTCTATATATTTTATTAAGATCTAAATAATACCTAAAATAGGTTTATTTTTAACTAATTTTTTTTAATGTGACATACAATTTAGGCTTGAAATGTTTAATGTGATATATTATTATTGAATTAAGGATATTAGAAAGCGTTTCAAATTTATGATCATTCAAAAGAAAAGGGGATGGAACAAATGGGTACTCTTGTATGCCAAACATGTAATTCTACTATTGATCATTTTGAAGATGAAAAAGTAACCGTGCTCTATTCTAAATGCAATTGCTGCGATGAACACAAACATGACGAAGAAGTATAATACGCTAAAATAAAAAAGGATTCCACTTGGGAATCCTATTTTTTTGACTTTTTATTGGATAGCTTTATATTCTTTTATGACACGAATTGTTTTAATTTCATCATCTTCAGGACCTTGAACAGGTAAACCGGCTTCAAGGTTTTTACGTATATAGTGCAGATTTTCCTTAGTGATAATTTCACCTGGAATGAAGATTGGAATACCAGGCGGGTATACCATTACAAACTCTGCGATAATTCGGCCTTCTGATTCTTCAAAAGGAACAACCTCTGTTTCTGAATAAAATGCATCTCTTGGTGTAAGCGCAAGGACCGGAATTTCAGGAAGGAGAACTTCGATAGGTTCAATTTGCCCAACACGATGCTCACATTCGACTGCAAGCTCATTTAAGGCATTAACTAAAATGTCAGCTTCTGTCTCTGTATCTCCTAGTGAAACAATACAAAGGATGTTATAAAGGTCTGATAATTCAACCTCAATATTATGTTTTTCTCTTAACCATTTTTCTACTTCATAACCAGTTAAGCCTAAATCTTTAACTGAAATAATGAGTTTCGTCGGATCATAATCAAAAGTAGCTTTAGATCCTAGTATCTCTTCACCAACGCAATGGATGTGGTCGATTTCATTAATTCTCTTTCGAATCGATTGAGATAACTTAATGGTTTTATCAATTAACTGTTTGCCCTTTGTTGCCAGTTGTTTACGTGCTACATCTAGTGAAGCTAGCAGTAAATAGGATGTAGATGTAGTTGTAAGCATGCTTAAAATCGATTGCACATGCTTTGCCGAAACAAGTCCTTCTCTTACATTAAGAATGGAGCTCTGGGTCATGGATCCACCCAATTTATGAACACTTGTCGCTGCCATATCTGCCCCTGCCTGCATAGCTGATAGTGGCAGCTGATCATGGAAATGTATATGGACACCATGTGCTTCATCGACCAAAACGGGAACATGATAGGAATGAGCAATTTCAACAATTTTCTTTAGGTCTGCAGAAATACCGAAGTAGGTTGGGTTAATGACCAAAATGGCTTTCGCATCTGGGTGCTGTTTTAAGGCTCTTTCAACTGAATCGGTGGTAATTCCGTGTGAGATTCCTAATTCTTTATCAATTTCCGGGTGAATAAAAACTGGAATTGCTCCAGAAAAAACAATCGCAGACATGATGGATTTATGAACATTTCTAGGGACAATAATTTTATCATCAGGTCCGCATACCGCCATAATCATGGCAATAATAGCGCCGCTGGTTCCCTGCACGGAAAAAAAAGTTCGATCGGCTCCAAAAGCTTCTGCAGCTAAATCTTGAGCTTGTTTAATGATTCCTTTTGGCTGATGTAAATCATCAAGAGGACCGATATTAATTAAGTCTATGGACAAGGCATTATCACCAATAAATTGGCGGAATTCTGTATCCATTCCAGCGCCTTTTTTATGGCCGGGAATGTGGAATTGAATTGGGTTTCTTTTCGCATGTGCTACTAAACCGCTAAATAACGGTGTTTGTTCTTGTGACAATGGTAAATACACCTCTTTATAAAAAATACTCAGATTATTCGTCTATATTCGACATAAAACAAAGGAAATTATAGCATTATTTCATAGTATTTTAAAGGATTTAAATTTAACTTTACCTATTTTAACTATAGTTAGTTTCTCATAAAGAAAGGAAAATTAACCTTTTAAGACGAATTAACAATTTATTAACTAGAAGGAGGGTTTCAATTGAATTGGCATACACGAATTACTGATTTGTTAAACATTGAGTTTCCGGTTATCCAAGGGGGGTTAGCTTATTTAGCTTATTCAGACTTAGCGGCTTCTGTTTCAAACGCAGGAGGGCTTGGACAAATTACGGCCATGTCTCTGCCTAATCCTGAATTGTTAAGGGAAGAGATTAGAAAAGTAAAGCAATTAACCAATAAACCATTTGGTGTTAATTTTGCCATTGGTCAGCACGGAAGGTCATTTGCAGATTTCTTACAGGTTGCAATTGAAGAGGAAGTACCTGTTGTATCTATGACTGGTGGAAATCCTGCTCCTATTTTTGAACAACTAAAGGGGACAAACATCAAAACTCTCGTACTTGTAGCAGCAAGAAGACAGGCTATAAAAGCAGAAGAGTTAGGTGCCGATGCAGTGATGGTGGTCGGCCAGGAAGGCGGCGGACATCTTGGCAGAGACGATATCGGTACACTTGTCTTAATCCCTCAAGTAGTGGACTCTGTGTCCATCCCTGTCATTGCTTCAGGAGGAATAGGGGATGGAAGGGGACTAATGGCAGCCCTTAGTTTAGGCGCTGAGGGAATTGAGATGGGAACACGGTTTATCGCGACCAAGGACTGTGTTCACGCGCATGAAGCTTATAAACGAAGCTTAGTTGAGGGAACGGAAAGTGATACTGTGGTCATCAAAAGAACACTGGGAGCACCAGGAAGAGCCATTGCCAATAGCTGGACAGAAAAAATCCTTGAAATCGAACGGAAGAATGGGGATTATGAGCAGCTCAAAAGTTTTATTAGTGGAGATGCCAATAAACGGTACATATATGACGGTGAAACCGCTGAAGGGTTTGCTTGGGCAGGTCAGGTTATGGGGATGATTAAGGATGTGCCCACGGTTGCTGAGCTCTTTAATCGGATGAAGAAAGAGGCGGAACAAATTCGTGCAAAATGGGGAAAATAGAGGTATTATACACATTAACATAGAGAAGCAGGTGAGTGTATGGAATATCAATATCCCATTGATTATAATTGGTCAACGGAAGAAATCGTCGATGTAATAAAATTTTTTGAAGCAATTGAGAGTGCATATGAAAAAGGGATTGAACGAGATGAGGTTATGAAAGCATATCGTCGGTTCAAAGAAATTGTTCCAAGCAAAGCAGAGGAGAAAACGCTTTGTGGTGAATTCGAAGAAATAAGCGGTTATTCTTCGTATCGAACCATTAAAAAAGCAAAAGAGGCCTCCGCTGGAGAGAAAATTATCATGAAATAACAAAGAAAACTCCCATCTAAACATGCGGGAGTTTTCTTTATTTATTTTATATTTAAAGCAATTTTATAAAGAGGTGCAACTTTATTAAATACATCCTCAATTTGCGTTAATAATTCATCAGCACTTAATCCGATTACTTGATCTCTATCTATCGTATAACCGCATAATAATTCAGCCTTTTTAACGGTCTTTAATCGTTCGAATTGAGCTAATAAATCAGCCTTTGTTATCTGTTGATGTTTAATGGTATCAGGCTTGGTATGATCTAAAGACCATGAAAACTCTTTTGGAATTTCCTTGTATATTTTTGCTGCTTTTTTGATATAGCGTTCACCGATAATTTCTTTTACTGGTGCTTCATAAATGACTGCAAACCAAACAAATAAATGTGTATTCCATAATCCAATTTGGAAATGGGGGAGCATTTTATAGCCACGGGGATTACTAGCAAAAGCTACCCATGTATCCTTAGGAGGGTTTATCGTCCGTCTAGCATGTTTGGCAACATGGACGAACATTTCATCTCCTGTCAGGGCAGATAATGTAGGTGCAAAGTATTCCCCAAGTTGTTCAAGTTTCGGTCGAACCGTATTTATTAAAGCTTCCATTCGTGCTTCTAATCCATCTATTAAAAAAACATTAAAATCCTCATTTGTAAATCCGCCGAAATCCATTTAGTTACCTCCACAACTGTTTGTCAATTATTGTAGCATAAGACAGAAAATCGAAGAAGTTTGTTGCTCGACTGGGTTAGTGCACATATTTGTTGCAACATATCTAGGTGGTTCATATTATACAGTAAAACAAAAAATCAGAAAAATTAGTAAAAATAAGGAAAGGGGGCGCTGCTAGGTGAAGCAATTAATGAATACATCCCTAAAAAAAGCGACTGAAAAAGAAAGAACAGCTGTATTAAGATTAGAAATGGATTATGAATTGGCTACATTATTTGAGGCAATTGAAGATAAAAATGAAAAGAAAATGAAAGAGTGCAAGCAAAAATTAGAAAAAATCCGCTTGGAATTATTACGGTTAAAGGCTTTTTGATCGATTTATAATCTAAGGAGTACAAAGTTGGAATGAACCATGGAGAAATAATTTATCGCTTGATTTGAACGAACTCCAAATGAGAATAAGGGGAGTTCGTTTATTATTGTGCAGATGTGTGATTAGTTGAACGATCATTTGGTAAAAAGTTGCTGTGTCAGGTTAATTTGATTAAGCTATAAGTACATCAAATTAATAATCAAGCTTCATACTACATACATTGAATAATAGAAAGAATGGAGGAAGAATATGAATTGGGAAATTATTGATACCCATGCAAAGCAGTGGGTTAAAGAAGCAGGAGAGAAAATCCGTTTATCCTTTAAGACAAAATTAAATATTGAAACGAAATCAAATCCTAATGATTTAGTGACAAATATTGATAGAGAAATTGAGCAATTTTTTATCCAACATATTAAAGAGGTTTATCCGGAGCATAAAATTATTGGCGAAGAGGGTTTTGGGGATGAACTTCACAGCCTTGAAGGAGTCGTTTGGTTAATCGATCCGATTGACGGTACGATGAATTTTATTCACCAGCAAAGGAATTTTGCCATATCGATCGGGGTTTATGAGAATGGCATAGGTAAAATAGGGCTCATTTATGATGTTGTCCATGATGAGTTATACCACGCAATACGTGGAAAAGGTGCATACATAAATGGAAAACCAATACCCGTGCTTAAAGAAACTACAGTTAAAGAATCCATTCTTGCCCTTAATGCTACATGGGTTGTTGAAAATAAAAGAATTGACCATAATCTGTTGATTCCATTAGTAAAAGAAGCCAGGGGGACGCGGTCTTATGGAACTGCAGCCCTTGAACTGGTATTTTTAGCAACTGGAAGGGTAGATGCTTATTTCTCTATGCGTCTTGCACCTTGGGATGTAGCAGCTGGTGCAGTTATTTTAGAAGAACTTGGAGGAGTAGTAACGAATTTACGAGGGGAAAAACTTGATTTTCTTTCGAAAAATTCATTATTCGCTGCCAAACCAGGGCTTCACCAGACAATTTTAAATGATTATTTAAAAGGCGGCGAGTGGTAGCACTACATCTTATAAAAATAGAAGCCTGGGGCAGCCCAGGCTTTTATTGCTGATACTAAAATATAAAAATTGACTATGAGAATTGTCCAGCTCCAGTCCCCAGCGACTAGTGGACTTCGCCCATCTCCCTACGATAAGTCAACATCGAATCGCTTTCGCTCTTCGTGTTTCCTTTATCTCAGTCGATGTGCTCCAGTCCATACGTCGCTAAACGGGGACTTCCGCTTTTCTTACAATTCTCCGTTTTCACGCATTTTTCTTTTTGTTTTAAAACCCATTCCCATAATAACAATCACAGCCACAATACTGCCGAGGCCCCCGATTATGCTTTGTTCACTAATTGCAATTCCGATTCCCACAATACTGGCTGCTGCAAGGATCGCATAAATGAGTAAAGGCCATTTTATATTGTTCATCTGTACATACCCCTTTTTCTTTTCAAACACATTAGAATTGCTATGTTATTTTTATTTTACATAAAATCATTTCAGGTTTCCACTTTATTTGTGGTATAATGTTTTAGTTGTATATGAAAAACTATAAATAAAAACAATTTCTTGAATAAAGGTAGGAGTGGAATTTTTTGAATATAAGAAATGATATACGTAATATAGCGATTATTGCCCACGTTGACCATGGTAAAACAACGTTGGTAGACCAACTGCTAAAACAATCGGGAACATTTCGTTCCAATGAGCATGTGGAAGAACGTGCAATGGATTCTAATGATTTAGAAAGAGAACGCGGAATCACGATCCTTGCAAAAAATACAGCGATCCAATATAAAGATACCCGAATCAACATCTTGGATACACCAGGACATGCTGACTTCGGCGGCGAAGTAGAACGGATCATGAAGATGGTTGATGGGGTACTGCTTGTTGTTGATGCCTATGAAGGCTGTATGCCGCAAACACGTTTTGTCTTAAAGAAGGCTTTAGAACAAAACTTAACCCCAATTGTTGTTGTCAATAAAATTGACCGTGATTTTGCCCGTCCATTAGAAGTAATTGATGAAGTACTAGATTTATTTATTGAGCTTGGTGCGAATGAAGACCAGCTTGAGTTCCCAGTTGTTTATGCCTCTGCGATCAATGGTACGGCAAGTGCTGATCCTGAGAAACAAGATGAAAATATGAAGTCATTATATGATGCGATTGTGGAACATATCCCGGCACCAGTCGATAATAGTGATGAACCGCTTCAGTTCCAAGTAGCATTGCTTGATTATAATGATTATGTAGGTCGTATTGGAATCGGACGTGTATTCCGTGGAACAATGAAAGTTGGACAGCAGGTTGCACTTATGAAGGTGGATGGTTCTGTTAAGCAATTCCGTGTTACCAAAATCTTCGGCTTCTTTGGATTAAAACGTCAAGAAGTGGAAGAAGCAAAAGCAGGTGACCTAATTGCAGTTTCTGGTATGGAGGACATTAATGTTGGTGAAACCGTTTGTCCGGTTGAGCACCAAGAAGCATTACCGATCTTAAGAATTGATGAACCTACATTACAAATGACCTTTGTTGTTAACAACAGCCCATTTGCAGGTAGAGAAGGTAAGTACTTGACTTCAAGAAAGATTGAAGAAAGACTACGTGCTCAATTGCAGACAGATGTAAGCTTACGGGTAGAAAATACAGATTCACCGGATGCATGGATTGTTTCCGGCCGTGGTGAGCTCCATTTATCTATTTTAATCGAAAATATGCGTCGCGAAGGCTACGAGCTTCAAGTTTCAAAACCAGAAGTAATTGTAAAAGAAATTGATGGAGTTCGTTGTGAGCCAGTAGAACGTGTTCAAATCGATGTTCCAGAAGAACATACCGGGTCAGTAATGGAATCAATTGGAGCACGCAAAGGCGAAATGATTGATATGATTAATAATGGTTCAGGTCAAGTGCGTTTAATCTTTAATGTTCCAGCACGCGGTTTAATCGGTTATACTACGGAATTTTTAACGATGACACGTGGTTATGGAATTATTAATCATACATTTGACAGCTATCAGCCAATGCTTCAAGGACAGGTGGGCGGAAGACGTCAAGGGGTTCTTGTTTCAATGGAATCTGGAAAAGCCTCCACTTATGGAATTATGCAGGTTGAAGATCGTGGTACTATCTTCGTTGAACCTGGTACAGAAATATATGAAGGAATGATCGTTGGGGAGCATACTCGTGAAAACGACATTACTGTTAATATCACGAAGGTAAAACAAGCGACCAATGTTCGTTCTGCAAACAAAGATCAGACGTCTGTTATTAAAAAACCTAGGATTATGACGTTAGAAGAATCTCTTGAGTACTTAAATGACGACGAATATTGTGAAGTCACACCTGAATCCATTCGTTTAAGAAAGAAAATTCTTGATAAAAATGAACGGGAAAGAATGGCTAAAAAGAAAAAATATGCTGAATTGAGTTAAGTATTGAGAGGTGCAAACCCGTGGAAGAATTAAGATCTTTCTCCCCAAGTTTAAGATTCTTTATTGAACTTACGAACGATATAAAAACTGGTGTCCTCTTACAATATATTTTTATTGTTGTATTATCAGTTATTGTATATCGCCTAGGTTTTGCAAAAAAGCTGCCCCTTGGTAAAAATATTGTGATTTATTTCAGCCTTTGTGTTGGCTGCGTATTAATGTTGTTTTTCTCATACGCATTACCAATTGCAGAAGGGTTAGGTGTCGCGGCGTTATTATTGATTATTTATAAAATCCGCCTCCACCAAACTAAAAAACAGTCAAATAGCGGAGTCACAGGGGGAGAGTAAAATGCAATCATTACAGGATGCACTTTATAATTGGCTGACCATAAAAGTGGTTTGTGATGTCCGTCCTGATGACAAAGCAGCGGTTGAGACACGGGACTTCTTTGAAGAGATACTCACTGCACAACATTCTGTCTCGAATATCGAAACGACAAAAGATGATTTGATGTATTATATTTCATACCAACAGGGAGAAGAAATAAAAAAGAGACGTTATCCCCGCGAATTAATTGAAATCATGATCAATCAAATTAATCAGGAACCTGAAAAGTATAAGGACTACCCGATTGATTAAAAGAAAACGGAAGCCCTATGCACTGCAGCTATACATTTTTCAAACAGAAAAAACGCTTGTATACGATAAGTATACAAGCGTTTTTGCATTTGATTCACTATTCCTATCACCATTCATCCTTATCCGATTTTGGACGGTATAGGTGGAAATTGCCTGAATCCATTCGCGCATTGGTTTTTTCGGTAATTCTAGTACTGCAGTCATGACACATATATGTATGAATGGGACGATTCCGAAGTCGTTTTGCAATTAAGGATTCATCGTCTATTGGTTCAATCTTATCGCAAATCACACATTTTACTCTCATTCAAGCACCTCTTTAATTCTTCTTTCGAATAACGGAATGTTTGTAATATAGTATACCATGATAAAACAACAACTGGTAAATCAATTGGTTAGAGTTGATGAAAAATAGGGATAGTAGTAATATGAGATTATCTGTTTTTTAAAGGAATGAATAAAGGGGTTGTGTATAAATGGCAAATCAAGTAGAACCAAAACTTATCAAGCCATTATTTGATGAACTGCAAAAAGAACGATTCGTAACTTTGGCAACTGTTGATTATGAAACAGGGGGACCAAATGTTAGTGCGATTTCCTGGGTGTTGGCTAAAAACGAAGGGATTATCTATTTTGCTGTTGATAATCGTTCCCGGATTTTAGAAAATATCAATAACAATAAAAACGTTGTGATTAATTTAATTGCAAATGAATCTACATACTCGATTCAAGGGGAAGCAAGTGTTAAAGAAGAACGATTATCTGGAGTTCCACTAAAACTAGCTTTGGTAGAAGTAACAATTAATGAAGTGAGAGACGTTATGTTTTACGGTTCGAAAATCGTTACAGAAGTCCAATATGATAAAACATATGATAAGAAAGCGGCAGAGAGGCTCGATAATCAAGTTATGGATGCAATGAAAAAAGCTTAGTGAAAACTAAGCTTTTTTTCTGTTCTTTCCTTACTTATAGTGATTGGACTGGTCTTCCTGCTCTTTGTTTAGTTTCTTTTCTTCATTACCCTTGAGTTTTTGATCTGGTTTTTCGGTTGCATTTTTAGGGCTTGGAGTAATTAAATCACCCGGTACTTCCGGAATCAACCGTCCTGCGACATCTGCGAGTTCCTCCATAATTCCTTGTATAGGCCTGCCTTTTTTAATATCCGCCTGTATTTCCCGTAAACGCTGATTGGTGTCTGCATCTGCGACAACAATAGCTTTAGCCCCATATGGATCTTTTCTTAAACTTTCTGCAACAGAATACTTAATGGACCCAACCTGTGACCGATCAATTTTCGCATTGACATCAATTCCGACAATGGCATAGTTTCCCAAAACTACTGCAGTTGCATCTGACACATTTGGAATACTAGTGGCGAGCTCAACAAGACGTTTGGAAATTTCCTGCCCAGACTTCTGGTCTACATTGTTAATATAACTGTTTTTCACGTTTACTAGCTGGTTGCTGTTTTTTGCATTCTCATTATGATCAGCGGTATTACAGCCTGTTAATAGTAAACTAATGACTGTTGTTAAAAGAATCATTTTCATTATAATCCACCTCCAAGATAATAAATTAATGGTTAAATGGGCTTGAACAGTAGACTCTCATAGAAGTTTTATTGTCTTGATAACAATTATTGTGCGGAACGTCTTCTATCTTTATTCCAATAAACATATATTTTACCAAAGTCCAATCTAGCAAAGGGTTGTTGAAACTAATTTAACAAGCCATACACCAGTGAACCAGGAGGCGTTGCTTTGAGTAAAATATACGTGTTAGATACAAATGTCTTGCTCCAAGACCCGTATTCCATTTATTCGTTTGAAGATAATGAAGTCGTGATTCCGGCAGTGGTCCTTGAAGAAGTGGACTCAAAGAAAAGATATATGGATGAAGTTGGAAGGAATGCAAGACAGGTATCACGTTTAATCGATGGACTAAGGGCAGCAGGGAAACTTCATGAAAAAATTCCTCTTGAGAATGGGGGAACCATTAGAATTGAATTAAACCACCGCTCTTTTCACGAACTTCAAGACATATTCGTAGAAAAAACAAATGATAATCGAATTCTGGCGGTGGCAAAGAATTTATACTTAGAGGAACAAGCGAAGGAAAATGGCAAGCCCGTAATAATTGTTAGTAAAGATGCATTAGTTCGTGTAAAAGCAGATGCAATTGGACTTACAGCAGAGGATTTTTTGAATGACAGAGTAGTCGAAGTGGAACATATATATACAGGTTTTTTTGAATTGCTACTACCAATTGAATTGCTAGGCCGTTTTTACGAAAAAGGAGAATTATCACTATCTGAGGTAGCTAACCATCCGTTCTATCCGAATCAATTCCTAATCATGAAGGATGTACTCGGCAGTTCTGCTTCCGCCATAGGCATGGTCGATAAAACGAGTAAGAAGGTAAAAAAGTTAACGTTAAATCAAGAACATGTATGGGGGATCCACTCTCGAAATGTACAGCAGACGATGGCAATCGAATTATTGCTGCGCAAGGATATCCCGCTTGTTACATTAACCGGTAAAGCTGGGACAGGAAAAACATTACTTGCACTTGCTTCGGGGCTAATGCAAACAGAAGATTTTAGAGAATATAAAAAGCTTTTGGTGGCAAGACCGATCGTTCCAGTGGGAAAAGATCTCGGTTTCTTGCCTGGAGAAAAACAAGAGAAACTTAGACCTTGGATGCAGCCGATTTATGATAACTTAGAATATTTATTTAATACGAAAAAGCCGGGTGAACTAGATGCGATTCTAGCCGGGATGGGCTCGATCGAGGTGGAGGCATTAACATATATCCGCGGTCGAAGTCTGCCAAAGCAGTTTATCATTATTGACGAAGCCCAAAACTTAACCAAACATGAAGTGAAGACGATTTTAACAAGGGTAGGAGAGGGCAGTAAGATTGTGTTAATGGGGGACCCTGAACAGATTGATCATCCATATTTAGATGCCTATAACAATGGATTAACTTATGTAGTGGAAAAGTTTAAGGATCAGGAAATTTCCGGACATGTAAAGCTGTTAAAAGGGGAACGATCAGGTCTAGCCCGATTGGCTGCCGACTTATTATAGGACCAAAAGCGGAAGCACCTTGATCACACCCTGGAGCAGGACGTGTCTAAAACGGGTGCCAACAGGCACCCGTTTAGGCAGGGTGTACAATTTCTCTCTTATTTAATGGTAAAGCCAGTTATACTTTTAATAGGATTATTCTGATTAGAGCCATCACCAAAATATATATGGACAGGTCCATCAGAAGTTAATGGTTTACCATTATTTGAATATCCTAAAATAAAGTCATATGCGGTTTCTAGTGGAAATTCTATTTCCTCCGTTGCTGTTTGGACAACTAAGCTTTTGGCATCAGGAGCTGGCTCCGAATTTAACAAAAATGGTTTAAATGGAATTCCGAAAGTACCAGTCAATACCTTTTCTTTTTCAAATTTCTTTTCAGTTTTTAATGTTGGAGGATAAATTGCCCCCTCCATTATTTCACGATCCCAGTGTTTAGAAACTGCTTTTGTGTAGGCCTCATCGGAATCGGTTGTCTCCTTTACTTGTGAAAAGTAAGTGGTTAAATCAACCCGACGGTCGTCAAAAATCCAAACACCGGGATCAAGCGTAATTGTGAATTTTACATTCCCTGCTATCGTTAAGATATTTTCCATCATCCATCCCCCTCAAGTCTTGTCTGCATGAATATAATTTTAGTCAAATGTCTTTCCACTAACACTCAAAACTCAAATATACAAGAGTACTTTATAATAATAAATTAATCCGTTATTTTAGTACAAGAATAAATGGATTCCGCTTTCTTAGTATATCTTTTTTTGACTAGGTTGTCATAAAAGGTAACTCCTTTTGTGAATATCCTTCATTGTTCTTGCAATTTTGTGGTCTAAACGGTAAAATTTATAGATAAGTTGAATTATCGCTCTGAAATGGGGGGATCAATGTTGGCGTCTGAAATGATCGTGAATCACCATGAAAAAGCCTATGCCTTGCTCCAGGCTGACGCTGAAAAGATATTAAAGCTTATCAAAGTGCAAATGGACAATCTCACGATGCCTCAATGCCCTCTTTATGAAGAGGTATTGGATACACAAATGTTTGGCCTTTCAAGAGAAATAGACTTTGCTGTGCGATTAGGCTTAATAGATGCTAAGGATGGAAAAACAATCTTAGACCAATTAGAGAGAGAATTGTCGGCTCTACACGATGCATCCTTAAAAAAATAATGCATAAATAAGAACTCAAACAATACAGCGTAATGTTTGAGTTTTTTATTAATTTTGAATATTCTTTATTAAAAACTTGTAACAAAGGAGAATTTCCTCAAGTAATGCCACACATTTTCTATTATAATAGTAGGGTATACTATCAATTTTTGAAAATGAGGACGTCTTAAATGCTGAGAAAAATATTAAAATCATATGACTATACGTTGATTATTGCCATCATCCTTCTGTGCGCGTTCGGACTTGTGATGATTTATAGTGCAAGCATGGCCTACGCCGTTCAAAGGTACCAAGTACAACCTGATTTTTTCTATCAAAGGCAAAAAATATTTTTGTTAGTATTTACTGTAATATTTTTGATTACTGCGCTAGTTCCTTATAAAATAATGAATTATACGAAATGGTTCCAGGCTCCGATGGTCATTGCCTCAATCATAGCTTTACTTGGTCTTTTTGTTTTTGGACAAGTAAAGAACAATGCTCAAAGCTGGTATCAAATAGGCTCCTTTTTATTTCAGCCTTCTGAATTTGTAAAACTGGGAGTAATTATCTATTTGGCTGCTGTTTATGCAAAAAAACAACCTTATATTAATCAGTTCAATAAGGGTGTACTTCCACCTTTAGTATATCTGTTTATTGTTTGTGTGCTTATTGCAGTACAGCCAGACTTTGGAACAGCTGTTATTATTGCAGCAATTGCAGGGACAATCATTATCGCTTCTGGTATGAACTTTAAAACAATCTCGAAGTTAGTACTGATGGTCCTCATTGTACTCCTACCGCTAGTTCTTGTCTCCTGGGGGAAAATATTTTCACCGGAACAAATGAGTCGGTTTGAAGTAATGGGTAATCCGTTTGATGAAAAATATGTGAAGGATGCCGGCTTCCATCTGGCAAACTCGTTTATTGCGATTGGTTCGGGCGGAGTAAACGGTCTGGGTCTAGGAAAAAGTATTCAAAAACTAGGGTATCTGCCAGAGTCCCACACTGACTTCATTATGGCTATAATCGCTGAAGAATTAGGGATTTGGGGTGTGGGTTTTGTTATTCTCCTTCTTTCCTATATCGTTTTACGGGGAATTCATATCGGGATGAAATGTAAAGATCCGTTTGGCAGTTTATTAGCGTTTGGTATATCTAGTATGATCGGTATTCAGTCTTTTATTAACTTGGCAGGGGTATCTGGTATTATTCCTCTGACCGGTGTACCGCTTCCATTTATCAGTTACGGCGGGTCATCGCTGTTAATGCTTGCGGGAGCCTCAGGTATACTTGTAAATGTTTCGATGTTTGTGAAATATGAAAGTAAATATAAAAATAAACAAGGCCAAGCTGACAAAAGGTTAAAGACTGAGGAGGGTAAGGTTTATTATCTTTAATGACAACGCGGGGGAATTACTTCCCTTGCGTTTTTAAAAATACATAGAATATGAGGTGCTTTACGTGACAAGACAAATTAATAAAGTATTAGTGGCTAATCGCGGGGAGATTGCGATAAGAGTTTTTCGGGCTTGTACTGAACTGAATATTCGGACTGTTGCAATTTATTCGAAAGAGGATTCTGGCGCCTACCATCGATATAAAGCAGATGAGGCTTATTTAGTAGGGGAAGGAAAAAAACCAATTGACGCCTATTTAGACATTGATGGGATTATTGACATTGCTAAAAAAAGCGGTGTAAATGCGATTCACCCTGGTTATGGTTTCCTGTCAGAAAACATTAATTTTGCCAGACGCTGTGAAGAAGAAGGAATTATTTTTATCGGACCTACATCCAATCACCTGGATATGTTTGGGGACAAAGTAAAAGCAAGAAGCCAGGCAGAACTTGCCAATATTCCCGTTATTCCAGGCAGTGATGGCCCTGTCAATGAGGTACGTGAAGTGGAAGAGTTTGCAGCTATCCATGGCTTCCCAATCATTATCAAAGCCTCATTAGGCGGTGGCGGACGCGGGATGAGAATTGTTAAAAGCAAGGAGGAAGTCCGCGAAGCCTTTGAACGAGCTAAATCCGAAGCGAAAGCCGCTTTTGGAAACGATGAGGTCTATCTTGAAAAACTAATTGAAAATCCCAAACATATTGAGGTTCAAATCATTGGGGATCAGCATGGAAACATGGTTCATCTTTTTGACCGCGATTGTTCCGTTCAAAGACGGCATCAAAAAGTGGTTGAGGTGGCTCCAAGTGTTTCCATCTCTGAGGAGCTTCGGAACTCGATCTGCCAGGCAGCAGTAAAATTGATGAGCAAGGTCCAATATCTAAATGCAGGTACCGTTGAATTTCTTGTTTCCGGTAATGATTTTTATTTCATTGAAGTTAATCCGCGTGTACAGGTGGAACATACTGTAACAGAATTAGTAACTGGAATTGATATCGTTCAAACACAAATCTTAGTATCTGAAGGACATGAACTGCACGGTCCGATTATTGGAATTCCTGCTCAAGAAAAAATAAAGTTAAATGGTTTTGCCATTCAGTCCAGGGTTACAACAGAGGATCCACTGAACAATTTTATGCCTGATACTGGAAAAATAATGGCTTATCGTTCAGGGGGGGGATTTGGCGTACGTCTTGATGCCGGTAATGGTTATCAGGGAGCTGTTATCACACCCTATTACGATTCCTTGCTTGTAAAACTATCAACATGGGCATTAACTTTTGAACAAGCAGCAGCAAAGATGGTGCGGAATTTACAGGAGTTTAGGATTAGAGGTATAAAGACCAATATTCCATTCCTTGAAAATGTCGTCAAACATGAGAAGTTTAGAAATGGTGAATATGATACATCGTTTATTGATGCAACACCAGAATTATTTATCTTTCCTGTAAGTAAAGACAGAGGAACAAAACTATTAAGTTATATCGGAAATGTTACAGTGAATGGCTTTCCTGGAATTGAGAAAAAGAAAAGACCTGTTTTCTCAAAGCCTAGAATTCCAACGTTAAAATATGATGTTCCATATCAGGATGGAACCAAACAAATTCTGGATCAATATGGGCCTGAGGGTCTTGTTCAATGGATTAAAAATCAAAAGCAAGTTTTACTAACAGATACTACCTATCGGGATGCCCATCAGTCATTATTAGCGACTAGAATGCGGACCACTGATATTGCGCATATTGCAGAAGAAACAGCCAAATTATTACCGGATTTATTTTCGTTCGAGATGTGGGGAGGGGCAACCTTTGATGTTGCTTATAGGTTCCTAAAGGAAGATCCATGGGACCGCTTATTAACTCTTCGTGAAAAGATTCCAAACGTCCTTTTTCAAATGCTGTTTCGCGGCGCTAATGCTGTTGGGTATAAGAATTATCCGGATAACTTAATCCGTGAATTTATCAATCAATCAGCTTCAGCAGGAATCGATGTCTTCCGGATTTTTGACAGTCTAAACTGGGTAAAGGGAATGGAAGTTGCCATTGATGCAGTCCGCCAGTCAGGGAAAATTGCTGAGGCAGCCATCTGTTATACTGGGGATATCTTAGACTCAACAAGAGTAAAGTATAATCTCGACTATTACCGAACATTAGCAAAAGAGTTGGAGCAGCAAGGTGCTCATATTCTGGCAATAAAAGATATGGCCGGACTTTTAAAGCCTGAAGCAGCTTATCGGTTAATATCCGAATTAAAAGCAACCGTCGATATCCCTATTCATCTCCATACTCATGATACAAGTGGAAATGGAATTTTTACCTATGCACGTGCCATTGATGGCGGGGTCGATATTGTTGATACAGCATTAAGTACAATGGCAGGATTGACATCGCAGCCAAGTGCTAATTCCTTATTCTATGCACTTGAAGGAAATACGAGAAAGCCAAAGGTTAATATTGATGCGCTAGAGAAGCTTTCCTATTACTGGGAAGATGTTCGCAAGGTTTATCATGATTTTGAAAGTGGAATGATTTCCCCTCATTCAGAAGTATATCAGCATGAAATGCCAGGCGGTCAATATAGCAATCTTCAACAGCAAGCTAAAGCAGTGGGGCTTGGAGAACAATGGGATGAAGTAAAAGAAATGTACTCCCGTGTCAACAAAATGTTTGGGGACATTGTTAAGGTAACCCCTTCCTCAAAGGTTGTAGGGGATATGGCCTTATTTATGGTGCAAAATGAATTAACGGAGGAAGATGTTTTATTAAAGGGGAATAGTCTCGATTTCCCTGACTCTGTTGTTGAATTATTTGAAGGTTATTTAGGGCAGCCATACGGAGGATTCCCTGAAGAACTTCAAAAAGTCATCTTAAAAGGGAAGAAGCCTTTAGAAGTTCGACCTGGTGAACTTCTTGAAGATGTGAATTTCGACATTCTTAAAGAAGAGCTGTTTGAAGAACTTGGCAGACAAGTAACCGATTTTGAAATTTTATCTTATGCACTCTATCCAAAGGTGTTTTTAGAATATATCAAAGCTAATGAACGATTTGGGAATATTTCGATGCTCGATACACCAACATTTCTTTACGGAATGAGATTGGGTGAAGAAATTGAGGTAGAAATTGAAAAAGGTAAAACACTGATTGTTAAGTTAATCTCGATTGGTCAGCCCCAGGCCGACGGCACAAGGGTGGTTTATTTTGAGCTAAATGGACAGCCGCGTGAGGTATCTATCAAGGATGAGAGCATTAAAGCAACGGTCACATCTAGATTGAAGGCAGATATGAAAAATGAAGAGCACCTTTCAGCCACTATGCCGGGAACAGTCATTAAGGTTTTAGTAGAAAAAGGAGAGAAAGTAGAAAGAGGAGATCATTTACTGATCACAGAAGCGATGAAAATGGAAACAACGGTTCAAGCACCTTTTTCGGGTATAGTAAAAGACCTGTACGTTAAAAGTGGAGATGCCATCCTAACAGGAGACCTTTTAGTAGAACTGACAAAAGCTTAAATGAGAGTAATAAAAAAAGTTGCCGGAGATACCGGCAACTTTTTTTATTGATGATTCCGACGTGATCTTGAATACAAGAGAAGGAAATAACTTAATACACCGAATAAACAAGTGATAAAAAAGGCATGCAGGAGTGCGATATAAAGGTTTAACATGGTAAAGATGATAAATGCTCCTGAAATCACTTGTAAGGACACAAGGATGAAAGCAATCATCCAGCCCCAATATAGAACCTTCTGCTCTTTATAATGACGTACGGCAAGGTAAAAGATATATGAAATCCAGATAAAAATGATCCCTGCTGCGGCGCGATGCCCCATTTGCACCCATTGGAATATGTCCGATGGCAAGGAAAGGTTTTCATTAGTGCATAAAGGCCAATCGAGGCATACAAGACTTGCTTTCATATGGCGGACCAATGCTCCTGTATAAATGACAAGATAACTGTAAATAGAGACACCTACAATATGAAACCCCATTCGTTTATCGATATATAGCTTTTCTGCTTCGAACTTTTTATCGATTTCAAATATAAGCAAGGTTAGTAAGAACACGGATGCAAAGGAAACAAGTGATATTCCGAAATGCAAGGCAAGGACAAATCCTGATTGTCCCCATAGTACGGCGGCAGCCCCAATTAATCCTTGTAAAAGTAAAAAGATAAATGACAACAATGAAAGAAATTTAGTTTCTCTAATATGACCAATTGCTTTCCATGACCAAACCGAAAGAAGGAGAACCATTATTCCCCCTGCTCCTGAGACAAGCCGATGGGCAAGCTCAATCATTAGTTCAGGAGTTATTTCCGAGGGAACAAATTTCCCCTCGCATAAAGGCCAGGATCTTCCACACCCCATCCCAGACCCTGTCTTTGTAACCAAGGCACCGCCAAGTAAAATAAATATCATTACGATTGTGGTTGCAACCGCCAACCACTTTAAAGAACGTTGCAAAAAATTCACCTCTTAAATAGTTCAATAATTTGTCATTGGTTAAACCTGACAGTATAATAAATGAAAAAGTAGCTGATTGAAAAGTCCCTATTAATCATAACGAAAATAGTATAAAAAGAACAGAATTTTAGCTGACAATAATTAAATAAAAAGTGGTAGATGAATAATAACTATATTTCACTATTATTATAGTGAAAATAGTCAAAAGGGTTGAATCTTAATTTTAAGGTAGTAAAATTAAATATAGAGGAATGCTAAAAGTACAAACATAAAGAATAAAAATTAATAAAACAGAACGGTCTTATTCTTTTTTTCTTAACAGTTATTTTATGGAAGTGATTAAATGTATGGAAGTGTAAGAATCACATAGTACGTTTTAAGTTTTGTCACAATTTAGTCTAAAATTATTCAAAAAAAGTTCACAAAAATATCAAAAAGTGTGATTTAATATACAGAGAAAGTGTTTTAGAAATTGATGCTTTTAAAAGTTTAACTAATTTTTTTGTAATAGAATCTAATAAAATAAAAGAGCTTACCCTTTTATTTTTAGTCAGCACTATACATTTAAATAACCAGGAAGTATTTAAGTTCCTTAATTGGTGAATATTTGTTAGTAGGATTAGGAGGAAATGATATGTCCAACTCTAAGGGTTATGGAGATTCGGCCATTGAAAATGGTGTTGCAAGTCTGCAAGGAACAATCGAAAAAACGACCGTCTGGAAGGACTTTATGGCCCTTATTAAAATAGGAATTGTTAATTCCAATTTAATTACCACCTTTACTGGTCTATGGCTGGCGCTTCATTTTTCTGGACAAAGTTTTTTTAATAACTTAGATATTGTATTTTTTACAGTAGTTGGTTCTTCACTGATTATTGCTGGATCTTGTGCCATTAATAACTATGTTGACCGTGATATTGACCCCTTAATGGAGAGAACCAAAACAAGACCAACTGTTACAGGGAAGGTTATGCCTGTAAAAGTATTAGCACTTGGTATTTTGCTTATTGGACTGGGTACACTGTGTTTATTCTTTACTACGATAACTGCCACAGTAATTGGACTGCTTGGGGTTTTTAGTTATGTTTTCCTTTATACACTATGGTCAAAGCGGCAGTTTGTATCGAATACAATTATTGGAAGCATCTCAGGAGCCGTACCCCCTTTAATTGGGTGGGCAGCTGTTGATGGAAATCTTGATATTATGGCTTGGGCATTATTTGTTTTAATGTTTGTCTGGCAGCCTCCTCATTTTTATGCTCTTGCAATGAGAAGAGTGGAAGAGTATAGAGCCGCAGGCGTACCAATGCTGCCAGTGGTTAAGGGTTTTAAAACAACAAAGATTCATATTTTGGTTTGGGTGGCGACACTTCTGCCAATCCCGTTTTTTCTTACTAACTTAGGAATCCCATTTCTGATTCTTGCTACCGTGCTAAATATCGGCTGGCTGGTATTGGGGATTTATGGATATAAGGTCAAAGATGACATTAAGTGGGCAAAACTAATGTTTGTCTATTCTTTGCAATATTTAACGATTATTTTTGTGGCGATGGTTATAGTTACATTAATTTAGTTTTGCCTTGGTTTAACCCGGGAAAAAGAAAGTACTTCTTTCTTTTTCCTAATTAGTTGATTGATGACGGTTACATATACTTAAGTCTTTAAAGCTGCAGTTGATCACTAACGAAGGGGAGAACCATCCTACATACTTCTTTGACCAAACAATATTTTAGAATTCATTAGTGAAAGAGGGGTTTGATTAAGCTATGAAGAGGCTTGCAAAGTGGCGTCTAATTTCGTTATTTGCGATTTTAGCGCTTGTACTTTCCGGATGTGGGAAACCATATTTATCAGCGTTAAATCCAGCCGGAGAAGTTGCAGACACACAATATGATTTAATGAAGTTAAGTACCTATATCATGGTAGGAGTAATCCTAGTGGTAGTAGTAATCTTTGTTTTGGTATTTGTCCGTTTTAGAAGAAAAGACGAAAGAATCCCAAAACAAGTTGAAGGAAGTCATCGTTTAGAAATTATCTGGACTACGATTCCGATATTATTACTACTCATTTTGGCTGTTCCAACTGTTGCGTCAACATTTAAGCTTGCTGATGTGAGTCCGATGGACAAAAAGAATACAAAAGCAGTTATTGTAAATGTACGATCGCATTTATATTGGTGGGATTTTGAATATCCTGGTCAAAAAATTGTAACAAGTCAGGAATTAGTGGTTCCTACAAATGAAAAAGTTTATTTTAATTTAAAATCTATGGATGTTAAACACTCATTCTGGATTCCGGCTGTTGGTGGTAAAATCGATACCAACACAGATAATGCCAATAAGTTTTGGCTGGAATTCGATGATAAGCGAGCGAACGAAGCTGGTAATCTTTTCTATGGGAAATGTGCTGAGCTTTGTGGACCATCACATGCTCTGATGGATTTTAAAGTTAAAGCAATGAGCCGTGATAAATTTGATGCTTGGGTATCGGCAATGCAAAATGTAAAAGAGCCACAAAAAGCAACAACAGCTTCAGCTGCAAAAGGACAAGAAATATTTAATCAAAGCTGTATTGGCTGTCATGCAGTTACACCTGCTAACAAAATGCCAGACACTGCTCGTGTAGCACCAAACTTAACAAACTTTGGTGACAGATCTCGTGTGGCAGGTATCTTAGATCATAATAAAGAAGAACTAAAAAATTGGATTAAAAATCCTGAAACCTATAAACCAGGTAATATGATGACTGGTAAATATGGAAACTTGACTGATGACCAAATTGATGCGGTAGCAGATTATTTAATGGGCTTAAAGGTTCAGGAATAATAGGGGAATTGGTTGAAAGGGAGGTAAAATTGTGAGTACCATTGCTCAAAAAAAGGGATTCGGCGCAACGTTATGGGACTATTTAACAACAGTCGACCATAAAAAAATTGCCATCCTATACTTTATTGCAGGTGGATTTTTCTTCTTAGTCGGAGGACTAGAGGCGGTTTTTATCCGTATCCAGCTTGCTGTACCTAATAATGATTTTGTTAGTGCAGGTGCATATAATGAAATCCTTACGATGCACGGAACAACAATGATTTTCTTAGCGGCAATGCCGTTACTAATTGGTTTTATGAATGCTGTAATGCCATTGCAAATAGGGGCTCGTGACGTAGCATTTCCATTTGTTAATGCGCTAGGTTTTTGGTTGTTCTTCTTCGGAGGAATATTTCTAAATTTATCTTGGTTCCTGGGCGGTGCTCCTGATGCAGGCTGGACCTCATATGCATCTCTTGCACTTCATTCTAAAGGCCACGGGGTTGACTTTTATGTACTGGGTTTACAGATATCAGGTATCGGTACATTAATCGGTGGTATCAATTTCCTTGTTACCATTATTAACATGCGTGCTCCTGGTATGACCTATATGAGGATGCCATTGTTTACTTGGACAACATTTGTTGCATCTGCATTAATTTTATTTGCATTCCCTCCATTAACAGTTGGTTTGACTTTAATGATGTTTGACCGCCTGTTTGGAGCTAATTTCTTTGATGTAACAATGGGTGGAAATACAGTTATTTGGGAACATCTCTTCTGGATTTTCGGACACCCCGAAGTGTATATCTTAATACTTCCTGCATTTGGAATTTTTTCAGAGATCTTTCCGATTTTCTCAAGAAAACGTCTTTTCGGTTATTCATCCATGGTATTTGCGACGGTGCTTATTGGTTTCTTAGGCTTTATGGTATGGGCACACCACATGTTCACAACTGGTTTAGGACCTGTTGCCAATGCTATTTTTGCTGTGGCAACGATGGCAATTGGGGTACCAACGGGTATCAAGATTTTTAACTGGTTATTTACGATGTGGGGGGGAAGTATCAAATTTACTACTCCAATGTACTGGGCTTTTGCTTTTATCCCTACCTTTCTTATGGGGGGGGTTACAGGTGTAATGCTCGCTGCTGCTTCCGCAGACTACCAGTATCATGATACTTACTTTGTTGTTGCTCATTTCCACTATGTTATTGTTGGTGGTGTAGTGTTCGGTATTTTCGCTGGCATACATCTTTGGTGGCCAAAGATGTTTGGAACGATGCTAAATGAAGCGTTAGGAAAAATCACATTCTGGTTCTTTTTCATTGGCTTCCATTTAACTTTCTTTATCCAGCATTTCTTAGGTTTATGGGGCATGCCGCGACGTGTCTTTACTTACCTTCCAGGTCAAGGTTTTGAAACTGCAAATATGATCAGCTCTGTTGGAGCCGGATTTATGTCGATTGCAGTAATCATCATGCTCCTTAATGTTGTATTGACTTCTGTGAAAAATGTTAAAGTGGGTAATGATCCATGGGGTGACGGTAGAACACTTGAATGGGCAATTCCATCACCACCGCCATTTTATAACTTTAAACAGCTGCCATTAGTTCGTGGTTTAGATGCTTATTGGATTGAAAAAATGGAAGGGAAAAAAGGTATGACACCGGCTGAGCCGCTTGGTGATATTCATATGCCTAACTCTTCATTTATCCCATTTGTGATTGCATTAGGATTGTTCATTGCAGCATTTGGTGCGATGTATCATGTTGATAAAGTGTCATGGGCATTGCCAGTCATGATTATTGGGCTTCTCATAACTTTTGGATCAATGTTCACGCGTTCTGTTAAAGATGATCATGGTTTCCATATCCATAAAGAGGAATTACAAGAAGAGAAGGGGGCTAAGGCATAATGCACGCTGAAGAAAAAATGACTTATGAAACATGGCCTGCAGAGCCGGAAAGATCTACCCTTGAGGCAAAAAATAAATTTGTTGGTTTTTGGTTATTCTTAGGGGGAGAGACTGTTTTATTTGCCTCTCTCTTTGCCACTTACCTTGCCTTAAAAGATAAAGTCCCAAATACAAGTCAGCCCTTAGCAAAAGATTTATTTGAATTACCACTAACATTTCTTGCAACAATGCTGTTGTTAACAAGCTCAATCACAAGCGTATATGCTATGTATCATATGAAGAACTTTGCCTTCAAGAAAATGATGCTTTGGCTTGGAGTTACAGTTTTACTAGGTCTTGGATTCCTTGGTAGTGAAGTTTATGAATTCACACATTATGTCCATGAGGGACATAAATTTACAAGCAGTGCGTTTGGTTCAGCCTTCTATGCACTTGTTGGTTTCCATGGCGGCCACGTTGCCTTTGGGTTATGCTGGATTCTTTCACTGATGATTCGTAACTCTAAACGTGGTCTTAACTTGTACAATGCGCCAAAATTCTATGTTGCCAGCCTTTATTGGCATTTTATCGACGTAGTTTGGGTATTTATCTTTACTGTAGTATATTTGATGGGGATGGTGGGATAAAATGACAAATCAGCCATTAAGCTCAGGCAACCCAAGAGTAGATTTAGAATATCGCCGAAAAAAAAGCGCAGAAGAAATGCGCTATCAAGTTATCTCGTTTGCCTTGATGATTTTCTTAACATTGGTGGCCTTTGCTGCAGTTGCAATGAAAGGATTTACGGCTTGGTTTACTGTACCGTTTATCATTTTATTAGCAGCAGTTCAGGTTGTCTTTCAGTTATTTTATTTCATGCATATGAGCCATAAAGGGCACGAAGCACCTACATTGTTTCTGTTCTCAGGTTTATTTGTTGGCTTAACTGCAATATTAGCATTTAGCACCATTATCTGGTGGTAATAAATGAAAGAAAAATCGGCTTCTAGCCGATTTTTCTTTTTAGCAAAAACTCAACTTTGCTTGATCTAAATTTTAAAGTTATAATATTGATAAGACTCTTTAATAATATTGAGGTGAGATTAAGGTGCTTTCTTTAGATATTTTTGGTTTTGAAGCCCTTTGGAGCCCGTACTTTTTAATTATATTACTTGCACTTACCGGTGCTTTCTTTCTGATAACTACAAAATTCAGAACAAAATTCCAGAATAATGAACCATTAACTGCTAAACAAGCTAGTTTATTTCTAACAGCTATGGTCTTATTATATGCCATTAAGGGATCACCGTTGGATTTAATGGGACATCTTGTGTTTTATATACATGGAATTACGATGGTTTTGTTAGTTTTCCTTGTTCCCCCATTGTTTATTTTATCTATTCCTAATTGGCTGTGGAGAACGATTTTAAATTTAATGGTTATTAAATCGTTATTCAAGCTATTTTCTAAGCCAGTTGTCGCCGTACTTTTATTTAATGCTTTCTTTTCTTTTTATCATATACCAATCGTTTTTGATCACGTCATGCAAAATAGATATCTTCATGCGGGATACTCTATTGTCTTATTTGTGTTAGCGGTAGGGATGTGGTGGTCATTGATTTGTCCTTTGCCTGAGTATAAAAATTTAACTGGAATTAAAAAAGTTGCTTATATTTTTGTAAACAGTATACTAATAACTCCTGCATGTGCACTAATTATTTTTTCAGATAGCTCATTATATGCAACATATCATGATCCTAAGGTATGGTCACAAGTTATGAGTTTATGTGTTGGTTCTGGGTTTGATAATTTGAACTTAACTGGTCCGGAATTTTTTAGTTCTATGTCTGCAGTCGAAGATCAACGGCTGGGCGGGATAGTGATGAAAATAATCCAAGAGATTATTTACGCTGTTGTTTTAGGCCAAGTATTCTTTGAATGGTACCGTAATGATCAGGAAGACTCTGAACGTGAAATGAAAAAACATAATTTAAATCCTACTCTTGTTGAATAAACTCCCTTCAAATGGGAGTTTTTTTTTGAAATTACTAGTATTATTTGAAAAGAAAAGAGAACTAAACTAAAATGAGGTTAGAATATTAGAGAGTGAGGATAAATAATGAATTTACCTATTTTACCTACGATTAGTACATCTTTTATAGTCTTAAGTGCGATAACAGTTGCGATAGGCTGGTGGCAAATTAAACAAAGAAAAATTGAAGCTCACAAAAAAACAATGTTTGTTGCTGCTATTTTTGCTCTTATCTTTTTTATTATATACGCATCAAGAACAATTTTTATCGGGAACACCTCATTTGGCGGACCAGCAAATATAAAAATTTATTATACGATTTTTTTAGTTTTTCATATTACATTAGCAACCGTAGGAGCAGTCTTTGGGATTATTTCATTAGTTACAGGATATAAGAATAACCTGTCCATCCATCGTAAGTTAGGGCCTGTTACGAGTTTTATCTGGTTTTTTACAGCCATAACAGGGGTTGCTGTTTACCTTTTGTTATATGTTTTTTATAAGGGTGGAGAGACGACATCGATGATTAAGGCAATTCTTGGTTTATAAATATTTTCCAAGATTACTGTACTGACAGGCTAATTTAAATATTGAACGAATAGATAAAGGTGCTTAATTTAGCACCTTTTTATTACATCATTTTTAGTTATCTGAATACTTATAAAATGGTAGCAGCCTAAATAAAATTTTGGGAGGAAGATTTATGGATATTAAGATACTTAAGGAAGATGAATATTTAGAATCATTAAGGCTGTCTGAATATGCTTTCCAATACCGTGTTCCCGAGGAAAAGATTCCTGCTAGACTTGAAATGTTAAAATCTCATAAGCTATTAGGGATAAGAGAAAATAGTGCACTTGCTGCAAAATTACATATCATTCCTTTTGCTGTTTATATGAATGGGGAAGTTTGGGACATGGGAGGAATCGCTGGAGTAGCTACCTACCCTGAATATAGACGGAGTGGTCATGTTAAATCACTAATAATTGAAGCATTAGCGCAAATGAAACATGATGGACAAATCGTTTCTTTATTGGCACCATTTGATTTTGCCTTTTATCGAAAATTTGGCTGGGAGATTTTAAGTGATGTAAAAAAAGTTACGATAGAAAAAGTGAATCTTAAACTTCTTAGCCCACAGTCGGGCTATATAAAGAGGAATTCTAAGGAAACTCATCATGAGGATCTTGAGGAAATCTATCGAAAGTATGGAGAAAAGTTTTCGGGGATGCTCGTTCGTGACACAAAGTGGTGGAAGGAACATGTGCATGATGACCAATCACAAGCCGCGGTCTTTTATAATACATCAAAAGAAGCAAGGGGCTATGTAGTATTTAATGTAAAAGATAGAAAAATGGTAATCAAGGAAATGGCGGCATTAGATCAGGAAGCAAGAGTGGGCCTATGGAATTTTATTTGTCAGCATGACTCGATGGTTGATATTGTTACAGTAAACTTGCCGGTCCATGATCCTTTTCCATATTTCCTAAATCAACCAAAATTAAAAACTGAAGTAATGCCCTATTTCATGTGTAGAATTGTTAATGCGAAAAAGTGTTTAGAAAGGTTTCGGTTTGATAGTACAGCAGACCCTATTTTTATTCATCTGGAGGACCCTTTTGCTGCATGGAATAATGGAAGTTACCTAATAGGGAATGGTGAAGTGAAGGAGTATAAGGCGAAAGAGGGAAGTCAGTGCTTAAATCCGCCAAAGAGGGGGATTCGTTTGACCATTAATGAATTATCTGCGATTCTTTTTGGCTATAAAAGGCCAAAAGAACTGTATGATTTGGGTCTAATAAAGGGGGCAAAGCAAGAAGTCGATCAATTCGAGACCATGATTCCAAAGCTAAAATCCGCGTTTTATGACTTTTTTTAATACTAGATATAAAAAAGGCGCATGAATCATTTCATGCGCCTTTTGCACATTATAGTGCGAACTGACTGATTTCTTCTGCTACATTTTCAAGGATTTTTTTGCACTGAGTTACAAGGGAAGCAGGGAAGTTTTCACCCTCACCATATTCTACTCCATGAGGATAATAATGCTTTCCTAAAAGTGGTGTCAGTAATTGAATCGTAGCCTTAAATACGTCAACATCACCCTCCACCGCGAAACCTTGAACACGAAGATAAAATACGCCTTCTTTTAGCTCAAATTTACGGTCATATGTAACCCGGTCATAATCCCATTGTCCGGCCCGTACTAAACCGTATTCATGCATAACGTCATCTAAACGGTTTAGGTCCGCTTTTAATTTCTCAATTCCAGTATTCTCGAATTTCATCTTAAATCCCTCCTAAAAACAGTTGCCAAGCCCTTTGTTCCTAAATTGATATTGAAGTAAAATAATAATTCATTTTAATAATAGTTGAAATTGTGACAACTTGCAATGAATAGATTTAAGCGAATAAAACCGCTTGCATTGGTAAAGCCTAAAACATTGAATAGAGGTATAAAAATACTTTGGAGGAATTTATAATGGAGAAAATTCGAGACATTATGACAGATGAGGTAGAATGTTGTACTTTATTAGATAATATCTTTGAGGTTGCTGTGAAGATGAAGGAACTCAATGTTGGGGCAATTCCAATTGTAGATAAGGAAAAACTAGTGGGCATGATTACAGACCGTGATATTGTTATTAGAGGGGTAGCGGAAAAACATCCTGGTTCTACAAAAGTAGAAGATATCATGAGTAAAGAAATGGTTACTGTGAGTCCAGAAACCTCCAGCAGGGAAGCGGCAAAATTAATGGCTGATCATCAAATTCGCCGCCTGCCTGTAGTAGAAAACGAGAAATTAGTAGGTATCGTATCCCTTGGAGATTTTGCCATTCGGGAGCTTACAGATGACCAGGCAAAAGAAGCCCTTAGTGAGATTTCAGAACAGAATCTCAATGGTGCTCAGCATTAAAATTATTATACAAATATTAATATTATCATTAAAACAGGTACAAATGTGCCTGTTTTATTTTTTAAAAGTATTAAGAAAACTGACATTTTTGCTTATGACTCTTACTAATCAGGATATAAATGATATAATTATTTTGTTAATACATATAATGATAGAAATTGTTATAGAGAGGGTGAGTGCGACTGCGTACTCTAAGCAGAATCTTAATACTCTCAGTTGTTTTCCTAACAATTGGTTTTTATGTTAGTATAAATGAAAAAAATGATGATAGTAAGGTACTGATTAAGGAAGATCAAACGTCAGAGATGAAACAATCTACTCCACAGGAGGCTGATCAAACAAACGGGAGTCAAACACCATTGGAGAAACCAAAGGAAGGTTTAGCTCTGTTGATTGGACAAGATGTTTCCAATCTCGAAAAAGAGTTTGGAACACCAATAAGAATTGATGAATCGCTGTATGGTTTTCAATGGTATATCTATAATCAGAGTTCTAACCGCTACTTACAAGTAGGGGTTGAAAATAAGCGGGTTGTAACTATTTTTGCGCTTGGGGAAAGTTTAAATGTAGCGCCATTTGAAATTGGTCAGCCTGTCGAAGAGATATTTAATACGCAATTTTTTGATACGAATATAAATCTTGAAGTAAATGGAAGCACTTATCGATTTGAATTGAATGATACGGATTTAAATCTTCGTCCAATGGTTCGAATGGGGAATATTTATGTCCAGTTATATATTGATAAGTTTACTGGTAATCTTTCAAGTGTTCGTTTTCTCGACGCAGAAACGTTAGTAAAACAGCGTCCATATGAATTGGTTTATCGCGGACAGCTCATCAAACCACCTGCTCTAAGTGAAGATATGATGAATTTAGTGGAACAAAGTACAGAGCAACAAATCTTTGACATTACCAATGCTTTAAGAATTAGACACAAAGTAAAACCATTAGTATGGGATGAAAAAACTGCTGAAGTTGCTTTTGAGCATAGCAGGGACATGGCTCAAAACAACGACTTTTCACATATTTCTAAGAAATTTGGTGATTTGGCCAATCGTTTAAAAACTGCTAGAGTTGCCTATCAAACCGCTGGAGAAAATATCGCAGCAAACTATACGGATGGACCTGCAGTGGTGGAGGGCTGGCTAAATAGTAAAGGACATCGTGATTCATTATTAAGTAAAGAATACTCTCATCTTGGTGTGGGTGTTTATGAAAAGTACTATACACAAAACTTTATCCGTAAAACTGATGATAAATAAGAAAAAGGTGACATAGTGTCACCTTTTTTCAATTATCCATGTATTAAATAAAAAACGGTTACCTTCCCAGCTGCCATATAAGCGAACCGTTACCCCAACAATAAAAGTGTCTTTTTCTACGTCGGGGATAAGGGGAATCGTTTTTATAGCAGTAATAACCCTGGTGGAGGTCTGAAGCTTAATGCTTTGAACAACAATATAACGGTGGTAATAGAATCGCTGTTTTTCTTCGGTGATCCCTTTTATTTCACCTGTTACGATAGCTTCTTGACGTACATTCCCAGTTTCAAGCCACTTTCTATCGTTTTCTATCCTTTCTTTCCGTGTCAGCCAAAAAAAGTACAGACATATAATCGGGATTAAAATGGCAGTAACCATATCGGTTAAACGCCTCCCTAACCTTTCTTAATCATAAAAAAGGTACCAGTGGCATAGGCTATTTTTTTTCCATCGCTGCGGAAAGCCTCACCTGAAATGACCATTGTTTTGGTGCCTTTATGAATAACTTCAGCTTTGCAGCGAAGTGCTTCACCAATCCCCGGAGCAATATAATGAATGTTTAATTGATTTGTTACAGCACCATATCCTTCTGGCACCAAGCGATTGGCTAATACACCCATAGTTGTATCAAGGACCGTTGCTGTAATTCCTCCATGAACAATGTTAAGGTTGTTATGAATAACAGGACTAATGGGGATCGTAATCTCACAGGTATCTTCGCTAAAGCTGGTTTCCATATGCAAGATACCATCAATATAAGTTCTTCGATTTCGTTTTACCTTATTTTGGACACCTTCGAGAAGCTGCTTTATTACACTCAGGTCTTCCTCAGACCCATTTTCAAGACAGAATTCTAATAAATGGCGCAATTCTTCCTTCATCCTTTTACCTCTTTCATTTCTTTATCTCTTGCCATCTTACCACTATGAAGGAGATTAATAAATTAATTAACAGTTTTCATTTCACATTTCGTCATCTTATACATAATGTATTATTGGCGATTAATATGGGCAGAGGTGAGAATAAAATGACGCAAAAGAAATTGCATCCTTCCGTGCTCCAATTTAAAGAATTTGTAAAGAACAATCCGAAAATAATTAAGGAAGTTCGGAGTGGAAAGGCGACCTGGCAGGAATTATATGAGGATTGGTATTTGTTGGGGGAAGAGGATAAACGCTGGGAATCGATAAGTGCTGAAAAGGAATCAGAATCTAAAAGTGAGCAAGAGTCTAAAAGTGATTGGGTATCCAGTATCATGGGAATGGTAAAAAAAATGGACCCAAATCAAATGCAAGGCCATATCAATAACTTAAGTCAAGCATTAGGGGCTATCCAAGGCGTTATATCTCAATTCCAAGGGGGAAATGTTAACTCTGTTTCTGGCCCATTAAAGCCGCAAGAAGGGCCAAAGCATCCATTTGTTTTTCGAAAAGACTAAAAAATGAAAGGGACCAATAAACGATGCGAAGAGATGTACTAGATTATTTAGAACGGCAAAAGGATTTAAAGCAATTTATTCGAGAACAGCCTCAATGGTATCGAAAGCTTACAAGAAACCCCTATGATTTACAAGCACTTGAAATTGCTTCTTTACACCATTATAAGAAGACGATTCCCCATCAAGTAGAGAAATTTTCAAATAGCGTTCAAATGGCCTCAATGATGTATCATATGTTTCAGGCAATGAAAACGCAAAATTAAGGAAAAGACCACAGTGTTCATTTGTGGCCTTTTTTCATGCTCTCGCTTTTATTATTAGGAGTCTTAAACTTGGATGTTGGTTTTCGCTCCAGGCCGTACGAATGATCAAAACAAATGATGGTAAATATCCCTAGTCAGCAGGATTTTTCGCTTTCTTCTAGTATATATGTTAAAATAACCTTGGAGGTGGGCGAAAAGTGCTTGCTACTTTAGAAAGAATTGAGCTATTAGAAAATGCTGAAGACTTAGCTAAAATGGTCTTAAAGTCTGATATTGCAGAACAATATCAAATTTGTTTATATAAAATGCAAACGAATAAAGAAACTCAGCGGAAAATAAATCGATTTGCCAGCCTGAAGGAACTTTATGAGGAAGTTCAGCGGTTCGGCAAGTACCATCCAGATTATAAAAGAGTGATGATGCAAATTCGGGAAGCAAAACGGGAAATGGATATGGACCCGCTTGTTGCAGATTTCAAGCTGGCGGAAAATGATTTGCAAACTCTATTGGATGAGATTAGTAAATTCATTGGTGGAGCAGTATCAGAACATATCAAGGTTCCTTCTGGTAACCCCTTCTTTGAAACAGGTCATAGCTGTGGCACCGGTGGAAGCTGCGGGTGCAGTTAAAATAAAAAATCAGCTTTTAAATAAGCTGATTTTTTATTTTCCCTTAAGTCGCCACAGGAGAACATGATTAGGGCCAAAGTTTGAATTGAAATAGAACGTTTTGATGTGCTAGACTTATTTAAAATGATGGTTTTGCTGAAGGGGAATATACAATGTTTGTTCAAAGACAAGGATTAGTTGTTTGGCTGTACTCTTTAAAACAGGCAAAAATGCTAAGGCGTTTTGGAAATGTTCATTATGTGTCGAAAAAATTAAAATATGTTGTGTTGTATTGTAATCAGGATGAAGTAGAAGGGAATATGGAGAAATTAAATTCCTTTTCATTTGTGAAGAAAGTAGAACCTTCGTATAAACCATTCTTGAGAATGGAATACGAGAACTCTGCCCCGGATAAAGCCAAGGAATATGATTATAAAATGGGAATATAGAAGGTGAGGGAAGTTCCCTCACCTTTTCTTTTTGTCTAGCTCCAGCACATGATCAAGGCGCCTACGCTTTCTTATTGTAATGGGAGGATATAGTGGTTTAATCTTAAGATTCCGATCAGGTGCTGGTAAAATAGTTCTTTCTCATTAAAGCTGATCGATGGTTTTACTGAGAGTACTATGATTTGTTTTCCAAGTGATTCCGCTGTTTGGGCAAAGAGATCAAACCTTTTATTTGGCAATATGTTTGGATTCGGAATCCCTTCCCGACAAATATATAGCGCTTGGAATTTTCCTGTTTCAGTTGGTTTTAATATGACAACTAAGGAGGTCATATCCTTCCCGTCGATCTTGGTGTGTAATGCCATCATATGCTGCAGACGGTGTTGATTTGATTTTGCAAGTTCAAGCAGCTCATAAATATCTGAATATCCTTCTCCTAGTTCAATAAAGCGCTGTATCAATTGACATTCTCCTTTAAGCTTCGTTCCTCCTACTTTATCACTTAATTACGGCTAAATAAATAAAAAAAACCCTGCAGAATAACCCGCAGGGTCCTTCTATATCCTAAAGCTAAGGATAGAAGGCAAAGGGAGAGGAGAAACCGGAGGAAGAACTTATGGGGAAACGTAAGTCTTCTCCGCGGTTGGCAACAACATCCTCGAATTGATGTTGTTAATTACATTATCCCCACAACAGAAAAGCTTATACGTCTTTTAATAAATTTTCCTATTTGATGAACAAAATAGATGATTAGGTGAAAAGATATTCATAACTGATTGTCTTTTTTACAAATTATGATAGGATGTATAAAGAAAAATGATTTTCAAAAATGTGGTGATATGTCCATGAGAGTGGTTTCAGGTATATGCAAGGGAAGACCGCTTAAAGCTGTCCCCGGAAATACAACACGTCCGACCACTGATAAAGTTAAGGAAGCTTTGTTTAATATGATTGGGCCTTATTTTGATGGCGGGATTGGTCTTGATCTATTTGCAGGCAGTGGCGGATTAGGTATTGAAGGACTTAGCCGAGGTTTAGAAAAGGTTATTTTTATAGACCGAGAGTCAAAGGCTATTCATGTTATCCAAGAAAATATAAAGGCCTGCAAATTTGAAGATAAATCAGAAGTTTATCGTAATGATGCAGATCGAGCGTTAAAGGCGCTTATAAAAAGAGGCATATCTTTTGATTACATATTTTTAGATCCGCCTTATAAAAAACAGCAGCTTGTTAGTCTTATGGAAAAAATGGACGATCAGGATTTAGTAAAAACAGAGGGAATCATTGTCTGTGAACATAGCTTTGATGTGGAATTACCTCAAACGATAGGGCGGTTTAACCAGATTAAACATGAAAAGTATGGGATTATTGCTGTGTCGATTTATACAAACGGGCAGTAATGAGTGAGGAGGAGTCGAGTTGGCTAGAATTGCGGTTTGTCCAGGAAGCTTTGACCCGATTACATATGGTCATTTAGATATCATAAAGAGAGGTGCGAAGGTATTTGATGTTGTCTATGTCAGTGTGTTGAATAACTCCTCTAAAAGTCCGTTATTCTCCATTGAAGAGCGGATGAATCTGATTAAAACTGTAACAAAGGACCTTCCAAATGTAAGGGTTGATGTTCATTCAGGCTTGCTAGTTGACTACGCTAAATCCGTTAATGCCAATGCCATTATTAGGGGATTGCGTGCCGTTTCAGACTTTGAGTATGAAATGCAAATTACCTCGATGAACCGAGTATTAAATGAAGATATCGAAACCTTTTTTATTATGACCAACAGCCAATACTCTTTTTTAAGTTCAAGTATTGTAAAAGAAGTAGCAAAGTATAATGGAGATATTTCTTCATTAGTTCCTCCAGTCGTAGAGAGAGAACTAAACAAAAAATTTGGGCGATAAGCTAAAAGCCCAAAAAATTGCTTTTTGCTAGTGATAGTCTTTATATGCAACTAAAAAGAGCTGGGCTAGCCTAGCTCTTTTTTAACCGTGAAAATAAAATTAGGATATAGATAAAGAGTGAAAGAATCGTAATTAACGGTCCAACCTCGACCATTTTATGATAAAAATGATTTGCCCATGTTCCATCTCCAAAAAAACCAACCGGTAAGGCATTAGAGGGTTGTTCATTACGATTAAAGCGGACATAGAGTGGTTTCCATAATAGTAAGGCAAAAAAGGCTGCGAAAATCCCTTGGAGAATTCTTGCAATAAAAAAGGGCTTGAATCTAATATCTGTTTGGGCAAGAATACTAGCAACTTGTGCTTGTATACTAAAACCACTAAAAGCTAAGATAAAACTAGCAACAATTGCTTTTTGCAAGAGTGTAGCATCTTGTACCTGACTTATTAATTGGCTTCCCATTGTTATTTCAAATAATCCCGAAATAAATGGAATGCTTAACATATCCGGTAAAGACAGGGAGGAAAGCAGCCATTCAATCGTTTTTGCCAGTATGGCTGTAATATGTAGTTGATATAATAATTTGTTAATCACAGAGAACAAAATAATAAAGCCGCCAATCATTAATAAAGTTTGAATCGATGAATTTACAGCATCACCTAAAAGTTTTCCAATTGGCCGGTTATCTTTTATTCTTGTTTGATGGAGAACAGATATGGCATTTCTAAATTTGAACTTTTTACGAGCACCCCTAGACTCTTCTGGTGTCTCCTTGCCATAAAAACGCATGATAATGCCTACGCATATATTTCCTAAGTAGTGTGCCGCAGCTAAAAGTAATCCAATCTTAGGGTTATTAAAGAAGCCAACTGCTACAGCACTAAATATAAATAATGGATTTGAAGAATTAGTAAAGGATACAAGCCTTTCCGCCTCTATTTGCGATAAATGTCCTTCTTGACGTAACCGGGAGGAGAATTTTGCCCCAGCTGGCTGCCCGGAAGCCATCCCCATTGCCCACACAAACCCCCCTACTCCAGGAACTTTAAATAGTGGTCTCATGAGGGGTTCTAATAAGACTCCAATAAACTTAACAACTCCAAAACCAATCAGCATTTCAGAAATAATAAAAAATGGCAAAAGGGAAGGAAAGACAATTTCCCACCACATATTAAGGCCGCGAATGGATGCTTCGAATGACTCCCTTGGAAAGGAGATAAGTGATGCAGCTAAAATCGAAACGGAAACGGATAGAAAAACCGTTTTTAATTTTGACAGAACCAAAAAAGATACCTCCTTCCAAACGATTACTCTAATCGTGCAAATCAATTATATCAATGCTAAAATATAGATTAATCTTATGAAAATTTGTTGACCCTTGTCCCCATATACATCAAATATACTCATAGAAAAGCAATTTAGACCATAAGATTGAACGAGTTTCGCTTAAGCTTTTACACTTAAAAGCATTATTAATGGGGGGTCAATTGTTATGGAGCACCCAAAAATTGGATTGGCACTTGGTTCAGGTGGTGCACGCGGGTTTGCTCATTTAGGTGTGATAATGGCATTGAAAGAAGCCGGAATTCCGATCCATTTAATTGCAGGAAGCAGCATGGGGGCACTTGTGGCAAGTTTTTATGGTGCAGGACTTGATTTAGATCGGTTGTATAAATTGTCGACGGCTTTTAAAAGAAAGTATTTCTTAGACTTTACAGTTCCTAAAATGGGTTTTATCTCTGGTAAAAAAATTAAAGAATTTATTAAGGTTTTTACACATGGAAAAAACATTGAGGAACTTTCACTCCCAATTGGTATAGTGGCTACTGATTTATTGACAGGCGAAAAAGTTGTCTTTCAAAAAGGACCTGTTGCAGAGGCAGTTAGGGCTAGCATCTCCATCCCAGGTATTTTTGTTCCGGAGAAATATAATGGGAGAATACTAGTTGATGGTGGTGTGGCCGATCGTGTTCCAATTTCGGTGGCAAAAGACATGGGGGCAGATATTGTTATAGCAGTTGATGTGTCGAGGGTAAAACGAAACGCTGAAATAACGACGATATACGATGTCATTATGCAAAGTATTGACATTATGCAGACAGAAATCATCAACTACAGAGAGACATCTGCAGATATCATGATTCGCCCGCCTGTAGAAATGTATAGCTCACGTGCTTTCACGAATACAGAAGAAATCATTACGATTGGCAAGGAAGAAACGAACAAACATATCAAACAGATAGAAAGCGTCATCGAAAAGTGGAAGGGGTAACACGAGCAATGCGTAGAAAAATATATGTAGGAACATTTTTTTTGTTGGTCTGTATCCTAATTGGCGGGATGTATTATGCGCTGCCATATTATGTTTCAAAACCAGGTATGGCCAAAGAGTTGGAGCAAGTCATTACGGTTGATAACGGATATAAAGAAGAAGGAAGCTTTATGCTGACAACGGTTAGAATGGGAAGGGCTAATATTTATTCATACCTAGAAGCAAAAATACGGAAATATGAAGAGATTTATCCATTGGATATGATTTTGTCCGACAAAGAAACAGAAGATGAGTACAATGCTAGGCAGCTTCAGATGATGGCGGGTTCGAAATTAAATGCTATCAATGTTGCCTATCGAAAAGCGGGACTTCCAGTTAACTATAAATATAAAGGAATCTATGTCGTCCAAGTTGTTCCAGGAATGCCTGCTGAAGGAAAACTCCAGGCTGGAGACCGCATCTTTAAAGTGGATGGACACAGCTTCCCATCCTCGGAAAAGTTTATTGAATATGTAAGTAAAAAACAAGCGGGAGATAAGATCTCTCTAACGTATTTAAGAAATAAAAAAAACAACACAGTAACAGTTAGTCTGCAGCGATTTAAAGAGGACCCGACGAAAATTGGAATCGGGATTTCACTTGTGGATGACAAATTGATTATCGTGAAACCTAAAGTAAAAGTAAAGACAGACGAAATTGGCGGCCCCTCTGCAGGTCTAATGTTTTCTTTAGAAATATATAATCAGTTAACAAGTGAGGATTTAACAAAGGGATACCAAATTGCCGGAACAGGGACCATTGATGAAAAAGGATTAGTAGGACCAATTGGTGGAATCGAACAAAAAATCGTGGCTGCTAATAAAGCAGGTGCTGAAATATTTTTAGCTCCTAACGAAAATGGTTCAAAGACTTCCAATTACCGAGATGCTTTAAAAACTGCCAGGGATATAAAAACAAAAATGAAAATTGTACCTGTTGATACATTCGATGAAGCAGTAAAATATCTTGAAAAATTACCGGATAAAGAAAAAGGATGATGAGACCATCATCCTTTTTCGATCAATATCGGCGGCTGCTTAAATTCTTTATTCATTAATTCTTTTGTTAAATGAGGGGCGACACCTAAGGAATAAATCCTGGCAGCTTTTAAGTCAAGCTGAATCTCTTTCCCCTTATAAGAGGAAAGTTTAGAAACCAGGGGCAAAGAGAAGTCTTTTTTTCGCTTGTTTAAATATTCTTTCCCTTTAGGTGTCATCCCAAGAAGTCTTAAATAAGAGGCTTTATCAGAAGGGCCTGCCATTTGTCCTTTTTTAGTATTGGTTAAGATATGTACACATAATCGTTGAAGTCTCGTCCATGTATACCGTTTGGTTTTGATTTTCTCCATAAATTCATGAAAGCTGCCTGCTATTAGGGCAGCAGCTAATATTCTGTTTTCAAGCCCTTCTTCAACCTCGTAAATCTCCCTTAATTCTTCCGGAGTGGACTGAAGCAAACGGAATTGCAGGTAATTCCAGTAATTTTCCCATTGATGAAAGACCTGGTACTCAATTAGATATTCTGATAACAATTGTTCCGTTGGTGAAGGGACATACTGACCAATAGAATTTTGTCCGCCCTCCTTTGAAAGAATCGCTTTTCGGATGCTTGTTGCACTTGCGATGGTTTCAGAGGCAAAATGCTCATCGTGATAATCAGCGTTTTTCCGGGCTACTGTCATAGGTTTAAGGGAGCTCTTTTGCTTTTTTATTGCTCTTATGTATTCGATTCCTAAGATATTATTGGGCTTTGCTAAATCTAGATAAGAGTTGGAATCTGACAATTGATGATAGGCCAGCGATACTGCTTTTGGATAACTTACTCCTGTATCAATAAATTGATGGATATTTTCTTCCAATTGCTGTTTTTGTTCATCAATAAAATCAATGGTCTTCAAGAAAGAGGAAAGATCCCCGCTCTCACTCCCAAAACAAACGGCATCACATCCTGCTGTATCTAAAATGGATACAGCACCATTGGCAAAGATTTCAGCTTTTTGTACGGCAAACATGTAAGGGAGTTCAAAGACAATATCCACTCCGTTAAGTAATGCCATTTTTGTTCGGTACCATTTTGAAACAAGCGCGGGTTCACCTCTTTGCAAAAAATTACCGCTCATAACGGCAATCACAACTTCGGCGTTTGCCGCTTCCTTTGAGGCATTTAAATGGAAGGCATGCCCATTATGAAAAGGATTATACTCCACAATTAAACCAACAGCGTTCATATTATTCTCCTTAAAATAATTCGACTCCTAGTTAAGAGTTTTTATTTTTTTAACATTATAGCAAAATTTTAAGGAAACCAATCAAATATTATGATAAGATGTTGTAGATGTTTGTAAAGGACACATCTGGATACACTAGTAGTGGAAATCTTTTTACCGTCAATTAATTTTTTAAGAAAAAATCACCTTACTAGGTGTAAAGAAAAAACATTGACAAAAATATTATCGAAGGCTATAATTACCTTTGTTGCCTTGGGGTGATTCAATTGAAATGGACATTAAATCAATTACAAAAATATCGAAACAAGGATTTTACCATTGATGAGATGATTCGTGTGGACGAGATCAAACAAACTGATCCTACCATTCGTGAAGTTTCTCCGATGCATATTACCGGTCGGGGAGATATCGATTCAACAAAAGTGACATTTCATATAAAAATTGAAGGTCATTTAATTCTTCCTTGTTCTCGTACTTTAGTGGATGTAAGACTTCCAATTAATGTCGACACAACTGAAACTTTCCTCTTACAAGGATCAGTCTATGAAACTGAAGAGGAGACATATCAAGTAAAAGGTGACGTAATTGACCTTATGCCAATCATAAGGGAAATTCTTTTACTTGAGGTTCCAATGCAAGTGTTTTGTGATGATGTCGAGTCTGATGAAGCAGCTCCGCAATCCGGTAAGGACTGGGAAGTTATTTCTGAAGAAGAACAATCAAAAAAGATTGATCCGCGACTAGCAGGACTTGCAAAGTTTTTTGACGAAAACAAATCTTCTTCCGAATCATAATCGGCAAAATCTAAGAAGCAAAGTGAAGAACCAGCATTCCTGGCCTTCATTACTTTCTTAATACTCTTTAAGGAGGTGGGAAGAATGGCTGTACCTTTTAGAAGAACTTCTAAAACTGCAAAAAGAAAACGTCGTACTCATTTTAAATTAAACGTACCTGGTATGGTAAGTTGCCCAAACTGTGGTGAAATGAAACTTGCACACCGCGTATGTAAAGCTTGCGGAACATACAAAGGAAAAGACGTTGTTAACGACTAATTTCCGTTAGGATAAAAAGCACAAGGAGCTATATGCCCTTGTGCTTTTGTCGTTTATCATCATATCTATACATACATCCATTATTGAAAAGCATAAACCAAATGCAAAGGGGGCTGTTGGTTTTGTCATACTCCATTGAAAAATCAAAGAAGGGTTATATGATATTTACGATTACAAGAAGTGAAAAAAGGAATGCAATTAATTACGAAGTGATGGAAGGACTGGCCGAAGCGATAAAAAGAACGGCAGAGCCGGATATAAAGGCACTTATGATAACTGGAACGGGAGATCATGCCTTTTGTTCGGGGGGAGATTTATCTGTTTTTCATGCACTCCACACAAAAGAGGAAGCGCAAGTTATGCTCTCTAAAATGGCCCATATCCTATATGAGCTTCTCGCTTTACCGATACCTACTATAGCTCTTTTAAACGGAATCGCCATTGGCGGTGGTTGCGAAATTGCGGCGGCCTGTGATTTTCGTTTGGCACGGAAAGGGATTAAAGCGGGGTTCGTTCAAGGGAAACAAGCCATCACAACAGGCTGGGGAGGGGGTTCTATCTTAGCGGAAAAAATGTCTGCCCCTAGCGCCATGAAGCTTTTGATGGAAGCAGAGCTGCAAACAGCGGAACAATTGAAAGAAGCTGGATTTATTGACGCCCTTTATGATGGCTCCCCGCTTCAAGCAGGTGAAGGATTTATTGAAAAAATGCTAGGTAATGATTTAAGTGTTTTACAATCCTATAAAAGAGTATGGATTCGTAAATGGGAAGAAGCCAAACTTCGAGAAAGAATAGAGGAAGAAGTCCGACATTGTGCCCTACTCTGGGAAAGTGATGCCCATATTCAATATGTAAAGAAGTTTATGAGTAAAAAAACAGTGAATAAAGATTAAAAGACAACTTCTGATTAAGTCTATCTTTTCTAGTAGATGCATATGTATTATAAAAACACTAGGAGGGATGAACAAATGTCACCAACTCGACAAGATGCATGGTCCCAAGATGAGGATTTGTTACTTGCTGAAGTGGTTTTAAGGCATATCCGTGAAGGCGGAACACAACTGCAGGCATTTGAGGAAGTTGGCAAACAATTAACACGCACTTCTGCAGCATGTGGGTTCCGTTGGAATTCATATGTAAGAAAGCAATATAAATCAGGTATAGAACTGGCCAAGAAACAGCGCAAAGAACTAAAGAAACAAGATGCCTCTATTGAGGAAATCAATCAAAATGATCCAGTTTCTGTAGAAAATATACAGTCTTCTTCTAACCATGAGCAAGGAAGCAAGGTCACATTTCCGGCGGTCATCCACTTTTTAGAGGGACTTCAAAAGCAGGCAGAAGCCTCTTCTGGTTTTGAAGAAGAGAAGAAAAGATCGACTGAAAAAATCAAAGAGTTAGAAAAAAAGACTTACTATTTAGCTGCTGAAAATGAAAGATTGTCAAAAAATCTCAAAGCCATTGAGGAGGATTACCGTTCTTTAATTGAGATCATGGAAAGAGCGCGGAAAATGGTTGTCCTGCAGGATGAGGACCGCCAGCAAAAAGTAAAGTTCCAGATGGACAAAAACGGCAACCTTGAAAGAGTGGAAAAATAGAAAAAGCGGACTTTACGTCCGCTTTTTAATATTTTATTACATATTTATTTTTGATGATTCTGCGCCTCTACGCCCTCTGGATACCAAACAAGAGGATTTTCGCCGCGGTCACGTTCCATTTCATACTCTACATTGGCAAACCCTAATTTTTCAAAAAAACCGCTAGATTGTACTCTTGGATTTGTCTTAATAGGCACACCGAAGCTTTTAGCAAAATCAACTAGTGCTTTACCAAATCCTTTTCCTTGATAGTCAGGTAAAACTTCAAGCTTCCACAACTCTAGATAATTTTGTGGTGGAAAGAAATAACGGTCAAATTTAGCATCAATCTGGTATAAGCTCATTCTTGCTACTAATTTGTCCCCGAAATAGACTCCGTAAAAAGGTGATTCACTATTATTATCTATCATATTGGCTTCTAAATCTTCAAGCATAGATAATTCCTGAAGTCCGTATTCTTTAAATTTTTTAAACTCTTCCAGTGTTTTAAAATTTATTTTTAGTTTTTCCACTTTGTACACCATGGTTTGCCTCCTAAATGTAGATTTCTTGTTCTTGTATATATCTATATGCTCTTGAATAACATGAAGAGAAATAATATTTGCATTATTCAAAATCAGTTACTATCATTATAGTACAAATAGCCAAAAAATTCTTCACATAAGTTTCGAAAGCGGTTACAAAATTTGCAGGAAATTTCTTTAATGATGTAGAAAAACTTAAAGAAGGCGCTAAAAGGGGTATGAAAGGGGAAGAAAAGTGCAAAAAATTTTAATTGCCAATCGAGGAGAAATTGCCCTTAGGATTATTAATACTTGTCAAATGATGGGGATTGAAACCATTGCTATTTATTCCGAGGCCGATAAGGAAATGCCTTTTGTAAAAGCAGCAACTAAGGCGATATGTGTGGGGGAACCTCATGTCAGCAAATCTTATTTAAGAATTGACAAGATCTTGGAAATCGCAAAGGGCGAAAAGGTGGATGCGATTCACCCTGGATACGGATTTTTATCGGAAAATGCTGCTTTTGCTGAACAGACCAGAAATGCTGGAATCATTTTTATTGGGCCTGAGCCTAAAACAATTGAATTGATGGGGGATAAAATTGCTGCACGCCAAACAATGGAGAAGGCTGGCGTCCCAGTTGTACCGGGAAGCAGCAATGGATTAAAGACCATTGAGGAAGCATTCAGGTTAGCGAAAACCATTGGTTACCCAATTATGCTTAAGGCAAGTGGGGGCGGGGGTGGAATCGGCATGATTCTTTGTGAGAATGAGCAAGCGCTCGTTAAGTCATATGAATCCACAAAGAAAAGGGCGTTGACTTATTTTGGTTCTGATGAAGTATTTATCGAAAAATATATTCCAGATAGCAGACATATTGAAGTTCAGGTTTTTGGAGACCACTTTGGCAATATTGTCCACTTGTTTGAAAGGGATTGTTCCATACAAAGACGACACCAAAAGGTTGTTGAAGAATCACCATCACCATTTTTATCTGATAACGTACGGCAGAAAATGTTTGAAACAGCGATTAAAGCGGCACGTGCTGTCCAGTATACAAACGCGGGAACGATTGAATTTATTGTTGATCGACAAGAGAACTTTTATTTCCTTGAAATGAACACACGCCTGCAGGTAGAGCACCCGGTAACCGAAATGATTACGGGGCTTGATTTGGTAAAGTGGCAAATCCTTGTTGCCCGCGGAGAAAAGCTGCCTTTACATCAGTCTGAAATTAGTTCGAAAGGTAATGCTATTGAGTTTCGACTGTATGCGGAAGATCCTGTCCGCTTTTTACCTTCACCAGGAAAAATTACCACTCTTAAATGGAATATGGAAGAAGGGGCCAGGATTGATTACGGCTATGTTGAAGGCGGGACTGTAACTCCTTTTTATGACCCGTTGATTGCCAAATGCATTTTTTACGGTTCATCACGACATACAGCAATAACATCAGCCAAACGCTTCTTTAAAGATGTAAACATCGAGGGCATAAAAACAAATGTGCCACTATTTTTAAATATTTTAGAAACTGACTCATTCCAAACGGGAGACTATTCAACCAATTTTTTAAATAAAAATGATGTGAAATAAGGGGAGAATTCATATGAAAGAAATTACAGCATCAATGGCAGGTACTATCCTAAATGTTTTTGTTTCAGCTGGGGCCCAAGTAAATCCAGGTCAGGAAGTAGTCATGTTAGAATCAATGAAAATGGAAATCCCTATCGAGAGCGGAACAGAGGGAGTTGTCCGGGAAGTAAAGGTGAGCATTGGGGATTTTGTAAATGAAGGAGATGTATTGCTGGTCCTAGAATAGCATTTTTTAGAAAACGGGGGATTACGATGGCAACCATAAATACGTTAGTTGATCAATTAAACGACAATCGTAGAATAATCGAAGCCGGCGGCCAGCCTAAGTATCATGAAAAGGCTAAGGAACAAAATAAACTATTTGTGCGTGAACGATTATCGTTATTATTTGATGATGGTAAGTATGAAGAGGACGGAAAATTTGCTAACTTTAAAGCCGTTGACCTTCCTGCTGATGGTGTTGTAACAGCTATTGGTAAAATTAATGGCCAGACAGTGTGTGTGATGGCGAATGACTCAACGATTAAAGCAGGTTCGTGGGGAGCGCGCACGGTTGAGAAAATAATCCGAATTCAAGAAACAGCAGAAAAATTAAAAGTGCCGTTATTTTATTTAGTTGATTCAGCTGGGGCGAGAATTACAGACCAAGTAGAGATGTTTCCAAATCGACGCGGCGCAGGAAAAATCTTTTATAATCAAGTAAAGCTATCTGGTATGATTCCACAGGTATGTATTTTATTTGGCCCCTCTGCCGCTGGAGGGGCTTACATCCCGGCATTTTGTGACATTGTCATTATGGTCGACCAAAATGCATCAATGTATTTAGGCTCCCCAAGGATGGCTGAAAAGGTCATTGGGGAAAAAGTAACGCTGGAGGAAATGGGCGGGGCCCGGATGCATTGTACAATTTCGGGTTGTGGGGATGTGCTCGCTTATAGTGAGGAAGAAGCCATTGAATCAGCCAAAAAATATATCAGCTTTTTTCCTTCAAGCTTCAAAGAAGTGCCTAAACGGACTGCTGGTGTCCAAGCAAAAGAAGGCCGAGAATTAGAAGCGATTATTCCGGAAAACCAAAATGCGCCGTTTGACATGGTGGAATGTATAGAACGATTAGTTGACAATGGGAGTTTTTATGAAATTAAGAAGCTATTCGCACCAGAGATTATCACCGGATTAGCTCGAATCGATGGGAGAGCGGTGGGCATTATCGCTAATCAGCCGAAGGTTAAAGGCGGCGTGTTATTTGTTGATTCAGCAGATAAAGCTGCAAAATTCATTCAGCTTTGCGATGCTTTCCATATTCCCTTATTGTTTTTAGCAGATGTCCCGGGCTTTATGATTGGCACAAAAGTGGAACGGGCGGGGATTATCCGCCATGGCGCCAAATTAATTGCGGCAATGAGTTCGGCCACTGTACCAAAGATTTCCGTTATTGTTAGAAAGGCTTATGGTGCAGGACTTTATGCAATGGCAGGTCCCGCCTTTGAACCTGACTGCTGTATTGCCCTGCCGACTGCCCAAATCGCGGTTATGGGTCCTGAAGCAGCCGTAAATGCCGTCTACTCTAATAAAATCAATGAAATCGCCGATCCAAAAGAAAAAATTGCTTTTGTACAAGAAAAGCATAAAGAGTATAAAGAGCATATTGACATATATAAGTTAGCTTCAGAGTTAATAGTGGATGAAATCGTTGCTCCTTCCGAACTAAGAGATGTTCTAATTCAGCGATTTGCTTACTATGAAACTAAAGAGGTTACCTTTAGTGTCAGAAAGCATCCTGTCTATCCAGTATAATGATTGAACCTTTTCGACTTATGCTCGAAAAGGTTTTTTTGTATCTACTAACAAATGGCATCATCTGATAAAATATTAGCAAGCATATCAATCACATTGCTATTTTTTAAAAAAAGAGGGGTACACTTCCATGAGGGTTGGTATTATTGGTGCGGGATCGATTGGGTTGTTATTTGCTGCTTACCTTAGCCGTCTTTTTGACGTAACTGTTTATACAAGGTCACAGGAACAAGCAGCTGAAATTAATCAACATAATGTCTTATTGCAGAGCGGGACAGAAGAGACTATTGCGAAAGTTAAAGCGTTACCAATAGCGGACTGGCAGGGATCAGAGGCTTTAACTATTATCGCTGTAAAGCAATACCAGCTATTTTCAATTATTGAGAGGTTATCTCAGTTACCATCAATGCCAGAAAACATACTATTTTTACAAAATGGGATGGGACATTTAAAACTGTTAGACGATATTAATACGAACAATTTGTTTGTCGGTTCTGTAGAGCATGGAGCACTTAAAAAGAATCCATACACGGTGAGGCACAACGGTATAGGGACCACTAACGTTGCTGTCTATAAAGGTGACCCAGGGTTCCTAAAGATGTTTGCCTCAGAAGTTTCCAATGTGTTTCCAATCACCTATCAAGAAGAGTATTTTGCCATGATGGAAAAAAAGTTAATTGCAAACGCTATGATCAATCCATTAACAGCGATACTTCAAGTGAATAATGGGGCACTAATTGATAATCCATTTTATTATAAAGTCTTACAAAATCTCTTTAGTGAAATTACTTCCATTTTAAACCTGGAGCACCCGGAAGAATACTGGGAGCATGTGATTATGATTTGTAAAAAAACACGAGATAATCGTTCTTCCATGTTAAAAGATATTGAGGCTAAACGGCTGACAGAGGTAGATGCCATTTTAGGGTATTTACTAGAAGAAGCCAACAAACAAGGAAAGAAATTTCCTCAACTAGAAACAATTTATTATCTAATTAAAGGAATAGAGAGTCAAGGAGTGGTCATATAATGAGCACAATTTTTTCGTCTGTTCTAACTGTTTTCTTTGCGATCCCGATAATAGGGACAATTCTAGTCTTTACCGTAATAAAGCTAACCTTAAAAACTACAAAAAAAGCGCTCCATATGGCTCTTGATTATACAACTATTTTTTATATTGTTTCTGTTCATTTTTTAATTGTCACTCTTTGGGATAAATCGTTTTTTTGGTTAATAATACTAGTAATGCTTGTGATTGCGATGGTGTTTGTTTTCGTTCACTGGAAGGTTAAGGAGGAAATTATCGTTAAACGAGTATGGAAAGGGTTTTGGCGTTTTAATTTTATATTATTTTTTTTCACCTATTTTGTCCTTACCTTTTATGGTTTAGTGTCTCGAGCCATCACCTTTAGTTTTTCATCCTAAATTAGAGCAAAAGTTTTCTTTATATGGGGTGGATAATGGTATACTCTTCTAAGAATGAATCACGGTAACAGAAAGGAAGTACACGAATGGAGATTTTAAATCTCTCTTTGCCGGCAACTAATCGGTTTGCATCGAATTATTTGGAACAATCTGTTGAGGTACAGCCTTTTTTTCATTATCGGTATAATGACTCTCAAGAAGATATGAAAAGAATAGCTGAGTTAAACAATAGACCGTTTCCCCGCATCGAGGTTGCTCGGCATATTGAGAGCTTTATGGAGAGTTTTCCCACTTCAGAAGCTGTAAAGAAATCAATTGATAAACTTAAACTAGCTGATAGTCTTGTCGTAATTGGTGGTCAACAAGCAGGGATCCTTACAGGACCACTTTATTCCATACATAAGGTCATTTCTATTATAAAGCTGGCAGAACAAAAAGAAAGGCAGCTTGGTGTTCCGGTTATCCCTGTTTTTTGGATTGCAGGAGAAGACCATGATTTCCAAGAAGTCAATCATGTATTTGTCCAGAATAAGCAGAGTGTAGATAAATGGGTATATCCTGAAAAGGTGCATCAAAAGAAAATGGTATCTGATATTGTACTGGATAAAGGTATTTGTCACTCTTGGGTTCAGAATTTAATAAAGAATTTTGGTGAAACCGAATATACCAACGGACTGTTAGCGTTAGCTGAAGAGCAAATAGCAAAGTCGACCACCTTTGTTGATTTTTTTGCGAACCTTATTATGGAACTGTTTAAGGATTATGGGCTTCTCATCGTTGACTCTGGTAACAAAGAATTCCGTCAGTTACAAAAGGAATTTTTTAAACAGCAGATTGAACATCACGACAGGATTACCCATTCTTTATTAGAGCAGCAAAAACAAATAGAAAAGAAGGGTTTTCCAAAGATAATCGATACATCAGAGAATGCAGCCAATCTCTTCTATTATGATCAGCGATTAAATGAAAGACTATTATTGGAGTTTGAACGTGAAAACGATTGCTTTGTGGGTAAAAGTGGAGCGATTTCTTTTTCAAAAGAGGAATTAATTTCAATAGCCAATGAAAATCCGGCTGTTTTAAGCAATAATGTGGTAACACGTCCCTTAATGCAAGAATGGCTTTTCCCAACGATAGCCTTTATTGCAGGACCTGGGGAAATTGCTTATTGGGCGGAGCTAAAACTTGTCTTTGAGCAGTTTGATATAAAAATGCCGCCAATTGTACCGCGATTAAATATAACCTTCTTAGATCGTTCGGTAGAAACTGATCTTTCTGAATTGAACTTAGATTTAGCCGAAGTGTTAAGTAATGGTACAAAGCAGGATAAAGGAAGATTTTTAGAAGCTATAAAAGACCAGGAGCTCGAACAGTTATTTACTAATACCATTAATCTTCTGCTGGAACAGTACAATTTAATTAAAGTAAAAACAGAACAGCTAGATCGCGGGCTTTTACCAATGCTTAAGAAAAATGAAAATTATTTATTAAAAGAAATTGGTTTTATGAAATCGAAACTTGAAGAAACCGTTAAGTTACAACACGATATCGTTTTAAAAAAATATGCACGTGTTGATCTTGCCTTGCGTCCAGATGGTTCCCCGCAAGAGCGGATTTGGAATATCTTTTATTATTTAAACCAATATGGTCAAAACTTTATAAATGATATTATGACTGGCAGCTATGAATTTGATGGCAGGCATAAAGTAATAAAACTATAGATAAAACTCCACCTTTAGCAGTGGAGTTTTTCTTTTTTTTTCTAAAAAATCACTGCTAAAAAAGGATTTTTTAGAAAGTGGGGCGAATAGTTAAAAAATAGGTGGAGGAAAGTGGGGGAATGTGGTACATTTTTTATAGAAAGTGGGGGTATCGGGTATGTTCATGGGTGAGTACCATCACAGCATTGATAGTAAAGGCCGTTTAATTGTGCCCTCCAAATTCCGTGAAGAACTTGGCGACATGTTTATTATCACGCGAGGATTGGATCAATGTTTGTTTGGTTACCCAGTATCTGAGTGGGCCCTGATAGAAGAAAAATTAAAAGGTCTGCCGCTGACTAAAAAAGATGCCCGTGCTTTTACTAGATTCTTCTTTTCCGGAGCAACAGAAAGCGAACTGGATAAACAAGGAAGAATTAATATCCCAACACCACTATTGCAGTATGCTAAATTAGAGAAAGAATGTGTTATTTTAGGTGTTTCCAATCGAATTGAAATTTGGAGCAAGCAGATTTGGGAGGATTATTTCTCACAATCTGAGGAATCTTTTGCTGAAATAGCAGAAAATATGATTGGCTTTGATATATAATGGGAAAAGTTATATTAATATATTTCTCATTAATATCGTTCGATTGGAAAAGGAAGGTACGTAAATGTTTGAACATACAACTGTGTTATTAAATGAAGCTGTTGACGGATTGGACATTAAGTCAGATGGCATCTATGTTGATTGTACATTAGGAGGGGCAGGTCATAGCGCTCTTATTCTTTCAAGACTTGGTGCGGGTGGAAAACTCTATGCATTTGACCAGGATGAAACCGCCATTGCTAATGCGAAAGTGAAATTAGCCGAATATGGTGAGCAATTAGTCATCATTAAAAGTAATTTTTTATATTTAAAAGAAGAGCTTGAAAAACTCGGGGTCTATAAGGTAGATGGAATTTTATATGATTTGGGAGTATCATCGCCGCAGCTGGATACACCTGAGCGTGGGTTTAGTTACCATCATGATGCCCCGTTAGACATGAGAATGGATAACGATGCTGATATATCCGCATTCGACGTCATTAATCACTGGGCATATGAAGATCTCGTCCGTATCTTTTTTCGTTATGGTGAGGAGAAATTTTCAAAGCAAATAGCTCGAAAAATTGAGAGCGCGAGAGCGGTTAAGCCGATTGAGACGACCGGGGAACTGGTTGAGTTAATTAAGGAAGCCATCCCAGCACCGGCAAGAAGAAAGGGTGGACACCCTGCTAAGCGAGTCTTTCAAGCAGTCAGAATCGCTGTAAATGATGAACTGGCTGTATTTGAACAGTCTCTAAATCAAGCCATAGACATACTCAATCCTGAGGGCAGAATAAGTGTGATTACCTTCCATTCCCTTGAGGATCGAATTTGTAAGGCAGCCTTTAAAAAGGCAAGTGAGACACCTTCATTACCGAAGGGTTTACCCATCATTCCAGATGAGTATAAACCAATTTTAAAGCTAGTTTCGCGTAAACCCATTCTTCCATCTGAAGCAGAACTGGAGCAAAACAACCGGGCACGGTCTGCGAAGCTTCGGATTGCTGAAAAATTATAAAGTCTCTAGAGTGCACGTTTTTGTGTGCTCTTGGCTTTACCTTAATCGAATAAGAGGAGCTACTATTAAATAGAATCTGGAGGGGAAGTATTTGAGTAATCTTGCCAGGAAAGTATTAGAGCAGCAACAAACCGAGCAAAAAGTTCAAATTAAGCGTGAAGTAAAAATTAAAAAGTCCTGGCTGACTCCGGGGGAAAAAATAATTGGAGTGGTGTTTGCGGGAATGGTTTGTTTTGGATCAATCCATCTTATTTCAAATCAATCAAAACTATATGAAGCGAACAAAGACCTCCAAATTGTTCAGGATAAAATAAACGAACAGGAAAAGGTTAATGAGGATCTTAAGGTTCAAGTTAGTGAGCTAAGCTCTTATGACCGTATATTTGCAAAGGCTAAAAAATTAGGTTTAATAAAAGATGAAAATAACGTCAAGGTCGTGCAGAAGAAATGAATAAGAAACAGCCATATATGAATGTGGGAGCAGCGATATTGTTTGGGATATTCGGCCTGCTCTTTTTTGTATTGATTTGCAGGTATTTTTCGATTGAAATTTCAGGTGAAGTAAATGGACAACCTCTTGCCGCCAAGGCCCAGCAAAAATACAATCGCGAGGGAACCTTACAGGCTAACAGAGGAATTATTTACGATCGAAATGGTGTAGCAGTGGCTGAGGATACAGCAGCCTACACCCTCATTGCCATTTTAGATAAGAAGATGACAACGAATCCTAAAAAACCTCAACATGTACAGGATCTAAACAAAACTGCTAGTGAACTATCTAAATATATCAAATTAGATGAATCAGAGATTTATAAAATCTTATCAAATGGGAAAAAGAACAAACGATTCCAAGTGGAGTTTGGTAAGGAAGGAAGAAATATCGATTTTGATACAAAGAAAAAAATTGAAAGTTTAAAACTCCCTGGAATTACCTTTTCTCGTGATTCTAAACGCTTCTATCCAAATGGAATTTTCGCTTCACATGTAGTTGGCTATGTGGACCGAACTGAGCAAAAGGACGGAACCTATAAATCTGTCGGGAAAATGGGAATCGAAAAAACGTTAAATGATCAACTGACAGGGAAAAATGGCAGTATTAGCTATGAGAGTGATTTATGGGGGTATATCCTGCCTGATGGTAAAGAAAAAATATCCGCTGCACAAAATGGTAATGATGTTTATCTAACGCTTGATCAAAAGATTCAAACCTTTCTAGAAGATGCGATGGATCAAGTGGTAAAGGATTATAAACCGAAAAAAATTATTGCGATTGTTGCTGATCCTAAAACTGGGGATATTTTGGCAATGGGCCAGCGTCCGTCTTTCCAGCCGGAAACCAAAGAAGGAATTACTGATAGCTGGCATAATGAAGCCATCGAAACATCCTACGAGCCAGGGTCCACCATGAAGATCTTTACTCTTGCAGCGGCTGTTCAGGAAGGGGTATTTAATCCAAATGAAAAGTATCAATCTGGCTCTTATAGGGTAACAGAAAAAAGTCAAACTATTCACGACCACAATTATTCAGGCTGGGGATCCATTACCTATCTAGAAGGAGTTCAACGCTCGTCCAATGTAGCGTTTGCTAAAATAGCCAAAGAAAAGTTAGGCTTCGAGAAATTTAGGGAGTATTTGACCAAATTTGGTTTTGATAAACCTACAGGAATTGAACTTCCTAATGAGACATCAGGGAAAATTCAATATCACTACCCAATTGAAAAAATCACCACTGCATATGGACAAGGTACGGCGATCACCGCCATTCAACAAATTCAAGCAGCAACCGCAATTGCAAATGATGGGAAAATGTTACAGCCTCATGTTGTAAAGAAAATTGTTGATCATGATACAGGAAAGACCATTGAGGAAACCTCACCGCAAGTCGTTTCAACACCGATATCGGCTGATACGGCTAAGGAGGTCCGTGATATTTTAGAAACGGTTGTGACTTCGCCTAAAGGTACGGGGGTACGTTACAAAATCGATGGTTATAGTGTGGCGGGTAAAACAGGTACAGCTAACATCCCGGGGACTAATGGCAAATATTTATCGGGTGTAAACAATTATGTCTTTTCCTTCTTAGGGATGGCACCAAAGGATGACCCGAAACTAATTGTTTATGTAGCTGTTCAACAGCCAAAACTTAAAGGTGCGGAAGCCGGTCAAGGGGCCATTCCAGTCTCTGAAATTTTTAATCCCGTTATGAAAAATAGTCTTAATTATTTAAATATCCAACCATCCAAGCTAGAAGTGGCCAAAATTAATAAACTGCCTAAATTGGTTGGAGAATCTGTGGAGGATACTGTTAAAAGCTTAAAAGCAGATGGATATGAACCTGTAGTATTAGGCGACGGTAAAAAAGTAACCGGACAACTGCCCAAGGCAGGGACCACCATTTTAGAAGGTGAGAGGGTTATTATGAAAACAGCTGGAGAAATGACGGCTCCAGATATGACAGGATGGTCGCTCCGGGATGTCATGAAAGTGGCAAAAATGGCCAATTTAAAATTAAATTCTAAGGGCCAGGGTTTTGTCACTTTTCAAAATATTAAGCCGGATGAACCATTAAAAAGCAGAGATTATCTCAATATTGATTTAAAAAGCCCGGAAGAGCAATCGACAAATAATGAGAATCAAAATGATAACGCACAATCGGATGAAGAGCCAACCGTTCAAGACTAATAAAATCCCGCTGACAGCGGGATTTTTATTTTACCCTCAAGGGTTGTCCCGTTCTATTTAAAAAAGTACAAGCATATAAATGAACGATAATGAAAGTGAGAGTGGAATAAAGGAGGATCATTCATTATATGCGTGTTTCTAATGTTACTGTTCGAAAACGGCTAATGATTGCACTATTCGTTGGATTCCTAACCTTCTTAATTATTGATGTTCGTCTTGGATACGTCCAGTTTGTTCTTGGAGATAAGCTGACCGAAAAAGCGAAAGGTTCGTGGAGCCGGAACATCCCTTTTGAGCCGGAGCGGGGCAAAATTGTCGATCGCAATGGGGTGGCGTTAGCAACCAATATTAGTGCACCAACTGTCTATGTTATCCCACGGCAGATAAAAGACCCGGCAACCACGGCAGAGAAGCTCGCATCGGTATTAAATATGTCTAAAGAATCAGCCTACCGAGAAATTACTAAAAGAGCTTCGTCAGTCCGGTTAAAAGAAGGCCGAAAAATTTCCCATGAAAAAGCGAAAGAAATTAGGGCTCTAGGTCTCGAAGGAGTCTATGTAGGTGAAGATTCCAAACGGTATTATCCAAATGGAAGTTATCTATCGCATGTACTTGGGTTTACTGGAGTAGATAATCAAGGTTTAATGGGCCTTGAGCAGTACTATGATAAAGAATTAAGTGGTGAAAGGGGGGCTGTAAAATTCTATGCCAATGCCAAAGGGGAAAGAATGAATGACATGGCAGATGATTATGAGCAGCCCACTAAAGGACTTGATCTAAAATTAACGATTGATTCGAAAATCCAAACAATTGTTGAACGAGAGCTGGATATCGCGCAGGCAAAATATAATCCAGATGGTATCGTAGCTATCGCGATGAATCCGAATAACGGCGAAATATTGGCGATGTCGAGCAGGCCGACATTTGACCCTGCCAATTTCCGAAATGTTTCCCAAGAGGTATATAATCGAAACCTGCCAGTCTGGTCGACCTATGAACCAGGTTCGACTTTTAAAATCATTACCCTTGCTGCTGCCTTGAATGAAGGAAAGGTTAACTTGGAGAAGGAGCATTTTCATGATTCAGGTTCTGTTCAAGTGGCCGGTGCAAGGTTAAAGTGTTGGAAAAGGGGCGGCCATGGTGACCAAACCTTCCTCGAGGTTGTCGAAAACTCCTGTAACCCGGGGTTTGTAGAATTAGGAGAACGGTTAGGAAAGGATAAGCTGTTTAAGTATATTAAGGATTTTGGATTTGGTCAAAAGACCGGTATTGATTTGCAAGGTGAAGGAACAGGAATATTATTTAATTTGAACCGGGTAGGTCCGGTTGAACAAGCGACAACTGCTTTTGGACAGGGGGTATCTGTAACACCAATCCAACAGATTACAGCCGTATCTGCGGCCATCAATGGAGGGATTCTCTACAAGCCATATATCGCAAAAGAGCTCGTTGATCCGATTACAAAAGAAGTGGTGATGAGAAATACGCCAGTAGTAAAGAGACGGGTCATTACGGAAGAAACATCAAAAGAAATACGAAATGCTTTAGAAAGCGTTGTGGCTAAGGGTTCAGGGGGCAGAGCCTTCATTGAAGGATATCGTGTCGGAGGTAAGACAGGAACGGCCCAAAAGGCTCAGAATGGAAGATATCTTGAAAATAACTTTATCGTTTCCTTTATGGGATTTGCGCCTGCAGATGACCCGCAAATTGTTATCTATGTAGCTGTTGATAATCCTAAAGGGGTTACCGCCTTTGGGGGTACAGTCAGTGCCCCAATCGTAGGTGCCATAATGAAAGACAGCTTAAGTGCAATGGGAGTACAACCGCGTAAAGACCAAATAGAGAAAGAAATAAAATGGCCTGATGTGCCGTTAGTTAAATTACCGGATTTTGTAGGCATGTCAAAAAGTGAACTTCAGGAACAGCTTATTAATCTATCGATTGATGGAAGTGGAGAAGGGGATGTGGTGGTAAGACAATCTCCGGAACCAGGGACGAAAGTAAAAGAAGGCTCAAAAGTAAGACTTTACTTTGGTAAGGGAGACTAATTAAATCAATAGCGTTCATACAGGAGGCGGCCGGAATGTTTTCCGCCGCCTAAAAATTTTATTACGGATTCATTACTAAATGGTAAAATAAAATGTTTTAATGTAAAATAAGATGGAACTTTCGTAAGGAATTACTTTTAGGAATAAGCTAGGAATTAGTAATGTTCGGTATTGAGAGGATATGAGATAAAATGAAGCTACAAAAGCTGCTTGAAAGTCTGCACGCAATCGTTCCCTATAAAGGGGAAAATCCAGAAATTACATCGATTGAGAACGACAATAGGAAGGTGCAAAAAGGGAGCTTATTTATTTGTATTAAAGGTTACACCGTGGATGGACATGATTTCGCAGAATCTGCTGTTAAAAATGGAGCAGTAGCCATTCTTGCTGAAAGACCTTTAGATTTAGAAGTTCCGGTTTTACTTGTTAACGATACCACGAGGGCGATGGCCGTACTTGCTGATGCTTTTTATGGGCAGCCAACCAAAAGCCTTCACTTAATCGGAATAACAGGCACAAATGGAAAAACAACCACGAGTCACTTAATTGAAAAAATATTTGCCGATGCTGGGGAGAAGACGGGGCTAATTGGCACGATGTACACAAAAATCGCTGATAAAATGATTGAAACTAAAAATACCACCCCAGAAAGTTTGACACTTCAAAAAACGTTTAAACAAATGGTTGATGCTGGTGTTAATACAGCAGTTATGGAGGTTTCATCCCATGCCCTTGATTTAGGGAGGGTTCATGGCTGTGATTATAATGTGGCCGTTTTTACTAACCTTACACAAGACCATCTTGACTACCATCAGACAATGGAGGAATATAAACGGGCAAAAAGCTTATTATTTGCGCAGCTTGGCAATACCTTTGACTTAAATATGCCGAAATTCGCTGTCTTAAACGCGGATGATACTGCTACAGAAATGTATAGCCGATCAACAGCTGCTCATGTTGTTACATACGGAATTGAGCAAGAGGCAGATATCAAGGCCAAAAATATTCAGATGACTCCGAAAGGGACAGTCTTTGACCTTGAAATAAAGGGTGTTTCATATCCAATTCGAATGCAGTTAATTGGCAAATTCAGTGTCTACAATGTTTTAGCCAGCATTACAACGGCTTTAGTATCTGGACTTGAAATAGAGCAAATTATTCAATCCATCGAAAGTGTCGAAGGGGTTGCGGGAAGGTTTGAACTAGTAAATGCAGGCCAAGACTTTACAGTGATTGTGGATTATGCGCACACCCCGGATAGTTTAGAAAATGTTTTAAAAACGATCCAGCATTTTGCCGAGAAAAAGGTTTTCGTTATTGTAGGCTGCGGCGGGGACCGGGATCGTACAAAACGGCCAATAATGGCGCAGATTGCCTGCAAGTTTGCAACGGATCCGATCTTGACATCAGATAATCCTAGAAGCGAAGACCCTGTAGACATTTTGAAAGATATGGAAGCAGGGGTGCAAGGGGAGAACTATCAAGTCATTCCTGATCGGAGAAAGGCCATATTTACAGCTGTGAGCCAAGCGTCACCTGGAGATGTCATCCTTATCGCCGGTAAAGGGCATGAAACCTATCAAATCATTGGCAAAGAAGTTCTTGATTTTGATGACAGACTTGTGGCAAGGGAAGCAATTAAGGGGAGATAGCTATGTTTTTAGCTTTGAAAGACTTGGGAAGTTTGTTTAACGATAAACGAGGAGTCCAAGATGAAATTCTGTTCAGTACAGTGTCCGACCGAGCTGATGCGGAACAGCCAAAAGGATTATTTGTGCCTACGAACAAAGAGTCAGGGGAGCTCTTAGAGGCGATTTCTAACGGGGCTGTTGCTGCCATTTGGGATAAAGATGAAACACTTCCGCACTACATACCAACCCAGTTTCCTGTTTTTTTAACAAACGATCTTGCGGAAGCCATGAAAGATATCATTACACTTTATATTGAAAAATTAGATGGAGAAACGAACAAGCATATGGAAAGAACGAACTTTAAAATTTCAAACGAAACACTTCTTAATAAAAATAAACAATCATATGATATTGCTGGACTATTAGCAAACCTAACATCACAGAATAATCATGAAAGGAGGGGATAAAATGGAGGAGCAAGTTATTTTTTTCACAATAATAATGGGCTTTTTGATCTCAGTTTTACTTTCTCCAATCTTTATTCCCTTCTTGCGAAGATTGAAATTTGGACAAAGCATCCGCGAGGAAGGTCCTAAATCGCACCAAAAAAAATCAGGCACCCCAACAATGGGGGGAGTCATGATTTTATTTTCCATCATCATAACCACACTGGTCATGATTGCGAAGTACGCAGATCATACACCAGTAACAGCTTTTTTACTTTTGTTTGTCACATTTGGATTTGGACTGCTGGGGTTTTTGGATGATTTTATTAAGGTTGTCTTAAAACGTAACTTGGGACTTACATCAAGGCAGAAACTATTAGGGCAAATTATTATTTCTGTTATCTTTTATCTAATCTATAAGCATACTGGTCAGTCTACCGAAATCAAGTTTCCGTTTGGTGATTTTTCCATTGATTTAGGCTGGGGTTATGTGTTATTAATCATTTTCTGGCTTGTCGGCTTCTCAAATGCCGTCAATCTAACAGATGGCCTTGACGGTTTGGTGTCAGGCACCGCGGCGATTGCTTTTGGGGCGTTTGCTGTGCTCGCTTGGAATCAAAATCAATTTGAAATTGCCGTGTTCTCTGTAGCCGTTGTGGGAGCAGTTTTAGGTTTCTTGGTATTTAATGCCCATCCTGCTAAAGTATTTATGGGCGATACAGGATCATTGGCGTTAGGCGGGGCAATTGCCGCGATTGCGATCTTAACAAAACTAGAGATCCTGCTTATCATCATTGGCGGTGTATTTGTAATTGAAACCTTATCAGTAATTCTTCAGGTAGCTTCCTTTAAGACTACTGGTAAACGGATTTTCCGAATGAGCCCCTTGCATCATCATTACGAACTAGTGGGCTGGTCGGAATGGCGGGTTGTTGTAACGTTTTGGAGTGTTGGATTAATATTTGCGATACTAGGTATCTATATTGAGGTGTGGTTGTAAGTGAAACAGATCGAATCTTATCGTTATAAAAAAATTCTTGTACTTGGTTTAGCTAAAAGTGGTGTAACGGCAGCGTCTTTGTTACATAAGCTTGGAGCGTTTGTTACTGTGAATGATAAAAAGCCATTATCAGAAAATCCTGAGGCTCAAGGATTACTTGAACAAGGGATAAAAGTAATATGTGGTGATCACCCAATTGAACTTCTCGATGAAGGTTTCGAACTAATTGTGAAAAACCCTGGAATTCCTTACCATAATCCCATGATTGAAGGGGCAATTGAAAAGGGGATTCCTGTTATAACAGAGGTGGAGCTTGCTTATGAGATTTCCGAAGCTCCCTTTATCGGCATTACAGGAACTAATGGAAAAACCACAACGACTACTCTTGTTTATGAAATGATGAAGGAAGGGAACAAGGAGCCCTTAATAGCTGGTAATATCGGTACAGTAGCTTCTGGGGTTGCCCAGAAGGCTGCAAAGGATAATACCATTGTCATTGAACTATCTTCGTTTCAATTAATGGGGATTAACACCTTTACTCCGAGGATTGCTATTATCACAAACCTTTATGATGCTCACTTGGATTATCACGGCACCAGAAAGGAATACATTCAAGCCAAAGCTAATATTACGAAAAATCAGACCGAGCTTGACTATTTAGTAATCAATGCTGACCAAGAAGAAACAATGGAGATTGCCCGGAATTCAAACGCTACTATCATCCCTTTCTCCACTAAAAAGGAACTGACAGCGGGTGCTTATATTAAAAACGGCTGGTTGTTCTTTAATCGTGAGCCGATAATGGAAATTAACGAAATAGTGCTGCCTGGGGTACATAACCTTGAAAACATCTTATCTGCCATGACGGCCGCAAAACTATCAGGAGTAGAAAACAGCGCTATCCAAACGGTCCTCAAAACCTTTACAGGTGTCAGGCACCGTTTGCAGTATGTGGCTGATGTCAATGGTAGAAAGGTTTATAATGATTCGAAGGCTACGAATATCTTAGCAACGGTTAAGGCTCTGTCGGCCTTTACCGCCCCAACGATTTTGCTTGCGGGCGGTCTTGACCGCGGTAATGAGTTTGATGAGCTGATTCCATACTTAAAAGATGTTAAGACTTTAATCACATTTGGCCAAACCGCCCCTAAACTTGAGCGGGTCGGGAAGCTCGCCGGAATAAAAACGATCAGCCGTGTCGATAATGTTGAAAAGGCAGTGCCGGAAGCATATCGATATTCCGTACCTGGCGACGTCATCCTTTTATCACCTGCTTGCGCAAGCTGGGACCAATATAAAAGTTTTGAAGTCAGGGGAGACATTTTTATCGAAGCGGTGCATAAGCTTAAGTAAGGGCTTGTCCAAAGAAAAGCTAAAAGGGCCTATCGGCGTTTTAGCAGGACACTTATCGAAGTTAAGCTTATAACTTTTGATTTAGCGGCCCTAAAACACGTGGTTTGAGGTGGATAGTGGTGCCGACAAAGAGAACAACTCCCGACTTTATCTTAATGATTGTAACGTTCACACTACTGGCAATAGGGCTCATAATGGTATACAGTGCTAGTGCAATTTGGGCCGAATATAAATTCCAAGATTCCTTTTTCTTTGCAAAAAGGCAAACCCTATTTGCCGGGGTGGGAATCGTTGCGATGTTTTTTATTATGAACGTAAATTACTGGACTTGGCGGACATATGCCAAAACAATCCTACTTGTTTGTTTTGTGTTATTAGTACTCGTGTTAATTCCAGGAATAGGGAATGTTCGAAATGGGTCAAGAAGCTGGATTGGGGTAGGAGCCTTCTCCATACAGCCTTCCGAATTTATGAAACTTGCCATGATCGCATTCTTAGCAAAATATTTGTCTGAACGGCAAAAAGTCATTACCTCCTTTAAAAAGGGTCTTATCCCTTCTCTTGGTCTTGCCTTTATTGCCTTTGCCATGATTATGCTGCAGCCTGACTTAGGGACCGGAACGGTTATGATGGGTACTTGTGTTGTTATGATCTTTATTGCAGGCGCTAGGATCAGTCATTTTGCTTTTTTAGGCCTTCTTGGTGTAGCAGGGTTTGTCGGATTAATTGCTTCTGCACCATACCGGATTAAGCGGATTACTTCTTTCCTTGACCCATGGTCGGACCCATTGGGGAGTGGATTTCAAATTATTCAATCCCTTTATGCCATCGGTCCAGGCGGGTTATTTGGCTTAGGACTCGGTGAGAGCCGGCAGAAGTTTTTTTACTTGCCGGAACCGCAGACCGACTTTATTTTTGCGATTCTATCAGAAGAACTAGGATTTATTGGCGGCTCGTTCATATTGCTATTATTTGCCCTATTGTTATGGCGGGGAATTCGAATTGCACTTGGTGCACCTGATTTATATGGAAGTTTCCTCGCAGTTGGAATTATTGCGATGGTGGCCATTCAAGTAATGATTAATATTGGTGTTGTTACTGGGCTCATGCCGGTTACAGGTATAACACTGCCATTCTTGAGTTATGGGGGATCGTCGTTAACGTTAATGCTTATGGCAATTGGTGTTCTCCTTAATATAAGCCGATATTCAAGATTTTAAATTGATACCCTGTTCATTTGGCAGGGTTCTTTTTATGTTTAATGGATAAGTTGGTCAATTAGCTCCAGCTCCCAGCGGCTAATGTACGCCGCTAAACGGGCGCTTACGCTTTTCTTTATTACAATTAAATAAAATTCCTTTTTCAAACGTATTTTTTATTGTTTTTATAGTAGAATGTGTTTAGCAACTTTTTAGAGGTGAGAAAATGAAAGTAGTAGTAAGTGGCGGAGGGACTGGCGGACATATATATCCCGCTCTCGCACTCATTAGAGAAATTCAAAAAGAAAGTAAAGAAGCAGAATTCTTATATATCGGAACAACAAATGGATTAGAAAGCAAGCTTGTCCCAAGGGAAAATATTGCTTTTAAATCTATTCATATTACCGGTTTTAAAAGAAAGCTATCCTTTGAAAATGTAAAGACCATTATTAGATTTCTAAAAGGTGTTCAGGATAGTAAGAGAATCCTAAAAGAGTTTCAACCTGATATTGTTATTGGAACAGGCGGCTATGTATGCGGACCTGTCGTTTATGCTGCAAAAGGACTTGGTATTCCAACTATCATTCACGAACAAAATAGTGTACCAGGTTTAACCAATAAATTCTTAAGCAGATATGTTAATAAAATCGCAATTTGTTTTGAAGAAGCAAAGGAATATTTTCCAAGTGAAAAAGTTGTTTTTACGGGTAATCCTCGAGCTTCAGAGGTCCTTGGTAAGGATGGCATTAAAGGAAGGCTTTCAGCAGGCCTTAGTGCCACAAAACCAGCTGTGCTAATCTTCGGAGGAAGCCGAGGGGCAAGGCCGATTAATGAAGCAGTTGTAAAGGCACTCGCAGAATTAGCTGAAAAACCATACCAGATCCTCTATATAACGGGTGATGCTCATTATGAAGCTGTCCAAAAGGAAGTAGAGCTAGTAGGTAATCCAAAAAATGTGGTGATTAAGCCATTTATTCATAACATGCCAGAAGTACTGGCCGGGATTGATCTGGTCGTATCAAGAGCAGGAGCCACCACACTTGCCGAATTAACCTCGTTAGGAATTCCAAGTATCTTAGTTCCAAGCCCGTATGTGACGAATAACCATCAAGAAAAAAATGCAAGGTCTTTAAGTGACCATGGTGCGGCCCAATTGCTATTAGAAAAGGATTTAAATAATAAAAGTCTAGTCAGTCACATCGATCAAATCCTATTAAATAGCGGGCATTTAAAGGATATGAAAGCAAAGGCCAAAAAAATGGGCGTTCCAGATTCGGCCGTGCGGCTGTATGCCGTAATGAAACAACTTGTCAAAACAAATCGAAAGTAGCCCAAATTATTTTCATGCATAAACTGAAAAAAACGCATCTAGGAAAGTTAGGTGGTATTGATGGACGCAATTATATCAGAATTGCAAAACCTTAATATTGGAAAAGTGAAACAAAACGAACCTTTGTTAAATCATACGACAATTAAAATTGGCGGTCCTGCAGACCTTTTTATAGAACCTTCATCAGTCGATAATTTAAAAAAGGTTATGTCGGTGATTGAAAAGAACGGTATGAAATGGCGGGCAATTGGCAGAGGATCCAATTTGTTAGTCTCAGATAAGGGTATTGAAGGAGTGGTCATTAAGCTTAGTTCGGGCTTAGATCACCTCGAAATTAGCGAAACTGAAATCACTGTCGGCGGCGGTTATTCCCTTGTTAGTCTGGCTACTTCCATCAGTAAAAAAGGGCTTTCTGGCTTAGAATTCGCCAGCGGCATTCCTGGTTCGGTCGGCGGGGCTGTATACATGAATGCTGGTGCACATGGATCAGATATTAGCAAAATTTTAACAAAAGCTCATATTCTATTTGATGACGGATCAATGGAATGGCTGACGAACCAAGAAATGGAATTTTCTTATCGAACATCCATTCTCCAAAAGAAACGCCCAGGGATTGTCATAGAAGCAGTTTTTAAGCTTTCCCAAGGTGATCGGACAGCGATTGTTGCCCAAATGCAAAAAAATAAGGATTACCGGAAAGAAACACAACCATGGAATTTCCCTTGTGCAGGTAGTATATTCCGGAACCCACTTCCGAATTATGCCGGAAAATTAATTGAGGATGCAGGTTTAAAGGGTTACAGCATTGGCGGGGCAAAAATTTCAGAAATGCACGGAAATTTTATTGTTAACGCCGGAAATGCTACAGCTGCGGATGTTCTATCCTTAATACAGTATGTAAAGGACACTATTTTTAATCTTTATCAAGTTAAGATGGAGACAGAGGTAGAGATTATTGGGCGGTAACCTTACTTTACCTGTAAGAAATTCCTTACGAATGACAAATATTGTGTTATAATTACAGTTAATATAATACGTAGATTCTAGCAAGAAAATCAGTGACGGCATGAATTTTCGTGCCGTTGTTTCTCTTTATATGTAACATGGACAAGCTTTGGGGCAACTGCTTATAGTTTTTAAGTTTCATACATACTTTGTAAACTATAACTTAAGCGCGCATATAGCGCTCACGCTTTTCTTTTGGAGGAGAGTTATGGATGGAAAATGATAAAATCGTTGCTCTTGAAGATCGTATTCCAAAACTTAAGGAGCAAAGACGAAAAAAGGCAAATAGACGCCTTGTGCTCCTGCTTATTTTGTTTTTTACAATGATAGTTGTAGTGGCCTATTCTCAATCTCCATTAAGTCATGTAAAACATATTAATGTGACTGGGAATGAAGTATATGGTGATGCTGAAATCATTAAGGCGAGTGGTATTACTAAGGACACGAATATTTGGAAGATAAAAAAGAGTAATATTGCTTCAAAAATAGATCATTTATCAGAAATTAACAAGGTGAATGTTCAGATACAGTGGCCTAATTCTATTCAAATCCAAGTGAAAGAGCATAAGAGAGTAGCATACTTAAAAAGCGGTAAACACTACCTGCCAATTATGGAAAATGGTAAGATTTTAAAGGATAGAAAAACGGAAATAATTCCAGTTAATTCTCCGATTCTTTTCGAATTTAAGGAAGGTTCAGTTCTTAACCTACTGGTTAAAGAATTAGAAAAACTTCCGATTGAAATTACAAACTCCATTTCTGAAATACATTATACTCCGAAAAAAACTGATCATTATCATATTTCCTTATTTATGAATGATGGCTTTGAAGTTAGCGCAACGCTTAGAAGTTTTTCAGAAAAGATGGTTCATTACCCTTCAATCATTAGCCAGTTAGATCCTAATAAAAAGGGATTAATCGACTTAGAAGTAGGTTCGTATTTTAAGGCTTTTGGACCAGAAGTGGAGGAAAAAGACGGTGAATAAGATAAAGGTGAGAGGAAAGCATTTTATCCTATCCCTTGTCTGTTTAGTTCTGGGGTTTATGGTTGCATTCTCATTTCACCTTACACAAATTAAGCATCAAAATGAAAAACGGAATCTTTCAGGCACACAATACGAAAAAACCTTAGGATTAAGAAACCAATTAATTGCCCAAGAGGAAATCAATCGTAAGCTGCAAAAAGAATTAAATCAAACGCAGGAAAAAGTCCTGAAAAATGAAAAAAATCTTTCGAAAGAGACTCAAGTTTTCCTGAATCTGGCGGAGGATGCCGAAAAATATCGAATGTTCCTCGGAAAAGTTAAGGTAAAGGGGAAGGGTGTGAAGGTGACCCTGTCTGATGGAGCCTATGACCCAAAAGAAGACAATGTGAACAATTACCTTGTTCATGAACAGCATGTTTTTAAAGTAGTGAACGAACTGTATATCTCAGGTGCAGCAGCTGTAGCCATTAACGGTCAAAGGCTAACGAGCCACTCCTATATTGTGTGTAACGGGCCAGTTATTACCGTGGATGGGGTGCCATATCCTGCCCCATTTGTCATCACTGCGATAGGCGATCCAGAGGTACTGTCTTCATCGCTAAACCTTACAGGTGGAGTTAAGGACCAATTGGTCAATGATAATGTAGTTTTCACACTGGAAACGGAAGATGAAATGGTCCTAAATCCAATTTTGGGTAGCTAAATAATGTCCACAATGAAAAGAATGGAGAAGGTCAGGTGAAAAAAGTGGACAAGCCAAAATTAAATTTTAGTCTTACCTTAATAGCAACTTTAGTTGGCTTTATGATAGCCATTCAATTTCAAACAGTGAAAAAACCAGTGGAACGTGATACACGAGATATTTGGCAGCTTCGTGAGGCTTTGCTAAAAGAAAAAGAATTTCAATCTAATTTATTAAGTGAGATACGTTCTAACGAAGAAAAACTATCAGCCTATGAATCTAAGCGAAAACAAAGTAAGGAACAAGCGTTAAAGGATACATTACAAGAGTTAAAAATTGAAGCGGGATTAACCGACATAACCGGTCCTGGGATAACCCTTTTGATTGAGCCGGTGATTGAGGATGTTCAACTGGGAACTTCAGTTAATGATTCTGTTTCACCGGAACTATTAAAAAGGTTAATAAATGAGTTGAATATGTATGAGGCTAAATACGTGGCAATAGATGGTCAAAGGATTATTAATACCACGGTTATCAGGGATATAAATGGAGAAACAAAAATTGATGGACATACCCTAAGAGGACTGCCAATTGAGATTAAAGTAGGCGTCGATGATATGAATACTGCAGAAAAATTATCAAATCGGATGAAGGTATCAAAAGCTAGGGATGAATTTTTCACTGAAAGCTTAAGACTATCCGTTTCGGCATCAAATCCCGACATTACGATACCTGCCTATGATAACTCCATACGGGTTAAGTACATGGATCCGATTAAAGAGGGAGGAGGTTCCTGATGTGGCTTCCGTTTATAGGACTGATAATTGGAATCATCCTTGGATTACTAACTGAAATTCGAATTCCTGAGGAGTATTCCAATTATTTGTCGATTGCTATTCTGGCAGCTTTTGACACACTTTTCGGAGGAATTAGGGCATACTTGCAAAACATTTATGATGAAAAGGTGTTTGTATCAGGATTCTTTTTTAATATTGTACTTGCAGCAAGTTTAGCTTTTCTCGGTGTTCATCTTGGTGTAGACTTGTATTTAGCAGCGGTTTTTGCGTTTGGTGTCAGATTGTTTCAAAATATTGCCGTCATACGTAGAATATTATTGACAAAATGGTCAACAAACAAAGAAAAAATAGAAAAAAGTTGAAATTTTTAAAGGGAAATATGTAGTTGTGACGAATAATTTTATAAGATATGACTATGAAACTAGTACTGAACAAAATAAGAAATTGTTGTTCTATCCAAGGAGATTAAAAGGAGGTGCCATAGAATGAACAGCAATGAAATATATGTTAGTCTTGACATCGGTACATCCAGTGTAAAAGTTATCATTGGTGAAATGGTCAATGACTCTGGAAAAGACACGTTAAATATAATTGGTGTTGGCAATGTAAAATCAGAAGGTTTACGAAAAGGATCCATCGTTGATATGGATGATACCGTTCATTCTATTAAGCGGGCAATTGAACAGGCAGAAAGAATGATCGGAATGGAAATCCGCGAAGTAGTGGTCGGTATATCTGGAAGAGATATTATGCTCCATAATTGTCACGGTATAGTAGCGGTTTCAAGTCAAAACCGGGAAATAACGAATGAGGATGTCATTCGTGTCATTGAAGCATCACATGTGGGTTCTATATCACCGGAAAGAGAAAATATTGGTGTCATTCGAAAACAATTTATTCTCGATGGTAAGGATGAAATCAATGATCCGCGCGGGATGATTGGTGTTCGCCTAGAAATGGAAGGAACCCTTATTACTGGTTCAAAATCGATTATCATTAACACATTACGCTGTGTGGAACGTGCAGGCCTAGAAATTTTAGATATTATCCTGCAGCCGTTGGCAGCAGGAGATTTTGCCTTATCAAAGGATGAGAAAAATCTAGGTGTAGCCATGATCGATATCGGTGGCGGATCCACTACGATTGCTGTGTTTGAAGAAGGATTCTTAAAAGCAACCAGTGTGATTCCCGTTGGCGGTGATCTTCTTACAAATGATCTTTCTAAAGTTTTGCATACCTCAACAGAGGATGCTGAAAATATTAAGATAAAATATGGACATGCCTTTTATGATAATGCCTCAGAAGATGAGTTCTTCAGCGTACCAATTATCGGAAGTGACCAGCATCAGCAATTTAACCAACTCTATCTATCTGAAATTATCGAAGCTAGAATGGAAGAAATTTTTGAACTGATCGCACATGAATTGAAACGCTTAGGAGTAACGGATTTACCGGGTGGTTTCGTCCTAACAGGTGGAACTGCAAAAATGCAAGGTATGTTGGAACTTGCCCAAGATATGTTCCAAAATCCAGTCCGTATTGCCTCACCTGACTATATAGGTGTAAGAGAACCTCTATATACGACAGCGGTTGGCTTGATTAAGTACGCTTACAAGAATGCTAGATTACCTGGAGGAACCAAAGGGTCTACCCAAGTGGTTACGGTTCCTGAGCCAATCGAAAAAAGAATACCAAAACAACATCAGCCTAAACCTAAAGTAGAAAAACATCCGGAAGAAAAAATGTCATCAAAAGTAAAAAAATTCCTTGGTTACTTTTTCGAATAAGGAAAAGTGAATCGACGAATTAGGAGGATTTGTCATGTTAGAATTTGATACGAATTTAGATTCTCTTGCAACAATAAAGGTAATCGGAGTTGGCGGCGGAGGCAATAACGCAGTAAACCGAATGATTGAACATGGAGTTCAAGGCGTCGAATTTATCGCCGTGAATACAGATGCACAAGCATTAAATCTTTCAAAAGCTGAGGTGAAAATGCAAATTGGTGCTAAGCTGACCCGCGGGCTTGGAGCTGGTGCTAATCCTGAAGTAGGTAAAAAGGCTGCAGAAGAAAGTAAAGAACAGATTGAAGAGGCGCTTAGAGGTGCCGATATGGTCTTTGTGACGGCAGGAATGGGCGGAGGAACCGGTACTGGTGCTGCTCCGGTTATTGCGCAAATCGCACGCGATTTAGGCGCCTTAACAGTAGGTGTTGTCACACGGCCATTTACCTTTGAAGGTAAAAAGCGTTCGAACCAGGCATCAGGCGGTATTGGGTCAATGAAAGAAGCGGTTGATACACTCATTGTTATTCCAAACGACCGACTGCTTGAAATTGTTGATAAAAGTACGCCAATGCTTGAGGCATTCCGCGAAGCTGATAATGTCTTACGTCAAGGTGTTCAGGGTATTTCTGATTTAATTGCTACCCCAGGATTAATTAACTTGGACTTTGCCGATGTAAAAACAATTATGTCCAATAAAGGGTCTGCATTAATGGGTATCGGGGTTGCCGCCGGTGACAATCGTGCTACTGAAGCCGCTAAAAAGGCAATCAATTCACCTTTACTTGAGACATCAATTGATGGTGCTCAAGGTGTGTTAATGAATATTACAGGCGGATCTAATTTGAGCCTTTACGAAGTACAAGAGGCTGCTGATATCGTTGCAACTGCAACCGACCAAGAAGTCAATATGATCTTTGGTTCAGTTATCAATGAGACCTTAAAAGACGAAATTATTGTTACGGTTATTGCAACTGGCTTTAATGAAGAGGTAACTCAGCCGAAAGTGACACGTCCATCATTTGGACAAGTGAAGTCTTCTGCAAACCCTGTTAAGAGGGAACACAAACGTGAAGAAGCTCCACAAGAACCAGTCCGCAATACGAATGTTTCACAAGAAGATGCACTAGATATTCCAACATTCCTACGAAACCGAAATCGTAGAAGATAACCAGGTGCAGAAGCTCGACTATATTAAAAGTTCAAAGATAAAAATTTAAATAATATTAAAAAGGCGCTGTC